>NZ_NEHH01000012.1:0-255430 GCF_002112305.1 Pseudomonas sp. R45(2017) | reverse complement strand
CCGCCAAATCCACCACCGCCAAAGCCGCCCCCTCCTCCGGAGCCGCCCCGGCCGGCGGGAAGGATACCGAGCATCTGGCAGACAAAAATAGTCAGGATGAACAACATCACCAGAAATACGAACAATGCCGGGTGGCGCGAGACGAAATCATCCGAGGGATCGCCAGCCGACTCATACACCGTGGACGGTTCGTCCAGCGGATTGCCGCCCAGCACCACCAGCATCGCCGCCACGCCGTCGCTGATGCCCTTGCTGAAGTTGCCGGCCTTGAACGACGGCGTGATCACCTGATGGATGATCACCGAACTCTGGGCATCGGTCAGGCGATCCTCCAGCCCGTAGCCGACTTCGATGCGCAATTTGCGCTCGTCCCGGGCGACGATCAACAGGGCGCCGTTGTTCTTGTCCTTCTGGCCGATGCCCCAGTGTCGGCCCAGTTCGACGCCGTAGTCCTCGATGGTGGCGCCTTGCAGGTTCGGCAAGGTCACGACCACCAACTGCTCACCGGTTGCCTGTTCGTGGGCCTGCAACTGCTGGCTCAGTTGTGCGCGCACCGACGGCTCGATCATCTGCGCGTCGTCCACCACCCGCCCGGTCAGCGCCGGAAAGGTCATTTCGGCCCGGGCGCTGACGGTGAACAGCCACAGCATCAGCACCAGGCCCATCTTCAACACACGCATGGGCATCCCCGGCTCAGAACTTCACTTCCGGGGCCTTGTCCGCGCCGGGGCTGGTGGCTTCGAAGGTCTCACGGATCGGCAGATCGCTGTACATCACGCTGTGCCACAGGCGACCGGGAAAGGTGCGGATCTCGGTGTTGTATTTCTGCACAGCCAGAATGAAATCACGACGGGCCACGGCGATGCGGTTTTCCGTGCCCTCGAGTTGCGATTGCAGGGCGAGGAAGTTCTGGTTGGCCTTCAGGTCCGGGTAACGTTCGGACACCACCATCAAGCGGCTCAAGGCACCGGTCAGTTGATCCTGGGCCTGCTGGAACTGCTTGAGCTTTTCCGGGTTGTCGAGGGTGCTGGCATCGACCTGGATCGAAGTCGCCTTGGCCCGGGCCTCGATCACCGCAGTCAGGGTTGCTTCCTCGTGCTTGGCATAGCCCTTCACGGTTTCCACCAGATTGGGAATCAGGTCGGCGCGCCGCTGGTACTGGTTCTGCACCTGGCCCCAGGCAGCCTTGGCCTGTTCGTCGAGGGTCGGGATGTTGTTGATGCCGCAAGCAGTCAACAACGTGGCCAGCACCAGCAAGGTGGCGACCTGCAAACGCGAGCGGTAGACAGGACTGACATTCATCGGACGGGTGCTCCCTTGCACATTTCATGAAAATACGAGCGCGAAACCTTCTCGGTCGGCTCTTGGGGCATAATCGCCCGCGCCACTGGATTGCGGCGGGCCGATGGGCTAAAAAGAGGCCCTGCGCGATCACGCTGCTCGATCCGGCAGCGTTTATTCGGCGTCGTTTTTTGCGTCAACACCCGAACAACAATAGTCGCTCCCTAAATTTTGGCTGGCCGGCGTTGTAACGCCGTTTGCGCCCTTGAGAAAACTATTCATGAAGAAGCTGTGTTTGCTGGGCCTGTTCGTCAGCCTGGCCAGTCATCAAGTACTGGCCGCCACGACCCCGGTACCCCTGGAAAACAAGGATGCGTTCATCAGTAACCTGATGAAACAAATGACCCTCGACGAGAAGATCGGCCAGTTGCGCCTGATCAGCATCGGCCCGGAAATGCCCCGCGAGCTGATCCGCAAAGAGATTGCCGCCGGCAACATCGGCGGCACCTTCAACTCGATCACCCGCCCGGAAAACCGCCCGATGCAGGACGCTGCCATGCGCAGCCGCCTGAAGATTCCGATGTTTTTCGCGTACGACGTGATCCACGGTCACCGTACGATATTCCCGATTCCGCTGGCCCTGGCATCGAGCTGGGACATGGACGCCATCGGCCAGTCCGGGCGCGTAGCAGCCAAAGAAGCCGCCGCCGACAGCCTCGACATCACCTTCGCGCCGATGGTCGACATCTCCCGCGACCCGCGCTGGGGCCGCAGCTCCGAAGGTTTCGGTGAAGACACCTACCTGACCTCGCGCATCGCCAAAGTCATGGTCAAGGCCTATCAGGGCGAGACCCCGAGCGCGGCCGACAGCATCATGGCCAGCGTCAAGCACTTCGCCCTGTACGGCGCTGTCGAGGGTGGTCGCGACTACAACACCGTCGACATGAGCCCGGTGAAGATGTACCAGGACTACCTGCCACCGTACCGCGCCGCCATCGACGCCGGCGCCGGTGGCGTGATGGTGGCGTTGAACTCGGTCAACGGTATTCCGGCCACCGCCAACACCTGGCTGATGAACGACCTGCTGCGCAAGGACTGGGGCTTCAAGGGCCTGGCAGTCAGCGACCACGGCGCGATCTTCGAACTGATCAAGCACGGCGTGGCCCGCGATGGGCGTGAAGCGGCGAAGCTGGCGATCAAGGCCGGCATCGACATGAGCATGAACGACACCCTGTACGGCAAAGAGCTGCCGGGGCTGCTCAAGTCCGGCGAGATCGAACAGAAGGACATCGACAACGCGGTGCGTGAAGTGCTCGCTGCCAAGTACGACATGGGCCTGTTCAAGGACCCGTACCTGCGCATCGGCAAGGCTGAAGACGATCCGGCCGACACCTACGCCGACAGCCGTCTGCACCGCGCCGACGCCCGTGAAGTGGCCCGCCGCAGCCTGGTGCTGCTGAAAAACCAGAACGAAACCCTGCCGCTGAAGAAAACCGCGAAGGTTGCGCTGGTCGGTCCGCTGGCCAAGGCCCCGATCGACATGATGGGCAGTTGGGCTGCCGCCGGTCGTCCGGCGCAATCGGTGACCCTGTTCGACGGCATGAGCAATGTGATCGGCGACAAGGCGAACCTGATCTACGCCCGTGGCGCCAATATCACCAGCGACAAGAAGGTTCTCGACTACCTGAACTTCCTCAACTTCGACGCCCCGGAAGTGGTCGATGACCCGCGTCCGGCCAACGTGCTGATCGACGAAGCGGTGAAAGCCGCCAAGGACGCCGACATTGTGGTTGCAGCCGTGGGTGAATCCCGTGGCATGTCCCACGAATCGTCGAGCCGCACCGACCTGAACATCCCGGAAAACCAGCGCGAACTGATCCGTGCCCTGAAAGCCACCGGCAAGCCGTTGGTGCTGGTGCTGATGAACGGCCGTCCGCTGACGATCCTCGAAGAGAAAGAACAGGCTGACGCGATTCTGGAAACCTGGTTCAGCGGCACCGAGGGCGGCAACGCCATCGCCGACGTGCTGTTCGGCGACTACAACCCGTCGGGCAAACTGCCGGTGACCTTCCCGCGCTCCGTGGGCCAGATCCCGACCTACTACAACCACCTGAGCATTGGCCGGCCGTTCACGCCGGGCAAACCGGGCAACTACACCTCGCAGTATTTCGATGACACCACAGGTCCCCTGTTCCCGTTCGGTTACGGCCTGAGCTACACCGACTTCAGTCTGAGCGACATGGCGCTGTCGTCGACCACCCTGAACGCCACCGGCAAGCTCGACGCCAGCGTCATGGTCAAGAACACCGGCAAGCGCGACGGCGAAACCGTGGTGCAGCTGTACATTCAGGACGTCACCGGATCGATGATCCGTCCGGTCAAGGAGCTGAAGAACTTCCAGAAAATCATGCTCAAGGCCGGCGAGCAGAAGGTCGTGCACTTCACCATCACCGAAGATGACCTGAAGTTCTACAACGCCCAGCTCAAGTACGCGGCCGAGCCTGGCAAGTTCAACGTGCAGATCGGCCTGGATTCCCAGGACGTGACGCAGCAGAGCTTTGAGTTGCTGTAACAGTTTTCACACTGCAAAAATTTGTGGGAGCTGGCTTGCCAGCGATGGCGGACGCACAGTCAACGAAGATGTTGAACGTGCCGGCCTTATCGCTGGCAAGCCAGCTCCCACAGGTCCTTCTAAAGGTATGAAAGCTGCGACTAGCCGCGACGATCGAGCAGATTGACCACCACCCGATCCACCCAGCCCCACACCCGCTGCTTCACCCGCCGCCACAGTGGCCGTTTCCGCCATTCCTCCAGGCTCACCTGCTGACTCAGGCCGAAGTCCTTCTCGAAACTCGCCGCCACCGCTGCCGTCAATGACGTGTCCAGCGCTTCCAGATTCGCCTCAAGGTTGAAGCGCAGATTCCAGTGATCGAAATTGCATGAGCCGATGCTGACCCAATCGTCCACCAGCACCATTTTCAGGTGCAGGAAACACGGCTGGTATTCGTAGATTTTCACCCCGGCCTTGAGCAGGCGCGGGTAGTAGCGATGCCCCGCGTAGCGCACCGACGGATGATCGGTGCGCGGCCCGGTCAGCAGCAGGCGCACGTCGAGGCCACGGGCAGCGGCCTTGCGCAGGGAGCGGCGGATTTTCCAGGTCGGCAGGAAATACGGCGTCGCCAGCCAGATCCGCTGCTGGCCGCTGTTCAGTGCACGGAACAACGATTGCAGAATGTCGCGATGCTGGCGGGCGTCGGCGTAGGCCACGCGGCCCATGCCCTCGCCCGTGTCCGGCACGCGCGGCAGTCGTGGCAGGCCGAAATGCGCGTTGGGCCGCCAGGCCCGGCGATGGCGGTTGGCGATCCATTGGCGGTCGAACAGCAACTGCCAGTCGAGCACCAGCGGGCCGGTGATTTCCACCATGACCTCGTGCCATTCGCTGGTGTCGTGGCCCGGCGTCCAGAACTCATCGGTGACCCCGGTGCCGCCGACCACCGCCAGACGCTGGTCGACCAACAACAGCTTGCGATGATCGCGATAGAAATTGCCGACCCAGCGCCGCCAGTTCAGCCGATTGTAAAAACGCAGCTCGACCCCGGCACCAGTCAGCCGCCGGCGCAGCGTGAGGGTGAACGCGAGGCTGCCGTAATCATCGAACAGGCAACGCACCCGCACGCCCCGCTCCGCCGCCAGTACCAGCGCCTGCACGATGGTTTCGGCACAGGCACCGGCTTCCACCAGATACAGCTCCAGTTCGATCTGCTCGCGGGCGCGGGCGATCTCGTCGAGCATGCGCGGGAAGAATTGCGGGCCGTCGATCAACAGCTCGAAGCGGTTGCCATCACGCCACGGAAACACCGCGCCGCGCATGTCAGCGCGCCGTGAAGATCAGCACCGCACCCACCGGCACCGACAGACTGATGGCCGACAGGCCGGCCATGTTGCGCAGGCTTTCCAGGCCCGGCAGCAGATCGAAATCCTCGGCGCTGATCACCAGCGGCTCCAGCGTCACCACTTGAAAGCGTCGGTCATCGAGACGCGTGGCAAGCAGTTCGGCGGGGTATTCGTGCTGTTTGCCGTGCAGGTTGACGGTCAGCGGCAGGCGCAATTCAAGCTGTGCACCGGGGGCCAGATCGTTGATCGGGCGCAGGTCGATCTGGGTGGTGATGGTCGCCTCGGGGAATTGCTCGATCTGGAACAGCTCCTTGCGCATGCGCTCGTCGCGCAGCGGGATGCCGCTGTTGATCGAATCCAGTTCGACTTCGACCACGGCGCGGCCATCGGGATCGACCTTGCCGTGCAGTACCAGAAAGCGCTGCACTTCGGACACGTTGGCGTTTTTCGTGCTGACGAACGACAGCCGCGACGACTCGCCGTCCAGATACCAGTTGGCCTGGGCCGGCAGCGCAGCGGCGCCCAGCAGCAGGCCGGCGAAGGCGTTGCACAGAGAACGGTTGAACATTGAAGACTCGTGGGGCCGATAAACCTGCACGAACCTTAACTGGCCTTGGCGTTATTGCAAACTGTCAGTCTCTGCAAACACTCAGGCCAATGCCTGCTGCACCTCGCCGATGGTCGACGCGAGGCTGTTGAGGTGCAGGCTCAGCACCCGCTCCACCGGCGCCTGATCCATTGGCCAGTGCAGCGCCATGCTGCCGACCAGCCGCCCTTGGGCACGGATCGGCAACGCCACCGCACGAATCAGGAACGGCAGGCGCACCGGGTATTCCCAATAGCCTTCGGTGCGCTGGCCGAAGCCCTGATGCAAGGCTTGTTCGGTGGCCTGCAACACACCGTCATCCGCCAGTTGTTCGCGTTCGGCCAGACGCTTAACGTCCTGGCTGTCGAGTTCGCCAAGGCACGCGCGGCCCATCGCCGAATGAAACAGGCTGGCGTGATGGCCGACGATCTGACAGTTGTTCGGATAGCGTTTGCGCAGCACTTGCGGGATCGCGCTTTCCATGACTTCGACCCGCTCGCCGTCGAAGCACGACAGATCCGCCACCAGCCCGGTGCGTTCGCTGAGTTCCAGCAGCATCGGCGCGGCGCTTTCCACCAGGTGGCGCTTGAAACGTTGCTGACGATCACCGAACAGCCGTTTGGCGCACAACCGGTAGCGACGGTCGCTGAGGCCGCGATAGATCCAGCCCTGCTCCTGCAAGGTCGCGAGCATCCGCGACACCGTGGCCTTGGGCAGAGTCGTCAGGTAGTGCAATTCCTCCAGCCCCAGCGCCTGATGCTCGCCGAGCAACTCGACGATGGCCAGCGCCCGTTCGACCGAGCGCACGCTGCCGGTGTCTGCCTTGCTGCCCATGTGTTCGACCTCCATGGATACGGATGAAAGATCACTTCGTGCAGCAAGATGCGGGCCGCTCAGGCCGATTGCAGGCATGCCGGCGGTCGCCGTTCGACCCAGCGGGTCAGCTGTTCATGGGCGTAGGCCAGTTGTAGCACCGCCCGATCCGCCTGGGCCGGGCCGATGATTTGCAGGCCCATCGGCAGCCCTGCCGGGTTGAAACCCACCGGCACGCTGATGCTCGGCAACCCCGCCAGAGTCGGGCCGATCACCACCTCCATCCAGCGGTGATAGGTGTCCATGGTTTGCCCGCCGACGACTCGCGGCCACGCTTGCTGTGCATCAAAAGGGAACACTTGGGCGGTGGGCAACAGCAGGAAATCGTAACGCTCGAACAACTCGCTCAACGCGCGATACCACTCACTGCGCGCGACCGACGCCTGATAGACCTCGGCTGCCGTCAGACGCAAACCGCCCTCGATTTCCCATTGCGCTTCGGGTTTGAGCAGCGCCCGTTTTTGCGGGTCGGCATAGGCCGCGCCGAGGCTGCCCTGCACCAGAAAATGCCGGTGGGTGAGCCAGGTCTGCCACAGGCGCTCCATGGAAAAGTCCGGCTGGCAGGCCTCGACCTGACAGCCCAGCGCACTGAAATCCACCAGCGCCGATTCACACAGGCTCAACACGCCGTCGTCCATCGGCAGATAGCCGTTGTAATCGCCGAGCCAGCCGAGGCGCAGACCGCTGCAGTCCTGTTGCAGATCCAGCCCGAAATCCCGTGGTTCATCAGCCAGCGACAGCGGCACGCGCGGATCGTAGCCGGCCTGGGTCGAGAGCAACCGCGCGACGTCGGTGACCGTGCGCCCCATCGGCCCTTCGGTGGCCAGTTGCTGGACGAACACTTCCGGCATCGGGCCATGGGGCACGCGGCCCTGGGACGGGCGGAAGCCGAACACGTTGTTGAACGCCGCCGGATTGCGCAGCGAGCCCATCATGTCGCTGCCATCCGCCACCGGCAGCAGACGCAGGGCCAGCGCCACCGCCGCTCCGCCGCTGCTGCCGCCGGCGATCAGGCCCGGATCGTAGGCGTTGGTGGTGGTGCCGAACACGCTGTTGTAGGTCTGCGAACCGAGGCCGAATTCCGGGACGTTGCTCTTACCGATGATGATCGCGCCGCAGTCGCGAACCCGCGCCACGCTGATCGCGTCGTGCTGCGGCACTTGCTCGGCGAACAGCGGCGAGCCGAGGGTCGTGCGCAATCCGGCGGTGGCCGCCAGGTCTTTGATGGCCTGGGGCATGCCGTGCATCCAGCCCCGGGACTCGCCGCGATCCAGTTGCCGGTCACACTCATCGGCCTCGCTCAGCAGCACGTCCTGCGGGCGCATCGACACCAGCGCGTTGACCATCGGATTGAAGCGGTCGATGTGCGTCAGGTAGGCCTGCATCACCTCGCGGCACGACACCTTGCGGGCATGGATCGCCCGGGACAGCGCATCGGCGTCGAGGGCGACAATCGGATCAATGGCTAACGGACTCACGGTTTCACTCCCAGGTTGAGCGCAACGGATTTCTTTGCGCGTGGTGCCTCCTGCAAACAGTAAGTACCGAGCAGGGTCAGCAGGCAAGCGAACAAGACATAGAACGACGGCGCCACCGGGGTGTTCAGAACTTTACTCAGCCAGGTGACGATCAGCGGCGCGAAACCACCGAACACCATCACCGCCACGTTGTAGGCCACGGACACGCCGGTGGAGCGCACTTCAATCGGGAACTGCTCAGCCAATGCGGTCGGGGCCGGGCCGAAGAATCCGCCAATCGCCGTGCACAGCAGCAGTTGCATCACCAGCAAACGCTCGATCGAAGGCGCCGCCGCAACCCACACGTAAAGCGGATAGACCATGACGAAAAACGCCAGGGTGAAGGCCATAAGCACCGGCCGCCGACCGAGGCGATCCGACAGGGCGCCGGAGAACGGAATCACCACGGTCATCAACCCCACCGCAAGCATCTGCACCAGCAACACCTGATCCAGCGGCAGACCGAGATTTTTGTGGGCGAAGGTCGGCATGTTCACCAGCACCACGTAGAACGACACCGTCGCCCCGCATGCCAGGCCCATCGACACCAACAGGCTGCGGCGATGTTCGCGCAGCACCTGCCACAGGCCCGGAGCGGCGCCTTTGGCTTTCTTGCGCGCTTCGAGAAACTCTTCCGGCTCTTCCATGTGCTTGCGAATCCACAGGCCCACCGGGCCGATCAACAGGCCGAGCACAAACGGAATCCGCCAGCCCCAGCTGTCCAGCGCTTCGGGGGAAAACAGGTGCGTGACCAGCGCCACCATCGCCGCGCCGCTGAACACCGCCAGGCATTGCCCGACCAGTTGCCACGATCCGTACAAGCCCTTGCGATGGGCCGGCGCGCTCTCCACCAGAAACGCCGTGGCGCTGGCGTATTCACCGCCCGTGGCAAAACCCTGAAGCATCCGCGCCACCACGATCAGCAACGGCGCGCCCATGCCGATGGCGGCGTGGTTCGGCGCGAACGCGATCAGGGCGATGGACACGGTCATCAGGCGGATGATCATCTGCATCGCCGCCTTGCGCCCTTTGCGGTCGGAGTAGATGCCGAGCAGGATGCCGCCCACCGGGCGCATGAAAAAGCCGACGCCGAAAGTCGCCAGCGCCATCAGCAGCGAGGCGTAGTCGTCGTCGGACGGGAAAAACTGGCGGGCGATGATGCTCGCCAGAAAGCCATAAACGATGAAGTCGTACCATTCCAGGGCGTTGCCGATGACGGCGGCGACCACTTGCCGGGTGCGCGAAACGCCAGAGTTTGAAGGCTGCATGGGGATTCTCCAGAAGCTGTGGGTTGACCACGCAGGCGCGTGCGCACCTGCGTTCCAGCGGCAGCAAAAAGTGAAGAAATCAGGCCGGCTTGAGCCAGCTCTCGGTGAGCGCGCCCCAATACGCCGCGCCGGTCAGCAGGATGTCGTCGTTGAAGTCGTAGGCCGGGTTATGCACCATCGGCCGCGCCACGCCGTTGCCGATGAACAGGTAGGCGCCGGGGCAGCGCTGGAGCATCCAGGCGAAATCTTCGCTGCCCATCAGTTTGGGGGTGTTGCCATCGACGGCGTCGGCGCCGACCAGTTCGACGCCGACCTGACGGGCAAACTCGGTTTCGGCGGCGTGGTTGACCAGCACCGGGTAGG
Source organism: Pseudomonas sp. R45(2017) (assembly GCF_002112305.1). Lineage (NCBI taxonomy): Bacteria > Pseudomonadati > Pseudomonadota > Gammaproteobacteria > Pseudomonadales > Pseudomonadaceae > Pseudomonas > Pseudomonas sp. R45(2017). Next base: position 245,648 of record NZ_NEHH01000012.1, on the reverse strand, counting down.
CCGGTCGGTGTTCGATGGTTGAAGTGCAGCCGAAGCTCTCGGCCTGGGACTCGATGATCGAGCGCACGCGGTTCAGGGTCTGTTCGCGAACCTCGGCATTCAGCGCACGCAAGCTCAGGCGCAGGATCGCCTGTTGCGGAATCACGTTCGCCGCTTCGCCGGCCTGCAATGCGCCGACCGTTACCACCGCTGCCTGCTGCGCGTCGATGTTGCGCGCGACCACGGTTTGCAAAGCCATCACCACACTGGCCGCAGCGACCAACGGATCCACCGCCAGATGCGGCATCGAGCCGTGGCCGCCGACGCCTTCGATGGTCACCGTGAGCAAGTCCTGCGAAGCCATCATCGGCCCTTCGCGAAAGCCCAGATGCCCCGCCGGCAAGCCCGGCATGTTGTGCATGCCGAACAGCGCGTCGCACGGAAAACGCTCGAGCAGGCCATCGGCGAGCATCGCTTCGGCCCCGCCTTGCCCCTCTTCGGCGGGCTGAAAAATCAGCGTCAGGGTGCCGTCGAACTGGCGGGTCGCGGCCAGATAACGCGCCGCACCAAGCAACATCGCGGTGTGCCCGTCATGCCCGCAGGCGTGCATGCAGCCTTGATGACGGCTGCTGTAGGCGACGCCGGTGTTCTCGATGATCGGCAGCGCATCCATGTCGGCCCGCAGCCCGAGTTTGCGTGTGCTGCTGCCGTTGCGCAGCACGCCGACCACGCCGGTCTTGCCGACGCCGGTGTGGACTTCATAACCCCACTCTTCGAGCGAGCGGGCGACCAGCGCCGAGGTGCGGCTTTCTTCGAAACCGAGTTCAGGGTGGGCGTGAATGTCCTGGCGGGTGGCGTGCAGGTCGCTGGCCACGTCGTTAAGCCAGGCCAGAATGTGCTGATGTCGGGGCATGACGGTTCTCCTCGCGCGGGTGTTCCCGGTCTTGTTGTTCGGTGTTGTTTCACGACACGTGAACGGCAGGTCGTGCTCACCGCCAGATAACCGCGAGACACGCGAGAGGACAATCGAATGTGGTTCCACAGGGTGGAACCGCAAGCTTTACCCATCCTGTGGGAGCTGGCTTGCCAGCGATAGCGCCGGCACAAGTGACATTTTCGGCGCCTGACACACCGCAATCGCGGGCAAGCCCGCTCCCACAGAGTTTTTCAGTGGTTTGCCAATCGGGTCTGAATCATGGATTGAGGCGACAGCCCTGGCGTTCGCCCTGCCATTGGGCGCTGTTGCTGCGTCCCAGGCCGCTGGCGGTGACTAGTTTTTGCGTGCGGTCATCGGTCAGTTCGCTGGGCAGCCACTGCTTCACGTAGCCCCGGCAATATTCGGCGTCGTTGTTCATGACGTAACGGCACGAACAATATTCCTTGGCGGTGTAGGCGCTGATGATGTCCGGGAAGGCCCACAGGTTTTCGCGCTCGTGCCAGCCCCAACCCAGCAGCAGGACCAACAGCACCAGCAGGATGCGTCTGAACAGTTTCATGGCCGCACCGCCCCGAGCACACGCTTGAGCAATTCGTTGTGGCGATAGCTGCCATCGCGGTCATCGGCGTAGCGCACGATCACCAGTTTCTCACTCGGGATCACGTACAGCGCCTGACCCCAGTGGCCGAGAGCGACGAAGGTGTCGGGTGGTGCGTCGGACCATGGCGAGGCGGCGCCGTCTGCCGGGCGATTGAGCCACCACTGGCCGCCGGGCACGGCTTCGTCCTGATGGGCCTTGTAGCCGGCGAAGGGTTGTCGGTTGAAGGCGACCCAGTCTTTGGGCAGCAACTGCCGGTCGTTCCAGCGTCCGTCCCGTTCCATCAGCAGGCCGATTCGCGCCAGATCCCGGGCCGTCATATAGGCGTATGAAGAGGCGACGAACGTGCCCGTCGCGTCGGTTTCCCATGTGGCATGGCGGATGCCCAAAGGATCGAAAAGCGCTGTCCACGGATAGTCGGGATAACGCTGCGGACCGACGATGGTTTTCAGCGCCGCCGCCAACAGATTGCTGTCGCCGCTGGAATAGCGGAACGCCTGCCCCGCTGGCGCGTAGCTGTCGTGATCGGCGGTGAAGGCGGCCATGTCGCGGTGGCCACGGGTGTAGAGCATCGCCACCACCGAGGATTTCAGCGGGGCGTATTCGTAGTCTTCCTGCCAGTCGATGCCCGAGGCCCAGTGCAGCAGATCCTTGAGGGTAATGGCCGGGTGTTTTTCCAGCGCCGGATAAAACTTCGCGGCCGGATCATCGAGCTTGAACAGGCCTTCGCCGTACGCCACGCCGAGCACCGCGGCCATCAGGCTTTTGCTGATCGACCAGGTCAGGTGCGGAGTGTCGGCGGTGGTCGCGGCGGCGTAGCGTTCGTAGATGAGCTGGCCGTCACGGATCACCAGCAAGGCGTCGGTGCGGATGCCTTTTCGGGTGCTGTCATCGCGGGTCGGGAAGGCGTAGGCCTCCAATGCATCGACGGCCGGGCTGGTGAGTTTCGGGCCGGTCGACCACTGCTCGCCCGGCCATTGTTCGGCCTGAACCGTGAAGCTGATCAGCAGCAGAAACAGGGACAGGCCTTTGAACATGGTGAGGGCTCTGGAGATGAACCTGACAAGACTAGCCGGGGTTCATGACAGAAGTGTTTTGGTTAGCCGCCAACGCCTTGGCCAGTCGTTTGGCCCGCGCGCCAGCCGCCAGTTGCATGACCGATTGATCGCGCTGCCACATCGTCGCCCACTCGGGATTGCCGTCACGCAGTGCCTGATCGACTTCCTCTTTAAGCCCGTCGAACTGCGCAAACAAACCACCGAGCAACACATGCCCGGCGGGATTGTTCGGCGGCTGGCGACTCACTTCCGCGCAACCGGCCAACAGCGCCAGCAAGCGCAATTGCAGCGGCTGCGGCCAGCCGCTGTCCTGAGCGACGCCGTACAGCCACGCGGTCATCGCGCTCAACACGTAAACGTCTTCAAGGGTGCGGAACGGTTTGACGTAGGCATCCCAACCGTCCCCGGCGAGCAGCTCACACAACGCATCATCGAGATGCAGCCGACCATGGCTGATGTCCGGCATCAGCGGCAGCGCCGGGAGTTTTTCCACCCGCACGCCGGGCTCGCCGGGATACACCACCGCCAGGCTCAGGCGCGGTGATTCGCCGGGTTGTTCACTGCGCGCGGCGATCAGCAGCCAGTCCGCCGCATCGCCGGCGGTGACGAAATCCTTTTGCCCGGTGAGGCGCAGATCCGTGAGCCGGGTCTGCATGTCCGCCGGGCGCAGGCTGCGCTGCTCGGTCGCGCACATCGCACCGAGGCTCGGCGGCGCGCTCGGCCAGAGCATGCGCAACGCCGCCTGATAACCCACCAGAAACGCCAGCCCCGGCGTCGCCATCCGCCGCCCTCCCGCCACCGCCAGTTCGAACGGCGTCACGCTGCCCAGTTGCTGCAGCAACGTGGCGAAGCCCTCCGCCAGATCGGCAATGGCGGGCAGGCGTTCACGGCATTCCAGCAGGGTCGACCAGGTCATCAGAGGCTCCTCGTGGGCTGTCATATAAGCATCACCAAACATTCATGGCGATGACACCGGGGCTACATAGCCTGACTTTGCACAACACGGCTGCATAAAGAAAGTCGATCGGCTGCAACCCATGACGGGTTAAAGGCCCGTACGGAGATTCACATGACTCAGATCGCCCGCATCAGCGACACCGGCAATGAACGCCGCCTGCAAGCCGAACGCCTGATCGGCGCCGAGGCCTTGCAGCAAGCCCAGGCCTTGCGCTTCAACGTGTTCAGCGGCGAGTTCAACGCCAAGCTGAATGGCGCGGAGCTGGGTCTGGACATGGATGACTATGATGTTCACTGCAGCCACATCGGCGTGCGTGACCTGAACACCGGCCGCCTGGTGGCGACCACCCGTTTGCTCGATCACACCGCCGCCAGCAGCCTGGGCAAGTTCTACAGCGAAGAAGAATTCAGCCTGCACGGCCTCGCCGGCCTGCAAGGTCCGATCCTGGAAATCGGTCGCACCTGCGTCGACCCGGCCTACCGCAACGGCGGCACCATCGCCGTGCTTTGGGGCGAACTGGCCGAAGTGCTGAATCAGGGGGGCTACAGCTATCTGATGGGTTGCGCGAGCATCCCGATGCAGGACGGCGGCGTGCAGGCCCACGCGATCATGCAGCGCCTGCGCGAACGCTATCTGTGCACCGAACACCTGCGCGCCGAGCCGAAGAATCCGCTGCCGAGCCTCGACATTCCTTCGAACGTGATCGCCGAAATGCCGCCGCTGCTCAAGGCCTACATGCGCCTGGGCGCGAAGATCTGCGGCGAGCCGTGCTGGGACGAAGATTTCCAGGTCGCCGACGTGTTCATCCTGCTCAAGCGCGACGAACTCTGCCCGCGCTACGCCAAGCACTTCAAGGCGGCTGTGTAATGAGCCGGCTGCGGGTGTACGCGCGGATCGCGCGAGTGCTGCTGGTGGTGACGCTGGGTCTGAGCATGGCCAGTGTCTTCGGGGTGTTCGAGCGTTTGGGCCTGGCCCATTCGATGGAGCGTCGGCAGCGCTGGTCGCGGTTTTTCATGGCGCGTCTGAGCAATGCCCTGCCCTTTCGCGTGACCGTTCACGGCGAGCTGCCGAAACAGCCGATGCTGTGGGTCAGCAACCATGTGTCGTGGACCGACATTCCGCTGCTCGGCATGCTCACGCCGCTGTCGTTTCTGTCCAAGGCCGAAGTGCGCACCTGGCCGGTGGCCGGTTGGCTGGCGGCGAAGGCCGGCAGCCTGTTCATCCGTCGCGGTTCGGGCGACAGCCAGTTGATCCGCAAGCAGATGACCCGTCACCTGCAAACCGATCATCCGCTGCTGATGTTCCCGGAAGGCACCACCACCGACGGCCGTTCGCTGCGTACCTTTCATGGTCGCCTGCTGTCGGCGGCAATCGATTCCGAGGTGAAGCTGCAACCGGTGGCGATCCGTTATCTGCGCGAGGGCAAGATCGATTCGCTGGCGCCGTTCATTGGTGACGATGATCTGCTGTCGCACCTGATGCGCCTGTTCAGCAATGACTGCGGCGATGTCGAAATCCATCTGCTCAAGCCGATTGCCTGCCAGGGCCGGGAACGCGCGGCACTGGCGTTCGAGGCGCAGCAGGCGGTGCAGAAAGCCTTGTTCGGCGATGTGGTCAAACCGGTCGAAGCACAACATGCCCGCGATCTGATCGCGGCCTGATCGGCGACTTCTGCCTACAGCTGCCGGCCGGCAAAGTCCTGCAGCTGTGGGTAGAACAAACGAAAGTCCTCGCTCAACGGTTCGTACAACCGGCGCAATTCCTCCATCGCCCCCGCCAGTTCTTCGGGTCGGGTCAGGCGTCGGGAGATGCCGCGCAACACCTGCTCCAGCACTTCGAACTCCTGATACGAGCCCAACCAGTCATTGGCCACCATGTGCGGGGCGATCCTCGCCAGGCGCTCGGGCAATTGCCGCTCGCTGGACAGCACGCGGTAGACGTCGGTGGTGAATTGACCGAGCGGCCGGTCGGCGTACTGCGTCCAGTCGCGGGCCAGGCAATGATCGAAAAACACGTCGAGGACGATGCCCGCGTAACGGCGACGGGTCGTGGAAAACCGCGCCAGTGACGCGTCCACCAATGGATGGCGATCAGTGAACACGTCGATTTGCCGATGCAGGGCAATCGCCGCTTCGATCTCAGGGTCGAACTGCCCTTGCAGCCGCCCTTTGACGAAATCGCCATACAGACTGCCGAGCAGTTGACCGGGGCGCTGGCCACCGAGGTGTAAATGTGCGAGATAGTTCATGGGCGCAGCTTAGCACCGCGCCCGCGTTTGTTTACACCTCACATATCGTTATAACCCGATATACCGATTTATGCGGTCGTCAGATCAAATTCATATTGGTGTATCGCGAAGTACCGATATAAAGTTCGCCTCATCGCGATATAGCGCTACACACATCACGAGCACCCAGCCATGAACATTGACCTCGACGAAATAATAAAAGCCCTGGCACACCCAGTACGGCGAGACATCCTCAACTGGCTGAAAGACCCGAAAGCCCAGTTTCCGGAACAGATCCACAACCACGAGTACGGCATCTGCGCCGGGCAGATCGATCAACGCTGCGGCCTGTCGCAATCGACCGTTTCCGCCCACCTGGCCACCCTGCAACGGGCCGGGCTGATCAGCAGCCAGAAAGCTGGCCAGTGGCACTTTTTCAAACGCAACGAGGACGTGATCCAGGCGTTCCTCAGCACCCTCAGCAAAGAGCTCTGACCCTTAACGTCAGCCAGCCAAAAGGATCAAACGATGCCCCTCTCGCTACTCATACTCGCCTTGAGCGCCTTCGCCATCGGCACCACCGAGTTCGTCATCATGGGCCTGCTGCCCAATGTGGCGGCCGACCTCGGTGTGTCGATCCCCGGCGCCGGCTGGCTGGTGACCGGCTACGCCCTGGGCGTGGCGATTGGTGCACCGTTCATGGCAATGGCCACTGCAAAACTGCCGCGCAAGGCTGCACTGGTAACGCTGATGGGCATTTTCATTATCGGCAACCTGCTCTGCGCCATCGCCACTGATTACAACGTGCTGATGTTCGCCCGTGTCGTTACAGCCCTCTGCCACGGTGCGTTCTTCGGCATCGGTTCGGTGGTCGCGGCCAACCTGGTGGCGCCGAACAAACGCGCCTCGGCCGTGGCCCTGATGTTCACCGGCCTGACCCTGGCCAACGTGCTGGGCGTACCGCTGGGCACTGCGCTCGGTCAGGAAGCCGGCTGGCGCTCGACCTTCTGGGCAGTGACCGTGATCGGTGTGATCGCGCTGATCGGCCTGATCCGCTTCCTGCCGGCCAAGCGTGACGAAGAAAAACTCGACATGCGCGCCGAACTGGCCGCGCTCAAGGGCGCCGGGATCTGGCTGTCGCTGAGCATGACCGCGCTGTTCGCCGCCTCGGTGTTCACGTTGTTCACCTACGTCGCACCGCTGCTGGGCGATGTCACCGGTGTCTCGCCCCGTGGCGTGACCTGGACCCTGATGCTCATCGGCCTGGGCTTGACCGTCGGCAACATCATTGGCGGCAAACTGGCCGATAAAGGCCTGGCCGCGACGCTGATCGGCGTATTCATCGCGATGGCCGTGACCTCTACCGTACTGACCTGGACCAGCATCGCGCTGATCCCGACCGAAATCACCCTGTTCCTCTGGGCCACCGCGTGTTTCGCCGCCGTGCCGGCCCTGCAAGTGAACGTCGTGACCTACGGCCAGGCCGCACCGAACCTGGTGTCGACCCTGAACATCGGCGCCTTCAACGTCGGCAACGCCCTCGGCGCCTGGGTCGGCGGCAGCGTCATCGCCCACGGCTACGGCCTGACCAGCGTGCCTCTTGCTGCCGCAGCACTCGCGGTCCTGGCACTGCTGGTAACCCTGATCACATTCCGCCAGAACGGCAATCCCGAGCTGGCCACCGCTAACTGATTCACTCACTTACCTCACGAGGGTTGTATCTCATGGCAACAATTTTCGATCCGATCAAACTGGGCGACCTTGAGCTGTCCAACCGCATCATCATGGCGCCGCTGACCCGCTGCCGCGCCGACGAAGGCCGCGTACCCAACGCGCTGATGGCCGAGTACTACGTACAGCGCGCCTCGGCCGGCCTGATCCTCAGCGAAGCCACCTCGGTGACCCCGATGGGCGTCGGCTACCCGGACACCCCGGGCATCTGGTCCAACGATCAGGTGCGCGGCTGGACCAACGTGACCAAAGCCGTTCACGCCGCCGGCGGCAAGATCGTCCTGCAACTGTGGCACGTCGGCCGGATCTCCCACCCGTCGTACCTGAACGGCGAAACGCCGGTTGCACCGAGCGCCATCCAGCCAAAAGGCCATGTCAGCCTGGTTCGCCCGCTGGCCGACTATCCAACCCCGCGCGCACTGGAAACCGCTGAAATCGCCGACATCGTCGACGCTTACCGCGTCGGTGCAGAGAACGCCAAGGCAGCCGGTTTCGACGGCGTGGAAATCCACGGCGCCAACGGCTACCTGCTCGACCAGTTCCTGCAAAGCAGCACCAACCAGCGCACCGACAACTACGGCGGCTCCCTGGAAAACCGCGCCCGCCTGCTGCTGGAAGTGACCGACGCCGCGATCGAAGTCTGGGGCGCCGGCCGTGTCGGCGTACACCTGGCACCACGCGCCGACTCCCATGACATGGGCGACGACAACCTGGCCGAAACCTTCACCTACGTGGCCCGCGAGCTGGGCAAGCGTGGCATCGCCTTCATCTGCTCCCGCGAGAAAGAAGGTGCCGACAGCCTCGGCCCACAACTGAAAGAAGCCTTCGGCGGCGCGTACATCGCCAACGAACGCTTCACCAAGGACAGCGCCAACGCGTGGCTGGCCGAGGGCAAGGCTGACGCCGTGGCATTCGGCATCCCGTTCATTGCCAACCCGGACCTGCCGGCTCGTTTGAAGGCGGATGCGCCGCTGAACGAACCGCACCCGGAAACCTTCTACGGCAAAGGCGCGGTCGGCTACCTCGACTACCCGACGCTGTAAGCCACCCCGCAGAAACACAAAAGCCCCCGACTCGCGAGAGTCGGGGGCTTTTTATTGATCGCCGGGTGGGCGAGCCGCTCACATTCGTTCACAGGCTCGACACAAAATCCCTACAAAATACGTAGCTCGCTACATATCAACCCGTGCCGCAGAGGTATATAAAAGCATCCCGTTGCAGCGGGGCGAGTGAACAGGGATCTTCACCCTCCTCCGTCATTGACACAAACTGATCCAATAACGAATTTTGTTTCATTTGCGCAGGCTGGGGCTCAGGCGCAGCATGTCCAGCCCGGTATCGACCCAGCGCTCGGCCTCGGCGTACAGTTCGAAGCTGTCCGGCGCCAGTAGCCATCCATAAAGGAGGCCGTCGATATAGGCGTGAATGCTGATGGCTGCCCGGGCAGTGTCGAGGTCTGCCGGCAACTGCCCACGATTGACCGCATTACTCAATGTCAGCGCGATCCGCACATTGCAATCGAGGCTGGCGGTCCGGCGCTGTTGGCGCAGATCGCACATTTCATCGGTGAACTCGCACTTATGAAACAGAATTTCGTTGATACGCCGGGTCTTCGGGTCCAGCGCAACTTGATGAAACAAATGAATGAGCAATTTGCGCATGCAGCCCAGCGGATCGGGCTCGTCTTCGCTTTCGCTGGCCTTGGCCAGTTCGTCCAGCGGCTCATGCAGGGTATCGAGCATGGCTTGCAGCAAATCGGCCTTGTTGCTGAAGTGCCAGTAGATGGCACCGCGCGTCACCCCGGCCAGGGTGGCGATGTCCGACAGGGTCGTGCGGGCCACGCCCCGCTCATAGAAGGCCTTCTCGGCCGCTTCGAGAATCTGGCTGCGCGTTTCCTGAGCTTCCTCTTTGGTACGACGAACCATGGCAGTAAAACCTCAAACAGGATGTTTCAGGGATGGCTGGATATCCGCTGAATAAAAAAGGGTTGATCTCTCGCGGATCGGCTCCCCGGCCTACAATTTCAGACCTTGCGACGACTTTTGTAACAGGGTGGATACGACGCCAAGGTGTTTACAAACAACCATGAACGTAAGTATATTCCTTAGCAAGCTACTTATCCACCCGGTAACCCTTTTTTACCCTTCCACACTTCTTGTGCGCTTTTCGCGCGCCTGACCCGAGGATCTTCATGCAATTCAAGCCAGCTGTTACCGCTCTGGTCACTGCCGTCGCCCTGGCATCGCTGCTCAGCGGATGTAAAAAGGAAGAGGCGGCTCCCGCCGCACCACCTCCTCAGGTCGGCGTCGTCACCCTGCAACCACAAGCCTTTACCCTGACTTCCGAACTGCCGGGCCGCACCAGTGCGTTCCGCATCGCCGAAGTTCGTCCGCAGGTCAACGGCATCATTCTCAAGCGTCTGTTCAAGGAAGGCGGCGATGTCAAAGCCGGCCAGCAGCTGTATCAGATCGATCCGTCGGTCTATGAAGCGACCCTGAAAAGCGCCGAAGCCAACCTGCGTTCGACCAAGTCGATCTCCGACCGCTACAAACAACTGGTCGACGAGCAGGCCGTCAGCCGTCAGGAATACGACACCGCCGTGGCCAACCGCCTGCAATCGGAAGCGTCGTTGCAGACCGCACAAATCAACGTGCGCTACACCAAGGTCTACGCACCGATCTCCGGTCGTATCGGCCGCTCTTCGGTGACCGAAGGCGCGCTGGTCAGCAGCGGCCAGACCGACGCGATGGCCGTGATCCAGCAACTGGACCCGATCTACGTCGACGTCACCCAGTCCTCGGTCGAGTTGCTGGAACTGCGCCGCGAACTGGAAAGTGGCCGCCTGCAAAAGGCTGGCGACAACGCCGCTGCGGTCAAGCTGACCCTCGAAGACGGCAGCCAGTACAAGCTCGACGGTAAGCTGGAATTCTCCGAAGTGTCGGTCGATCAGACCACCGGTTCCGTGACCCTGCGCGCTGTGTTCCCGAACCCGGATCACACCCTGCTGCCGGGCATGTTCGTCCACGCGCAGTTGCAGGCCGGTGTGAACAGCGCCGCGATCCTCGCACCGCAGCAAGGCGTGACCCGCGACCTCAAAGGCACCCCGACCGCGCTGGTCGTCGGCCCGGACAACAAAGTCGAACTGCGCCAGCTCAAGGCCAGCCGCACTGTCGGCAGCCAGTGGCTGATCGAAGACGGCCTGAAGGCCGGCGATCGCCTGATCACCGAAGGGCTGCAATTCGTCAAACCGGGTGTTGAGGTCAAACCGACCGAAGCGACCAATGTCGGCAACAAGAACCCGGCCCCCGCACAGGCAGCTGACAAAGCCGCCGGCGGCAAAGGGGAGTAATCCATGTCAAAATTTTTCATCGACCGTCCGATTTTCGCCTGGGTAATTGCCCTGGTGATCATGCTGGTCGGGGCACTTTCGATCCTGAAACTGCCGATCAACCAGTACCCGAGCATTGCGCCACCGGCCATTGCGATCTCCGTGACCTACCCGGGTGCTTCGGCACAGACGGTTCAGGACACCGTGGTCCAAGTGATCGAGCAGCAACTCAACGGTATCGACAACCTGCGTTATGTGTCCTCGGAAAGTAACTCCGACGGCAGCATGACCATCACCGCGACCTTCGAGCAGGGCACCAACTCCGACACCGCGCAGGTCCAGGTCCAGAACAAGCTGAACCTGGCCACCCCGCTGCTGCCGCAGGAAGTGCAGCAACAGGGTATCCGCGTGACCAAGGCAGTGAAGAACTTCCTGCTGGTGATCGGCGTGGTGTCGCGTGACGGCAGCATGACCAAGGACGACCTGTCCAACTACATCGTGTCGAACATGCAGGACCCGATCTCGCGGACCGCCGGTGTCGGTGACTTCCAGGTCTTCGGTGCCCAGTACGCGATGCGCATCTGGCTCGACCCGGCCAAGTTGAACAACTTCAACCTGACCCCGGTCGACGTGAAAACCGCGATTGCGGCGCAGAACGTCCAGGTGTCGTCCGGTCAGCTCGGCGGCTTGCCTGCCGTGCAGGGCCAGCAACTGAACGCCACGATCATCGGCAAGACCCGTCTGCAGACCGCCGAGCAGTTCAAAGAGATTCTGCTCAAGGTCAACAAGGACGGCTCGCAGGTTCGCTTGAAAGACGTCGCCGACGTCGGCCTGGGTGGCGAGAACTATGCGATCAGCGCCCAGTTCAACGGCAGCCCGGCTTCCGGTCTGGCGGTGAAACTGGCCAACGGCGCCAACGCCCTCGACACTGCAAAAGCACTGCGCAAGACGATTGACGACCTCAAGCCGTTCTTCCCGCAAGGCATGGAAGTGGTGTTCCCGTACGACACCACCCCGGTGGTGACCGAGTCGATCAAAGGCGTGGTTCACACCCTGGTCGAAGCGATTGCGCTGGTGTTCCTGGTGATGTTCCTGTTCCTGCAGAACTTCCGCGCCACGGTTATCACCACGATGACCGTGCCGGTGGTATTGCTCGGTACGTTCGGCATCCTCGCGGCGGCCGGTTTCAGCATCAACACCCTGACCATGTTCGGTATGGTGCTGGCCATCGGCTTGCTGGTGGACGACGCCATCGTCGTGGTGGAAAACGTCGAGCGGGTGATGAGCGAAGAAGGCTTGTCACCGAAGGAAGCGACCAAGAAATCCATGGGACAGATCCAGGGCGCCCTGGTCGGTATTGCCTTGGTACTGTCGGCGGTATTGCTGCCGATGGCGTTCTTCAGCGGCTCCACCGGTGTGATCTACAAGCAGTTCTCGATCACCATCGTGTCGGCCATGGCGTTGTCGGTACTGGTCGCGCTGATCTTCACCCCGGCGCTGTGCGCCACCATGCTCAAGGCGATTCCGCACGGTGAGCACGGCACGCCGAAAAAAGGTTTCTTCGGCTGGTTCAACCGCAATTTCGACCGTGGCGTCAACAGCTACGAGCGCGGTGTCGGCAACATGCTGTCGCGCAAGGCACCGTATCTGCTGGCGTACCTGCTGATCGTGGTCGGCATGATCTGGCTGTTCACCCGCATTCCGACCGCTTTCCTGCCGGAAGAAGACCAGGGCGTTCTGTTCGCCCAGGTGCAGACGCCAGCCGGTTCCAGTGCCCAGCGCACTCAGGTGGTGGTGGATGAAATGCGTGAATTCCTGCTGCGTCCGACCAAGGATGGCGGTGAAGGCGACGCGGTAGCCTCGGTGTTCACCGTGACCGGCTTCAACTTCGCCGGCCGTGGCCAGAGCTCGGGCATGGCGTTCATCATGCTCAAGCCGTGGGACGAACGTAACGCCGACAACAGCGTGTTCAAACTCGCCGCCCGCGCCCAGCAGCACTTCTTCAGCTTCCGCGATGCGATGGTGTTCGCCTTCGCCCCGCCAGCAGTACTGGAGCTGGGTAACGCCACCGGTTTCGACGTGTTCCTGCAGGACCGCGCCGGTATCGGTCACGAGAAGTTGATGGCTGCACGCAACCAGTTCCTCGGCATGGCCGCGCAGAGCAAGGTGCTCACCCAGGTCCGTCCGAACGGTCTGAACGACGAGCCGCAATTCCAGCTGGAAATCGACGACGAGAAGGCCAGTGCCCTGGGCATTACGATCTCCGACATCAACAACACCCTGTCGATTGCATTGGGCAGTAGCTACGTCAACGACTTCATCGACCGTGGTCGGGTGAAGAAGGTGTACGTGCAGGGCCGGCCAGACTCGCGCATGAGCCCGGAAGACCTGAAGAAGTGGTACGTGCGCAACGCCTCCGGCACCATGGTTCCGTTCTCCGCGTTCGCCAAGGGCGAGTGGATCTACGGTTCGCCGAAGCTGGCGCGTTACAACGGCGTTGAAGCGGTCGAGATCCTCGGTGCCCCGGCGCCGGGTTACTCCACCGGTGAAGCGATGGCCGAAGTCGAGGCGATTGCCAAGAAACTGCCGGCCGGCGTGGGTATCTCGTGGACCGGTCTGTCGTACGAAGAACGCCTGTCCGGCTCGCAGGCTCCGGCGCTGTACGCCCTGTCCCTGCTGATGGTGTTCCTGTGTCTGGCGGCGCTGTATGAAAGCTGGTCGATTCCGATCGCGGTCATGCTCGTGGTACCGCTGGGGATCATCGGTGCGCTGATGGCCACCAGCCTGCGCGGTCTGTCGAACGACGTGTACTTCCAGGTGGGTCTGTTGACGACCATTGGTCTGGCGGCTAAAAACGCCATTCTGATCGTCGAGTTCGCCAAGGAATTGCACGAGCAGGGACGCAGTCTGCGCGATGCGGCCATCGAAGCCTGCCGCATGCGTCTGCGACCGATCATCATGACGTCGCTGGCCTTCGTCCTCGGTGTTGTACCGTTGGCTATCTCCACCGGCGCAGGCTCGGGCAGTCAACACGCGATCGGTACCGGCGTGATTGGCGGTATGCTCACCGCAACGATCCTGGCGATTTTCTGGGTTCCACTGTTCTTCGTCACTGTGTCGTCCATGGGTCAGCGCAAAAACGCCGGCAAGGATGACGCCATAGAAACTCCTAAAGAGGCTGGCCAATGAGCAAGTCGCTACTCTCCATCGCAGTCGCCGCCTTCGTGCTGAGCGGTTGCTCGCTGATACCGGATTATCAGCAGCCGGAAGCACCGGTGGCCGCGCAATTCCCGCAGGGCCCGGCGTACTCGCCGGCCCAGGCGCCGGCGCAGGCCGCTGCCGAGCAGGGCTGGAAGCAGTTTTTCCATGACCCGGCCCTGCAGCAGCTGATCCAGGTCGCCCTGGAAAACAACCGCGACCTGCGCGTCGCGGCGCTGAACATCGACGCCTATGCGGCTCAATACCGCATCCAGCGCGCCGACCTGTTCCCGGCCGTGTCGGCCAATGCCAGCGGCAGCCGTCAGCGGGTTCCGGCCCGTGCGTCGCAGACCGGCGAGTCGAGCATCACCAGCTCCTACTCCGCCACCGTCGGCATCAGCGCCTACGAACTCGACCTGTTCGGTCGGGTTCGCAGCCTGAGCGAACAAGCGCTGCAACAATACTTCGCCACCGAAGAAGCGCGCCGCAGCACCCAGATCAGCCTGGTGGCCAGCGTGGCCAATGCCTACCTGACCTGGCAGGCCGACAAGGAACTGCTCAAGCTGACGCAGGACACCCTCGGTGCCTTCGAGGAAAGCTACAAGCTGACCAGCCGCAGCAACGAAGTCGGTGTGGCTTCGGCGCTGGACCTGGCGCAGTCGCGCACTTCGGTCGAAAACGCCCGGGCACAACTGGCGCGTTATACCCGCCAGGTGGCCCAGGACGAAAACAGCCTGACCCTGCTGCTCGGCACCGGCATCCCGGCCAACCTGCAAGCGGCCAAGCCGCTGTCGGATGACCTGCTGGCCGATGTGCCGGCCGGTCTGCCGTCGGATCTGCTGCAACGTCGTCCGGACATCCTGCAGGCCGAGTACAACCTGAAGGCCGCGAACGCCAACATCGGCGCGGCCCGTGCAGCGTTCTTCCCGAGCATCAGCCTGACCGCCAACGCGGGCAGCCTGAGTCCGGACCTGTCCGGCCTGTTCAAGGGCGGTTCGGGCACGTGGCTGTTCCAGCCGCAGATCAACCTGCCGATCTTCAACGCCGGCAGCCTGCGCGCCAGCCTCGACTACGCCAAGATCCAGAAGGACATTGGCGTGGCGAACTACGAAAAGTCCATTCAAACGGCCTTCCAGGAAGTCGCCGACGGCCTGGCCGCGCGCCAGACCTACACCGAGCAGTTGCAGGCCCAGCGGGACTTCGTTCAGGCGAACCAGGATTACTACCGCCTGGCAGAGCGTCGCTATCGCATCGGCGTCGACAGCAACCTGACCTTCCTCGATGCCCAGCGTCAGCTGTTCAGCGCGCAACAATCGCTGATCACCGACCGCCTCGCGCAGCTGACCAGTGCGGTCAACCTGTACAAGGCCCTGGGCGGTGGCTGGAATGCGCAGACCGCGCAGAACGAACCGCTGAAGGAAGAAGCACCGAAGATGAAGCTGTTCTGATCATCCGCTGAACACAAAAAGCCCGCCGATTGGCGGGCTTTTTGTTGAACGCAAATCTTGCGTTCGATAATCGCCCAAATTTCACTTTCGCCGATTGAATCGCCTCGCCCGCGCCCCGCACCATTCGAGCCACAAAACCAATAACAACAGGTTCGACACCATGCTCCCGCGCCCTGCTCCTCCCGGCTGATCGCCGCCGCTTCGCCTCTGAATCCATCGAATGTCTGCGCCTTGAAAAACGGCCGCAGCGCCCCCGTTCGCCCCAAAAAAAACAAGAGAGACCCGAGCCCATGACAACCTCCCCTGCGCCCTACGCACTTCCCGGTCTGATAGCCCTCGCCCTGGCCGGCATCGCGCTGCCCGCTGCGGCTGAAGAAGCCGGTTTTATCGACGGGGCCAAGGTCAACCTGAACCTGCGTAACTTCTACATCAACCGCAACTTCACCAACCCGACCAAGGCTCAGGGCAAGGCTGAAGAGTGGACGCAGAACTTCATCCTCGACGCCAAGTCCGGTTTCACCCAAGGCACCGTCGGGTTCGGCCTGGATGTGCTGGGGTTGTACTCGGTGAAGCTCGATGGCGGCAAAGGCACTGGCGGCACGCAACTGCTGCCACTGGATCATGACGGTCGTCCGGCGGACAACTTCGGCCGCACCAACGTCGCGTTCAAGGCGAAGCTGTCGCAAACGGAAGTGAAGGTCGGCGAATGGATGCCGGTGCTGCCGATCCTGCGTTCGGACGACGGCCGCTCACTGCCGCAGACCTTTCGCGGCGGCCAGATCACCTCGAAGGAAATCGACGGCCTGACCCTCTACGGCGGCCAGTTCCGCGCCAACAGCCCGCGCGACGACAGCAGCATGAGCGACATGTCGATGACCGGCAAAGCCGCCTTCACCTCCGACCGCTTCAACTTCCAGGGCGGCGAATACGTATTCAACGACAAGCGTACCCAGATCGGTCTGTGGAACGCCGAGCTCAAGGACATCTACAGCCAGCAATACGTCAACCTGATCCACAGCCAGCCAATCGGCGACTGGACCCTCGGCGCCAACCTCGGCTTCTTCTACGGCAAGGACGACGGCAGTGCCCGCGCCGGCGACCTCGACAACAAGACCTGGTCAGGCCTGTTCTCGGCAAAATACGGTGGCCACACCTTCTACGTCGGCCTGCAAAAACTCACCGGCGACAGCGCCTGGATGCGCGTCAACGGCACCAGCGGCGGCACCCTGGCCAACGACAGCTACAACGCCAGCTACGACAACGCGCAGGAACGCTCCTGGCAGGTGCGTCACGACTACAACTTCGTTGCCCTGGGCATCCCCGGCCTGACCCTGATGAACCGTTACATCAGTGGCGACAACGTGCACACAGGCACCATCACCGACGGCAAGGAATGGGGCCGCGAATCGGAACTGGGCTACACCGTGCAGAGCGGTGCGCTGAAGAACCTGAACGTCAGATGGCGCAACTCGACCATGCGCCGCGACTTCAGCAACAACGAGTTCGACGAGAACCGCCTGATCGTCAGCTATCCGATCAGTTTGCTCTAAGCCGCCTGTCCGAATGGCTGGCGTTACGCCAGCCATCATTTAAAGTGGAAAAACCTGAAGGACTCAGGTGCTCCACCCTCTTCGCTTCCGTTATCTGTTGATGTCGGTCCCCAAGACTTGGCCAGGTTGTCATCGGAAGACCCTGCTGATCACCGGAGGACGACCTCATGATCACCCGACTCAAACCGGCTCCCGTCGACAAAGACTGGGACGCCCGGGCGTACCAGCAATTTTCCCGTCTCAGGCAACAACCAGTCGATGAGTTGCTCAGCCGCGTCGACCTGCACAATCCTCAGCGCATTTACGACCTCGGTTGCGGCACCGGGATTGCCACCAAGGTTCTGGCCGATCGCTGGCCGCAGGCAGATATCAAAGGCATCGACAGTTCAAAAGACATGCTTGAGGTCGCCCGTTGCCTGCCGATCAAGGCACGCTGGCAACACGCCGAACTGCAGCACTGGAAACCCCGCAAGCCAGCCGACCTGTTGTTCGCCGCGGCCGTGCTGCATTTCATCGATGACCATAGAACGCTGTTGCCGGGATTGCTTCGCCACCTCAATCCCGGCGGTTGTCTGGCCGCGCATATGCCGGACTGGCGCGATGCGCTGTGGTATCGGCTGATGCTCGACACCCTCGACGACGCCGGACCCTGCGGTCGCCCCATCGGCACTGCGCAATTGCGTCAACGCATGGCGGCGCGGCCGTTGCTGCCGCTGGAGGATTACTACCGTTTGCTCGCGCCGCTGACGCAGTCGCTGGATATCTGGGAAACCGAGCAGTTGCAGGTGGTCGACGGCAAGTCGCCGGTTTATGACTGGGTAAAGGTCTCGGCGCTGCGGCCGGTGATGCTGGGACTGACGTCAGAGGAACAGGCGCGCTTTATCTATCACTACCTGAGGCGGGTGCATGCGCATTATCCGCAGGAGGAAAATGGCCATACGTTGTTTGCGTTCAAGCGGATTTTCATTGTTGCCAAGGCGTGAAGTTCAAAGGATCGCAGCCTTCAACTGGCTGCGATCCTTCGAATTCAACGATTACTCGCGGGATTCGGTACCCAGCTCATCCCACACCGATTCGGCCAGATGGAACGTCGCATTCGCTGCCGGAATCCCGCAGTAGATCGCGCTCTGCATGATCACTTCCTTGATCTCGCCACGGCTCACGCCATTGTTGGCCGCCGCCCGCAGGTGCAACTTGAGTTCACCCTCGCGGTTCATGCCGATCAGCATGGCGATGGTTATCAGGCTGCGGGTGTGGCGTGGCAGGCCCGGGCGGGTCCAGATATCGCCCCAGGCGTGACGGGTGATCATCTCCTGGAATTCCGAATTGAACTCGGTCAGCGTGGTCAGGCTGCGATCGACGTGAGCGTCGCCGAGCACCGCGCGGCGCACTTGCATGCCGTCGTCGTAACGTTGTTTCTCGTCCACGGAAATCCCCTCAATCGGCCAGCAAAAAGGTCAGCACGCGGTCGCTGAACGCGTCGCCGGCCTGAACGTTGGAAAGGTGCGCCGCATAAAACTCGGCGTACTCGGCGCCGCGCACATGCTCCTGGATGAAGTGCCCGCCGGACGGTGGCGTCACCGCATCTTCGGTACCGGCGATCACCAGCAACGGCACCGTGATCGACGACAACTGCTCACGGAAATCCGCATCGCGCACCGCCGCGCAGTTGGCGGCGTAACCTTCAGGATTGGTCGCGGCCAGCATGTCGGTGATCTGCTTGGCTGCGGCCGGGTTGGAGGCCGAAAAGTCCGGGGTAAACCAGCGGGCAATCGATGCATCACGCAACGCAACCATCGCCCCCGGGCCGTCGCGCAGCACGGTTTCGATGCGCGGGTTCCACACCGACGGATCGCCAATTTTTGCCGCGGTGTTGCAGACGATCAGTTTGTTCAGACGCTGGCCGGCATTGATCCCCAGCCACTGGCCGATCAGGCCGCCCATCGACAGACCGCAGAAATGTGCGCGTTCGATATGCAGCGCATCCAGCAGCGCCAGCACGTCTCGGCCCAGTTGCTCGATGCTGTAAGGGCCCGGCGTCACCAGCGACTGGCCGTGCCCGCGCGTATCAAAACGCAGCACGCGAAAATGTTCGGTGAAGGCCGGCATCTGCACGTCCCACATGTGCAGGTCGGTGCCCAGCGAGTTCGACAGCACCAGCACCGGCGCATCGGCCGGGCCTTCCAATGTGTAATGCAGTTCGCCATCGGCGAGTTGAACGAAAGCCACAGCCCTCTCCTTTCAGTCAGACAATGCGTTGTGTTCGGCCACCGCACGCTCGACCCAGACCTGCGCCTGACCGAGGTAATGGGCGGGATCGAGCAGATGATCCAGTTCGGTTGCGCTCAGTTCGGCGGTCACCTGCGGTTCGTCACCGAGTACCGCACGCAAGTGGCGCTGTTCGGCCACCGCTCGTTTGCAGCATTGTTCGAGCAGATGATGCGCGGTGTCGCGGCCGACCCGTTGTGCGAGCACGATGCTTACCGCCTCGGCCAGCACCAGGCCTTGGGTCAGTTCCAGGTTGCGGGCCATGCGCGCGGCATCGACTTCCAGACCATCCGCCAGCAGCCGCGCCTGTTGTAGCGCGCCCGACACCAGGCAGCAGATCTCCGGCAGGGTTTCCCATTCGGCGTGCCACAAACCGAGGCTGCGTTCGTGTTCCTGGGGCATGGCGCTGAACAGCGTCGAGACCAGCCCCGGCACGCGGGTCGCCGCACCGATCAACACCGCCGCGCCCACCGGGTTGCGCTTGTGCGGCATGGTCGAGGAACCGCCCTTGCCCGGCGCCGACGGTTCGAACACTTCCGCCGCTTCGGTCTGCATCAACAGGCTGATGTCGCGGCCGAATTTGCCAAGGCTGCCGGCGATCAGACCGAGTACCGCGCCGAACTCGACGATGCGGTCGCGCTGGGTGTGCCACGGTTGTTCCGGCAGGGTCAGGTGCAGTTCTTCGGCCAGCGCCTGGGCGATCGGCAACGCCTGTTCGCCGAGCGCCGCGAGGGTGCCGGACGCGCCGCCGAATTGCAGCACCAGCAGCCGTGGCTTGAGCTCGCGCAGACGCTGACGGCTGCGCGTGATCGCACCGAGCCAACCGGCGATCTTCATGCCGAGCGTCACCGGCGTCGCGTGTTGCAGCCAGGTGCGTCCGGCCAATGGCGTCGCGGCGTGGCGCTGCGCCTGAATGGCGAGAGCGTCGGCCAGTTGCGCCAGTTCCCTTTCAATCAATTCCAGCGCCTGACGCAATTGCAGCACCAGCCCGGAATCCATCACGTCCTGACTGGTGGCGCCCAGATGCACGTAGCGCTCGGCTTCGGCATCGGTCGCGGCAATCTGTTTGCCCAACGCCTTGACCAGCGGAATCGCCGAATTGCCGGCCGTGGCAATCGCCTCGCCCAATGCCGCGAAATCAAACAGCCCGGCGCGGCAGGCATTTTCAATCGGCGCGACAGCACCCGCCGGAATCAACCCGACCCGCGCTTCGGCCCGGGCCAGCGCCGCTTCGAAGTCGAGCATCGCCTGCACCCGGCCCTGATCGCAGAACACGTCGCGCATATCGCGGGCAGTAAAGTAGGCATCGAACAATTGATTGCCCGGTCGCTGAGTCATAAACAGTCCTTGCCGGCGCGGGCCGTTGTGGCCCGCGCGCATGGTTTAAAGATCGTGGTGCAAATACTTCGCTTCTTTGGGCAGGCGCAGGCTGAACAGGAACGCCACGGCCATCATGATGGTGACATACCAGTAGAAGGCGTTTTCCATGCCGCCGGCCTTGAGGCTCAGGGCGACGTATTCTGCCGAACCGCCGAAGATCGCGTTGGCCACCGCATACGCCAGACCAACGCCGAGGGCGCGGACTTCCGGCGGGAACATCTCGGCTTTCACCAGACCGCTGATCGAGGTGTAGAAACTGACGATCGCCAGCGCCACGGTAATCAGCACAAAGGCCAGGAACGGGCTGCCGACACTTTTCAGGCTGAGCAGGATCGGCACCGTAAACAACGTGCCGAGGCCACCGAACCAGAGCATCGAGTTACGCCGGCCAATCTTGTCGGCGAGCATGCCGAACAGCGGCTGCATGCACATGTACAGGAACAGCGCGCCGGTCATGATGTAGCTGGCGGTCTTGGCGTGCATGCCGGCGGTGTTCACCAGGTACTTCTGCATATACGTGGTGAAGGTGTAGAAAATCAGCGAGCCGCCGGCGGTGTAGCCGAGCACGGTGATGAACGCGGCCTTGTGGTCGCGGAACAGTGCGCGGATGCTGCCGGCGTCCTTGTTCTCGCGCATTTCCTTGCTGGTGGTTTCTTTCAGCGAGCGACGCAGGAACAGCGAAATCAGCGCGGCGGCCGCACCGACCACGAACGGAATCCGCCAGCCGTAGGCACGCAACTCTTCTTCGGACAGAAACTGTTGCAGGATCACCACCAGCAGCACCGCCAGCAGTTGCCCGCCGATCAGCGTCACGTACTGGAACGAGGCGAAGAACCCGCGCTGGCCCTTGAGCGCGACTTCACTCATGTAGGTCGCGGTGGTGCCGTACTCACCGCCCACCGACAGGCCTTGCAGCAAGCGCGCGAACAACAGCAGCAGCGGCGCCCAGACGCCGATGTCCTTGTAGGTCGGCAGACAGGCGATCAGCAACGAGCCGAAGCACATCATCAGGATCGAGATCAGCATCGAGTTCTTGCGCCCGTGCTTGTCCGCGACCCGGCCGAAAATCCAGCCGCCGATCGGTCGCATCAGGAACCCGGCGGCGAACACGCCTGCCGTGTTGACCAGCTGCACCGTGGGGTTGTCGGAGGGGAAAAACGCCGGGGCGAAATAGATCGCGCAGAAGGCGTAGACATAGAAGTCGAACCATTCGACGAGGTTGCCGGACGATGCGCCGACAATGGCGAAGATGCGCTTGCTGCGCTCTTCACCGGTGTAATGGGAGGTGAGGGTTGTCATTGTTTTTCACTCGATAGGGACAGTGAGAGTCTAGACACACTTCGCAACAGTCCCGTTCCACATTGGATCACCAACCAGACCCGATCTCTGATCGTTCCCACGCTCCGCGTGGGAACGATCAGTATCCGGTTCAATAATCGAAGAACACGGTCTCCGCATCAGTGCCCTGCAGAATCACATTCCACTGATAAACCCCCGCCGCATCCGGCTTCGCCAGCAACGTATCGCGGCGCTCGGCCGGTACGCATTCGAGCAGCGGATCATTGACGTTCGCCGGATCGCCTTCGAAGTAGATCCGCGTCAGCAAGTGCTTCACCAGACCGCGCGCGAACACCAGCACCACCAGATGCGGCGCCTGGGTCGAGCCCTTCAGGCCTTCGACCGTGCCCGGCTTGATGGTGGTGAAACGGAAGCGCCCTTCGGCGTCCACCGGCACCCGGCCGAAGCCTTCGAAATTCGGGTCGAGCGGTTTGGCCTGCTCGTCTTCCGGATGATCGTATTTGCCGGCGGCGTTGGCCTGCCAGACTTCGAGCATGGCGTCGTTGACGACATCGCCGTTGCCGTCCACCACTTGCCCGGTGATCGCCACGCGCTGGCCGAGGGTCAGTTCGTTGGCGAGGTTTTCACGGTTCAGCCAAGTCAGGCCGATGTGGTAATACGGCCCGACGGTGTGGGACGTGGTCGCAGTCAGGGTCATCTCATTTCTCCATCGGCGTGGCTTCGCGGCCGCGCAGCACGATGTCCCAGCGATAAGCGAGGGCGTAGGACGGAATGGTTTTTTCCAGATCGAAAGCGGCGATCAGGCGTTCCTTGGCCGAGGTGTCCGGCACGCAGTTATAGATCGGGTCGTAGGCCAGCAGCGGGTCGCCCGGGAAATACATTTGCGTGACCAAGCGCGTCAGGATGCTCGGTCCGAACAACGAGAAATGCACGTGCGCCGGGCGCCAGGCGTTGTGGTGGTTGCCCCACGGATACGCGCCGGGCTTGATGGTCTGGAACTGATACCAGCCGTCGGCGTCGGTCACGGTGCGGCCGGTGCCGGTGAAGTTCGGGTCCAGCGGTGCGTCGTGCAGGTCACGGGCATGGTTGTAGCGACCGGCGGCGTTGGCCTGCCAGATCTCCACCAGAATCCCCGGCACCGGCAGGCCGTCTTCGTCGAGCACACGCCCGTGAATGATGATCCGCTCGCCGAGCGGTTCACCCTGATGCTGGGCGGTCAGATCGTTGTCGGTATCGGCCACACGCTCAGCGCCGATGGTCGGGCCGGTGATTTCCGACAGCGAATGCGGCAGAAACACCAACGGCTTGGACGGCGAGCGCAGATTGGTGGATTGATAGGTCGGATGCAGGTACGGCGGCTGGGTGCCTTCCTGCGGGCGGCGGTAACCAGGCTTGTCAGTCATTTCGCTTTCCTCTGTTCTTTTCATCACGGCTTGCGTCAGACGCGTTCGATGGCCAGGGCCAGACCCTGGCCGACACCGACGCACATGGTCGCCAGACCTTTCTTGCCACCGGTCTTTTCCAGCTGATGCAGCGCGGTCAGCACCAGACGCGCGCCGCTCATGCCCAACGGGTGACCGAGGGCAATCGCGCCGCCGTTCGGGTTGACCTGGGCCGCATCGTCCGCCAGCCCCAGTTCGCGCAGCACCGCCAGACCCTGGCTGGCAAACGCTTCGTTGAGCTCGATCACATCGAAATCGCTGACCGCCACGCCGAGGCGTTCGGTGAGTTTGCGCACCGCCGGCACCGGGCCGATGCCCATCACCCGTGGCGCCACCCCGGCGCTGGCCATGCCCAGCACTTTGGCGCGGGCAGTCAAACCGTGTTTTTTCACCGCTTCCGCCGAGGCCAGAATCAGCGCGGCGGCACCGTCGTTGACGCCCGAAGCGTTGCCGGCGGTGACGGTCTTGTCCGGGCCGTTGACCGGTTTCAGTCTGGTCAGGGCTTCAATAGTGGTGTCGGCACGAGGGTGTTCGTCCTGGCTGACCACGGTTTCGCCCTTCTTGTGGGCGATCCGCACTTCGACGATTTCCTCGGCGAAGTAGCCGGCAGCCTGGGCAGCGGCAGTACGTTGCTGACTGCGCAGGGCGAAAGCGTCCTGATCCTCGCGGGAAATTTCGTAATCGTCGGCAACATTGTCGGCGGTCTGCGGCATCGCATCGACGCCGTACTGGGCCTTCATCAACGGGTTGATGAAACGCCAGCCGATGGTGGTGTCTTCCAGTTTCATGTTGCGCGAAAACGCCGCGTCGGCCTTGCCCATCACGAACGGTGCGCGGGACATCGACTCGACGCCACCGGCAATCGCCAGCTCCATTTCACCGCTGGCGATGGCGCGGAACGCGGTGCCGATGGCATCCATGCCCGACGCGCAAAGGCGATTGAGGGTGACACCGGGCACGCTGTCCGGCAGACCCGCCAGCAACAACGCCATGCGCGCCACGTTGCGGTTGTCTTCGCCGGCCTGGTTGGCGCAGCCGAGGAATACTTCGTCGATGGCGTTCCAGTCCACCGACGGATTGCGCTCCATCAGGGCCTTGATCGGCACGGCGGCCAGGTCGTCGGCGCGAACCGCCGCCAGACCGCCACCGAAACGACCAATGGGGGTACGAATCGCATCGCAGATATAAACGTCACGCATCATGCTTCTCCCGGTGCCTGGCCGTGGGCCGCTGCGGTGCGGGCTTCAAGATCGCGCAGGGCGGTCAGCTCGACTTCGGTCGGTTCGGCGGTGGTGTCAACGTTGTCGGCAAAACGAATGGCCCAACCGGTGGCAGCGATCACTTGCTCGCGGGTCACGCCCGGGTGCAGTGCGGTGACCACGAATTCATGGGTGCCCTCTTCCGGCTCCATGATGCACAGGTCGGTGATGATCCCGACCGGGCCGGCGCCCGGCAGGCCCAGACGTTTGCGCGAATCGCCGCCCTCGCCATGGCCGACCGAGGTGATGAAATCGAGCTTGTCGACAAACGAACGCGCCGACTGTTTAAGGATGATCAGCACACTTTTGGCGGAACCGGCGATCTCCGGCGCGCCACCGGCACCCGGCAGACGCACTTTCGGCTGGTGATAGTCGCCGACCACGGTGGTGTTGATGTTGCCGAAACGGTCGACTTGCGCTGCGCCGAGGAAACCGACGTCGATGCGCCCGCCCTGCAACCAGTAGCGAAAAATCTCACCGGTCGGCACAACAGTGTCGGCGGTTTCTGCCAGTTCGCCGTCACCGATGGACAGTGGCAATACGCTTGGCTTGGCGCCGATAGGGCCCGACTCGTAGATCAGCACCACGTCCGGCGACGACGTCAGGCGCGCCAGGTTGGCGGCTTTCGACGGCAGGCCGATGCCGACGAAGCACACCGAGCCGTTCTTCAGGCGACGGGCCGCGGCGACGGTCATCATTTCATTGGTGGTGTAAGTCATTACTTGGCCTCCGAAGCAGCGGCCAACTTGGCCTGGAACTCGCTGAAGTCAGCGCAGCCATGGATGTATTCGTTGATCCACGCGGTGAACGTCTCACGGTCGCGGGCGATCGGATCCCACGCTTGATAGAAACGATTGTCACGCTCGGTGTAACCGTGGGCGTACGACGGATGCGCGCCACCGGGTACATGGCAGACCGCGCTCAATGCCCAGGTCGGCAGCACGCAAGCGTTCATCGGGGCGTTGAGGTTGTCGACGATTTCTTCGACGGTGACGATGCACCGCTTGGCGGCCAGTGCGGCTTCTTTCTGCACGCCGAGGATGCCCCACAGCAGCACGTTGCCCTGACGGTCGGCCTTCTGGGCGTGAATCACGGTCACGTCCGGACGCACCGACGGCACCGCCGCCAGCACTTCACCGGTGAACGGGCACGTTACGGATTTGATCAGCGGGTTGACCTTCGGCAGGTCGGAACCGGCGTAGGCCCGCAGTACCGCGAACGGCAGGCCGGAGGCGCCGGCGACGTAGGCGTTGGCCAGGTCGGCGTGGCTGTGTTCTTCGATTTCCAGCGCGTGCGGCCATTGCTTCTCGACCGCGTCGCGCAGACGGTGCAGCGAACCCACGCCAGGGTTACCACCCCAGGAGAAGATCAGCTTGCGTGCACAGCCGGCGCCGATCAGTTGGTCGTAGATCAGGTCAGGCGTCATCCGCACCAGGGTCAGATCTTTCTTGCCCTGACGAATGATTTCATGACCCGCCGCCGTAGGGATCAGGTGAGTGAAACCTTCGAGCGCGACGGTGTCGCCGTCGTTGACGAATTGCTTCACCGCGTCGTGCAGCGAAAGGATCTCAGCCATGGAGCGGGCTCCCGTTTTTGTAATGAATCGCCAGTGAATAAAAAGGCGCGAGGTTCTGCGCCGGAGTCACTGAAGATTAAGCCGCTGATTTTCGCCAAACAATCCGATAATCGACTGAGTGTTCGTTTATCGAACAGATTGTTATCAACCTATCGTTCCGTCACTGATCGTTCCCACGCTCTGCGTGGGAATGCAGCCCGGGACGCTCCGCGTCCTTCCGGAGCCGAGCGCGAAGCAACCTCTGAAGCCAGTTCGACGAGGGAACGATCCTGCAATGAAACTCAGGTCGCGTCCGCGTGACTGACCAGGCCCTTGATCACCACCGCTGCCGTGGCCAGCCCGGCCGGAATCACCAGCGCCGTCAGCACCTGCTCAAAATTCCAGCCCAACCCCAGCAGGGTCGCGCCCATCCACGCCCCGAGAATCGCGCCAAACCGGCCGATCCCGAGCATCCACGACACACCGGTCGCCCGGCCCTGCGTCGGATAAAACCGCGCCGCCAGCGACGGCATCGCCGATTGCGCACCGTTGACGCACATGCCCGCCACCAGCACCAGCGTCGCCAGCAGCGTGATGTTGCCCAGGCTCTGCCCCACGGCGTAGGCAAACACCCCGGCCAGCAGGTAGAAAATGCCGATGACCTTGTGCGGATTGAACCGGTCCATCGCCCAGCCTACGCCGACCGCGCTCAACACCCCGCCGAACTGGAACAACGCGCCGATAAACGCCGCCTGCTCCATGCTCGCGCCGCTGTCGCGCATCAGGGTCGGCAGCCAACTGGTCAGCAGGTACACGATGACCAAGCCCATGAAATAGGTCAGCCACAGCAGCAACGTGCCGACGCTGTAGGTGCCCGAGAAAATCACCGCAAACACGTTGCGCGCTTTGACGGTTTTCTGTTCCGGCACGCTGAAACTCGCGGCCTGCGCGACGATGGCAGGATCAATGGGTGCGAGGGTCTTGCGCACCTTGTCGGTGCCGCGATTGCGCACCACCAGATAACGCGCCGACTCCGGCAGCCAGAGCAGCAGCACCACGGTGAGGATCAGCGGCAGGATCCCGCCGATCAGCAACAGGCTGTGCCAGCCGAATGCCGGGATCAGCTTGGCCGAGATGAATCCGCCTCCGGCCATGCCGAGGTTGAAGCCGCAGAACATGCTGGTCACCAGCAGCGACTTTTTACGCTCGGGGGTGTATTCCGACAGCAGCGTGGTGGCGTTCGGCATGCCGGCGCCAAGCCCCAGACCGGTCAGGAAACGCAGCACCAGCAGTTGATCAACATTGGTGGCGTAGGCCGACGCCAGACTGAAAGCACCGAACAGAAACACCGCGCCGACGAGTACGACTTTTCGCCCGAAGCGGTCAGCCAACGGCCCGGAGCCCAACGCGCCGAAGACCATACCGATGAGCGCGGCGCTCATCACCGGGCCGAGGCTGGCGCGGTCGATGCCCCAGTCCTGGGACAGGGCCGGCGCAATAAAACCCATGGCCGCGGTGTCGAGGCCATCGAGGAACACAATCAGGAAACACAGAATCACCACTCGCCATTGATAGCGCGAGATCGGTTGGGCATTGATGAAGGACTGCACATCGAGGCAGTGACCTACAGCGGACTGAGGCTGGTTCATTATTTTTATTCCACGCAAGAAAACGCAGTCGAACGGCGGCCGGCCAGAGAGCGGCACGGTCACAACTATATAAGGAAGAAATCAGGCGTTGCGCTAATACCGGCAAAAGGAACGGGAGCGGCGACAGTCGGGGAACGTGCGCATGGGAAGTTGCCTCTTGTCATTATTATGAGAGTCGACAATCCGGCGGGCTCATTCACATTCGCGCCGGATGACGCTGCCGCGACATTAATGATCCGGGGGTTTTAGCGTCAATTCGATAAACGCAACTCTGTGCGTTTATCGAACAGCTTCATCAGGCAAACAATTGCGCACTGAGGTCGCGGCTGGCGCTCAACAGACCCGGCAGAAAGCGCTGCTCCAGCTCGGTGCGGCTGACGCGACCGGCGTGGGTGCTGACGTTGAGCGCGGCCACTACCTGGCCGGAAGCGTCGTAGACCGGCACGGCAATCGAACGCAGGCCCTGCTCCAGTTCCTGATCGACGATGCACCAGCCCTGCTGCCGCACTTCCTGCAGGCATTCGAGCAAGGCGTCACGGGTGTGAATCGTGCGGCTGGTCTTGGCCACCAATTCGGCGTGGTCGAGGTATTCGCGCAGCGAGGTGTCGTCCAGCGCCGCCAGCAGAATCCGCCCCATGGACGTGCAGTACGCCGGCAAACGCCCGCCCACCGAGAGGTCCACCGAAATCAGACGCTGAGTGGTGGCCGAACGGGCGATGTAGAGAATGTCGTCGCCTTCCAGCGTGGCCATGTTGCAGGCCTCGTGCAGTTGCTCGCTCATGCGGTCGAGGTACGGCTGGGCCGAGACCGCCAGCGGCGTCGAAGACAGATAGGCGTGACCGAGAGTCAGCACTTTGGGCAGAAGCGAATAAGTGCGCCCGTCGGTGGTGGCGTAGCCGAGCTTGATCAGCGTGTGCAGGCAACGGCGCACGGCGGCGCGGGGAATTTCCGTGCGATGGCTGATCTGGGCGATGGTCAGGTGGCGCTTGCGCTCCTGAAACGCCTGCACCACCGCCAGGCCGCGGGCCAAGGAGGTCATGAAATCCGGATCACCGGTCAGGGCCTGGATACGCTTGGCCGGCGAAGCGACGATCGGCGGCGCTACCGAGGTGAAGGAATTGCGCATTTGATCGTTCATGTCAGGTCCTTTTTTTCTTGTTCGGGTCAACGGCTATACAAGCGGCTCGCTGGCGGATACACAAGCGACAGACCGCCAACACCGGGCGATTATCGAACCGTCGACCGATAATCGCAATCGCCCTCGTCTCCTCGTTAAGGCAGTGCGGAACGGATTTGAACTTGGAACGCCGGTGCGGTTTAAGCGCCTTAGTTGTCCGACTAAATGGCGCCAGAAATCAAACACTGCGCAACGACGATGCAACTATTGATGAAAGTTGCACGTCACAAAACAATCACACATTCAGAACCGTTTTTAACTTGGCAAAGATAGGCAATCCCGATTCGGCCGCTATAATGCACCTTAGTGACACCGCGCTTTTATTTGCCGACGGTGCCACCCGCTGGCGCGATGTCCATCGCTGCCGGCCCCGGCCAGCGCCTGATGCTCATTATTCATGCACCGCCAGCGCGCTCGCTGAAACAGGAAACTGATGCTGCGTCAGTTTTAATCTGGTGCCGTAGCCGCCTGCAACATGGAAGTCCTGACCGTCTTCGCGACAACACCGCTGCCTGTCCGGGCGAGCGCTTGTTGGTGAACCGGTTAAATGATTCGTTGCAGTGCGTTCACCAGACGTTTATCTCAACTCATACAGGTAGCACTGTGACGAAAGACGAACTGCGCGCGGAACTTGAGCGCCAGGAACAACGTTACAAGGAAGTTTACGGCGGGGAAGTCACCACCTACGCCGCCCAGCCCGAACCAGAACGCAAAGCCTGGCGAAAACGCCCTACCGTTCAGGATCAGGTCTTCCAGCAAGAACTGAAAAAAATGGAAGAGGAACTCAAAGCCGAAGAGCCGTGATGCCTTCCTTTGAGACTTTCAAGGGTAAGCGTACTCACCGGGTTACAAGCACGGTGGACTGACGATGCCTTGCGCGCCCGCTACCCGCGGGCAGCGGCCAACTCCCCTGTAGTGCACAGGTCTGGAGCATGTCAGACGCGTTTCTCAGATATTTCATACAAGTTTCAGCCCCCTCCCGACAACCGGCCAATCCGCCGGCGTCTCGCATTTTTATCAATGGAATCAACACCTTGCAAAACCCTGTAAAAAGCTTGGGTAATGCACCTTGATACAAATTAATTTGGCGAAGACGCTTACCGATGAGCAGGTAGGGGATCGATTTCCAGTCTTTTCTGGCATAATCGCGCCCCCTTATGACCGGGTCAGAAAACCTTCATGATCGATTTATTCAGCGGACTGGATGCCTGGGTGCTTGTGAGCCTCCTGCTCGCCCTGACATTTGTCCTCGCCTTCGAGTTCATCAATGGATTTCATGACACCGCTAACGCGGTAGCCACTGTTATCTACACCAAAGCGATGCCGCCTCACCTGGCGGTGTTCTTCTCGGGCGTGTTCAACTTCCTCGGCGTACTGCTGGGCGGCGTTGGCGTGGCGTATGCCATCGTGCACCTGCTGCCGGTAGAACTGTTGATCAACGTGAACACCGGCCATGGTCTGGCAATGGTGTTCTCGCTGCTCGCCGCCGCGATCGCCTGGAACCTGGGCACCTGGTACTTCGGTATCCCGGCCTCCAGTTCGCACACGCTGATCGGTTCGATCCTCGGTGTCGGCCTGGCCAACGCCCTGATCAACGAAATTCCACTGGCTGACGGCGTCAACTGGCAGAAAGCGATCGATATCGGCGCCTCGCTGGTGTTCTCGCCGATGGCCGGCTTCCTGATCGCCGCGCTGGTGCTGATCGGCCTGAAATGGTGGCGACCGCTGTCGAAGATGCACAAGACGCCGGAACAGCGCCGCAAGATCGACGACAAGAAGCACCCACCGTTCTGGAACCGCCTGGTCCTGGTAATCTCGGCCATGGCCGTGAGCTTCGTGCACGGTTCCAACGACGGCCAGAAAGGTATCGGCCTGATCATGCTGGTACTGATCGGTATCGTGCCTGCGCAGTTCGTACTCGACCTGAACAGCACCACTTACCAGATCGAACGCACTCGCGACGCGACCCTGCACCTGAGCCAGTTCTACAAGCGCAACGCCGACACCCTGGGCGAATTCCTGGCCCTGGGTAAAAGCGTGGAAGGCGACCTGCCGGAAAAATTCCGTTGCAACCCGCAACAGACCGAACCGACCATCGCCGCCCTGCTCGACACCCTAAAAGGTGTGGCGGACTACCACTCGCTGTCCGCTGAAAGCCGCATCGAAGTGCGTCGCTACCTGCTCTGCCTGGACGACACCGCGAAGAAAGTCAGCAAACTGCCAGGCCTGGCGCCGCGTGAAAAAGCCGACCTGGACAAACTGCGCAAAGACCTGACCACCACCACCGAATACGCCCCGTTCTGGGTGATTCTGGCGGTCGCCCTGGCCTTGGGCCTGGGCACCATGGTCGGCTGGAAACGCGTGGTACTGACCATCGGCGAGAAGATCGGCAAACAAGGCATGACCTACTCGCAAGGCATGTCGGCCCAGATCACCACCGCCAGCCTGATCGGCCTGGCCAACATCTTCAGCCTGCCGGTGTCCACCACCCACGTCCTCTCCTCGGGCGTGGCCGGCACCATGGTCGCCAACAAAAGCGGCCTGCAAGGCGGCACAGTGAAAACCATCCTGCTGGCCTGGATCCTGACCCTGCCAGCCACCGTGGCCCTGTCGGCCGGCCTGTTCTGGCTGGCGTCGAAGGCGCTGGGTAGCTGATAGATCGCTGCAGTGAAGAAGGCGTGATTCGAAAGGATCACGCCTTTTTTGTTGGGCGCGGTAAAGAGGGGCTGAAGATCAAGAGCGCCCTCACCCTAACCCTCCCGAAACGTCGGACCGCCCGTAGGGAGAGGGGACTGACCGAGTTGTTTGGGAGAGGTACGCCGACGTGAGATACCGAGGTGTACTCAGGTCTTAAAAAGCAAACATCTAAAGCCTGCCTTTGCCTTGGCTTCCCACCACTCAACACGATGAGCGTTAGCTCGAGTACAGCTTTTGACGTGCCAGCCCCATCGGAAGGCTGAGTGGAGGGATTTATCCGGGGGTGGGAGCGCAGCGACCGTGCGGCGAAGCCGCATGCATCGAGAGGAGGTGCAGCGAAGCAAACCGTAGGCGATGCCCCCGGATGAATCCCGGAACGAAGGAACGCCGAGCCAAAGCGAGGCGCCGAACGCAGGGGCCAAGCCTTTTGCTTACTTTTTGGCGTTTGAAAAAGTGAGCCGCTGTAAGAGCGGAACCGCCAGCCGCACCCCCCGGAGAAATGGATATTCACCCAAAAACCCAAGAGCATGGTCGGCCCAAAGGCCGCCAAGACACAAAAAAAAGGGCAACCGAAGTTGCCCAAAATGCCTTGCGTGCTCATCAAACCCGGAAGAATCAAGGCTTCTTGCGCTTGTTCGCATCCTTCCAGATAAAAAATCCAAACCCTGCAAAAAACAGAACCATCAGCCCCACAGTCAGGACCCCGGCAAACACCACGTTATCGAAAAACATGACTGGCCTCCTGGCCCCTGCTCTGCTGCGATGGAACTAAGTTAACCAATCAGGCAGGCGCAGGAATTGACCGGGATCAATGCCGGTCACCATGGGGAGGAAAGGAAGGGAAATAACTGACCTGCATCAACGGATGCAGGGGAGATCAACGCTTTTTCGGTTTGTTTTTCGGCTTTTTCTTCGGCTTACCCAAAGGCATGGCCTGCTCGAAAGCCTGGCGAACTTCATTCAGGCGCTTCTCGTTGAGGTCATGAACCCGCTTGGCGCGTTCGGTGTTGAGGTCAATCAGCTTGTCGTCTTGGCTCATGGCGTTCGGTGCATCGCTTGGACTGAATCACAACTGCCGGATCACCGACAGGACTGCGCCAATAATGCGGCCTGACGCAGGCGCTGACCAGCCACTGACCTAAACGCTCTACAACAATTCATGTACCGCCCACCGGATTTGCCCGCACAATCGGCGCCTCGCCCTGAACCCGAAGGATCTGCGCCGTGCCCCTGCATCAGGATCTGCCACCGCTGATGGCCTTGCGCGCCTTTGAGGCCGTGGCCCGCCATTTGAGTTTCATCAAGGCTGCCGATGAGCTGTCGGTGACCCAAAGCGCGATCAGCCATCAGGTGCACAAACTCGAAAAATTCCTCGATCAGCGACTGTTCGTGCGCCGCACCCGGGCGATCGATCTGACACCTGCCGGCGAACAGTATTACCGGCAAATCCAGCCGGCCCTCGCCGCAATTGCCGCCGCCACCCACGACCTGCGCGGCGAACGCCCCACCACCCTGCGCATCGGTCTGCTCGCCTCTTTCGCAACTCTGTGGCTGGCACCGCGTCTGGCAGACTTCAACGCGAAATACCCGAACATCCATGTCGAACTGCTGCCCGCCGTGCAACTGGCCGACGTCGATGCCGGCGAGGTGGATCTGGCGATCCGCTACGGCAAGGGCGGCTGGCCGAAAGTCCAGGCCCGCCGGTTCATGGCTGAAACCCTGACGCCAGTCTGCAGCCCGGCCTTCAAGGCCAAAGGCGTGAACAACGGGCCCTTGCTGATGGCCAAGTCGCACCAGCCGTTCGAATGGATCGACTGGCAGCAACACAGCGGCATCGATCTGGCTCATGTGCCCGGCGTCATGCTGCACGACTACAACATCGTCGTCGAAGCGGCCGTCGCCGGTCAGGGCATTGCCATGGGTCGCCAGCGAATGATCGAACGGCGGATCAAGGAAGGCGCGCTGGTGCCGGCCTTCGACACGCCGCCGATGCTCGGCGAGATCGGTTATTGGCTGGTCACCCCGCAACGCCCGCCCACATCGGCGGCGCACAGTTTCTGCCAGTGGTTGGAGGAAACCGCGAACGCATGAGTTTTTTGGATGCGTCGGATTAAATCTATCCGTTTGTCGCCCTTCGCTCTCACCAACATGCTGAAGCCCTCACTCAGGAGGACTTCCCATGACCGATTCCCTCAGCCAACGCGTGCAACAACTCGGCCTGCGCCTGCCCGAACCGAGCCAGCCGATCGCCAATTACGTCAACCATGTGGTCAGTCAGAATCAGTTGTTCATCTCCGGGCAGATTCCATTGCTCGACGGCAAACCTGCGTTCATCGGGCGACTGGGCGAAGCGATCTCCGACGAAGAAGGGGCCAACGCCGCTGAACTGGCTGCCCTGGGCCTGCTCGCCCAGTTGAGCCATGCACTGGGCGATGACCTGTCGAAACTGGTGCGCATCCTGCGCCTCGGAGTTTTCGTGGCCGCCACACCGGAATTCAAAGCTCAGGGCTTTGTCGCCAACGGCGCGTCGAACCTGCTGGTCAACGCCCTCGGCGACAAGGGCCGGCACGTGCGCACCGCAGTCGGCGTGTCGAGTCTGCCGGCCGGCGTCGCGGTGGAAATCGACGCGATCTTCGAGCTCAAGCCGTGAACCTCGACGACCTCTCGCGCCTGCGCGCCGCCACGCCCGGCTGCGCTCAGGTGATCCACTTCAACCACGCCGGCGCCTCGTTGCCGAGCCAAGCCACCCTCGATGCAGTGATCGAACAGTTGCAACACGAAGCACTCGGCGGGCCGATGGAAGCGGCAGACAACCGGGTACAGGCACGCGCGCGCAACGCGGCCGCCGCCCTGCTCAACGCCCAGCCCGAGGACATTGCCTTCGCCAGCAGCGGCTCGGCAGCCTGGAGTCAGGCGTTCAACGCACTGGGGCCGTGGCAGCTCGGCGAGCGGATTCTGGTGGGTCGCCATGAATGGGCCGGCAACCTGGCGTGCATGGCCGAAGCGGTGAAGGCCGGCGCGCGGCTCGAAGTGATTCCTTGTGACGCCCACGGCGCGGTCGACCCGCAAGCCCTGGCGCAGATGATCGACGGCCAGGTACGCCTGATCGCCCTGACCTGGCTGCCGGCCAACGGTGGCCTGATCAACCCCGCCGCGCAGATCGGCAGCGTGGCGCGGCGCCACGGCATTCCTTATTTCATCGACGCCGGTCAGGCGCTGGGGCAGTTGCCCTGCGATGTTCAGGCCTTACAGTGCGATGTGCTCAAGGGTGCGGGTCGCAAGTTCCTGCGCGGGCCGCGCGGCACGGCGCTGATGTACATCCGGCCGCATTTTTTGCAACGGCTGCTCCCCGTGCAACGCGATGTGTTGTCGGCGCCATGGGACGGCAAGCGCTTTACCCTGCGCGACGACGCGCGCCGCTTTGAAACCAGTGAAGTGTCACTGGCGCTGCTGGCCGGGCTGGCCAATGCACTGGAGGAGTACAACCGCCTCGGCGCGATCCCCGTCCGCCAGCGCATCGAACAATTGAGCAACGGATTGCGCCAACGCCTGAAGGCGATTCCCGGCCTGACGCTGCGGGATCTCGGAGCGGCCAATCAACGATCCGGGCTGATCGCCTTCACGCTTGAAGGCTGGGACAGCGTGGCGCTCAAGCAGACGTTGGCCGAACGGCGAATCAACATCGGCGCCAATGGCGTGGCCTACACGCCGCTGGACATGCAGGCGCGCAGGCTGACGAATATTGCGCGGGTGGCGGTGAGCTACTTGAACACGCAAGAAGAGATCGACGTGTTGCTGGAAAACCTGACGGAACTGGCCGCCCGGCCTCAGATTTCGATATCGACCCAAAGCCCCTGACGCGGCTGATCCTCCATCAACGGCGCCACCGGCACGGTGTTGTCGGCATTCAGTTCGGTGCCGGGCACGGCGAGGTGCGCTTCGGGGTCGTCGTCGGCTTCACGGCGCCGGCGATCACGTTCCTGCTGGCGGCGCTGCTCTTCGCGCAGCAGATAGCCGTCCTCTTCCGGGTCGCGTTTTTGCAGGTCGATGGTGCTTTCGTTGGAGCTTTCCTGCACCGGCACCACAGGGGGAATATCCGGTCGCTGGCGGATCGGATCCTGCTGGGAGGTGATCGGCACGGCGCTCAGGGGGAGCATCGGTGGCAGCATATGAGGGTCTCCTGTCAGCAGGTTATCGGCGGCGCCAGGGGTGCCTTGAGCCATCGGTCGCAAACTTGTGACCGGTTTGGCACTCAAGGGTGCCGCAACATCCCGTAAAACCGATGCATGACCTAATCTTCCCTGCAATTGGCCGATTGCGGTTAAAAGCCGGGCCGAGGCTCCTTATCCTTTGGCCTCGGGCCCTCATTCCGTTAAGATAGCCCGCTTTTTCAAGGTGGGAGTCAGGCAGCATGGCGCAGCAGTATCAACCGGGGCAACGCTGGATCAGTGACAGCGAAGCAGAGCTTGGTTTAGGCACCGTTCTGGCACAGGACGGCCGCTTGTTGACCGTGCTTTACCCGGCCACTGGCGAGACTCGCCAGTACGCGCTACGGAATGCGCCCCTCACCCGCGTGCGGTTCTCGCCCGGCGACTCGATCACTCACTTCGAAGGCTGGAAGATGACTGTCCAGCAAGTCGACGACGTCGACGGCCTGATGGTCTATCACGGCCTCAACGCGCAAAACGAAGCGGTCACCCTGCCGGAAACCCAGCTGTCGAACTTCATTCAGTTCCGTCTGGCCAGCGACCGTCTGTTCGCCGGCCAGATCGACCCGCTGGCCTGGTTCTCCCTGCGCTATCACACCCTGGAACACACCAGCCGCCAGTTGCAGTCTTCGCTCTGGGGCCTGGGCGGCGTGCGCGCACAACCGATCGCCCACCAGTTGCACATTGCCCGTGAAGTAGCCGACCGCATCGCGCCGCGCGTATTGCTGGCGGACGAAGTGGGTCTGGGCAAGACCATCGAAGCCGGTCTCGTGATCCATCGCCAGCTGCTGTCGGGCCGCGCCAACCGCGTGCTGATCCTCGTACCGGAAAACCTCCAGCACCAATGGCTGGTGGAAATGCGCCGCCGTTTCAACCTGCAGGTCGCGCTGTTCGACGAAGAACGCTTCATCGAAAGCGATGCCACCAATCCGTTCGAAGACACCCAGCTGGCCCTCGTGGCGCTGGAGTGGCTGGTCGACGATGAAAAGGCCCAGGACGCCCTGTTCGCTGCCGGTTGGGACCTGATGGTGGTCGACGAAGCCCACCACCTGGTCTGGCACGAAGACAAAGTCAGCCCGGAATACTCGCTGGTTGAACAGCTGGCCGAAGTCATTCCCGGCGTGCTGCTGCTCACCGCCACCCCCGAACAACTCGGTCAGGACAGCCACTTCGCCCGCCTGCGCCTGCTCGACCCGAACCGTTTCCATGACCTGGCCGCCTTCCGCGCCGAGAGCGAAAACTATCGCCCGGTGGCCGAAGCCGTTCAGGAGCTGCTGGACAAGGGTCGCCTGTCGCCGGCCGCGCACAAGACCATCCACGGTTTCCTCGGCAATGAAGGTGAAGCCCTGCTCACCGCCGTCAACGATGGCGACACCGAAGCCAGCGCCCGCCTCGTGCGTGAACTGCTCGACCGCCACGGCACCGGCCGTGTGCTGTTCCGTAACACCCGCGCCGCCGTGCAGGGTTTCCCGGAGCGCAAACTGCACCCGTACCCGCTGCCGTGCCCGGACGAATACCTCGAACTGCCCCTGGGCGAACACGCCGAGCTGTACCCGGAAGTCAGCTTCCAGGCCCAGCCGGACGCCAGCGAAGAAGAACGCTGGTGGAAATTCGACCCGCGCGTCGAGTGGCTGATCGACCAGCTGAAAATGCTCAAGCGCACCAAAGTGCTGGTGATCTGCGCCCACGCCGAAACCGCGATGGACCTGGAAGACGCCCTGCGCGTGCGCTCCGGCATCCCGGCCACGGTGTTCCACGAAGGCATGAACATCCTCGAGCGTGACCGCGCCGCCGCCTACTTCGCCGACGAAGAGTTCGGCGCGCAGGTGCTGATCTGCTCGGAAATCGGCAGTGAAGGTCGCAACTTCCAGTTCGCCCACCATCTGGTGCTGTTCGATCTGCCGTCGCACCCGGACCTGCTGGAGCAGCGGATCGGTCGTCTCGACCGGATCGGCCAGAAGCACATCATCGAACTGCACGTGCCGTACCTGGAAACCAGCCCGCAAGAGCGCCTGTTCCAGTGGTACCACGAAGCCCTGAACGCGTTCCTTAACACCTGCCCGACCGGCAACGCCTTGCAGCATCAGTTCGGCCCGCGCCTGCTGCCGCTGCTCGAAGAAGCCGACGACGGCGAGTGGCAAGCGCTGATCGACGAGGCGCGCACCGAGCGCGAACGTCTGGAAGCCGAGCTGCACACCGGTCGCGACCGTCTGCTGGAGCTCAACTCCGGCGGCGCCGGCGAAGGTGAGGCGCTGGTCGAGGCCATCCTCGAACAGGACGATCAGTTCGCCCTGCCGATCTACATGGAAACCCTGTTCGACGCGTTCGGCATCGACAGCGAAGACCATTCGGAAAACGCCCTGATCCTCAAACCGAGCGAGAAGATGCTCGACGCCAGCTTCCCGCTGGGCGACGACGAAGGCGTGACCATCACCTACGACCGCAACCAGGCGCTGTCGCGCGAGGACATGCAGTTCATCACCTGGGAACACCCGATGGTGCAGGGCGGCATGGATCTGGTGCTGTCCGGGTCGATGGGCAACACCGCCGTCGCGCTGATCAAGAACAAGGCGCTCAAGCCAGGCACGGTGCTGCTGGAATTGCTCTACGTCAGCGAAGTGGTTGCCCCGCGTTCGCTGCAACTGGGCCGTTACCTGCCGCCGGCCGCCCTGCGCTGCCTGCTCGATGCCAACGGCAACGACCTGTCGTCGCGCGTGGCGTTCGAAACCCTGAACGATCAACTGGAAAGCGTGCCGCGCGCCAGCGCCAACAAGTTCATCCAGGCCCAGCGCGATCAGCTGACGCCACGGATCAACGCCGGTGAAGACAAGGTCACCCCGCGCCACGCCGAGCGCGTGGCCGAGGCCCGCCGCCGTCTGGCAGCCGACACCGACGAAGAACTTGCACGCCTGACCGCATTGCAGGCGGTCAACCCGACTGTACGCGACAGCGAACTGGACGCACTGCGCAAGCAGCGCGAACAAGGTCTGGCGATGCTCGACAAGGCAGCACTGCGACTGGAAGCGATCCGGGTGCTGGTGGCGGGCTAAACCGCCCTGCTCCATCGCCAAAAACGAAAAGGCCCGCAGCGATGCGGGCCTTTTTGTTTGCCTGTCCCCCCGCCGATCGTTCCCACGCTCCGCGTGGGAATGCCTCAAGGGACGCTCCGCGTTCCAGCTCTCGAATGGGACGCAGAGCGTCCCGGGCTGCGTTCCCACGCGGAGCGTGGGAACGATCAGGCGATGCAGGTCATCAAGCGGTAACGGCCTGACTCTGCGGCTCAACCACCGCCACCAGCCCCTCCTTCATCCGCTTCGCATCCCGCACAAAACAGCGTGCCGCGAGGAACAGGAACACCATGGTCAGGAACAACGCCACCGGGATCAGGTACATCGCATCATGCAGGCCGACGGCCTTGAACGCCTCGGTCATCTGCTCGGCGCCTGCCGAGACCATCGCCGATTTCGCGAAGTGATCCGACAAACCGCCGACCACCACCGGCCCCAGACCGCCACCGAGCAAATACAACCCGGCAAAGAACAGCGCCATCGCCGTGGCTCGCAGGCGTGGTTCGACCACGTCTTGAATCGCCGTGTACACACAGGTGTAGAAGTTGTAGGCGAACAGCCAGCCGACGCTGAACACCGCGACAAACACCCCGATCTCGATGCGCCCGGCATGCAGCGCCCACGCCGTACAAAGGGTGGAGATGATCAGACTGAACGCGGCAAACAGCAGTCGGCCGTTGGCCACCCGCTGGTGAATCTTGTCGGCGATCCAGCCGCCGAGGGTCAGGCCGATCAACCCGGTTACACCGACGATCACCCCGGTCGCCACTGCCGCTTCCTGCAACGGCATCAGGAAGTAACGCTGGAGCATCGGCACCAGAAAAGAATTGCAGGCGTAGGTCGCAAAGTTGAAGCACAGCCCGGCCATCACCAGCCACAGGAAGGTCGGCACGGCGAGAATCCGGCGGATCGGCTTGTCGACTTTCTCCTGCGACACCTGCACGGTTTCCGCCGCGCCACGTTTGGGTTCCTTGATGAAGAACATGAACACCGCCAGCAGCAGCCCCGGTACGGCGGCGATGAAGAACGGCGCGCGCCAGCTGTCGAACGCCTTGACCATCCAGCCGATGGTGAAGAAGGCCAGCAGCAGCCCCAACGGCAGGCCGAGCATGAAAATGCCCATGGCCCGGGCCCGGCGGTGAGCGGGGAACAGGTCGCCGATCAGCGAGTTGGCGGCGGGTGCGTAACTCGCTTCACCGATGCCGATGCCCATGCGCACCAGCAGGAAACTCCAGAAACTGCCGACCAGACCGTTGACCGCCGTCAGCGCGCTCCAGGTCGCCAGGCCCCAGCCCATCAGCTTGCTGCGCGAACCGGTGTCGGCCATGCGCCCCAGCGGCAGGCCGGCAATGGCATAAACGATGGTGAACGCAGTGCCGACAATCCCCAGCTGAAAGTCGCTGAGGTGCCATTCCATGCGGATCGGTTCGATGATGATCGCCGGGATGGTGCGATCGAAGAAGTTGAACAGGTTGGCGAGGAACAGCAGGAACAGAATGCGCCAGGCATTCGCCGCTTGGGTCGAGTTCTGCATGGGTCCGTCTCTTTATTGTTATTAGGGCTTCACTGCCAACGCATCCGAGCCCGGAACCTGCAATCTAGTCACGCTCGTCGGGGCTGTCTGTGATCATTCGTCAGCCTGATGACGGGCCATGGCCGTGTAACGAAACGTAAGCCCTTGAAATGCTTCGAATCCCCCTAAAACCGGGGGTTTTGCGGAAAAATTCGGCAATGAAAAAATACTTTCTCGCCCCCCTTCCCAACGCCGTGGCAAAGCCTAGAATGGCCGCCGGATCCGTCCGGATCCTGCCGATCAATCCCTTTGATACCCCCGCCCATGTCCGAAGTCAGTCCGTGTCTGAATTGCGGTGCCTGCTGTTCCCATTTTCGTGTTTCTTTTTTCTGGGGTGAATGTGCATCCTCCGGCGGGACCGTACCCGATGAACTGGTCACCCAGATCACGCCCAGCCGGGTCGCGATGATCGGCACCGACCGCAAGGCACCGCGCTGCACTGCGTTGGAGGGCGAAGTCGGAAAGTCGGTGGCTTGCACGATCTACGACAAGCGTTCCAGCCCCTGCCGCGAGTTCGAAGCGTCGTGGGAAAACGGCGAACAGAACACCGACTGCGACAAGGCGCGTGCCCGTTTCGGCCTGCCGCCGCTGCAACCGCACTGGAACGAAGTCGCCTGAGTTCAGGCGTTTCAACGCTTAGCGCCAAACGCTATGACGCTCATGCCAAAATCATTAGCGCCAATGTGCCACTACCGCTTGCACGCCAAAAACCGCCTCTATACTGCAAACATTCGCCTGCGTTGATGACGCAGTAAGGACGTACTCAGAGACGGGGCATGCTATGGAGTGGCTTGGTTTGCAATTTGTTGCCGAGCAGCCGGAGAGCGGGCAGGTCATCCTCAATTGCACTCACAATCCCCTGTTGGTGCTGGTGGCTTACCTGGTCGCCTGCGCCGCGAGTTTCGCCACCCTAGACATGGCCGAGCGGGTCGTCCACGCTGAAGAGCCCGGTTCGCAACGCCTGTGGCGCTGGATCGGCGCAACCTGCCTGGCCGGCGGCATCTGGGCCATGCACTTCATCAGCATGCTGGCGTTTCAGGCGCCGATCGACATCCAGTACGACCTGCCCGTGACCCTGTTTTCCCTGGTGATCGCGTTACTGGCGTCCTGGCTGGCCATGCACACCCTCAGCCATCCACAGCCGAGCCTGCTGCAATACCTCAAGACCGCTATCGTCATCGGCCTGGGCATCGCCGGCATGCACTACGTCGGCATGGCCGCCATCGAATCCGCCGCCACGGCTTACTACGAGCCCATCCTGTTCGTGTCATCGATCGTGATCGCCATCGGCGCCAGCTTCGCCGCGCTGTGGGTGGCCGGTTATTTGCGCGAAGGCAGCGGCCTGCACATCCAGATGCTCAAGTACGTGGCGGCGCTGATTCTCGGTGCGGGCATCCTCAGCATGCATTTCACCGGCATGGCGGCGCTGCAACTGGTGCTGCCCGAGGGGCAATCGCCGACATTGGCGTCGCAAACCAGTCACCTGCAACTGGGCCTGACTGTTGCGCTGATCACATTGCTGATTCTCGGCAGCGCCATCAGCGCCGCATTGGCCGACAAGAAGCTGCAGAACAAGGAGCACGATCTGCGCCGGGTCAACGCCCTGCTCAGCCAGCTCGATCAGGCGCGCATGTCGCTGCAACACGTGGCCAATTACGACGCCCTGACCAATCTGATCAACCGGCGCGGCTTCAATCAGATCTTCGCTGAAAAACTCAGCCAGAAATCCAGCGAAGGCGGGATGCTCGCGGTGATGTTTCTCGACATCGACCACTTCAAACGCATCAACGACAGCCTCGGCCATGACGCCGGCGACGAACTGCTCAAGGTTATCGCCCAGCACATCAAGGGTTCGGTGCGCAGCCATGAAGACGTGGTCGCGCGGTTCGGCGGCGACGAGTTCTGCATCCTCATCGGTCTGCGCGACCGCGAGGAAGCGCGCAACCTGGCCCAGCGCATCATGCTCAAGATGAAAGAGCCGATTGAACTCGCCGGACGACGCATGGTGATGACCACCAGCATCGGCATCAGCCTGTTTCCCGAAGACGGGTCCACCTGCGATGAACTGCTCAAGCATGCGGATCTGGCGCTGTACCAGTCCAAGGGCGCCGGGCGCAACGGCGTACACTTCTTCGATTCCAACCTGAAGAATCGCGCCAGCCTCGAACTGCAACTGGAAGAGGAACTGCGCCATGCCCTGCGTCAGGAGAACGGTCTGCTGCTGTATTACCAGCCGATCTTCGAACTCAAGACCGGCAAGGTCACCAAGCTCGAAGCGCTGATCCGCTGGCAGCACCCGGTGCACGGCCTGCTCACCCCGGATCGATTCATCGCCATCGCCGAAAACAACGGGCTGATTGCCGAGCTCGACAACTGGGTTCTGCGCAAGGCTTGTGAAGACCTCGGTGAACTGTCGCGCCATGGTTGCGAAGACTTGAAGATCGCCTGGAACTGCTCACCGCTGAATCTGGCCCGGGAGGAACTGGCCAATGAAATCGAGCACGCCTTGCGCAGCGCGGGGGTCGCCCCGGAACGGCTGGAACTGGAAGTCACCGAAAACGCCTTGATGGGCAACATCGCCAACACGCTGGTGTTATTGCGGCAGATCCGCGCCCTCGGCGTGTCACTGTCGATCGACGACTTCGGCACCGGCTATTCGTCGCTGGCTTATCTCAAGCGCCTGCCGCTCAACACCCTGAAGGTCGACCGCTCGTTCATCCTCGATATTCCCAAGGCCAGCGCCGACATGGAGATCGTCCAGGCGATCATCGTCATGGCGCATACCCTGCACTTGCAGGTGGTCACCGAAGGCGTCGAAAGCCTGGAGCAATACGAATTCCTGGAGCGCTCGGGCTGCGACTTCATTCAGGGTTACCTGCTCAGCCGCCCGGTGCCACTGGCCGAACTGCGCCCGGTGCTGGAGGAAATCAACCAGCGCAAACACGCGCACACGGTCAATCCGCTGAGTCTGGCGCGCGGTACATTTGCACCAGTGTCGCTGGATCCTTCTGCAAAAAGCCTTGTGCCCCATGCAGGCGCATCAGTTGTGCGGCCAATCCGCTGATCGGCGTGGCCGAGCCGGTTTCCCGGGAAAACTTCACTGCGGTATCCAGATCCTTGAGCAGCGTGCGCACGTGCCACTTCACCGGCTCGAAACGGCTTTCGGCCATTTGCGGGGCGAGGATCTGCAACGGTTTGGAATCGGCAAAACCACCTGCCAGCGCTTCGGCAATCAGACCGGCATCGACCCCGGCCTGCTCGGCCAGCGCCACCACTTCGGCGATCACCAAAGCGTTGCAGGCGACGATCATCTGATTGCAGGCCTTGGTCACCTGACCGGCGCCGACGCCACCCATGTGCGTAACGCGCTGGCCAAGGGCGAGCAACACCGGGCGTACGCGATCAAGATCCGCTGCATCACCGCCGACCATGATCGCCAGACTTCCGGCTTCGGCCCCGACAACACCGCCAGAGACGGGCGAGTCGAGCCAGGCCATGCCTGTCTTGTCGGCCAGCTCGGCCGCCATTTCACGGGTAGCCGTCGGTTCGAGGCTGGAAAAATCCACCAGCAACTGACCGGGTTTCGCCCCTTCAGCCACGCCGGCCGGGCCGAACACCACCTCGCGCACCACCGCTGTGTCCGCCAGGCACAGCATCACCACGTCAGCCTGTTCACAGAGTTCAGCGGGAGTCGCCACCTGCCGGGCGCCGGCCTCGACCAGCGGCGCGCACTTGGCCGGGTTGCGGTTCCACACGGTCAGCGGGTAACCGGCGGCCAGCAGACGGCGGCACATCGGCAGGCCCATCAGGCCGATTCCGGCAAACCCCAACGAAGGTCGCGTTGACATCATTTAGCCTCCTTTTGATTAAAGATCGCCGAATAATGGCCGATCCATCATCAATCAGGAAAGGATTCCCCCGCGCGGCACTCAGGCAAAGTCCCTGACGCACGGGCAAAGCACGCGCAGAAAAAAGACGCGAGATTCCCATTCCGTGAGGCTCGACGACAGCGGTCGTTGATCCAACCAGTCCAGGTATATGGCGCACAATGACTTCTAAAAACAATCCGGCCACTGCGGTATCCGATCTGACTCTGAGCCCTGCGGCGAACAGCCCTGCCCCGATGAAGCCATTGCCACCTTCGCGCCCGCTGGGCACCCAGCAATACCTGTACTTCACCGAAACCAACACCGACCGCATCCTCGACAACCTCGATGGCCTGCGTGACCTGGTGTTCCCGCGCCCGCCGCACCTGGAAGGCGACAACGAACAGCACAACGATCAGGAATTCCCGTCGGTGTGCCTGATCGGCCTCGGTCGCTGCGGCTCCAACATCGCCCTCGACGTGGCGGAGCTGGTGTACAACGCGCGCAAGTTCTACCTCAA
This sequence comes from Pseudomonas sp. R45(2017), assembly GCF_002112305.1. NCBI lineage: Bacteria > Pseudomonadati > Pseudomonadota > Gammaproteobacteria > Pseudomonadales > Pseudomonadaceae > Pseudomonas > Pseudomonas sp. R45(2017). The sequence continues at coordinate 200,675 of NZ_NEHH01000012.1, read as the reverse complement.
CGAATTCAACAACGAAGATCGCGCGGCTGACCGTCGCCTGGCCTCCGACAAAGGCTACAGCCCGGCCCAATGGATCAAGCAGAACCTGCGGATCGGCCCGAACAAGTCGACCAAACCGGTGTTCCTCGTGGAACCGCTGGTGATGCTCGGCGATCTCGACAAGGACATTGCCGGGCGTATCCGTTTCTCGCGCAAGGGCGAAAAAAGCGGTTTCCTGCGCGACTACAGCAAGATGAAGATCATGGACTTGTCGGAAGTCCACGCCGGTGGCGCCGGTAACGCGCCGATCCTCGGCCAGTACCTGGCGAAGATCATCCTGAACAAGGACACCCAGCGTTTCTCCAGCCCTGACTGGAAAATGATCCACTCGTACCTGATCGACAGCTGCGGCATCAAGGCCAACCAGTCGCGCCTGTATTTCTCGATCTTCAGTGCCGGCGGCGGTACCGGTTCGGGCATGGCCTCTGAATTCGGCCTGGCCCAGCAGCACTCGTACATGAACAAGACGTTCGACACCAAGCCGATGGACGAGCATGACGGCAAGAGCGGTCATTCCTTCGTGTTCGAACCGATCTTCACCAGCGGCATCTGCGTGCTGCCGAACATTTCCGACCACCGCAGCGAAATGTCCGAGGCGCTGCACATCAACGCCGGCCGGCTGCTGTGCAAATACCTCTCGGAAGAATGGGATTTCTCGTACAACTTCGCCAACGAAGACAGCAGCGAAGCCAGCGTCATGGGCCGTATCCGCCCATGGAACGCAATGATGCTGATCTCCAACGACATCATGCGTTATGCCGAAGAGAGCGATGACGGCAACATCCAGAACATTGATGTCAATGCGATGGAGAAGCACGCCAACCAGTACATTTCGCAGCAGATCTTCAACATTCTGACGGCCCAGGCCGTCACGACCGACTACGACCAGAACTATTTCCGTCGCGCCGGCATCGACATCGGCGAGACCATTCGCCTGGACGCCAACGACCTGTTCATGAGTCTGGCCGGCCCGGTGGCGATTGCCTATGCAGAATCGGTAGTGCCGGAAACCCCGCCGCCGAGCAGCGACAAGTTCAAGGTGTTCGACAAAGAGCCGCAGCGCCTGAACATCGACGACCTGTTCTTCCGCTCGATCGACCTGCCGCACTTCAACAAGGTGACCCAGGCCATCGAAGGCATCAGCCTGCTGCCGATCGAATCCAAGCGTTATCGTGCGTCGCTGGAGCAATACAAGAACTCCGGCTACGACGCGGCTGCGCTGCACGACCTGCACTTCTTCAAGAACTGCTCGTCGGTGGTCTCGATCGTTTCGCTGCCAAAAGACTACAAGCTGTCGTACATGGACCTGAACCGGTTGAAGACCCACCTCAACAGCCTGTTCCCCAACACCACGCTCAAGCGCTACGCGCTGGTGATCGGCGCCTCGGCCAACCTGTCGCTGACCACCCTGATCGCCAAGAGCCCGTGCCTGTCGGACGACTTCCTGACGCTGATCGTGGCATTCATCAAGCGTTGCTTCGCCAAGACCCCGTACCGTTTCGACGAGACCCTGGACAACTCGATCCTCGATTTCATCATTCAGGAAGAGTTCGACGAAGACCGCATCGACGACCTGCTCAACGAATTCGAAAACCCGGCGAAGATCCTCGATACCAACTGGTACGCGATCAAGCCGATGTACGAGAAGAAGTACCGCGAGTTGATCAACGACAAAGAGAAGTTTGTCTCGATCAATGACATTCGCCTGTCGCGCGATTGCGTGAAAAAGTCGATCAAGTACCTGCGCGAGATCTACCGTCACCGGATCGGCAAGACCAAGGTTATTTCCCTCAATAACCATACCGGCAAGTCTTATTCTGTCTGATCCGGGACCGGGTCGCCCTCATCGCTGGCAAGCCAGCGATGAGGCCCTGAAATTCACTGAAAATTTCAGCCTTTCCAACATCCCGAAACAATTAAGCAGCCGTTAGGCTGCTTACTAAACTGTGCCCGTTACGTTTACGTCACCGTTATGCCACCCCCGCCTGTGGCATTTCTCTACGGCAACGTGCCATCACGCTACTCCGCTACACACTTTTTGCCGGCCGGCACTCGCACCAACAAGGTGCAACCCGTCAGGCCGCTGCCCTTTCCTGGACCAGGATCCACGGCCGGACCACCACCGCCCACATCTCGGGATCGCGCTCGAAAATATCCAGCGCCCGCGTTTCAGACAGCTTGGCGACCTTGTCTTCGGCCAGCCAGGCAGCGACTTTCTCGCCCTGATCCGACGCCACGGCCTCGGCGACCGCGATCAAATCCAGGCTGGCGTCGACCCACAATAGGGCACCTTGGGCGTAGAAGCGCTCCAGCTCTTTCCAGGCAATAGATGCGGTTTCACCAAGCAGCTTGGCATAGAGGGTGCTAGGTTCTTGATTCATGGGACTGTCCGGAAAAGAAATCGGCGCGAATGATAACGTCGGTGGTCCGGCAGAAAAACCCGGTTGCAAAAGGCCGTACCGAACGAAAAGAGCAGGAACGCCAAGGAATGCTGATGATTGGGGTATAAGCCCTCTGAACGTCCCGCCGCAATTCTGTCTTTTTCTTTCATTTAAGCGACACCCTCAGGTTTTGCCCCCTGGCGCCAGCTTCCCAGGCCAACAACCGGCGCTCTACACTGTACCGGTACAGTTGCCGGGGGCTTTTCCGGAGGGTATCGCCTAGATATCTGTCCCGGTTCTGCTGCTACGGCGTCAGGACTCTAAAAAAATACAACAGTAAGAGTGGAGCACTATGACTAAGGCTACTAAGCAGATTTCCAAACTGTTTGCCGCTATGGTTCTGGCCGGGGTTGCCAGCCATTCGTTCGCAGCTGACACCATCAAGATCGGTATCGCCGGCCCTAAAACCGGTCCAGTAGCCCAGTACGGCGACATGCAGTTCAGTGGCGCGAAAATGGCCATCGAACAGATCAACGCCAAAGGCGGCGTCGACGGCAAGAAGCTCGAAGCCGTTGAATACGATGACGCTTGCGATCCGAAACAAGCGGTAGCGGTTGCGAACAAGGTCGTCAACGACGGCGTCAAGTTCGTGGTCGGTCACCTGTGCTCCAGCTCCACCCAGCCTGCTTCGGACATCTACGAAGACGAAGGCGTGATCATGATCACCCCGGCTGCCACCAGCCCGGACATCACCGCTCGTGGTTACAAAATGATCTTCCGTACCATCGGTCTGGACAGCGCCCAGGGCCCTGCCGCCGGTAACTACATCGCCGATCACGTGAAGCCGAAAATCGTCGGCGTGCTGCACGACAAGCAGCAGTACGGTGAAGGCATCGCCACCGCCGTCAAATCCACTCTCGAGAAGAAAGGCACCAAGGTTGCCGTGTTCGAAGGCATCAACGCCGGCGACAAAGACTTCTCCGCGATCATCGCCAAGCTCAAGCAAGCCAACGTCGACTTCGTCTACTACGGCGGCTACCACCCGGAGCTGGGTCTGATCCTGCGTCAAGCCCAGGAAAAAGGCCTGAAAGCCAAGTTCATGGGTCCGGAAGGCGTGGGTAACGACTCGATCACCCAGATCGCCAAGAGCGCTGCCGAAGGCCTGCTGGTGACCCTGCCGAAATCCTTCGACCAGGATCCGGCCAACGTGGCCCTGGCCGATGCATTCAAGGCCAAGAAAGAAGACCCGAGCGGTCCGTTCGTGTTCCCGTCCTACTCGGCAGTTGAAGTAATTGCCGAAGGTATCAAGGCTGCCAAGTCCGAAGATGCTGCCAAGGTGGCTGAAGCCATCCACAAAGGCACCTTCAAGACGCCTACCGGTGACCTGAGCTTCGACGACAAGGGCGACCTGAAGGACTTCAAATTCGTGGTTTACGAATGGCACGAAGGCAAACCTAAAACCGAAGTGTCGCCTCAGTAAGGCCCTGCCTGACTGACTGCCAATAAAGCCCACGGCGTGCCGTGGGCTTTGTTTTACGAATGTATTGGGCCGCGCTGGCGTGATCCGCCAGTCTCCCCACCTGAAAATCTCAAAACCGTCATCAGCGGTTCGCTGGCAAAACCCGGATTCGAAGTGGATAAAGATCCACGGGACCGGGCGGGAAAATGACTCCACCAGTGAAATGCGTATCAGGTTTTTAGGAGCGCTGTAATGCCTGACATCTATCACTTCTTCCAACAGCTGGTTAACGGCTTGAACGTTGGCAGCATGTATGCCCTGATCGCCATCGGCTACACGATGGTCTACGGCATCATTGGAATGATCAACTTCGCCCACGGCGAGGTGTACATGATCGGTTCCTACGTGGCGTTCATCGCCATCGCCGGGCTGACCATGATGGGACTCGAAAACGTCCCGCTGTTGATGACCGTGGCGTTCATCGCCAGCATCGTCGTCACCAGTTCCTACGGATACAGCATCGAACGCATTGCCTACCGCCCGTTGCGCGGCAGCAACCGTCTGATCCCGCTGATTTCCGCGATCGGTATGTCGATCTTCCTGCAGAACACGGTTCTGCTGGCGCAAGACTCCAAGGACAAAGCAATCCCCAACCTGATTCCGGGCAACTTCGCCTTCGGCCCAGGTGGCGCACATGAAGTGCTGATTTCCTACATGCAAATCGTGGTGTTCGTGGTGACCCTGATCGCCATGCTCGGCCTCACGCTGTTCATCTCCCGCTCTCGCCTGGGCCGCGCCTGCCGCGCCTGCGCCGAAGACATCAAGATGGCCAACCTGCTGGGCATCAACACCAACAACATCATCGCCCTGACCTTCGTCATCGGTGCTGCGCTGGCGGCCGTCGCGGCCGTGCTGCTGAGCATGCAATACGGCGTGATCAACCCGAACGCCGGTTTCCTCGTCGGCCTCAAGGCCTTCACCGCCGCGGTACTGGGCGGGATCGGCAGCATCCCCGGCGCCATGCTCGGCGGGCTGGTGCTCGGGGTGGCGGAAGCCTTTGGCGCCGATATCTTCGGCGACCAGTACAAGGATGTCGTGGCTTTCGGCTTGTTGGTTCTGGTGCTGTTGTTCCGTCCGACCGGCATTCTGGGCCGTCCGGAGGTTGAGAAAGTATGACTAGGAATCTTAAACAGGCGCTGTTCAGTGCCTTGCTGGTCTGGGCCGTGGCCTATCCGGTACTGGGTCTGAAACTGACCATCGTCGGCATCAACCTGGAAGTGCACAACACCAGCCCGGCCATTCTGGCGACCATCGCCATCTGCTCGGTGCTGATGTTCCTGCGGGTGCTGTTCAACCAGCAGATCAGCAAGGCGTGGCGCTCGTCGCCGGGCATGCCGCTGATTCCGGCCAAGGCCAGCAACTTCCTGACCCTGCCGACCACCCAACGCTACTTCATCATCGCGCTGATCATCGGTGCGCTGGTGTGGCCGTTCTTCGGCTCCCGTGGCGCGGTGGACATCGCGACGCTGATCCTGATCTACGTGATGCTCGGCCTCGGCCTGAACATCGTGGTCGGTCTGGCCGGTCTGCTCGACCTGGGTTACGTCGGCTTCTACGCCGTCGGCGCCTACAGCTACGCGCTGCTGTCGCACTACTACGGCCTGAGCTTCTGGATCTGCCTGCCGATTGCCGGCCTGATGGCGGCGACGTTCGGCTTCCTGCTCGGCTTCCCGGTGTTACGTCTGCGCGGCGACTACCTGGCGATCGTGACCCTGGGCTTCGGGGAAATCATCCGCCTGTTCCTGCGTAACCTGACTGACATCACCGGCGGCCCGAACGGTATCAGCAACATCGAGAAACCGACGTTCTTCGGCCTGACCTTCGAACGTAAAGCCGCAGAAGGGATGCAAACCTTCCACGAGTATTTCGGCCTGCAGTACAACTCGATCAACAAGGTGATCTTCCTCTACCTGGTTGCTCTGTTGCTGGCACTGGCGGCGCTGTTCGTGATCAACCGCCTGCTGCGCATGCCGATCGGCCGTGCGTGGGAAGCGCTGCGTGAAGACGAAATTGCCTGCCGTGCGCTGGGCCTCAACCCGACCGTGATCAAGCTCTCGGCGTTCACCCTCGGCGCGGCATTTGCCGGTTTCGCCGGCAGCTTCTTCGCCGCCCGTCAGGGTCTGGTAACGCCGGAATCGTTCACCTTCATCGAGTCGGCGATCATCCTCGCCATCGTGGTGCTGGGTGGCATGGGCTCGCAGCTGGGCGTGATTCTCGCGGCCGTGGTGATGATCCTGTTGCCGGAAATGATGCGTGAGTTCAGTGAGTACCGCATGTTGATGTTCGGCGCCCTGATGGTGCTGATGATGATCTGGCGACCTCAAGGTCTGCTGCCCATGCAACGTCCTCACATGGAGCTGCGCAAATGAGCCGCGAGATCCTGAAAGTCGAAAATCTGAGCATGCGCTTCGGCGGCCTGCTGGCGGTCAACGGCGTGGCCCTGACCGTGAAGGAAAAACAGGTGGTGGCACTGATCGGGCCGAACGGCGCGGGCAAGACCACCGTGTTCAACTGCCTGACCGGTTTCTACCAGCCATCGGGCGGCAGCATCCTGCTGGACGGCGAGCCGATTCACGGCCTGCCGGGCCACAAGATCGCCCTCAAAGGCGTGGTGCGCACCTTCCAGAACGTGCGGTTGTTCAAGGACATGACGGCGGTCGAGAACCTGTTGATCGCCCAGCACCGTCACCTGAACACCAACTTCCTGTCCGGCCTGTTCAAGACCCCGGCGTTTCGCAAGAGCGAGCGCGAGGCCATGGAGTTCGCCGAGTACTGGCTGGAAAAGGTCAACCTGAAAGAGTTCGCCAACCGCCCCGCCGGCACCCTGGCCTACGGTCAGCAGCGCCGTCTGGAAATCGCCCGCTGCATGATGACCCGTCCGCGGATCCTCATGCTCGACGAGCCGGCCGCCGGCCTGAACCCGAAGGAAACCGAAGACCTCAAGGCGCTGATCAGCGTGCTGCGTGAAGAGCACAACGTGACCGTGCTGCTGATCGAACACGACATGAAACTGGTCATGAGCATTTCCGACCACATCGTCGTGATCAACCAGGGCACGCCCCTGGCCGACGGCACGCCGGAACAGATCCGCGACAATCCTGAAGTGATCAAAGCCTACCTGGGGGAAGCGTAAATGCTGCAGTTCGAAAACGTTTCCACCTTCTACGGCAAGATCCAGGCCCTGCACAGCGTCAACGTCGAAGTCCGCCAGGGCGAGATCGTGACCCTGATCGGCGCCAACGGTGCAGGCAAGTCCACGCTGCTGATGACACTCTGCGGTTCGCCGCAGGCCCACAGCGGCAGCATCCGCTACATGGGTGAGGAACTGGTCGGCCAGGACTCGTCGCAAATCATGCGCAAGAGCATCGCCGTGGTGCCGGAAGGTCGTCGGGTGTTTGCCCGTCTGACCGTCGAAGAAAACCTGTCCATGGGCGGATTCTTCACCGACAAGGGCGACTATCAGGAACAGATGGACAAGGTTCTCGGACTTTTCCCACGTCTGAAAGAACGCTTCAACCAGCGCGGCGGCACCATGTCCGGCGGCGAACAGCAAATGCTCGCCATCGGCCGTGCACTGATGAGCAAGCCGAAACTGCTGCTGCTCGACGAGCCGTCGCTGGGCCTGGCACCGATCATCATCCAGCAGATCTTCGACATCATCGAACAGCTGCGCAAGGACGGTGTAACGGTGTTCCTGGTCGAGCAGAACGCCAACCAGGCGCTGAAAATCGCTGACCGCGCGTACGTTCTGGAGAACGGCCGGGTGGTGATGCAAGGCACCGGCGAAGCGCTGCTGACCGACCCGAAAGTGCGCGAGGCGTACCTCGGCGGTTGATTGATCGCTTCAAACAGAAAACGGCCTTCGGGCCGTTTTTTTTTGTGCCCGGCAAAAAACTTCTACCGATCGCTGTAACGCATCGCCGAGTCGTTTCTCTAGTGGGGCAAGCAAGCGCAATCGCTTGTTCAAACCCAAGTTAAAACCGGAGAAACATCATGACTGCTACCACCCGCACCCTGTCCGCCACCGCCCTGGTTCTGGCCCTCGGTTCTGCTCTGAGCATCGCTGCCGTCTCCACCGCCCACGCCGCTGACGACAACATGGAAAAATGCTTCGGCGTGGCCATGAAAGGCAAGAACGATTGCGCCGCAGGTGCAGGCACCACCTGTGCCGGCACCGCGAAAATGGATCATCAGGCCAACGCCTGGAAACTGGTTCCGAAAGGCACCTGCACCACCACCGAAAGCAAAACCTCGCCGACCGGTTTCGGTCAGCTCGAAGCGTTCAAAGCCAAGTCCTGATCCGGGAGCCGCCCGAGTGTCGATCATGATCACATCCTGCGACCATGCCTTGCGCCGCACTCGGGCAGCCCTCACCGGGCTCCCGTCCCGTGCCGGGCTGGGGCTCAAGAGCGAGCACTTCAGCGAAGTGCTCGATTCACGTCCGGACATCGGTTTCTTCGAAGTCCACGCCGAAAACTACATGGTGGCCGGCGGCCCGTTTCATCATTTTCTGGGATTGATTCGCGAGGCGTACCCGCTGTCGCTGCATGGCGTCGGGCTGTCCATCGGTGCCGAAGGACCGCTGGATGTCCAGCACCTCAAACGCCTGGCGGCGCTGATCGAGCGCTATCAACCCCACTCCTTTTCCGAACACCTGGCCTGGTCAAGCCACGGCCCGGTGTTCCTTAATGACCTGCTGCCCCTGGCTTACGACACGCAGACGCTGAACCGCGTCTGCGACCACATCGACCAGGTACAGAACACCCTCAAGCGTCCGATGCTGCTGGAAAACCCGGCGACCTACCTGGCGTTCCAGCGCTCGACCATCGACGAAGCCGATTTCATCCGTGAAGTCATCCAGCGCAGTGGCTGCGGTCTGTTGCTGGACGTGAACAACGTCTACGTCTCGTGCATCAACCATCAGCGCGATCCCCTGGCTTATCTCGAAGCATTGCCGCTGCAAGCGGTGGGCGAGATTCATCTGGCCGGGTTTGCCGAAGATTCCGACAGCCTCGGTGATCGCTTGCTGATCGACGATCACGGCGCACCGATCGATCAGGCCGTCTGGTCGTTGTACCGGCAGACGCTGGAACGCGTCGGCCCGGTGGCGACGTTGATCGAACGGGACAATCAGTTGCCTGCCTTCAACGTGCTGTTGGCGGAAGCGCAGCAGGCCGATGAGCTGTTGCTGTGCGCGGGAGGTCGGCCATGAGCACTCAAGCCGCATTCAGCGTCGCGCTGCTCGATATCGACCTGCCCTGCCCCGACGGTTTGTGCAGCGCCAACGGTGCCGACCCGGCCAGCCGTTTCGCGGTGTACCGCAACAATGTTCAGAGCTCGTTGATCAACGCACTGGCCGACAGTTATCCCGTGGTGATGCAGTTGGTGGGTGACGAATTCTTCCGGACCATGGCCGGAATTTTCGTGCAAAGCCATCCGCCACACAGTCCGTTGATGAGCGACTACGGCAGCGGGCTGGCGGACTTCATCAGTGAGTTCGAACCAGCCGCGAGCGTTCCCTATCTGGCCGATGTCGCGCGGCTGGAACGCTTGCGCACGCAGGCCTACCACGCTGCCGATGTGTTGCCCCTGAGTCAGGAGCGGATCGCTGCTCTGTTTGCAGATGCCGATGCGCTGAATGAACTGCGCATCAGCCTGCACCCTTCGCTGCATCTGCTCGATTCAAACTTCGCCGTGGTGGACATCTGGGCCGCGCATCAACACGACGCGACGCTGGCCGGGATCGATCTGCATCACGCCCAACACGCGCTGATCCTGCGCAATGGACTGGAAGTCGAGGTGTTCACCGTGGATCGCGGCGCCAGCCAGTTTATTCGCCAGCTCAAGTCTGGCCTGTCACTGACCCAGGCGCTGGAATCCGCCGAGACCTTCGACCTCAGCCAGACCCTCGCCCTGCTCATCAGCCGCCACGTCATCACTCATTTCCACCCAAAGGTGTTGTCATGAACAGTCTCATTGCCCGCGCCATCGCGCTGCTGGAGAAAATCCCTCACAGCCTCATCGCATTCATCGCGCGTTTTTCCATCGCGGCGGTGTTCTGGAAATCCGGGCAGACCAAGGTCGAAGGGCTGGCCGTCGACCTGATCGATGGCACCTTCGAGTTCGGCTGGCCACGTCTGGCGGAATCGACGATTCCGTTGTTCAAGAGCGAGTACCACGTGCCGCTGCTGTCGCCGGAAATCGCTGCACATCTGGCCGCGTTTGCCGAACACTTCTTCCCGATCCTGATCCTGATTGGCTTCGCCACACGCTTTTCGGCGCTGGCCTTGCTGGGCATGACCCTGACCATTCAACTGTTCGTGTACCCGGATGCCTACCCGACCCACGGCACCTGGATGGCGGTGTTGCTGTACCTGATGGCCACCGGGCCGGGCAAACTGTCGATCGATCACCTGATCGCCAGGCACTACAACCGGTCCAGCGCCTCGCCGCTGAGCTTGAACCAGCCGATCAGGTAATCCGCCAGCACTTGGGTGCGTTTCGGTAACCCGCCCTGATACGGATGCACCAGATACATCGGCATGCGCCGGGTCTGAAAATCACGCAGGAGCCAGCGCAATCGGCCGTCAGCCAATTCCGTCTGCAACAGATAGGACGGCAAGCGAGCGATCCCGGCGCCGGCCAGTGCGGCTTTCTTCAACAGGTTGTAGTGATTGCTGGCGAACGGTCCCGACACCCGCACCCGCAGCAGTTCGTGCTGCTGGTGATAGAGCCATTCCTCGCGACCGCTGTAATGACTGTTGAGCAGGCAACGGTGTTCGGCCAATGCTTGCGGCGTCAGCGGTTCGCCAAAGCGCTCCAGATATTCAGGGCTGGCACAGGTCATTTCCTGCCAGGCCAGCAGCGGCTTGGCCACCAGTCGCTCGTCATTGGCGACCTCGGTGCGGATCGCCAGATCGAAGCCGTCGCGGGAGAGGTCGCGGTAGCTGTTATTCAGCTCCAGTTCGATCTGCACTTCGGGGTATTTCTGCGAGAAGTCCAGCAGCAGGCCATCGAAGAAAGTTTCCCCCAGCGAAACCGGAACCGTCATACGCACCGGACCGGCCATGTCGTCCTTCAATCGCGCCAATGCCTGACGCGCTCGCTCCACCTGGACGACAAGCGCCTGAGCCTGCGGCAACAACGCCGCACCGGCCGCCGTCAGGCTCAGCCGACGCGTAGTACGTTGCAACAACACCACGGAAAATCGTGCCTCCAGCTGACTGATGCGCTTGGACAACTGCCCCTTGCTGCACCCCAATTGCTGCGCTGCCAAGGTAAAACTGCCGGCTTCGATCAACACCGCGAACGCCGCCAGATCATCCATCTCGCTCATGGATTGTTTCCATTTGAAAACCAAAGGTTGCCCATTAGTGCGCTTATCCGCAGAAAAAACCACTCTAGACTGAAACCTCGTTCAATCACTTGAGGCAATCACGATGAAAATTCTGTTGATCGGCGCGGGCGGCACCATCGGTTCGGCCGTGGACAAAGAGCTGTCGCAGCGTCATGAAGTCATTCGTATCGGTCGCAGCAGCGGCGATTTCCAGGTGGATATCAGCGACAGCGCATCGATCCGCAAGCTGTTCGAACAGACCGGCAAGTTCGACGCACTGGTCTGCGCCGCTGGCAACGTGACCTTCGCCCCACTGGGTGAAATGACCGAAGACAGCTTCGCCCTCGGTCTGGAAGACAAGTTGATGGGCCAGGTCAATCTGCTGCTGATCGGCCGTGAGTTCGCCAACGACGGCGCATCGTTCACCTTCACAACCGGCGTGCTCAGCCACGATCCGATCCGCAGCGGCGCTTCGGCTGCACTGGTCAACGGCGCGCTGGACAGCTTCGTCCGCGCAGCGGCCATCGAACTGCCACGCGGCCTGCGGGTGAACTCGATCAGCCCGACCGTGCTGGTCGAAGCCATGGACAGCTACGCCCCGTACTTCCGTGGCTATAAGCCGGTTCCTGCGGCGGATGTGGCATTGGCCTACGCCAAAAGTGTCGAAGGCTTGCAGACAGGTCAGACATTTCACGTGGGCTAAACCCTTGTGATGAACGGTCAGCCTGCGTAACGTGACGGCACTTGTCTGGAGAGCCAAAGATGCGTGTTGCCCGTTCCCTGATCGTTGTTGCCCTGCTCCCGTTGTTTGCCGCGTGCCAGTTGTTCGATGGTGCGCGGGAAAGCGCCTCCCACGTCGGCCAGACGCGGATGCAGGGGCAACTGACCGCTGCCGACGGCAAACTGGTGTTCCAGGCCTGCGGCGAGCAGCGCCAGTACGTGGTCAATGACATCGGCGGCACCAGCGTCCTGCAAGAGGCCGCCACCCTGGCCGATCAACAGGGCAAGCTGTTTGCCGACGTGCGCGGGAAGATCGCCGGCGACCGCCTCGACCTGACCCAGTTGTACCGTGTCGAACGCTCCGGCACTGCCTGCGACGATCCCAACTTCAAACAGTTGATCCTGCGCGCCGCCGGTCATGGCCCGGAGTGGAACGTAAAAGTCAGCGGCAAAGGCCTGGTCATCGATCGCGAAGGTCAGCCACCGCTCGCCGTGCCCTACGTCGAAGAGCAGCTGGGCGACGGTCGCTTCAATCTCAGCAGCGAAGCCAACAACCAGCGCATCGAGCTGTGGGTGGCGCCGCAGCGCTGCGTCGACAGCAGCACCGGCAGCGTGCAGCACATGAGCGCCGAGCTGCGTATCGACGGCAAGGTGCAGCGTGGTTGCGGGTATTTCGGCGGTTCGCGTAACGACTGATCGTTTTACCCTCACGGGATCCGGCCGATGCGGCTTATAATCGCCGCCTTCAAACGCCCTGGCGCAGTTGTGCGCCCCGCGAACCGGATCCTGTCATGTTACGAATCACCGAACTCAAGCTGCCGATCGACCATCCCGACGAAGACCTGCGCGCTGCCATCGTGCAACGCCTGGGCATCGCCAGCGATGACCTGCTCGATTTCACCTTGTTCAAGCGCAGCTACGATGCGCGCAAAAAGTCCTCCGAACTGTGCTTCATCTACACCATCGACCTCGAAGTGCGCGACGAGGCCAAAGTGCTGGGCAAGTTCGCCGACGACCGTAACGTCAACGTGGCGCCGGATGTCAGCTACAAATTCGTCGGCCAGGCGCCAAGCGACCTGAGCCAGCGCCCGATCGTGGTCGGTTTCGGCCCGTGTGGGATCTTCGCCGGCCTGTTGCTGGCGCAGATGGGCTTCAAGCCGATCATCCTCGAGCGCGGCACCGAAGTGCGCCAGCGCACCAAGGACACCTGGGGCCTGTGGCGCAAAAGCGTGCTCAATCCCGAGTCCAACGTGCAGTTCGGCGAAGGTGGCGCGGGCACGTTCTCCGACGGCAAGCTGTACAGCCAGATCAAGGATCCGAAATTCCTCGGCCGCAAGGTTCTGCACGAATTCGTCAAGGCCGGCGCGCCGGAAGAAATCCTCTACGTCAGCAAACCGCACATCGGTACGTTCCGTCTGACCGGCATGGTCGAGACCATGCGCGAAGAGATCCGCGCTCTGGGCGGCGAAGTGCGCTTCCAGGAACGCGTCACCGACGTGCTGATCGAAGACGGCCAACTGGTCGGCGTCGAACTGGCCAGCGGCGAAACCCTGCATTCGAAACACGTGGTCCTGGCCCTCGGCCACAGTGCCCGCGACACCTTCCGCATGCTCCACAGCCGTGGCGTGTTCATGGAAGCCAAGCCGTTCTCGGTGGGTTTCCGGATCGAGCACCCGCAATCGCTGATCGACCGTGCGCGCCTCGGCAAGTATGCCGGCCACCCCAAGTTGGGCGCCGCCGACTACAAACTGGTGCACCACGCCAAGAACGGCCGTTCGGTCTACAGCTTCTGCATGTGCCCGGGCGGTACCGTGGTGGCGGCGACTTCCGAGCCGAACCGCGTGGTCACCAACGGCATGAGCCAGTACTCGCGTAACGAGCGCAATGCCAACTCCGGCATCGTCGTCGGCATCACCCCGGAAGTCGATTATCCGGGCGGTCCGCTGGCCGGTATCGAGTTGCAGGAACGTCTGGAATCCCACGCCTTCATCCTCGGCGGCAGCGACTACAAGGCGCCGGCGCAACTGGTCGGCGACTTCATCGCCGGCACACCATCCACCGCGCTGGGCGAAGTCGAGCCGTCGTACAAACCGGGCGTCTCGCTGGGCGATCTGGCCCTGGCCCTGCCGGACTTCGCCATCGAAGCCATTCGTGAGGCCCTGCCGGCGTTCGAGAAGCAGATTCGCGGTTATTCGCTGCACGATGCGGTGCTGACCGGGATCGAGACCCGCACCTCGTCGCCGCTGCGCATCACACGAAATGAATCGCTGCAGAGCATGAACATCAAAGGTCTGTTCCCGGCCGGTGAAGGCGCGGGTTATGCGGGCGGGATTCTGTCGGCGGGTGTCGATGGCATTCGCATCGCGGAAGCCGTGGCGCGTGACATCCTCGGTTTGAAAGACTGATCCGCAACACCTGAAGCAATACAAAAACCTGTGGGAGCGAATTCGCTCCCACAGTCGTTTTCGGCGTCAGATATTGGCGCGCAGAACCGAGGCCGGCAGCGCGTCACCTTGCTCGGCACTCGCTGCCACAGCCGCCATCAATCCCTCCAGCTCATAGCCCTGCGCCTTGAGCCACGCTGGATCGTAATAGGTGTCTGCGTAACGCTCGCCGCCATCGCACAGAATCGCCACGATCGAGCCCGACTCCCCCGCCGCTTTCATCTGCTGCGCCGCCATCAGCGCGCCGATCAGGTTGGTGCCGCTCGACCCGCCCACATGCCGGCCCAGACGCTGCGCCAGGTAATGCATGGCCGCCAGCGACAAGGCGTCCGGCACCTTGACCATCGCATCGATGACCTTCGGCAGGAACGACGCTTCCACTCGTGGCCGGCCGATCCCTTCGATGCGTGAACCGTGGTCCAGACGCAAACTCGCGTCGCCGGTCTGGTAGAAGTCGAAGAACACCGAACGCTCGGCATCGGCGCACAGCACGCGGGTGCAGTGCTGGCGATAACGCACGTAACGCCCGAGGGTCGCGGTGGTGCCGCCGGTGCCGGGACTGGAAATCAGCCAGGCCGGGCATGGATGCTGCTCATAGCGCATCTGCTGGAAGATCGACTCGGCGATGTTGTTGTTCGCCCGCCAGTCGGTGGCGCGCTCGGCGTAGGTGAACTGGTCGATGAAGTGACCGTCGTGCTCGCGGGCCAGGCGTTCCGATTCGGCGTAGATCTGGGTCGGATCCTCCACCAGATGACTCTGGCCACCGTAGAAGGCGATCTGCGCAATCTTCTCCTTGGAGGTGGTCGCCGGCATCACCGCAATGAACGGCAGGCCAAGCATCCGTGCGAAGTACGCTTCGGAAATCGCCGTCGAACCGCTGGACGCCTCGATCACCGGCGCGCCGGGTTTGAGCCAGCCATTACACAAGGCGTAGAGAAACAGCGAACGGGCGAGCCGATGCTTGAGGCTGCCGGTCGGGTGGCTGGACTCGTCCTTGAAGTACAACTCGATGCCCGGGAACCCCGGCAGCGGCAAGGGGATCAGGTGGGTGTCGGCGCTGCGCTGGAAGTCCGCTTCGATGATCCGGATGGCTTCGCGGGCCCACTGTCGGTTGTCGCTCATGGCTGTCGTTCTCGTTGAATCGGGCAGAAGTGCCTTCACAGGCTCAGCCCCCAAGCTTAGGAAAAATCCCACGGCACCGACAGATACAGCTGAGCTTCAATCCCTCGGGCAACTGCTAGGCTCTGCTGCATGTCGGCCTGGCGCTCTGTAACCGCATATAACAAAAAAGAATATAACTTTTGTTTTAACAACTAACGGTACGGGTTAGGGTGTGCCACCTTTTGACTTTATCGATGGAGAGCGACCTTGCCTCTGCGTAGCACTTTCACGCGTTTCTTTCAGTTGGAAGCTGCCAGCGGTCTGTTACTGATCGCCGCGGCCATCCTGGCTCTAATCATCAACAACTCGCCACTGTCGTGGTTGTACACCGGCCTGCTCGACACCCCGGTGGTGGCGCAGATCGGCGCGTTGAAGATCGCCAAACCCTTGCTGCTGTGGATCAACGACGGCCTGATGGCGCTGTTCTTCCTGCTGATCGGCCTGGAAGTGAAGCGCGAAGTCCTCGACGGCCAGTTGTCGAAACCGTCGCAGATCGTCCTGCCCGGCGCGGCGGCTATCGGCGGCATGCTGGTGCCGGCGCTGATCTACTGGTTCCTCAACCGCGACAACCCGGCCGCCCTCGACGGCTGGGCGATTCCGACCGCCACCGACATCGCCTTCGCCCTCGGCGTTCTGGCCTTGCTCGGCAAGCGCGTGCCGGTGTCGCTGAAGCTGTTCCTGATGACCCTGGCGATCATCGATGACCTCGGCGCCATCGTGATCATCGCGATCTTCTACTCCGGCGAACTGTCGACCCTGTCGCTGGGCCTGGCGGCGGCGTGCATCGCGGCGCTGGTGGCGATGAACCGGCTCGGCGTGGTCAAGCTCGGGCCGTACATGATCATTGGTTTGATCCTCTGGGTCTGCGTACTCAAGAGCGGTGTCCACGCGACGCTGGCCGGCGTGACCCTGGCGTTCTGCATCCCGCTGCGCACCAGGAATGCCGAACCTTCGCCGCTGCTGACCCTCGAACACGCGCTGCACCCGTGGGTCGCCTACGGCATCCTGCCGCTGTTCGCCTTCGCCAACGCCGGCCTGTCGCTGACCGGCGTGACCGCCGAAAGCTTCACCCACCACGTCCCGATGGGCATCGCCGTCGGCCTGCTGCTAGGCAAGACCCTCGGCGTGTTCGGCCTGACCTGGCTCGCCGTCAAGACCGGCATCGCCGCCCTGCCCCAGGGCGCCAATTGGGGCCAGGTGCTGGGCGTGGCGATCCTCTGCGGGATCGGCTTCACCATGAGCCTGTTTGTCGGCTCCCTCGCCTTCGTGCCGGGCGCCAGTGAATACGCCGGGATGGACCGGATGGGCATTCTCACCGGGTCGGTGTTTGCGGCATTGATCGGTTATGCGGTGACGTTGGCGGCGAGCAGAAAGAACAGCGCGCTGCCTTCCTGATACTCCGTGGATCACTGTAGAGAACAATCCCCACGTCTTTAGAGACGCGTCCTGCAGCCACGATTTTCCTGCTTCGTTAATGCCGCAAACCAACAAAAAACCCCGACCAGTCACCTGATCGGGGTTTTCTTTTACCGCTTGTTCGCGCTTAGTGCGAAACGCGGCTGGTGCCGCCAACGGTCGAAATCCGTACCCGCTCGCCTACGCGGAACACTTCATTCTCCTGAACCTGCTGCACGTAGGCGCGCATGCTGCCGTCGTCTTCGCGCACGGTGATTTCAACGCCCTGGGTGCGGGTCAGGCCTTCTTCAGTGGCCGAACCGATCAAGCCGCCGGCCACGGCACCGATAACGGCCGCAACGATGCTGCCTTTGCCGCCGCCGATGGCACTGCCGCCAACACCGCCAACCACTGCACCGGCTGCACCACCAATCGGGGTTTTGGTGCCTTCGATTTTCACCGGACGCAGGGATTCGATGGTGCCCATGCGAATCGTCTGCACGCGACGCGCTTCGTCACGGGAGTAGGAGTCACCGGTCAGGCTCGACTGGCAGCCGGTCAGCAACATCGCCATCGTGGAAAAGGAAGCAACCAGCAGAACAGACTTACGCATAGCATCAACTCCAAAGGACAGGTATTCATTAAACTCCGCAGCTTGACGCCTGTCACGGCGTCGCCCGGATAAAATTGCTTTCATTCAGGCCCGGTACAGGCACCCGCGAACTCACCCAACAGTAGCGCCAAAATCCGTTTCCTGCGCCGCCGAACCAAGGATTTCCATGGATTACTTCATCATTGTCGTCACCACCGCCGCCGGTCTGTACTTCCACTGGTGGCTGTATGTGCGGATCAAACGCTGGATGGATCGCGATCTGGCATTGTCACTGGCCGGCAAGGATGAAGGCAAACGCGCGTTCATGCTCGAACGGCTGGAGCAGGCACAGGCGCAGAAGATCAAGCGCCGGGACCTGCCGAAGTGGCTCGAGGCCGCTGCGGCAGGCTATCCCGCTCGGTAGACTGCTCAGGGTGCCAGACGTTCAAGAATCCAGTTGGCGCCCTGCACACGGTAGTTGAGGCGATCGTGCAGACGGCTCGCGCGACCCTGCCAGAACTCGATGCGCTCGGGGTGCAAGCGGTAGCCGCCCCAGTGCTCCGGGCAATCGGGCTGGGTGTCGGTGAAGCGCTGTTCGGTAGCCTTGAGCAAGTCTTCCAGTTCACCCCGGCCGTTGATGACCCGGCTCTGCGGGGAGGCCCAAGCGCCGAGTCGGCTGCCCAGCGGCCGCACCTGATAGTACGCGTCGGACTCTTCAGGCGAGACCTTCACCACCCGCCCTTCGATCCGTACCTGGCGCTCCAGGGTCGGCCAGAAGAACGTCATCGCGGCGAACGGGTTCGCCGCCAGATGCTGACCCTTGGCGCTTTCATAGTTGGTGAAGAAGGTGAAGCCCTGCTCGTCCAGCCCCTTGAGCAGCAGAATGCGGCAATGCGGACGGCCATCCGCATCCACCGTGGCCAGGGTCATGGCGTTGGCTTCCACTGGCGCCTGTTCGGTTTTCACCGCTTCGGCAAACCACTGGTGAAACAACGCAAAGGGCTCGGCCGGGGCTTGCGCCTCGGTCAGGCCGTCCCGGGTGTAATCACGACGCATATCTGCCAGAGACTGGGTCACGGCGCATTCCTTTTCGTTAGCGGATCACTTTTTGGTGGTATCGGTCGCTGCGACTTTTTTGTCGGTTGCGGCGGCTTTGGCGGGCGCGGTCTTTTTCGCCGGAGCCTTGGCCGGGGCCTTCTTCGCTGGAGCCTTGGCAGCAGCTTTCTTGGCTGGAGCCTTTTTGGTGGCCGGTACAGCGGCTTTCTTAGCAGCCGGCGCCGGGGTCACCGGTTTGGCGGCAGGCTTGACGTCCTGGGCAGCAACCATGGTCACTGGCTTCGGTGCTGGCATGTTGTACTTGCTCAGCAGCGCGACCATGGTGTTCTGCGGGGTCACCAGCAGTTCGACACGGCGGTTCAGGGCACGGCCTTCAACGCTGTCGTTGGCGGCACGCGGCGCTTCGGAACCCATGCCGCGCAACATCAGGCGATCACGCTGCAGACCGCTGAGGCGGAAGATTGCCGCCACAGCCTGGGCGCGTTCCTGGCTCAACTTGACGTTGGCCGGAGCGGCACCGGTGGTGTCACTGTGACCGAGCACCAGTACGGCGGTTTTCGGGTCGGCTTCGAGGATTTTCGCAACGCGGGTGAACGGGCCGAGGGTCACTGGCAGCAGCATCGCCGGACGATCCGGGTTGAACGAGCCTTCCACCGGGGCGGTCACGACCAGTACGTTTTCACGGCGCTCGAGTTGCAGGTTGCTGTCCTTGATCGCGGTGCGCAGGCGCGGCTCGTAGTCATCCAGCCAGGCCTGAGTCACTTTCGGATCAGGCATCGGTACGACCTTGGCCGTGTCCTGCTCCTTGCCGCCGAACGGCCACCACCATTTGCCACCCTTGTCGGCCTCGGCCTTGGCAACTTCGACCGGCTTGGCTTCGGGTTTGGCTTCAGCTTTCACTTCAGCCTTGGCCGCCGAGTCGTCCGAGCCAAACGGCCAGTACCACGGGCTGCTGCTCTCGGCCTTGGCCACAGGCGCGGTGGCGGCCGGTTTCAACGGCGCAGGCGCCGGAGCCGGCTCCTTGGCTGCGACTTTGTCGGAAGAACCGAACGGCCACCAGCTGCCGCCATCGGCGTCGTTCTTCGGAGTCTGTGCACAACCGGTGATTGCGAAACACAGGGCCAGGGCGAGAGTTTGTTTGGACGACATTGGAAACCCACAAAAAGAAGTAGTGAACAATCAGAGGACTTTCGCCCGGATAAACAGACGCTTTGAAACGAAATTCGCCATGAGGTTCCGGCCCTGGAACCTCGGACGACGCTTTACAGACAAGTGGCTAGTACCCGCGCCAGCTTCTGCGCGCGCGGATCCATCAAGACGTACGGCCCCAGTGTATTTGTCACAAATCCGAAGGCCACATCGTGCTCCGGATCAGCAAAACCGATGGAACCGCCTGCACCCGGATGGCCGAATGCACGCGGGCCGAGGCCGTAGGTGGCGTTTGGCACATCAGGCTGATCGAGCATGCAACCGAGACCGAAACGGGTGCGGGTCAGCAAGGTTTTGTCCTCGCCGAGGCTGTGTTCACGGGTCAGTTCGTCGAGCATTTCGCTTTCCAGCAGGCTGCCGTCGAGCAGACCGGCGTAGAACCCGGCCAGGCTGCGTGCATTGCCGTGGCCGTTGGCCGCCGGTTGCTGCATACGGCGCCACTCCGGCTTGTTGGTGCTGGTGAGCACCGACGGCGGATTGGTGAAGGCCCGGGTGGTCATGGCCGTCGGTTCGCGCATGGTCACTTGCAGCAGGCGCTGGGCAGCGGCGTCGCCAGTATTGCCCTTGCCCCGGGCGATGTGCGCCACGCGATGGAATTCTTCGTCGGCCAAACCGACATGGAAATCCAGCCCCAGCGGTTTGGCGACCCGCGCCACAATCGATTCCCCCGGCCCGCGACCATCGGCGCGCCGCAACAATTCGCCGATCAGCCAGCCGTAGGTGATCGCGGCATAACCGTGACCGGTGCCCGGCGTCCACCACGGAGCTTCGGCCGCGAGGGCGTCGACCATGGTTTGCCAGTCATACAGCGCTTCCGGCGCCAGCAACTCGCGCAGGGCCGGCAGACCGGCCTGATGGCAAAGCAGTTGGCGCAGGGTGACGGATTCCTTGCCGGCAGCGGCGAATTCCGGCCAGTAACGGGCGACCGGCGCATCGAGCTGCAACTTGCCTTCGGCAACCAGTTGCAGCGCGGTGACGGCGGTGAAGGTCTTGGTGCAGGAGAACAGGTTGGCGATGGTGTCGCTGTGCCAGGCCTCGGCGCCGTCCTTGTCGGCGGTGCCGGACCAGAGGTCGAGGACGGTTTCGCCGCCGACCCGAATGCACAACGCGGCGCCGCGTTCCTGGGGATCGTCGAACAGTGCGGCGAAGGCTTCGCGCACCGCTTCGAATTGAAGCTCGTAATGTCCCTGAATCTGCACCCGCAACTCCCCCGCGAAAACGCTCTACAAAGTGGCCCGCATTGTTCCAGCCCGTGAGGGTTTTGGGAACCGCTGCGGGCCGGGCGGTCTTCAGGTTTCGTATCGATCAGTGACCGTTGCCGGAATGCCCGCCTGTGTGGCCAGCCCCCTGTCCCGGGCCTTTGCCGGCGTCTGCCTTGCGGCCGCCTTCGGCTTCGTGGCCGGTCTTGTCCGCTGCGGCAGCCGCTTTCTGCGCCTCTTTGCTCAACTGATCGACGGTCGCCAGGTTGCTCTTGCGCACGGCTTCGACAAAACCCTGGAACGGCAGATCGGTGACACCGACCAGACCAAAGTGCCCGTTCTCACCATCGAGCAGGCGCCCGGTCACCGGTTGGTCCAGAAACTGGAACCAGTGCACGCCGACAATCGACGGCTCGCTCAGCGCCTGTTTGAGGAAGTTGGCGTAGGCCGGGCCGCGGTCTTCTTCCTTGCTCAACGGCGTCACGCCGCCCCAGAACGGGCCACGGTCGGTGGAGCCGAAGTTGAACTCGGTGATCAGCACCGGTTTGTCGAGGTTGCGCAGCGCGGCGAAGTCATAACCGTCCTGCGGTTGCAGGGTGTACATGTTGAAGCTCAGCACGTCGCAATACTGGGCGCAGGACGCCACCGCTTCCGGGGTGCTGGTGGCAAAACGGCCACCGAGCAGCAACTGGTTCGGCGCGTGCCATTTCAGCGAGTCGGAAATGGTCTTGAAGTACGTGTCGGCGAAGACCTTCTGGAAGTATTTGAAGTCGGCCTCGATTTCCGGATGCTCAGGATTCGGCAGCGGCGCTTCGAAACCCGGGTCTTCCATCAATTCCCACGCCGGCAGATCAATGCCCCAGGCCTTCGACAGCCCCGCCTGATTGCGGTACTTGTCGCGCAACTGCTTGAGGAACGCACGTTTGGCCGGAACGTCGGTGGTCATTTTCAAGGTGCCGTAGGCCAGCGCGTAACGGGATTTCGGATCATCACCAGGGCCAGCCCAGGCCAGCTCGTTGTCGGCGAAGTAGCCGATCAGCCACGGATCATCGCGATGATCGCGGGCGGCAATCGCCACGGCGCGCTCGGTGGCCATGGCGAAGCGCGGATCGAACGGGTCAGGCATGCCGCCCCACCAATCGGTGCCGGTGCTGATGCTGGCGTAATCGCCGACGATCGACAGCGGCAAGGTGTACGGCATGCGCTCGGCGTTACCGAGGACGGGGGCGCTCCAGTTACCGACCGTGTTGAAGCCCCAGGCTTGCAGGCGATCAAGGGTGTGGCTGGCCCACTTTTGCTCGTCGACCGTGTTCGTGCACGGCGTCGCAACGCTTTGCCCGCTGGTGGCTGCCGACTCGGCGACC
Organism: Pseudomonas sp. R45(2017); assembly: GCF_002112305.1. Classification (NCBI taxonomy): domain Bacteria; kingdom Pseudomonadati; phylum Pseudomonadota; class Gammaproteobacteria; order Pseudomonadales; family Pseudomonadaceae; genus Pseudomonas; species Pseudomonas sp. R45(2017). Next base: position 178,260 of record NZ_NEHH01000012.1, on the reverse strand, counting down.
CCGGCTTTCGGCTGTTCGGAGGCGGCGACCGGTGCACTGGCGTTGGTCGCGGCTTCTTCTACGGCCCCGGCCTTGGCGGCTTCGGCGACTCCGGCCTTGTTGCCGCTGTCCTGGGTGCATGGCTCGCCATACAGACGCTGAAGGTTGGCGCCGTAGAAGTCGTACCAGCGACCGAAGTTGTAGCCACGACCCTGATCGACACCGTTGCCGCCACGGTTGTCGCCTTCGCCGAAATGGCTGGCCAGCGGCTCTCCCGGTTTTGGCAGGAATTCGAACATGTACTCGCGGCCGGCCACGTAGGTCTGGTTGACCTCCGGGCTGACGGTGTTCACGCCCAGGGAATAGAACGGATGGCCCTCGGGCGTCACCAGATACCAGCGGCCGTCACGCTTTTCGGTGCGGAAGAAACCGCTGGCCTTGAACGCCGGGCCTTTGCTCCAGCCACCGAACTTGTCCAGCGACGACTTTTCGCGCTCGGCCAGCCAGGTGTTCAGTTGTTGCTGTTCTTTGGCGGCGGCGCTTTTCAGTTGTTCGTCATTGGCGACTTTCTCCGGCCACCTGCCGCGAGTCGACTGGCCATAGGCATCCACCAGATTGCCGTAGGCGGATTTGATCACCTCGCCTTCGTCCTGCACGCCAAAGCGCTCAAGCAGCAGACTTTGCGCGGCTTTCGGCTGGTCCATCGACAGGCTGACCGATACCACCTGGCTGCGATCCAGCTCACCGCTGCTGCTCGCCAGCAGAATGCGCTGCCCGTCGATCGTCATCGGCATCACCGGCCCGGCTTTCATGCCCTGGCTGAGTGGCGAGGTCGCGGTCAACGGCACGAGCAAGGTCTGCGCCGGGCCGGCCGGCAGATCGACGCGGCTGACCAGAGTCTTGCCGTCGTTGCTCTGGATTTGCACGTAGACGGTCACCGCCCAGTTCATCGCGCTCTGGATGCGCAGGCTCATCATCCCGGACTGCGACCAGTCCCAGGCGCCAGTCTGCGGGGACAGACGCAAGGTCGGGCGGGCCGTCGGGTTGAACGTCACCCGGCGCAGCACTTCGCCTTCGGGGGTCTGCTCGGCGTTGGCTTGCGGCAGGTCGGCGTTTTCGGTCGCCACTTTCACCACGTCGGCGGGGCGGACAAAGTTGAACAGGGTCTGCTGGCCGGCAGGTGCCGCCAACAAGGGGCCAGCGAAAACCAGGGCAAAAACGGCAGGCAACGAACGACGAATCATGAGAACGGAATTCTCCCTAACGACCCGCAAGGGCCAATGGAAAAGCAGTGACAGAGAGATAGACAGCGCGGCGGGCAAAACTGCCCACCGATGTCTCAGGATATTTCACGACGGAAAGGAGGCAACGCATTGAGGATCGCCTTGCCGTAGCGCTGGGTGACCAGCCGCCGATCCAGCAAGGTGATGGTGCCGCGGTCTTCTTCGGTGCGCAGCAGTCGGCCGCACGCCTGAACCAGCTTCAGCGAGGCATCGGGCACCGAGATTTCCATGAACGGATTGCCGCCCCGGGCTTCGATCCATTCCGACAATGCGGCTTCGACCGGATCGTCCGGCACCGAGAACGGGATCTTGGCGATCACCACGTGTTCGCAGTAGGCGCCCGGCAAGTCCACGCCCTCGGCGAAACTGGCGAGGCCGAACAGCACGCTGGAATCACCGCCATCGACCCGCGCCTTGTGCTTGTTCAGGGTTTCCTGTTTCGACAGGTTGCCTTGAATGAACACTTGCTTGCGCCAGTCGCGGTCGAGGCCGTCGAACACGTCCTGCATCTGTTTGCGCGACGAGAACAGCACCAGACTGCCGCGCGAGCCTTCGACCAGCTCCGGCAGATCACGGATGATCGCGGCGGTGTGGGCGGCGGCATCGCGCGGATCGGCCTTCAGGTCCGGCACCCGCAACACGCCGGCATCGGCGTGATGGAACGGGCTCGGCACCACGGCAGTGACGGCTTTTTTCGGCAGACCGGCGCGCATGCGGAAACGGTCGAACGTGCCGAGCGCGGTCAATGTCGCCGAAGTCACCAGACAGCCATAGGCCACGTTCCACAGGCTGCGGCGCAGGGTTTCGGCGGCGAGGATCGGGCTGGCGTTGACCTCGATATCGAACAGCGAACCGCTTTCGGCCAGGGTCAGCCAGCGGGCCATCGGCGGGTTGTCTTCCGGGTCTTCGGCGGTGAACGCGGTCCACAGCTCCCAGTTGCCGGAAGCACGGGACAACAGGCTGCCGAACAGTGGATACCATTCTTCGGCCTGATTGCTGGCGATGCCGATGTTGACCTCGCCGTCCATGCCTTCCTTGAGCAGATCCGTCAGACGGGTGAACAGGTCGTTGAGGCGGGCGAAGCCTTTTTTCAGCTCGATGCCCATCTCGCGCATGTGTTCCGGAATCACCCCACCGATGAAGCGATGACGCGGACGCTCGCGGCCTTCGACGTCTTCACCGGGCTTGAAATCAGCAATCTGTTCGCAGGCAGTGAACATGAATTGCTGCTGGGTCTTGATCTCCCGCGCCAACTCCGGCACCTGCTCGATCAGTTTGCCGAGGTCGCCCGGCAACGGGTGCTGGGCCAGCAGCTTGGTGAGGTTCTTGGCGGTGGTTTCCAGCCAGTCGGCGGTGGAGCGCAGGCGCGTGTAATGGGCGAAGTGGCCGATGGCTTTGTCCGGCAGGTGATGGCCTTCGTCGAACACATAAATGGTGTCGCGCGGATCGGGCAAGACTGCCCCGCCGCCCAGCGCCAGGTCGGCCAGCACCATGTCGTGGTTGGTGACGATCACGTCGACCTTGCCCATGCCTTCGCGGGCCTTGTAGAAGGCGCACTGGCCGAAGTTCGGGCAATGACGGTTGGTGCACTGGCTGTGATCGGTGGTCAGGCGCGCCCAGTCGGCGTCTTCCAGCGCGTTGGGCCAGCTGTCGCGGTCGCCGTCCCATTTATTGCCGGCGAGCTTCTCGATCATGCTGGTGAACAGCTTCTGGCTGGCCTCATCGACCTCGATCTTGAAACCTTCTTCTTCGAACAGCTGCGCCGTGGCGGTCTGTGCGTGGCCTTCCTGCAACAGCATGTCGAGCTTGGACAGGCACATGTAGCGGCCACGGCCCTTGGCCAGGGCGAAGCTGAAGTTCAGCCCGCTGTTGCGCATCAGGTCGGGCAAATCCTTGTAGACGATCTGCTCTTGCAGGGCGACGGTCGCGGTGGCGATCACCAGGCGTTTGCCGGCCAGTTTGGCCGTCGGGATCGCCGCCAGGCTGTAGGCCACGGTCTTGCCGGTACCGGTGCCGGCTTCCACCGCGACAATCGCGGGGTCGCCACTGCGCCGGCCTTCGTCGTCGGTGTCGATATCCCCGAGGACCTTGGCGACTTCAGCGATCATCAGGCGCTGGCCGTAACGCGGTTTGAGGCTCTTGGCCTCTAGAAAACGCGAGTAGGCGCCCTGGATCGTGGTTTTGAGTTCAGTGCTGATCATTGAGTGTCGGGCGCAAAAAACGCTGGATAAATTTTCAGTGGTTCGGTTCGGCGGCTATCATACCCCGCGAATCGATCCCGCGCAGAACGGAGTACCCCAATGACACCTTTTAGCCTCGTTTACCCCATCCATGTACTGGCCGCGCTGGTGTGGGTCGGCGGTATGTTTTTCGCCTGGATGGTGCTGCGCCCCGCGGCCATGAAGGCACTGGACGGCCCCGGGCGCCTGACGCTCTGGGTGGAAGTGTTTCAAGGTTTTTTTCGTTGGGTGTGGGGAGCGGTGATTCTGCTGCCGGTCACCGGGGTGGGCATGCTGCATCTGCAACACATCGCCTTCGATAACGCGCCGCGCTATGTGCAGGTGATGATGGGGTTGTATGTGGTGATGACCGCGCTGTTCATCCGGATTCAGGCATTGATGCTGCCTGAGCTGCGCACGGCGGTGCAGGCGAAGGACTGGCCGGCGGGTGCGGCGGTGCTGGGGCGGATTCGCAAGGTGGTGGGGTTCAATCTGCTGGTCGGGGTGGTGCTGGTGGCGGTGGCAGCTGCGCGGCCCTCGTTCTGACGAGCGCACCCTGACTGATACCTGATCGTTCCCACGCTCTGCGTGGGAACGATCAACGTAGAGGGTAGGTGCAATCGATTACAAGCGCTGTACGGTGACAGACCCCGCCGCACCCGCAGGCCCCGGCTGCCCGTCGGCCCCCGGCTTGCCGCTCTTGCCGCCGTCGGCGCGATAGACCAGGCAGCCCTTGGACTTGCCACCCGCCCCCGGCTTGCCGCCAGGACCGGCCGGGCCACCGGCACCGCCGGCAACTTCAACTTTGATCAGCTCGGCCGGAAACTCGCGCGGCACTTCAAGACGCACCAGCGCGCCCGGTGCACCCGGCTGGCCATCGCTGCCGTTGCTGCCATCAAAACCGTGTCCCGCCTGGCCCCAGGTGCAACCCGGCTCCTGACCGTTGGCGCCATCGAGCCCGACAAAACCCGGCGCACCGGTGCCGCCACGGGCATCGACCACCAGCTTCGGCGCATTCAACGCCTTGAATTGCAGATTCAGATTGCGCCCGGCGCGGGCGGCTTTTTCGTAGGTGCCCGGTGCACCACGGGCGGTGATCTGGCTGCCTTCGGCAAGTTGAGCGCGGATGACTTTCATATCCAGCGCCTGTTCGCTCGGCACGATGGCGATGCGCGCTTCATGGCCCAGTTGCAATTCGCCGACACTCAGCTCGGTCACGTTCGAAGGAATCAGCAAAGTGCCGTAATCGGCGACCACCAGTTTCTCCAGTTGCAGAGTGCTGGCAGTGTTGGGCAGACGCATCAGCGAGTTGGTTTCGACGCTGACCACCTGGGCGCAGGCCAGGGGACTGATGAATGCAGCAAGCAGGCAGAGATTACGCATGGGAAGCCTCCGGAGCGGCCGGGGCCGGGATGGTTTGCAGGTGGAAAACGCCGAACAACAGGATGCGGCCACGATCACGCCAAGGGTGCGGACGACCCTTGAGGCTGCGGTTGCACAGCAGCACTTCGAGCACGTGGATCGACAGCAGCAGACCGCCGGCCAGATTGACCAGCAGGTGCAGCGGATGAACAAACGGCACCAGCTGATTGGCCAGCACCACGCAGCAGAACAGCAGGGTCAACAATCGCCCCAGCCCACAGAACACCTTCATACGCTCCCCCGTGTTGCGAATTATTCTTTGGGCGCACAGTAACGGCTTCTGCAGGGGATAAGCCAGAGGGAAAAATGAAAAAAACCGATCCACCGCCGGATGGCTGCCGGTTCGACGATGATCATCGACCGACAGCTCTAGCCCGCGGACTACAGACTCATCCTAACGATTGATGTGCAGTTCCACCCGACGGTTCTGCGCACGCCCCTCGTCCGTGTTGTTATCGGCGACCGGTTCACTCTCGCCGCGCCCTTCACTGGTGAGTTTGTTCGGCGCCAGGCCCTGACTCAGCAAATACTCCGCCACGCTGCTGGCGCGACGTTCCGAAAGCGCCTGGTTGTAGGCATCCGAACCCTTGCTGTCGGTGTGGCCGATGACCTTGATGCTCACCACGTCGGCATTGCGCAGTTTGTCCATCAATGTGTCCAGCTGGCTTTTCGCGGCCGGTTTCAGATCGGACTTGTCGAAATCGAACAGCACGTTGCCGGCATCGTTAAGGGTGATGACTTCAGTTTGCGGGGCCGGTTCGGCGGGTTTCTCGGTAACCGGGTATTGCGGCAGCGGACAGCCGCGGTGGTCGACCGGGGTATTGGCCGGGGTATCGGGGCAACGGTCGCGGCGATCGAACACGCCGTCGTTGTCTTCATCGCCATCCTGGGCATAGCAGATCAATCCGCCGGTGAGGATCCCCAGCGCAGCGCCACCGCCGGCCCAGCCGCCACTTTCGAGCGCGCCGAGACCGCCGCCGACCAGTCCGCCAATAAGGCTGCAGATCGGCCAGGTACGTTGATTGAGGGGAGCGGTGCCATCGCTGTGGGTGGCGCAACCGGTCAACAGGCTGCCCAGCAGCAGAACCGGCAAGACGGACCTTGTAAGAACACTCATCGTTAAAGCTCCTGTGTCACCGGCCCATACCGGTTACACAGGAGTAAAGACCCGCATCCGCGACTGCACAAGCCGCGGATGCGAGGGGGCTAGCGGTTGATTTTGATTTCGGTACGACGGTTCAGCGCACGACCGTCAGCAGTTTTGTTGTCTGCCACCGGCTGGCTTTCACCGGCACCGGTCACCGACACGAAGCTGCTTTGCGGTACACCGCTCTCGACCAGGTACTTGACCACCGAGTGCGCGCGGCGATCCGACAGTTTCTGGTTGTAGGCATCGCTGCCGACGCTGTCGGTGTGGCCGGTCACGGTCAGTTGTGCCGTGCTGGATTCCTGTTTCAGGCGCGAAGCGACCTTATCCAGGACCAGTTTGTCGGCCGGGGTCAGCGTGGCCTTGTCGAACTGGAAGTGAACATCGCGGATGACAATGGTTTCTTCCTTGACCACTACAGCTTCTTCGACCACTGGTGCAGGGGCTGGTGGAGGGCAGCCGTCAGCATCGACCTGTACGCCTTTAGGCGTGCCCGGGCACTTGTCGCGACTGTCCGGCACACCATCGCCGTCTTCATCGCCATCACCGTGAACCCAGCAATAGGCTGCTGCCGTACCGCCGACGAGTAACGCGCCATACCCCGCCCATGCGGAGCTTTCGGTCGCACCGAGCCCCGCACCGACGACACCACCGACTGCCGCACAGGTCGGCCAGTCGGTTTTCTGCAAACCTGCGCAACCAGTCAACACACTGGTTAGCAGAACCAAGGGTAATGCTGTCCGAACTATGCTCATCTAGTTTTCTCCTGAGGGATCGGCTTAGAACCGATTCAGGGAGTAAAGACCGGAGTTTTAATCTCCGCCAGCAATAGGCCATTGCTGTTTGTGCGCCTGTTCACGGGACTTCGACGAATTTGCCGCAAACCCGCAGGACAGAGATCTAGGCCTTGGCGTCCGGGCAGGCTAGTCTTGGCGCTCTGATTGAGGAGCTTCGATGAACGTCGCCATTTCTTCCCGCACGCCGCAGCAGGCATTGGCCGCCCTGCTCGACCGCTACGCTCCGGCACGTCTGCTGCTGATCGGCGCCAGCGAGTTCCCGGCGCTGGCTGCCTTTAAGGAAGCGCACCCGGACACCTGCGTCGCGCACGCCGCGCCCGGTGCGTTGCCGGCGGAACTGGCGGCCCGCCGTTTCGACCTGGCGCTGGTAGTCGACTGCCTGGAACATTTGCCCAAGCGCGACGGCCTGAATCTGTTGGGCGGGATCCGCAACCTCAACGCCAGCCGCATCGCCGTGCTGGCAGACCTGCCGGCCAGCGGCTGGCAGGAAACCGATTTTTATTCCCTGGCCCTGCAAGCCAGCGAACGCTTCGCCCGGGATGAGCAGGTATTGACCCTGTTCACCTACGATCTGCTTGACTACAAACAAGTCCCCGACTGGCTCAACTCGCGATTCTGGGCCAATCCGGAAAACTTCGGGAAATACTGGTGGTAATGCAATGAGTACAGCCATTTGCCCTTGCGGCAGCGGCAACCTGCTGGATGCCTGCTGCGGTCACTATCACGCCGGCCACCCGGCCCCGTGCGCCGAAGCCCTGATGCGCTCGCGCTACAGCGCCTATGTGCTGGGCCTGATCGATTATCTGGTGGCGACCACCCTGCCCGCTCAGCAAGCGGGGCTGGATCGCCAGTCGATCAGCGACTGGAGCGCCCAGAGCACCTGGCTCGGTCTGGACGTGGAAAGTTCGGAAGTGCTCGGTGGCCAGCCGGAACACGCGTTCGTCACCTTCACCGCGCGCTGGCATGACGGTCAGGGCGAGCACAGCCACCGCGAGCGCTCGTCGTTCGTGCAGAACAGCGGGCGCTGGTACTTCATCGACCCGACCGTGCAACTGAAGCTGGGCCGCAACGACGCCTGCCCGTGCGCCAGCGGCCAGAAGTTCAAGAAATGCTGTGCGGGGTATTTCGGCAGCTGAGGCTAGACTGGGCAGCAAAGGGAGTTAAACCATGCTCGGTCATTGGCGCGCATTTCAGGCTTTCACACTGTTCGTGTTTCTCGGGCTTGGCGGCTGCGCGTCATGGTTTACCGACGATTCCCGCGACCCCGCCGTGCACCTGGTGAAAGTCGAAGTCGTGCGCGCCAAATTGCTGGAACAGAAATTCATCCTGCACTTTCGCATCGACAACCCCAACGATAGCGACCTGACCGTGCGTGGCCTGGAATACCGCATACATCTCGCCGACATGCTGCTGGCCGAAGGCGAGCACGAGCACTGGATCACGGTGAACCCCAAAAGCAGCGCGTTTTACAACGTACCGATCCGTACCAACCTGTGGCCGAAGGTGAAAGAGGTGGTGAAAATGCTGAAAAACCCGCACCAGCAGATTCCCTATCGACTGGAGGGCGAGATGGAAACCGGTTTATTCATCGCTCACTACGTGCACCTGGCGCGCAATGGCGTGATAATCCCCGCCGATTTGATTACGGAGTGACCCCGATGACCCAGCAACCTCATGTCCATGGCCCAGACTGCAACCACGATCATGACCATCACCACCATGATCACGACCATGGCCATGTCCACGGCCCGAACTGCGGCCACGCCCACCAGGAACCCGTGCGCAACGCCCTGAAAGACGTTGGCCGCAACGACCCTTGCCCATGCGGCAACGGCAAGAAATTCAAGAAGTGCCACGGCGCTTGATGTTTCGGGCGAAAGCCTACTTCGCCTGAGACACCGCTTTCGCGAGCAAGCCCGCTCCCACATTCGACCGTATTCCTTCTGACGGAATGCAGGCAAAGGTGGGAGCGGGCTTGCTCGCGAAGGGGCCGGCCCATTCACCGGAAGCTTTTTCAGCCTGCCGCCAGAATGTGCCCGGTGCCGACCACCGTCGCATACTCCCCGTGCAGATTCCCCAGCGACATCGCATGCACCTCTTCAGCTGAACGCAAGGTGCCGAAATAATCGGCCTTGTCGAAGGTAAAGCACGCATCCTCCGCCACCCACGCCTCGAACCCCAGATTGCCCGCCGTGCGTGCCGTGGATTCCACCGAGTTGTTCGTCGCCACGCCGACAATGATCAACTGCCCGATCGCCGACTCACGCAACTTCGCCTCAAGCCCTGTGGCACAAAACGCATCCGGTACCTGCTTCTGGATCAGCCACTCGCCGTCCTGCGGCGAAAACCTTTCCTGAAAATCCACGCCTGACTGCTCGGGCCAGAACACCGAATCCGGCGAGCGCGACAGGTGCTGCACGTGGATCACCGGCCGCCCGCTGTGTCGCCAGAAGCCCAGCAAATCAAGAATCCGCTCCTCGGCCGACGGATTATTCCGCCGCCCCAGACGCGGTTCCAGAATGCCCTTTTGCTGGTCGATGATGATCAGTGCAGCGTTGGCCTTGAGCTCCATGGCGATTTTTCTCATGCGGGGTCATTGAATTTCCCGTACTTGAGCATCACCTCCTGTAACTAAGCAAGCTATCGAACGCACACAGGACAACCTGAAGCCGGCGTTTGCTGTCCGCACGTAAGCCATTTTTCTGATTTGGAGCTTTCCATGATCGACCTGTATTACTGGACCACGCCCAACGGCCACAAGATTTCCCTGTTCCTCGAAGAAGCGGGCCTGCGCTACGACGTGCACCCGATCAACATCAGCCAGGGCGAGCAGTTCCAGCCGCACTTTCTGAAAATCGCCCCGAACAACCGCATCCCCGCGATCGTCGATCATGAACCGGCTGACGGTGGCGAACCGTTGTCGCTTTTCGAGTCCGGGGCGATCCTGCTGTACCTCGCGGAAAAGACCGGCAAGTTCCTGCCCAAGGATCTGCGTGGCCGCCAGGTGGCGCTGCAATGGCTGTTCTGGCAAATGGGCGGGCTGGGGCCGATGGCCGGGCAGAACCATCATTTCAGCCAGTTCGCGCCGGAAAAAATACCCTACGCGATCAAGCGCTACATCGATGAAACCGCGCGCCTGTACGGAGTGCTGGACAAGCAACTGGCCAACAACGAGTTCGTTGCCGGCGCCGAATACAGCATCGCCGACATGGCGATCTACCCGTGGATCGTCTCCCACAAGTGGCAGAGCCAGAACCTGGAAGACTTCCCGAACGTGCAACGCTGGTTCAACCACATCAAGGATCGCCCGGCGACCGTGAAGGCCTACGCGCTGGTGCAGAAGATCAATCCGCCGAAGGCTTGAGTCACCCGGCCTGATCGTTCCCGTGCGCGGGAACGATCAACGGGAAGAAATAACCGCTCGCCCCGCTTGCGCGGCCCCCTCCTGCTCACTAACGTAGCGGCTTTATTGCGCCCCCAGCCTCTACACCCCCGCAGGAGCTTTGCCATGGCCTCGCCAGCCCTTTCACATTTTCTTCCCCGGTTCGGCGTTGCCGCAGCAGTGGCCGGTGTTCTGAGCCTGACCGGTTGTCAGACCTGGAACGCCCAGGACACCCTCCCGCCCACCTCCGGTGTGCAGCCGCTCAAGGGCCTGGCGCAGAACGTTTCGGTACGCCGCAATGCCATGGGCATGCCGCTGATCGAAAGCAACAGCTTCCACGACGCACTGTTCGCCCTCGGTTACGTGCACGCCAGCGACCGGATCAATCAGATGGTCACCCTGCGCCTGCTGGCTCAGGGCCGTCTGGCGGAAATGTCCGGTTCGTCGATGCTCGACGCCGACCGCTACATGCGCGCCGTCAACCTGAAGAAAAGCGCCGGCGAGCTGTACAAGGCTTCGTCGCCACGGCTCAAGCGCTTCTTCGAGGTCTATGCCCGGGGCGTCAACGCCTACCTGTTCCGCTACGCCGACAAACTGCCGGGAGATCTGGCTTCCAGCGGCTACAAGCCTGAATACTGGAAACCGGAAGATTCGGCGTTGATCTTCTGTCTGCTGAACTTCAGCCAGTCGGCCAACCTGCCGGAAGAAATCGCCTCGCTGGTGCTGGCGCAGACTGTGACCAACGACAAACTGGCGTGGCTGACCCCGTCCGCTCCCGACGAAAACCTGCCGCTGGCCGAAGCCGACAAGCTGCAAGGCATCAAGCTCAACGGGCAGATTCCGGGGCTGACGGAACTGAGCAACGCCAGCGAACAACTGGCCGCCATTAACTTGCTGGGCACTCAGTCGTCGAACAACTGGGCCATCGCCCCGCAACGCAGCCGCAGCGGCAAGAGCCTCTTGGCCAGCGACAGCCATGGCCCGCTGGCGGCGCCATCGCTGTGGAGTTTCGTGCAGATCCGCGCGCCGAAATACCAGGCCGCCGGCGTGACCGTGGCCGGTCTGCCGATGGTGCTCGGCGGTTTCAACGGCAAGGTGGCGTGGAGCCTGACCAGCGTGCTTGGCGATAACCAGGACCTGTTTCTGGAAAAAATCCGCCGTCAGGGCAGCACGTTGTCCTACGAGGTCAACGGCAAATGGCAACCGGTCGCCGTGCGCAACGAAACCTACTTCGTCAAAGGCCAGCGGCCGATTCGCGAAGCCGTGTACGAAACCCGCCATGGCGCGCTGCTCAACAGCGCCCAGGCCGCTGCTCAGAGCGCAGGCTTCGGCCTGGCCTTGCAGACGCCGAGCTTCACCGATGACAAATCCCTCGATGCGTTTTTCGATCTGAGCCGCGCCCAGAACGTGGAACGCGCCTCGGACGCCAGCCGGGAAATCCGCGCCATCGCGCTGAACCTGGTGTTTGCTGACGCCAGCAACATCGGCTGGCAAGTTACCGGGCGCTTCCCCAACCGCCGCGAAGGCGAGGGCCTGCTGCCGTCGCCGGGCTGGGAAGGTCGTTACGACTGGGACGGTTACGCCGACCCGATGCTGCACCCGTACGATCAGGATCCGGCCCAGGGCTGGCTCGGCACCGCCAACCAGCGGGTCATTCCTCACGGCTACGGCATGCAACTGTCCAATTCCTGGGCGGCGCCGGAACGTGGCGAGCGCCTGTCCGAACTGGCCGGCAGCGGCAAGCATGACAGTCGCAGCGTGATTGCCATGCAGTACGACCAGACCACCACCTTCGCCGCCAAACTGAAGAAAATGTTTGAAGCACCGGGCATGGCGCAGCCGCTGAAACAGGCGATCGACGGCCTGCCGGAAGTCGAGCGCACCAAGGCCCGCGAAGCCTATACCCGCTTGATGGCCTTCGACGGCAAGCTCAGCCCGACCTCCGCCGACGCGGCAATCTACGAGCTGTTCCTGCAGGAAAGCATGAAGCAGATCTTCCTCGACGAACTCGGCCCGCAAAACAGCCCGGCGTGGAAAGCGTTTATCGCCAACGGCGATCTGTCCTACGCCGCCCAGGCCGATCACCTGTTGGGCCGCGAAGACAGTCCGTTCTGGGACGACGCCCGCACCCCGCAAAAAGAAGACAAACCGGCGATCCTCGCCCGCAGTCTGGCGGCAGCGATCACCGCCGGCGACAGCCAGTTGGGCGGCGACCGCCGGGCCTGGCAGTGGGGCAAACTGCACCGCTATGAGTGGAAAAATGCCAACGGCCAGACCGTTCGCGGGCCAACCGCAGCGGGCGGTGACCACACCACACTCAACACCGCAGCGTTTGCCTGGGGCCAGGACTTCAACACCACGCGTGCGCCGTCGATGCGTTTCATTGTCGACTTTGGTCAGAGCGAACCGTTGATGGGGCAGAACGGGACGGGGCAGTCCGGGAATCCGGTGAGCCCGAACTACCTGAACGGCATCGATCCGTGGCTCAAGGGCCAGTACATCGGCTTGCCGATGCAGCCGCAGAACTTTGACCGGGTTTATGGCAAGACGCGATTGACCCTAACCCCTGGGAAATAGGCCTACTCCCCAAAAGATCAAAAGCCCCCTCACCCTAACCCTCTCCCTTAGGGAGAGGGGACTGATCGGGGGATGTTCAAGAAGTTCGCCGACCTGAACTTGCTGCACCGAATCCAGATTCGTATTGCTGCTTGAAAGATCCATAATCGACGCGATCTCACAGGTCGATGTACCTCGCCAAACACCTCCGTAGGCTCCCTCTCCCTCCGGGAGAGAGGACTGATCGGGGGATATTCAAGAGGTTCGCCGACCTGAACTTGCTGCACCGAATCCAGATTCGTATTGCTGCTTGAAAGATCCATAATCGACGCGATCTCACAGGTCGATGTACCTCGCCAAACACCTCCGTAGGCTCCCTCTCCCTCCGGGAGAGAGGACTGATCGGGGGATATTCAAGAGGTTCGCCGACCTGAACTTGCTGCACCGAATCCAGATTCGTATTGCTGCTTGAAAGATCCATAATCGACGCGATCTCACAGGTCGATGTACCTCGCCAAACACCTCCGTAGGCTCCCTCTCCCTTCGGGAGAGGGCTGGGGTGAGGGTGCTTTTGAAAATCAATAGAACTTCTGACTTCGCGCCAACCTCATAGCTAACAAGTCCCTCCATTCCGGTAACGCCATGGACCTTGTTATCGCCCGCCCCGAAGGCCTCTACTGCCCCGCCGGGGATTTCTACATTGACCCGTGGCGGCCCGTCGAGCGCTCGGTGATCACCCATGCCCATGGCGACCATGCCCGTGGCGGCAACCAGCATTACCTGGCCGCCAGCGCCGGCGAAGGGATTCTGCGCGCGCGTCTGGGTCAGGACATCAATCTGCAAACCCTCGACTACGGCCAGCGCCTGACCCATCACGGGGTCACCCTGAGTTTTCATCCCGCCGGCCATGTGCTCGGCTCGGCCCAGGTGCGGCTGGAATACGGCGGCGAAGTCTGGGTCGCGTCCGGCGACTACAAGATCGAACCCGACGGCACCTGCGCCCCTTTCGAACCGGTGCGCTGCCACACCTTCATTACCGAATCGACCTTCGGCCTGCCGATCTACCGCTGGCAGCCGCAGGCGCAGGTGTTCGCCGAGATCAATCAGTGGTGGCAGGCCAACATCGAAGCCGGCAAGGCCAGCGTGCTGTTTTGCTATTCGTTCGGCAAGGCCCAGCGGATTCTGCACGGCATCGATGAAACCCTCGGGCCGATCCTCAGCCACGGGGCGGTCGAGCCGCTGAACCGCGTGTACCGCGAGGCCGGCGTCTACCTGCCGCCAACCATCTACGCCGGTGACGTGAAAAAGAATGACCCGATGATGCGTCAGGCGCTGGTCATCGCCCCGCCGTCGGCCGGCGGCAGCAGTTGGATGCGCCGGTTCGGCGATTACAGCGACAGCTTCGCCAGCGGCTGGATGCGCCTGCGCGGCACCCGCCGGCGGCGCGGGGTCGATCGCGGTTTCGTGCTCTCGGATCACGCCGACTGGCCCGGCCTGTTGTGGGCCATCGAACAGACAGGAGCCGAACGGGTGATGGTCACCCACGGCTCGATTGGCGTGCTGGTGCGCCATCTGCGCGAGCAGGGTCTGGACGCACAAGGTTTCAACACCGAATACGGTGACGATGAAGAAGAGCTATCTACCGCCACGCCCGTCGTTGCCGAGGTGCAACCATGAAAGACTTCGCCGGGTTGTACGCCGAACTCGACGCCACCACCTCGAGCAACGCCAAACTGGCGGCCATGCAAACCTACTTCGCCCAGGCGCAACCGCAGGATGCCGCGTGGGCGGTGTACTTTTTGTCCGGCGGGCGGCCTCGGCAACTGGTGCCGGTGCGGATCCTGCGCGATCTCGCGGTCGAGGTGTCCGGCCTGGCCCCGTGGCTGTTCGAGGAAAGTTATCAAGCGGTCGGCGATCTGGCGGAAACCATTTCGCTGGTGCTGCCGGAACACCCGCACACCTCCGAGGCCGGGCTCGCCGAATGGATCGAAGACAAACTGTTGCCCCTGCGCGGTGAAACCCCGGAATACCTCGCCCATCAGTTGCCCGCACTGTGGGCGCAACTGGATCGGCCAAGCTTGATGCTGTGCATCAAACTGATCACCGGCAGCTTCCGGGTCGGCGTGTCCAAATTGCTGGTGACCCGCGCCCTGGCTTCCATGGCCGGGCTCGACAGCAAACGCGTGGCGCAACGGCTGGTGGGTTACACCGACCTGTCCAACCGGCCGAACGCCGCCGCTTACCTGAAACTGATCGCCCCCGAATCCAGCGACGAGCACGCCCAGCGCGGCGGCCAGCCCTACCCGTTTTTCCTCGCCCACGCGCTGGCGCAACCGGTAGAAACCTTCGAGGCCCTGCTCGGGCCGCCGAGCAACTGGCAGGTGGAATGGAAGTGGGACGGCATTCGCGCACAGGTGGTCAAGCGTGACGGGAAACTGTGGGTCTGGTCGCGCGGCGAGGAATTGGTCACCGAGCGTTTTCCCGAATTCGACACGCTGCTGCACGGTTTACCCGACGGCACGGTGATCGACGGCGAGATTGTGGTGTGGAAGAACAACCGCCCGATCACCGAAGACGCTTTCGACCCACAGTCGACGAAAGCCCCGGCGGTGCAACCATTCGCGCTGTTACAGCAACGGATTGGCCGCAAGTCACTGGACCGGAAAATCCTTGAAGACGCGCCGGTGGTGGTACTCGCCTACGATCTGCTCGAATGGCAGGGCGAAGACTGGCGCAACCAGCCTCAGGCCAGGCGTCGTGAACAACTGGAACAAGTTATCGCCCACTGCAACAACCCGGTACTGCTGCCTTCGCCGATTCTGACGGGTGACGACTGGTTCGACCTCGCCCGCCAGCGCGAGGCCTCCAGGCGCCTGGGGGTCGAAGGCATGATGCTCAAGGCTCGCGACGCGATGTACGGCGTTGGCCGCACCAAGGACATGGGCGTGTGGTGGAAATGGAAGGTCGACCCGTTCAGCGTCGACGCGGTGTTGATCTACGCCCAGCGCGGACATGGCCGGCGCGCCAGCCTCTACAGCGATTACACTTTTGCGGTGTGGGACGGCCCGCCGGGATCCAGTGCAAGGTCACTGGTGCCATTCGCCAAGGCCTATTCAGGGCTGACCGATGCGGAAATGCGCGAGGTCGACAGCATCGTGCGCAAGACCACGGTGGAAAAATTCGGCCCGGTCAGCAGCGTGAAGCCGAGCCTGGTATTCGAACTGGGCTTCGAAGGCATCGCCCTCTCCCGCCGGCACAAGAGCGGCATCGCCGTGCGCTTCCCGCGCATGCTGCGCTGGCGCCAGGACAAGACCGTGGACGAGGCCGACAGCCTGGCGACCTTGCAAAACCTGTTGGTCTGACTCCTTCCCAACGATACTCCCCCCTCACCCCGATCGTTCCCACGCTCTGCGTGGGAATGCCTCAATGGACGCTCTGCGTCCGCTTTGGGACGCGGAGCGTCCCGGGCTGCATTCCCACGCGGACGGTTCGACGCCTCGACGTGGGAACGATCACCTCAATCACGCCCATAAACAGTGCAACTGTTTTCCCGCGCCCGTTTTCGTGCACCGACCGGCCCCGGCATGCACTTCCTGCACCTTTTAAAACACTTGTTCGGGACTCTGGTTCGGAAATTGCTACTTTCTATAAGTCGTAAGCGCTCCAGTAACAATCATTCCGCGCCACAAGCGCTCAAATTGGTTCTTAGGGATTGAATAATGAAAAAAGCATTGCTGACCCTTTCTGCACTGGCGTTGTGCATGGCCGCTGGCTCCGCGCTGGCCAAGGAATACAAAGAACTGCGGTTTGGCGTTGACCCTTCCTACGCACCGTTCGAGTCGAAAGCGGCAGACGGCAGCCTGGTTGGCTTCGACATCGATCTGGGCAACGCGATCTGCGCCGAGCTGAAGGTCAAGTGCAAATGGGTCGAAAGTGACTTCGACGGTATGATTCCGGGCCTCAAGGCCAATAAATTCGACGGTGTGATCTCGTCGATGACCGTTACCGAAGCCCGCGAAAAAGTCATCGACTTCTCCAGCGAGCTGTTCTCCGGCCCGACGGCCTACGTGTCGAAAAAAGGTTCGGGCATCACTGACGACGTCGCCTCCCTGAAAGGCAAAACCGTCGGTTACGAGCAAGGCACCATCCAGGAAGCCTATGCCAAAGCCGTACTAGACAAGGCCGGCGTGAAAACCCAGGCCTATCAGAATCAGGACCAGGTGTATTCCGACCTGACTTCCGGCCGTCTCGATGCGGGCATTCAGGACATGCTGCAGGCCGAACTGGGCTTTCTGAAGTCGCCGCAAGGCGCTGATTATGAAGTCAGCAAGCCGGTCGACAACCACTTGCTGCCAGCCAAGACCGCTGTCGGTATTAAGAAAGGTAACACCGAGCTGAAAGCGCTTTTGGATAAAGGTATCAAAGCGTTACACGATGATGGCAAATACGCCGAGATTCAAAAGAAACACTTTGGCGATCTGAATCTGTACAGCGGCAAATAATGCCCCGGCGCCCATCCTCGATGGGCGCCTTTTTCATTCAGTCAGGTTGCTGATTTATGTTCGAAAACCTCTTACAAAATCTGGGGCTCTCCGCCTTCAGCCTCAAGGGTTTTGGCCCTTTGCTGTTGGAAGGCACCTGGATGACCATCAAATTGTCGGCGTTGTCGCTGCTGGTGGCCGTGTTGCTCGGCCTGCTCGGCGCCAGTGCCAAGCTTTCAAAAGTCAAACTGCTGCGCCTGCCCGCCCAGCTCTACACCACGCTGATTCGCGGGGTGCCGGACCTGGTGCTGATGCTGCTGATCTTCTACAGCCTGCAAACCTGGCTGACGACGCTCACCGATTACCTGGAATGGGAATACATCGAGATCGACCCGTTCAGCGCCGGGGTCCTGACCCTGGGCTTCATTTATGGCGCGTACTTCACTGAAACCTTTCGCGGGGCGATTCTCGCCGTGCCGCGCGGTCAGGTCGAAGCCGCCACCGCCTATGGCCTCAAGCGCGGTCAGCGCTTTCGTTTCGTGGTGTTCCCGCAAATGATGCGCTTCGCCCTGCCGGGCATCGGCAACAACTGGATGGTGATGCTCAAGGCCACCGCGCTGGTTTCGATCATCGGCCTGGCCGATCTGGTCAAGGCCGCGCAGGACGCCGGCAAGAGCACCTATCAACTGTTTTACTTCCTGGTGCTCGCCGCTTTGATTTACCTGTTGATCACCAGTGCCTCGAACATCATCCTGCGCTGGCTCGAACGCCGCTACGCCGCCGGTGCCCGGGAGGCCGTACGATGATCGAACTCCTGCAGGAATACTGGAAAGCCTTCCTTTATACCGACGGTCAGAACATCACTGGCCTTGCGATGACGATGTGGCTGCTCAGCGCCTCGATCTTCTTCGGTTTCATCGTGTCGATTCCGCTGTCGATCGCTCGGGTCTCGCCGCACTTCTACATTCGCTGGCCGGTGCAGTTCTACACCTACCTGTTCCGTGGCACGCCGCTCTATATCCAGTTGCTGATCTGCTACACCGGGATTTACAGCCTGGCCGCCGTGCGCGCGCAACCGCTGCTCGACAGTTTCTTTCGCGATGCGATGAACTGCACGATCCTGGCCTTCGCCCTCAACACCTGCGCCTACACCACGGAGATTTTCGCCGGGGCGATCCGCAGCATGAACCACGGCGAAGTCGAAGCAGCGAAGGCCTACGGCCTGACCGGCTGGAAGCTTTATGCCTACGTGATCATGCCGTCGGCGCTGCGCCGTTCGTTGCCGTATTACAGCAACGAAGTGATCCTGATGCTGCATTCGACCACCGTGGCCTTCACCGCGACCATCCCCGACATCCTGAAAGTCGCGCGGGACGCCAACTCGGCGACCTTCCTGACCTTTCAGTCGTTCGGCATCGCCGCGCTGATCTACCTGACCATCACCTTTGCGCTGGTCGGCCTGTTCCGCCTTGCAGAACGCCGATGGCTGGCGTTCCTCGGCCCGACCCACTAGGACCCTTTAGAGATGCGTCATCAGATACACGACCTGCTGGCCCCGCTGCCGGGGACCGCACGACAGATTCACAGCTTCCACTTCGGCCCGGACAAGGCCCAGGGCAAGATTTACATCCAGTCCTCGCTGCACGCCGACGAACTGCCCGGCATGCTCGTGGCCTGGCACCTCAAGCAGCGTCTGGCGGAGCTGGAAGCCGCCGGGCGCCTGCGCAGCGAAATCGTGCTGGTGCCGGTGGCCAACCCGGTCGGCCTCGAACAGGTACTGATGGATGTGCCGCTGGGCCGCTACGAGCTGGAGAGCGGGCAGAATTTCAACCGCTGGTTCGTCGACCTCAGCGAGGAAATCGGCAACGAAATCGAAGCGCAGCTGTGCGACGACCCGCAGCGCAACCTCGAGCTGATCCGTTCGAGCCTGCGCAACGCCCTCGCCCGCCACACCGCCACGACTCAGCTGCAATCCCAGCGCCTGACCCTGCAACGGCTGGCCTGTGATGCGGACATGGTGCTCGACCTGCATTGCGATTTCGAATCCGTGGTTCACCTTTACACCACGCCCGAGGCCTGGCCGCAGGTCGAGCCGCTGGCGCGCTATATCGAATCCCAGGCGAGCCTGCTGGCCACCGACTCCGGCGGACAGTCGTTCGACGAGTGCTTCACCCTGCTGTGGTGGCAATTGAAGGAGCGCTTCGGCGAACACTTCGAGATTCCGCTCGGCAGCTTTTCGGTCACCGTCGAGTTGCGCGGTCAGGGGGATGTCACCCATCCGCTGGCCAGTCGTGACTGCCAGGCGCTGATCGATTACCTGATTCATTGCGGCGCCATCGTCGGCGAGCCCAAAGCCTTGCCGGCCCTGCCGCATCCCGCCACACCGCTGGCCGGCGTGGAACCGGTGGCCACTCCCGTCGGCGGGCTGCTGGTGTACAGCGCCACACCCGGCCAGTGGCTGGAAGCCGGGCAGAAAATCGCCGAAATCATCGACCCGATCAGCGACCGGGTCACGCCAGTCCATTGCACCGCTTCCGGTCTGCTCTATGCCCGCTCGCTGCGGCGCATGGCCACTGCCGGGATGGTGATCGCCCACGTCGCGGGCGCCGAAGCCTATCGCAGCGGCTATCTACTTTCGCCTTGAGGATGCCTGTCCCATGTACAAATTGACCGTTGAAGGCCTGCACAAAAGCTATGGCGACCATCAGGTGCTCAAAGGCGTCTCGCTCAAGGCCAGGACCGGCGACGTGATCAGCCTGATCGGCGCCAGCGGCTCGGGTAAAAGCACCTTTTTGCGCTGCATCAACTTTCTCGAACAACCCAACGACGGCGCGATGAGCCTCGACGGCCAGGCGATCCGCATGGTCACAGACCGCCACGGCATGCACGTGGCCGACGCCGATGAACTGCAACGCCTGCGCACCCGCCTGGCTATGGTATTTCAGCACTTCAACCTGTGGAGCCACATGACCGTGCTGGAAAACATCACCATGGCCCCGCGCCGGGTGCTGGGCTGCAGCAAACAGGAAGCCGACGACCGCGCCCGGCGTTATCTGGAAAAGGTCGGTTTGCCGGCGCGAGTGGCGGATCAATACCCGGCATTCCTTTCCGGCGGCCAGCAGCAACGGGTGGCGATTGCCCGGGCCTTGGCCATGGAGCCGGAAGTCATGCTGTTCGACGAACCGACTTCGGCGCTGGACCCGGAACTGGTCGGCGAAGTGCTCAAGGTGATTCAGGGCCTGGCCGAAGAAGGCCGGACCATGATCATGGTCACCCATGAAATGAGCTTTGCGCGCAAGGTCTCGAGCCAGGTGCTGTTCCTGCATCAGGGACTGGTGGAAGAAGAAGGCGCACCCGAAGAAGTGCTGGGCAATCCGAAAAGCGAACGCCTGAAGCAATTCCTCAGCGGCAATCTCAAGTAAAACTATTGCCCGGCCGGCGCGGTCATTGAAGGAACACCTTCAGAGCACACGTCGCCGGCATGGGCACTTCCACCGACTTCGCCAAACATTGGTTCAGCGCCCGCGACTGGAAGCCGTTCGCCTTTCAGAAACAAGTGTGGGCGGCAGTCAAACGTGGCGAATCCGGCCTGCTGCACGCCAGCACCGGCGCCGGTAAAACCTACGCGGTGTGGTTTGCCGCGCTCAATCGCTTTGCCCGCTCCGGGCCTGTTGCTGCAACCACTCGCAAACGCCCTCCACCCGCCGAACCGCTGACCGTCTTGTGGATCACGCCGATGCGGGCGCTGGCCGCCGACACTGCACGCGTCTTGCAAGCGCCGCTTGATGATCTGCAGATTCCCTGGAGCGTCGGCCTGCGCACCGGCGACACCGGCAGCAGTGAACGCGCCCGGCAAAACCGGCGCCTGCCCACCACACTGATCACCACCCCGGAAAGCCTGACCCTGATGCTCGCCCGTGCCGACGCGCAAACGGCGCTGTCGACGCTACGCATGGTGGTGGTGGATGAGTGGCACGAATTGCTCGGCAACAAACGCGGTGTGCAACTGCAACTGGCCCTCGCCCGGTTGCGCCGCTGGCAGCCGGGGCTGATCGTCTGGGGCGTTTCCGCAACGCTTGGCAATCAGTCCCACGCCGAACAGGTGCTGATCCCACACGGCGACGGAATCAGTATTCAGGGGCAAAGCGAAAAGTCGCTCAAGGTCGACACCCTGCTCCCACCGGCGATCGAACGGTTTCCCTGGGCCGGGCATATCGGCTTGAAGATGTTGCCGCAGGTGGTCGCCGAACTGGATGTCTGCGCCAGCAGCCTGGTGTTCACCAACACCCGGGCGCAATCGGAAATCTGGTATCAGGCCTTGCTGGAAGCGCGACCGGACTGGGCCGGGTTGATCGCGCTGCACCACAGCTCGCTGTCCCGTGACACCCGCGACTGGGTCGAGCAGGCGCTGAAGAACGGTCAACTCAAAGCCGTGGTCTGCACTTCAAGCCTGGATCTGGGGGTGGATTTCCTGCCGGTGGAGCGGGTGCTGCAGATTGGCTCGGCCAAAGGCGTGGCGCGACTGATGCAGCGTGCCGGGCGTTCGGGGCATGCGCCCGGCAGAACGTCGCGGGTCACCCTGGTGCCGACCCACAGCCTGGAGCTGATCGAAGCCGCGGCCGCTGGCGATGCCGTGGCACAGCGGCGGATCGAACCGCGACTGTCCCCGCACAAACCGCTGGATGTGCTGGTGCAGCATCTGGTCAGCATGGCCCTGGGCGGTGGCTTTATTCCCGATGAGCTGTACGAAGAAGTCCGTGGCGCCTGGGCCTATCGTGACCTGACGCTCGCGGACTGGGCCTGGGCGCTGGCGTTCGTACGCCACGGCGGGATGTCGCTGACGGCGTACCCGGATTACCGCCGGGTCGAGCCGGATGAGCACGGGATCTGGCGCGTCCCCGATGCCCGCCTGGCGCGCCGCCATCGCATGAGCATCGGCACCATCGTCAGTGATGCCGCGATCCATTTGAAGTTCTGGAGCAAGGGCGGAGGCGGCAAACAGCTGGGCAGCGTTGAAGAAGGCTTTATCGCTCGCCTCAAACCTGGCGATGGGTTTCTGTTCGCCGGTCGCTTGCTGGAGCTGGTGCGGGTGGAAAACATGACCGCCTATGTCAAACGCAGCACGGCGAAAAAAGCCGCGGTGCCGCGCTGGAATGGCGGGCGCATGCCGCTCTCCAATGAATTGGCCGAAGCGGTGGTCAGCCGGTTCAGCGCGGCGGCACAAGGCGAGTTTGCCGGCCCGGAAATGCAGGCCTTGCGCCCGTTACTGGAAACGCAGATGCGCTGGTCAGGCCTGCCGACCGTCAACAATCTGCTGGCCGAAGTGCTGAAATCCCGCGAAGGCTGGCACCTTTTCCTCTACCCGTTTGCAGGACGCCAGGTGCATCTGGGCCTGGCCAGCCTGCTGGCGTGGCGGGTCAGTCAGCGTTTGCCTGTGACTTTCTCGATTGCGGTCAACGATTACGGACTGGAATTGCTCAGCGCCACGCCCGTTGACTGGCCTGTGCAACTGGATGGCGCCCTGCTCAGTCCCGAGGACTTATTGAGGGATGTGCTGGCCAGCCTCAATGCGGGGGAACTGGCACTGCGCAGGTTTCGGGAAATCGCGCGGATTGCCGGGCTGGTGTTTGCCGGTTACCCCGGCGCGCCGAAAAGCACCCGTCAGGTGCAGGCCTCCAGCGGGCTGTTCTTCGAAGTGTTCAAACAATACGACGCCGACAACCTGCTACTGGCGCAGGCCGGGGAAGAAGTCCTGCGGGAAGAACTGGATATTCGTCGACTGGAACAGACATTGGAGCGGATCAAACGGATGAAACTGGACATGCACCTGATCAAACGTCCTACACCGCTCGGGTTTCCATTGCTGGTGGAACGCATGCGCGAAAGCATGAGTTCGGAAAAACTCGCCGACCGCATCCGCCGAATGGTCGGCGATCTGGAACAAACTGCCGACAAGGGCCAATCCTGATGAACGCGCCCTACCCGGTGCGTCTGGCAGGCGAAGACCTCTGGCTGCTGCCGGAAAAGGCACTGTACTGGCCGGCGCAACAGGCGCTGCTGATTGCCGATGTGCATTTCGGCAAGGCTGCCGCTTACCGGCGCCTGGGGCAGCCGGTGCCGCAGGGCACGACAGCGAGCAACATCGCCGTGATCGAGCAGTTGCTGGCGAAACTGCCGTGTCGGCAACTGATCTTTCTTGGGGATTTTCTGCACGGGCCCGGTTCGCATGCCCCGGGCACTTTGAGTGCTCTGTCTGAGTGGCGCTCACGCCACGCCGATCTGCCGATCACGCTGATTCGCGGTAATCACGATAAACGCGCCGGTGATCCGCCAGCGACGCTGAACATTCGGGTGGTGCCGGAGCCGATGCTGCTCGGGCCCTTCGCGTTGCAGCACGAACCGGATCCGCACCCTGAACGCCACGTGCTTGCAGGCCACGTCCACCCGGTCTATCGGTTGAACGGCAAGGGGCGTCAGCGTTTGCGTCTGGCGTGTTTCAGGCTGGGGGAACGCATCAGCCTGCTGCCGGCGTTTGGCGCCTTCACCGGCGGTTATCCGGTGGAGAAGGAAGACAGCTGTCGGATCTTTGTCATTGGCGACAACGAAATATGGCCCGTCGGCTGAAGTCCTGTTCAGGATTCAGCCGACGGGCCATACATTCGATCAAGCGACAGGCGCAGGTGGCGGTTTGTCCGGCAGCGTAGGCTCGCCGGGCTCGGTCGGTTCTTCGTTGGGGGTATCGGGATCGGGCTGGTGAGGAATTCCGCCAGCCATGGCGATGGGCGGGTGTGCCAACAAGGACCAGGCCAATACGCCAATCTGATTGGGCTCGAGCCTTGCCAGTTCGGCAGTGATTTGCGGATCGATCTTCATGGAGCACTCCTCGGCGAAGGCCCGTCCCGCTGTTCGCGAAACGGGCAGTACACCCCATAGAGTGTCTACCCGCCGAAGAATTCCCGGTAACTGCCGGATGGACGGATCAGGTGCGCGGCAGGGTCACGCCACGCTGGCCCTGGTACTTGCCCGCACGATCCTTGTAGGAGACTTCGCATTCCTCGTCGGATTCGAGGAACAGCATCTGCGCCACGCCTTCGTTGGCGTAGATCTTCGCCGGCAGGTTGGTGGTGTTGGAGAACTCCAGGGTCACCTGGCCTTCCCACTCGGGCTCGAGCGGAGTGACGTTGACGATGATGCCGCAGCGAGCGTAAGTGCTCTTGCCCAGGCAGATGGTCAGGACGTTGCGTGGAATACGGAAGTATTCAACGGTCGTGGCCAGGGCGAAGGAGTTTGGCGGAATGATGCAGACGTCGCTGTGGACATCGACGAAGCTGCCAGCGTCGAAGTTTTTCGGATCGACGATGGCCGAATTGATGTTGGTGAACACCTTGAAATGATTGGTGCAACGCACATCGTAGCCGTAGCTCGACACACCGTAGGAGATCACACGGCTGTCGTCGCTGCCACGTACCTGGCGCTCGACGAACGGCTCGATCATGCCGTGTTCCTGCGCCATGCGGCGAATCCACTTGTCCGATTTGATGCTCATGGCGGGTGTCCTGAATAGCGAGGTGGAAAAAATCTGTCCGGCATCTTACCGGGCGCGCCGCCGGGTTCAAAGTCCGGGCTGCAAATCTCGGCGAACGTGCAGGAATTACGCGGCCTGGCGACGAACCGTCACACCGCCGATCCCTAAAACAGAGAAACCTTCGCAAGAAGCATTGGCACGTTCCGGAAAAAGGGTTAAGGTGGCGCCACTGTGCTGCTTGTGTCACTGAGAATCTCTACACGATATGTTGAATTTCGATCCAACCATCTACAAGAATTTTTCCTGCTCTTTGCACTCAGTCTCGGCCAGGGTTCTTCCTGAGTCGCAGTTATCTTTGTTCAAGGAGTTACACCATGTCTAATCGCCAAACCGGTACCGTTAAGTGGTTCAACGATGAAAAAGGCTTCGGCTTCATCACTCCACAATCCGGTGACGACCTGTTCGTTCACTTCAAAGCTATCCAATCCGACGGCTTCAAAAGCCTGAAAGAAGGCCAACAGGTTTCTTTCATCGCTACCCGCGGTCAGAAAGGCATGCAAGCTGAGGAAGTACAAGTTATCTAACTTGTAGCTTCTTTAGTAAAAGGCCCCGCCCTCAAAAGCGGGGCTTTTTTGTGGGCGTCTGTTTTTCCAGGCGCAAAAAAAAGATCGCAGCCTGCGAAGGCTGCGATCTTTTTTGTTGCTTACCAAGCGACGCCGAAGCCGGCGGTGTAGCGGGTCTTGCTCAAGTCCGCATCCTCGGTGCCGCTGATGATGTCGCGCTCAGCCTTGAGGTTGAGGGATGCCCAGTCGGTGACCTTGTAGCGCAGGCCCATTTCCGCATCCAGCGCGTAGTCAGCCACGCCGGACAACGGCTTGCCGACTTCGCCATTGGTGAAGAACTCGACCTTCTTGCCGATCAGGTAGCGGTTGTAGTCCCACTTCATGGCGACTGAATAGAAGTTGTCCTTGCTGCCATCGCGATACTGGTAGTCCGTGCGGTTGAGCAGCGAGCCGAGGGAGAACGCCCCCAGCTCGTCATCCCAGAACTGGTAACCCGGACCGGTACCGACCACGCGTTGGCGCGCCAGCTCTTCGATGTGATCGCGCTTGTAGTTCAGGCGGCCCTGCCAGAACCACTTGTCCGTCAGGAAGCGGTCGAGTGCGTACTCGGCGCGCCAGTTGTCGGTGGTGGTCACGTCGTCCTGCACTTCGCGGTTGTACTCGCCCTCGGCGGTGTGCCGCCAGCGACCATGGCGGGCGGACGTCTTGAAGCCGATGTCGTAGTCGTCGGTGTCCTTTTCCGCACGCTGGTAATCCAGCGCCAGGTCGACATTGCCCTTCCACACCAGATCCTCGACCACCGGTTTGGGCTTGAGAATCTGCTGAATGCTCGCCAGCTCCACGGTTTTCGGCGCTTCGCCGTTGGCAAGGATGACCTTGCCGTCTTCGGCAGCGGTCAGCGACTTGGCCTTCTCGCCGTTGTAGGCGTCCTGCTTGACCAGCAGTTCCTGATCGCTCTCCAGGGTCTTGACCTGCTTCCAGTCGATGGTGACGGCCCCGGCGTACTGGGTCTGGACCAGCAACTTGCCGCCGTCGAACAGCGTGATTTTACCGCTCAGCTTGTCACCGTTCTTCAACCAGACGGTGTCGGCAAGCAAAGGTGTGGACGCACTGAAGACAGCAAGGCACAGCAGGGTTCTGGACAACATAAGCGAATCGAAGACTCAAGTTTGCGAAAAAAGGGTCGGCATTATCCGTAGGAATAATTCCCTGACAAGGAGTGACCCGGCTAATTCTGTTGAGTTCATTTCTCAATTGCCCCTCCACCGATTACGCTTAAGGACATAACGCGATCAAGCTCAGGAACCGCGCACGTGACAGACCCGATGCATGCCTGCGAAAACGATCCGCAAATCCGACGCACGGCACTCTATTCCACCCTCGCCCAAGTGCCTGAGGGCAAAGTCGTCAGCTATGGTCAGTTGGCCGAACTGGCGGGATTGGGGCGCGCCGCCCGCTGGGTCGGCCGGACCCTGAGCCAATTGCCCGGCGACACCAAACTGCCCTGGCACCGCGTACTCGGCGCCGGCGGTCGGATCAGCCTGCCGGCGGGCAGCCCGTCCGGGGACGAACAGCGGGCTCGATTGCGCATGGAAGGCATCACCGTCCTGAACAATCGTGTGGATATTCGGCGCCATGGCTGGCGTCCGGTAGAGCACAGCGGTTAGAGTGCGCGCTTTGTTTTCGCAATCTTGAGGCAGACTTCAGCCCATGCCCCGTAAAACCTGGCGCGCCGCGCTCGCCGCCTATGCCAGTCCTTCGACGCTCGTGCTGTTGTTGCTGGGTTTCGCCGCCGGCCTGCCGTACATGCTGGTGTTCTCGACACTTTCGGTCTGGCTGCGTGAAGCCGGTGTGGCCCGCGAGACGATCGGCTACGCCAGCCTGATCGGTCTGGCCTACGCCTTCAAATGGGTCTGGTCGCCCCTGCTCGACCAATGGCGCCTGCCGCTGCTGGGCAAGCTGGGTCGTCGCCGTTCGTGGCTGGTACTTTCACAGACGCTGGTGATCCTCGGTCTGATCGGCATGGGCTTTTGCGACCCGCAAAAACACCTGTCCTGGCTGATCGCTATCGCTGTGGTTGTCGCCTTCGCTTCCGCCACCCAGGATATCGCCGTCGACGCCTATCGACTGGAAATCGCCGAAGACAACCGCCAGGCCGCACTGGCCGCCAGTTACATGTCCGGTTATCGGATCGCCGCCCTGCTCGCGACCGCGGGTGCGCTGTTCTTCGCCGAGGGCTTCGGCTCTACAGGCTTCAAGTACCAGCATTCGGCCTGGACCGGCACCTACGTGCTGTTCGGTGCCCTGATGGTGCCTGCCCTGCTCACCACCCTGCTGATGCGCGAGCCGCCGGTGCCCTTGCGCACCCAGTTGCAGGCGGGGCGTTACACCTTCATGCATCAGTTGATGTCGGTGTTCGTGCTGATCATTTTGCTGGTCTCCGTGCCGGCGATGTTCACCCAGCTCTACAACACCGACTTCGCCAGCGTGCTGTTTGGCGACATGAGCCCGCTGGACCTGCTGCTGGAAGACCGGGCGTTCCTGCGCGCGATCCTCTACACCACGCTGACCTGCCTGTGCCTCTCGGCCATGGGCCGTCGCGGTCTGGCGCCGGTGCTGACACCGGTCAACGACTTCATCCTGCGCTACCGCTGGCAGGCGTTGCTGCTGCTCGGCCTGATCGCGACCTATCGAATGTCCGACACGGTGATGGGCGTGATGGCCAACGTGTTCTACATCGACCAGGGTTTCACCAAGGACCAGATCGCCAGCGTCAGCAAGATCTTCGGTCTGATCATGACCCTCGTCGGCGCCGGCATGGGCGGTCTGCTGATCGTGCGTTTCGGCATCCTGCCGATCCTGTTCATCGGCGGCGCCGCGTCGGCGGGCACCAATCTGCTGTTCCTGATGCTGGCCGACATGGGCCCGAACCTGCAGATGCTGGTGGTGACGATTTCCCTCGACAACTTCAGTTCGGGCCTGGCCACCTCGGCGTTCGTCGCCTACCTGTCGAGCCTGACCAACCTGAAGTTCTCCGCCACCCAGTACGCCCTGCTCAGCTCGATCATGCTCCTGCTGCCACGCCTGATCGGCGGCTACTCCGGGGTGATGGTGGAGAAATTCGGTTATCACAACTTCTTCCTCATCACCGCGCTGCTCGGTGTTCCGACCCTGGTGCTGATCGCCCTGCACTGGTTCCAGGAAAGCCGCCGCGAAGGCCCGACGCCGACCCCGGAACCTGCACCGACCTCCGTCGTGGAAGAATCGTAAGACATCTCGCACCCGGCGAGAGGCTTCGCGCCGGGGTTGCACTTCTGTACGTCGGCGGATCTCGCCGTTACACTGCTCCGTCATTTCCAGTCATAGCAACCGACAACGGCCAACCATGCGCACCAGTCAATTTTTGCTCGCCACACAGAAAGAAACGCCTTCCGACGCGGTCGTGATCAGCCACCAGCTGATGCTGCGCGCCGGCATGATCCGCAAACTCGCCTCGGGCCTGTACACCTGGCTGCCGATGGGCTTGCGAGTGATGCGCAAGGTGGAAGCCATCGTTCGCGAAGAAATGAACGCCGCCGGCTCTCTGGAAGTGTTGATGCCGAGCACCCAACCGGCCGAGCTGTGGCAGGAATCGGGACGCTGGGAAGAATACGGCCCTGAGCTGCTGCGCATCAAAGACCGCCACGGTCGTGATTTCTGCGCGGGCCCGACCCACGAAGAAGTGATCACCGATCTGATGCGCAACGAGTTGAGCAGCTACAAACAGCTGCCGATCAACCTGTACCAGATCCAGACCAAATTCCGTGACGAAATCCGTCCACGCTTCGGCCTGATGCGCGGTCGCGAATTCATCATGAAGGACTCGTACTCCTTCCATGCGGATCAGGCATCGCTGCAGATCACCTATGACCGCATGCACGAAGCGTACTGCAACATCTTCACCCGCCTGGGCCTGAAGTTCCGTCCGGTGGAAGCCGACAACGGGTCGATCGGTGGCGCCGGTTCCCACGAGTTCCACGTGCTTGCCGAGTCCGGCGAAGACGACATCGTCTTCAGCAACGGTTCCGACTACGCGGCGAACATCGAGAAGGCCGAAGCCGTGCCGCGTGAAACCTCGCGCGCCGCGCCAAGCGAAGAGCTGCGCCTGGTCGACACACCAGACACCAAGACCATCGCGGCCCTGGTGGAGAAATTCAATCTGCCGATTGAAAAGACCATCAAGACCCTGATCGTGCACGCGGAAGAAGAAGGCAAGCTGATTGCACTGATCATCCGTGGCGACCACGAGCTGAACGAAATCAAGGCTGCCCAGCAACCTGGTGTTGCCAGCCCGCTGGTCATGGCCTCCGATGCCGAACTGCGTGACGCCATTGGCGCCGGTGCCGGCTCCCTCGGCCCGCTGAACCTGCCTCTGCCAATCATCATCGACCGTTCGGTCGAGCTGATGAGCGACTTCGCCATCGGTGCCAACATCGACGACAAGCACTACTTCGGCGTGAACTGGGAGCGTGACCTGCCGGTTCCGACCGTGGCCGACCTGCGTAACGTCGTGGCTGGTGACCCAAGCCCGGACGGCAAGGGCACCCTGGAAATCAAGCGCGGCATCGAAGTCGGGCACATCTTCCAGCTGGGCAACAAGTACAGCAAGGCGATGAAGTGCGAAGTGCTGGGCGAGAACGGCAAGCCGGTGACCCTGGAAATGGGTTGCTACGGTATCGGCGTTTCCCGCGTGGTGGCTGCCGCCATCGAGCAGAACAACGACGAGAACGGCATCATCTGGAGCGACACCCTGGCGCCGTTCCAGATCGCCCTGGTGCCGCTGCGCTATGAAACCGAGCTGGTGCGCGAAGCCACCGACAAGCTGTACGCGGAACTGACCGCGGCCGGCTTCGAAGTGCTGCTGGACGACCGCGACAAGAAAACCAGCCCGGGCATCAAGTTCGCGGACATGGAGCTGATCGGCATTCCGCACCGGATCGTGGTCAGCGACCGCGGCCTCGCCGAAGGCAACCTGGAATACAAGAGCCGTACCGAAGGCCAGGCGCAAGCGCTGCCGGTTGCCGACGTGCTGTCCTTCCTTCAGGCCCGTATCCGCCGCTGAAACCAGATAGAGACGTCATGTTCAAGCGAAACACCTTAGGCCTCGGTGGTGCCGCCCTGTGCGGCACCCTGCTGGTCAGCGGCTGTGCCAATCACATGTCACAACGCAGCGAGCACGAGGAACGTGTCGAGCGCAAACTGCTCGATCACAGCCTGCAGATCGATGTCGGCGAGCCCAAGGTGCTTGAGCTGCCGCAACGGCGCGTGAAGATCAACGAACAGAAGACTTTCGAAGTCACCGAGTTCGAGGTCACCCGCCATTACGACCGTTACACGCCTTACCAGCCATGGCGGGAGATCTACGAGATTCCGCTGGGCGCGGTGGCGGTGGTCGGCGGCGTCGGCGCGAACGTGGTCAACGTGTTTGCCCTCGGCAATCTGCCCGACAGCGTGACACGGGACTGGCTCAGCTACGGTTTCGCCGGCCTCAACCCGTTCATGAACGTGCAATCCAACGGTCGCGCGCAACAGAACCTGGCCGGCATCGACGAAGTCCAGCGCGACAAGCGCACGGAATATTCGAGCCTGCCGTGGAGCGAGCGCCCGGTTCAGGTCAAGGTTGGCAAGCAGACCTTCGACATGACCACCGATCGAAACGGCGTGCTGCGCCTGAACCTGCTGGACAGCCCGTTCGCCGAAAACGACCTCAATCATGTGGGCAAACTGCAGATCAGCGTCGAAGACGGCAAGGATGACGTGCATTCCGATTCGTCTTTGGCGATCAGCACTCACCTGCGCGGCAAGCTGCTGGAAGCTCACGGGCTGATCTACGACGATCTGGAAGACGACGAAGTGAGCCAGTGGGTGCACCGGGTCAAGCGTCTGTCGGAACTGGGTCTGGAAGAAGAAGCCAGTGAACTGGAACAAAGCCTGATCGAACTGACCCGCAACGATCCCGAGTTGCAGGCCGAATTCCTCAAGTCCCTGACCCGGGATGCGGGGCGTCTGGTGGCGGATCCGGGGCCGAACTGAACCCCCTGAAAAAATGCCCGAACCTGCTTCGGGCATTTTTTTGTCCGTCTATCGCTCGAACAGCTCCATCTGCTCGAACCCGCCGCGCAAATCCTCCAGCCGCACACCCACTCCTAATAGCCGTACCGGTTTGCCACCGCGATTGAACGCTTGCGTCAGCATCAACTGGTAACTGCCCAGATCCCGCCCTGCCCCCGCCTGTTCCAACGTGGTCTGGGTAAAATCGTGAAACTTCACTTTGACGAACGGCTTGCCCGGCCGGTAGCTGCTGTCGATCCGCGCCATGCGGGTTTTCAGGGTTTCCAGCAATTCCGGGAGCTTGTCGAGGCAACTGCGCAGGTCCGGCAGATCGACGTCGTAGGTGTTTTCGACACTGATCGACTGACGGCGACTGTCGTTGTGTACCAACCGCTCATCAATCCCACGGGCCAGACTCCACAAGCGCTCGCCGAAACTGCCGAATTCCCGCACCAGCGCCAGCTTGTCCCACTCGCGCAATTGCAGACAGTCACTGATACCGAGCCTGCTCAGCTTGTCGGCGGTGACCTTGCCCACCCCGTGCAACTTGCTCACCGGCAGACCACTGACAAAGTCTTCGACCTGATCCGGGGTGATCACGAACAAGCCGTTGGGCTTTCTCCAGTCGCTGGCGATCTTGGCCAGAAACTTGTTCGGCGCCACGCCGGCGGAGACGGTGATGTGCAACTGATTGGAAACCCGGCGACGAATGTCCTGGGCAATGCGCGTGGCGCTGCCGCCGAAATGCGCGCTGTCCGAGACATCAAGATAGGCCTCGTCCAGGGAAAGCGGCTCGATCAGGTCGGTGTAATCGCTGAAGATCGTATGAATTTCCTTCGAGGCCTCGCGATAGGCATCCATTCGCGGCTTGACGATGGTCAGGTCCGGGCACAGCTTCAAGGCATGCCCGGACGACATCGCCGAACGAACGCCATAAGCCCGCGCCTCATAGTTGCAGGTGGCGATCACCCCGCGCCTGTCCGCCGAGCCACCCACCGCCAACGGCTTGCCGGCGAGACTCGGGTCATCTCGCATCTCGATGGCGGCGTAGAAACAGTCACAGTCGACGTGGATGATTTTTCGCTGAGTCATGACAGAAAAGGAAACATGGCGAGCCGGACCGGCAGTATCTCACTGACACCTGTATATAGCACCAGTGGTATGAATGTTCTTTTCAGTTTGTAGGAAACGGACCTTGAATTTATTTTCTCAATCGAAAACCAACCTCCAATAGAGCTGAAACCCTTGCCCTGCCTGACCTGCAGCCCCCGAAAAGACCGTCCGTCAGCGCTAACCGATTGAAGCTGAAGAGGTTTTATCCAAATTGAAGGTTGACACCCCGGCGTTCCTCTGTAGAATGCCGCCACACAGACGCGGGATGGAGCAGTCTGGTAGCTCGTCGGGCTCATAACCCGAAGGTCGTCGGTTCAAATCCGGCTCCCGCAACCAAACATCAGAAAAGGCCAATCGAAAGATTGGCCTTTTTTGTGCGCGTCTGTTTTTCACGACGATACACGGCGTTCTGCGAACAGGAATCCGTTTCAATTCCGAAACTTAAGCAGCCACCTGCGACCGTTTGCCGCGATTGCACACTTATTTGACCCTTCTCGGGATTATCGGTTGACACCCCGCCGTTCGCCTGTAGAATGCCGCCACACAGACGCGGGATGGAGCAGTCTGGTAGCTCGTCGGGCTCATAACCCGAAGGTCGTCGGTTCAAATCCGGCTCCCGCAACCAAACATCAAAAAAGGCTACTCGAAAGAGTGGCCTTTTTTGTATCTGTGGAAAAAGTCCTTTCGCAACAATGATCTGTCACTGTGCAGTACCGTTCAGGATCTGAAGACCGCCAAGTTGCGACTATGCTTGAAGTCGCGGGCAAGGCGTCTGCAATCCAGGAGCTGCCCTCGCCGATACCCGGTGAGAGGCGTAGTATTTTGTGATTATTTTTTTCTACAGGGATTGGTAACTTGGCTGGATACCTCCATCCTGTCGCGCACAATCCAAGAGGTGATTGATGCGCGCCAACTCGTCTGATTCACAAGACACCGTCACAGCGAACCCACCGATCAAGCCTGAGCGTCTGCGCCTGCTGGATCGGATCAGCAAATACCGGCAACCGATCGGTCTGGCGGTCACTTTGCTGCTATTCGCCATTGCGCTGATTGCCTGTCGCCATCTGCTCAGCGAACTCGATCTCGACGCCTTGCACGACTCGATTCTCGACGTGCCGAAACCGGCCCTGCTCGGTGCCCTCGGTGCGACGGTCGTCGGCTTCATTATCCTGCTCGGCTATGAATGGTCGGCCAGTCGTTATGCCCGCGTGACGCTGGCGCCGAAAGTGCTGGCACTGGGCGGTTTCACCGCGTTTGCCATCGGCAACGCCATCGGCCTGTCGATGCTGTCCGGTGGGTCGGTGCGTTACCGTTTATATGCACGACATGGACTGGGCGCTTCCGAAGTCGCGCACATGACCCTGTTCGCCAGCCTGTCGCTGGGCTGCGCCCTGCCGCCGCTGGCCGCGCTTGCGACCCTGAGCAACCTGCCAGCGGCTTCACAGGCACTGGGGCTGTCCGAGACCTTGTTGGGCACGATTGCCGGCGTGGTGCTGCTGCTCGGCGCGATCCTGGCCATCGGCATCTATCGCCGTCGCCTGCCGGAGCAGCCTTATCCGGACAACCTGCTGGTCCGAGCCGGTCGTCGCACCCTGCGTCTGCCGGGTCGTCGCCTGACGTTCCTGCAACTGGTCATCACCGCCCTCGACGTCGCCGCCGCTGCGACCGTCCTTTATCTGCTGCTGCCGGAAGCGCCACCCTTCCGTGCGTTCCTGCTGGTTTACTTGCTGGCCCTGGCCGCCGGCGTACTCAGTCACGTTCCGGGCGGTGTGGGGGTCTTCGAAGCGATTCTGCTGGCCGCGTTCGCCGACAAGCTCGGCGCCGCGCCACTGGCCGCTGCCCTGCTCCTGTATCGCCTGATCTATGTGGTGCTGCCGTTGCTGGTGGCCTGCGTGCTGTTGCTGCTCAATGAAGGCCAGCGCCTGTTTCAGTCGCAGACCATGCGTGCGGCTTCCGGTCTGGCGGCACCGATTCTCGCGGTGCTGGTGTTCCTGTCCGGCGTGGTGCTGCTGTTTTCCGGGGCGACGCCAGAGATCGACACCCGCCTGGAACACATCGGTTTTCTGATTCCTCACCGTCTGGTCGACGCCTCACACTTTGGCGCCAGCCTGATCGGTGTGCTGTGCCTGATGCTCGCTCAGGGCCTGCGTCGCCGGTTATCGGCGGCGTGGATGCTGACCACCATTCTGTTGCTGGTGGGCGCCCTGCTCTCGCTGCTCAAGGGTTTCGACTGGGAAGAAGCGACCCTGATGACCCTCACCGCCGCGCTGCTGGGGGTGTTCCGCCGTTCGTTCTACCGCCCGAGCCGTCTGACCGAACTGCCGTTCTCGCCGCTGTATCTGGTGGCCAGCCTGTGCGTACTCGGTGCTTCGACCTGGCTTTTGCTGTTCGCTTATCAGGACGTCCCTTACAGCCATCAACTGTGGTGGCAGTTCACCCTCGACGCCGACGCCCCGCGCGGCTTGCGCTCGCTGCTCGGCGCCGCCGTGTTGCTGCTGGTGATTGCCTTGACCTGGCTGCTGCGCACTGCTCGCCCGGTGATTCACCTGCCGACACCCGATGAGCTGGAACGCGCCTCGAAAATTCTGATGGCCTCCTCGCAACCGGACGGTGGCCTGGCCCTGACCGGTGACAAGGCGCTGCTGTTTCATCCCAACGACGAAGCCTTCCTGATGTACGCCCGTCGCGGCCGCAGCCTCGTGGCCCTGTACGACCCGATCGGCCCCGGCCAGCAACGGGCCGAAATGATCTGGCAGTTCCGCGACCTGTGCGACATCCATCACGCCCGCCCGGTGTTCTATCAGGTGCGCGCCGAGAACCTGCCGTACTACATGGACATCGGCCTGACCGCAATCAAGCTGGGCGAGGAAGCCCGGGTCGATCTGCATCGCTTTGACCTGGAAGCCAAGGGAAAGGAGATGAAGGACCTGCGCTACACCTGGAACCGTGGCACCCGTGACGGCCTGTCGCTGGAGATCCATGAGCCGGGCCAGGCGCCGATGGATGAGCTCAAGGTGATTTCCGATGCCTGGCTGACCGGCAAGAACGTGCGCGAGAAAGGCTTCTCCCTCGGCCGTTTCAGCGACGATTACCTGAAGCATTTCCGCATTGCGGTGATTCGCTTCGAAGGTCGCCCGGTGGCGTTCGCCAACCTGCTCGAGACCTACAGCCATGACCTGGCCAGTCTCGACCTGATGCGCGCGCACCCGGACGCCCCCAAGCTGACCATGGAATTCATGATGGTCGGTCTGATTCAACACTATAAGAGTCACGGATACGCGCGCTTCAGCCTGGGCATGGTGCCGCTGTCGGGGTTGCAACCC
Source organism: Pseudomonas sp. R45(2017) (assembly GCF_002112305.1). Classification (NCBI taxonomy): domain Bacteria; kingdom Pseudomonadati; phylum Pseudomonadota; class Gammaproteobacteria; order Pseudomonadales; family Pseudomonadaceae; genus Pseudomonas; species Pseudomonas sp. R45(2017). The sequence goes on along the minus strand of NZ_NEHH01000012.1, from coordinate 142,380 downwards.
CGGCGCGGTGCACCGCTGACCCAGCGTCTGGGCTCGATGGTTTTCCGCCGTGGTGAGCAGTTGTACAACTTCCAAGGCTTGCGCCGCTTCAAAGACAAGTTCCAGCCTGACTGGGAACCCCGTTATATGGCCGTGCCCGCCGGACTCGATCCGCTGGTGGCGCTGGCCGACACTGCTGCCCTGATCGCGGGCGGCTTGACTGGATTGGTGAAACGCTGATGATTCAACGCTCCCTGAAGTACATCCTGGTCGCACTGCTGGTGCTGGCCGCGATTGCCGGCGGCGGTTTCTGGTACCTCAAACGCCCGGCACCGGAACCGACCCTCGAACAGCTCACCCCGGCCGATGGCGCCGCCATGACCCGGGTCATCCCCGGCACCAAGCCCAAGGCGCAGGTGCTGGTGGCGGTCAACGACGACCAGAAACTCAGCGACAAGCAACTGAGCACCCTGAGCCGCAGCGCCTCGGCGCAGATCGTTCAGGTGATTCTGCCCAAGGACTGCCTGCTGCAAAGCCGCGCCCTGCAAGCCGGCCTGCGTGAACTGAACGGCCCGGCGACCCTGGTCAGCGGCATCGGCCCCGGCGCCGTGCTGGCGTGGCGCTGGCTGTCCGAGCAGAAGGACGACAAGGCTCAAGCCGTATCGGTCGACCTGGCCCTGGAAAAACCCGGCTGCACCCACCTGCTGCCAAAAGCCGCCGCCCACGGCCACTGGCTGGTGGCGTGGAACGACAACCCGGACGACACCAGCGCCGGTTTCGTACGCGATCAACCGAACGCAGAAACCAGCATCAGCGACTACGACATCAACCTGCCGCAAGTGCTGAACAACGAACTGCGCAAGATCCTCGTCGGCGGCGACAAGGCCAACGGTGGCCTGCAGATCCCGGTGGTGGAAGTCCCGGCCGGCCAGGCCAAGGACACCGTGACCCTGTTCCTGTCCGGTGACGGCGGCTGGCGCGATCTGGACCGCGACGTGGCCGGCGAAATGGCCAAGATCGGCTACCCGGTGGTCGGCATCGACACCCTGCGCTACTACTGGCAGCACAAGAGCCCGGAACAGAGCGCCCTGGACCTGACCGAACTGATGCAGCACTACCGCCAGAAATGGGGCACCAAGCGCTTCATCCTGACCGGCTACTCATTCGGCGCCGACGTCCTGCCGGCCATCTACAACCGCCTGCCGGAAACCGAGCAGCAACGCGTCGACGCAATCATCCTGCTGGCCTTCGCCCGCACCGGCAGCTTCGAAATCGAAGTCGAAGGCTGGCTCGGCAACGCCGGCAAAGAAGCCGCCACCGGACCGGAAATGGCCAAACTGCCACCGGCCAAGGTCGTGTGCATCTACGGTGAAGAAGAAACCGACGAAAGCGGCTGCACCGACAAGACGGCGGTGGGCGAAGCGGTGAAACTGCCTGGCGGCCACCACTTCGACGAGAACTACCCGGCGCTGGCCAAGCGTCTGGTGGATCTGATCGAGAAGCGCCAGAACTCGGCGCAGGTGGCGGAAGAGTGATCTGAAGCGCCCCCAAAAAAGCCCCCGCAACCTTAGGGTTGCGGGGGCTTTTTTACGCAAACTTGAAGCACTTCCTGCCAGTCAAACCCTGTATCGATGCCAAGACTAAAACTGAACATCTATCCATGTGATGTCATCTTCAACCTCGATACAGCTGCCATCCGGCGATTCTAACAAGCTGCTTTGCTGCGACTCGGTTAGCTCCGCCCAAAAGCCATCGGTTGCAAACACCAGTCGCTCTCTTAAACCCAACGGATGAAACACAAAGTCAGGGGTCGGTGGGCGACTCACCTTCAAGCATCGAGTCACCCGGTGCCGAGCCGGATCCTGCGCCAGCTCGAAGTGGGAACGGTCACGCCTCCAATTGGCTTTACAGTGCGGCGACGTAATCCATTCGATCACGCCTGCCGACGTCACAACACCGCAAGAACAATCACCCTCATACGCAAGCGTGAGTTTGCCATGAGCAGCGACACCCATCACATAACAAGCGGCGCCTGTCTGGCTTGCAAACAAGACGGGATGGAGGTCGGCCAGCATAGAAACCAGTACCTGTTCAACCGCTCCGTACTCAGTGATATCGAGGCCCTGATCAAAGTGTTTTGACCAGACCGCTAAAACACTTTTCACAAAGGACTCAGCCAACTGGCCGCTGCCAACCCTCGAAGTACCGTCTGCGATAACAAATACGCCGCTCTCTCCATCACAGAGCGCTCCAGCAAAGTCATGATTGGTTTGCCTGGCTCGCCCCGTTAGCGATCTGGCGTGGTATTTCATGCGCTGCCCAGTTCTTTCATGCGCCCATGAATGATTTGCCCTCTTCCCGGATTGGCTTGTACCGAGCCAGAGCTTTCAATCACATAGTCGACGCCACCGAGCCCCCTGAGTGCTCGAACTCCAGTCGTGATGAACTCCTTTAGCTCGGAATCCGCTTGTCGAACCTCTTCTAAAAGCTCTGGACGTCCATCAATCAAGATAATGATGTCCTCGACATCTTTATGGTATGGATCGCCACCGCCCCGACCGGTGAAGGCTTCCAGTTTTGTCGCAAGAAAATAGGTCGGTTTGAATATCTGGATTACGGTACCGCTGGGCAATGTAAATTTATCAGCCCGTGCCAAGCCCTCTACAAACCAGCGGTTGGCATATCCGAGAACCTCGGGATCAGATGGCATCACATCAACGACGATATCGTTGAAGCGGAAACGACAGTTGACTTCATCCTCGCCGGTAATCTTGAAATTCCTGGCCGACAATCGTTCGGTAAGCTGCTGCCAGGCGCTAATACCCGCCAGCTCGATCACCAGGTCAACATCATCGGTGAAACGAATGTCGTCCAGCACAACAGGATCGGTTACCAGCATGGCTGTGGTGCAACCTCCAACAAACGCAACCTCCACGAGAAACGCCTCTCCCAAGCCTTCGGCGACAAACTCTATCAGCTCGTAGTTGTGATCAGCGTTTGATGACATGTTATTTCAGTCCCATCCCTGCTTTTAGAATATTGACCGCGACACCGCCCTCTCGCGGGCCTCCAAGGCGGATTGCATCAGCAAGCGCAAGATAGTGGTAAAGAATCCTGTCCTTTTTCACGGCTTCCGGCACTGTCTTGTAGAGCGGCTCTATCGCCTGACCACGCTCCGTTCCAAATGCATCAGGCCAGACCGGAATCAGTCCGCCTGCACTTTTGATGCTTTTGGACAGTGCCGGGGCTGCGAAACCCGTCGGGATACCGCGAACCATTGCGCCGGGCTTTACGGGGAAAAAATACTTTAGAGCGTGCTCGGTGATGCTTAGTAGCTGCCGCCGATTAACTTTCGAAAGCCCCGTGTCGTAGTCATTGGTGAGCAGACCGGACTCACGACATCTGGCGAGGGAATTTGATACCTCGCTTTTGCTTAGCCCGAGAGCGGCAGACAACGCCCGCAATGAGTAAGCCTCACTCCAGCTTGCCAGCGGCGGGACAGCTACCGGCTCCGACCACCCTTCCCACCCCGCCTCATCGTCCAGGGGCGAATCGAAGTCCTGTCGACGGAATACAGTATCTTCACCGTCAGTGGAGTAGGTGACCAATGGCTGCCCTACCTGTCCTCCTGCGGTCATTTGGCTGACCACATAAGGCTTCAACAGCTCCTCAACCTTGTTCGAATTCGACTCTGACTCCATTACACCAAGGAGGTTTTCCTCCTGAGCGTGAAGGCTGGCCATCTTGAACAAAAGCAAAATATCTTGACTCTTCATGAAGCCTAAAACTCCAAGTGTCCACATTCCATAAAACGTGGACACTTGTCTCATTCAGAATATCTGATCGTCAAGCCTTTTATTCGGCCTCACTTGTTGTGGTGCCCACACAAAATCCACCGTCCCTGAAATTGCTCGCCACCTTAGTTCCGCTGACCGGTGTAGCAATATCAGATGACGTCCGCATACCTTGTAGGCAAACTCCTAATCTCGTGTTTGGGCACTTTGCCGCCCTGTTGCGCTGTTTTTCGACGGGATACTCTCCAGAGGTCGCTGACCCTTCAGTGATCGGGTGTGGTAACCCGGACAAACCAGCGCAACAGCGCCCTCATCTAAATCACAGGCACTTTCATTTCTGTGATCTCGAGTTATGGCAGCTGTGCGTGGGACGCCTTCGGGCGTGCCGGTTTCCTTGGTTCCCGGTTTACCACCCTGCGTACAGCTGCCTCCCTTTCGTGTGGTAACGGAAGTCGCAGCTCCTCGAACCAAGGAGTAGCACCATGACCGAAACGAAATCGCCGTCCCCCGCAGACCTCACAACCATCGGTTTCACCTCTTTCCTCTACAGCTCGGATCAGGCGTTACTCAACGTTCGCTCCGGCGTTCCCATCGTCGAAGCACTGTCCCAGGCTTCAGACTTGCTGTTTCTCGCCAAATCCTTCGCCGAGGATGCCGCCTACGACAAGGAAAGCGACCGCCACGCCTGGGCCGCGCATTACCTGACGATAGTCGGCAAGGCCTTGGTCGACGACGTGATGAAGGCTCTGATGCCGCGACCTGCGAGAACGAAGACCGAATCTGAGGCAGAACTGCCAGAAAGCATGTAACGGCACAAAAACGAAAAAGCCCCCGCCAGCCACAAGGCTGACGGGGGCTCTTCGATGACGCCGGTTTACATCTCCACCTGCGTCCCCAACTCAATCACCCTATTCAGCGGCAGATTGAAGAACCGCAGGTTCCCATTGGCATTCTTCAACATGAACGCAAACAACGCTTCACGCCAACGGGCCATGCCTTCAAGTTTCGAGGCAATGACCGTTTCGCGGCTGAGGAAGTAAGTCGTACGCATTGGGCTGAAGTCGAGGTCATCCAGATGGCACAGTTTCAGTGCCTGCGGCACGTCCGGTTCGTCGGTGAAGCCGAAGTGCAGGATCACCCGGAAGAAGCCTTCACCGTGAGCCTCGACTTCGAAGCGTCGGGATGGCGGGACGCGCGGGATGTCTTCGTAGACCACCGTCAGCAGCACCACTTGCTCATGCAACACCTGGTTGTGCAGCAGGTTGTGCAACAGCGCGTGCGGCACCGCGTCGGAGCGGGCGGTGAGGAACACGGCGGTGCCCTGCACGCGGTGCGGTGGCTGCACGCGGATGCTGCTGATGAAGATCGGCAGCGGCAGCGCGCCCTCGTCGAGGCGCTCGACCAGCAGTTGCTTGCCGCGCTTCCAGGTGGTCATCAGCACGAACAGCGCGATACCGGCGATCACCGGGAAGGCACCGCCCTGGACGATCTTCGGCACGTTGGCGGCGAAGTACAGGCCGTCCACCAGCAGGAAGCCGAGCAGCACCGGCACCGCCAGAATCGGTGGCCATTTCCACAGCAGCAACATGACTGCCGAGACCAGAATCGTGGTCATCAGCATCGTGCCAGTCACCGCCACGCCGTAGGCCGAGGCCAGGGCGCCGGAGGATTCGAAGCCGATCACCAGCAACACCACGCCGACCATCAGCGACCAGTTCACGGCGCCGATATAGATCTGGCCCTGCTCGTCGCTGGAGGTGTGCTGGATGTACATGCGCGGGATGTAACCGAGCTGGATCGCCTGGCGGGTCAGGGAAAATGCGCCGGAAATCACCGCCTGGGAGGCGATCACCGTGGCCAGGGTCGACAGACCGACCAGCGGAATCAGCGCCCAGCTCGGCGCCAGCAGGTAGAACGGGTTACGCGCCGCTTCCGGGTTCTCCAGCAGCAGGGCGCCCTGACCGAAATAGTTGAGCACCAGCGCCGGCAGCACCAGCAGGAACCACGCACGGGCAATCGGCTTGCGACCGAAGTGGCCCATGTCGGCGTACAGCGCTTCGGCACCGGTCAGCGCCAGCACCACGGCACCGAGGATGGCCACGCCCATGCCGGTATGAACCATGAAAAAGCGCACGGCCCAGACCGGGTTCATCGCGTGCAGCACTTCCGGGTAGTGGCTGATACCGTAGACGCCGAGGGCGCCGAGGACAAGGAACCAGGTGACCATGATCGGCCCGAACAGAATGCCGATCCGCGCCGTTCCGTGCTTCTGGATCAGAAACAACCCGACCAGCACCACCAGTGACAGCGGCACCACCCAGTGGTCGATGCCGTCGAAGGCCAGGCCCAGACCTTCAATGGCCGAGAGCACGGAAATCGCCGGGGTGATCATGCTGTCGCCATAGAACAGCGCCGCGCCGATCAGCCCGCAGACCACCAGCAACGTACGCAACCGCTTGCGCCCCGCCGCTGCCCGGCGAGCCAGCGCGGTGAGCGCCATGATCCCGCCTTCGCCCTGGTTGTCGGCGCGCAGGACGAACATCATGTACTTGATTGAAACGACCCAGATCAGCGACCAGAAAATCAGCGACAGAATGCCGAGCACTCCGTCGTGATTGACAGGCACGCCGTAAGCGCCGGAAAACACTTCTTTGAGGGTGTACAACGGGCTCGTGCCGATGTCGCCGTAAACTACCCCGACCGCCGCGACCAGCATGCTCAGCGGCTTGGTGGCCGAACCTTCGGCGCCTGCCGCGTGACTACTTGCCTGACCCATCCAACACTCCTGATTCCCAGACCGGCTTCTTAGATGAAGCACTATGCTTTGTGTGCAGCATGCGCGTTTTTACGCCCTGTAACAGACGTTTTCTTGACTGTAAAAATTCAGTAAAGCGCAACGGCGCGAAGCATAGCGCAGCACTCGTCGTATTTCCCTGCATAAAGCTGGTCAAGTGCGCTGCTCGTCGCTAGAATTGCGCACTTTTTGATCAGAGGCGCACTTCAAGCGCCCGTCCGTCGGTTCCTGAACAAGGTAATCGATGTCACAAAACACCGAGGTTAGACATGTCCACCACTCCTGCGCCGGCCAATCCAAAGGTTGGCTTCGTTTCTCTGGGTTGCCCGAAAGCACTGGTCGACTCCGAGCGCATCCTGACCCAGCTGCGCATGGAAGGCTATGACGTGGTGTCCACCTATCAGGACGCCGACGTGGTCGTGGTCAACACCTGCGGCTTCATCGACTCGGCCAAGGCCGAATCGCTGGAAGTCATCGGCGAAGCGATCAAGGAAAACGGCAAGGTCATCGTGACCGGCTGCATGGGCGTGGAAGAAGGCAATATCCGTGACGTGCACCCGAGCGTGCTGGCCGTCACCGGTCCGCAGCAGTACGAGCAAGTGGTCAACGCGGTGCACGAAGTCGTGCCGCCGAAGCAGGATCACAACCCGCTGATCGACCTGGTGCCGCCGCAAGGCATCAAGCTGACCCCGCGCCACTACGCGTACCTGAAGATTTCCGAAGGCTGCAACCACAGCTGCAGCTTCTGCATCATCCCGTCGATGCGCGGCAAACTGGTCAGCCGTCCGGTTGGCGACGTGCTCGACGAAGCCCAGCGTCTGGTCAAGTCCGGCGTGAAGGAACTGCTGGTGATTTCCCAGGACACCAGTGCCTACGGCGTTGACGTCAAATACCGCACCGGTTTCTGGAACGGCGCGCCGGTGAAAACCCGCATGACCGAACTGTGCGAAGCGCTGAGCACCCTCGGTGTCTGGGTCCGTCTGCACTACGTTTACCCGTACCCGCACGTCGACGAATTGATCCCTCTGATGGCCGCTGGCAAGATCCTGCCGTACCTGGACATCCCGTTCCAGCACGCCAGCCCGAAAGTCCTGAAGTCGATGAAACGCCCGGCGTTCGAAGACAAGACCCTGGCGCGGATCAAGAACTGGCGCGAAATCTGCCCGGACCTGATCATCCGTTCGACCTTCATCGTCGGCTTCCCCGGCGAAACCGAAGAAGACTTCCAGTACCTGCTGGACTGGCTGACCGAAGCCCAGCTCGACCGCGTCGGCTGCTTCCAGTATTCGCCGGTCGAAGGCGCTCCAGCCAACGATCTGGATCTGGAAGTAGTTCCGGACGACGTCAAGCAGGATCGCTGGGAACGCTTCATGGCGCACCAGCAGGCCATCAGCTCGGCGCGCCTGCAAATGCGCATCGGCCGTGAAATCGAAGTGCTGGTGGACGAAGTCGACGAGCAGGGCGCGGTCGGCCGCTGCTTCTTCGATGCCCCGGAAATCGACGGCAACGTGTTCATCGACAACGGCAGCAACCTCAAGCCGGGCGACAAGGTCTGGTGCAAGGTGACCGACGCCGACGAATACGACCTCTGGGCCGAACAGATCTAAGCGCGAAAAATACAGAAAGCCCCGCTCTCTTTTACGAGATGCGGGGCTTTTTTACGGCTAGAGTTTGTGAGGGGAAGGACTCCCTCATCCATGACAAAGAGGCTATCGGGCATGCGTCACCACTCGGTCATCCACACGCCGAAACTCAGCGATTATCAGGAACTGACCCGGGTCTGGGAGGCCTCGGTCCGCGCGACTCATGATTTCCTGCCGGAATCCTACATCGAGCTGCTGAAGAATCTGGTGCTGACCCGCTACCTCGACGCAGTGATGCTGATCTGCACCCGGGACAGCCATCAGCGCATCACCGGGTTTGCCGGGGTCGCGGCAGGCAAGATCGAAATGCTGTTCATCGACCCGGCCCATCGCGGCCAGGGCCTTGGCAAGAAACTGCTGAAGTACGCGATGGAGCACCTGAACGCCGACGAACTGGACGTCAACGAACAGAACCCGCAGGCCCTGGGGTTTTACTTCAAGCAAGGGTTCGAGGTGATCGGCCGCTCGGAAGTCGATGGCATGGGCCAGCCGTATCCGCTGTTGCACATGCGCCTGAAACAACCGGAGCAGCGCGCCGTACGCGGCTAAAAGCCACACGGCGCAAATGCAATCGGGCTTAACCGGCCCCAGGCAGGTACAATGCCCACCCCTTTTTTTGTTACGGCCCCTGTCATGACTGACCCGATTCGCCTCTCCAAACGCCTCATCGAGCTGGTCGGTTGCTCCCGCCGGGAGGCCGAGCTGTTCATCGAGGGCGGCTGGGTCACCGTGGACGGCGAAGTCATCGACGAGCCGCAGTTCAAGGTCGGCGACCAAAAGGTCGAGCTCGACAAGGACGCCAAGGCCACCGCGCCGGAGCCGGTGACCATCCTGCTCAACGTGCCGGCCGGCATGGATGTCGACAGCGCCATGCAGTCGCTGAACGCCGAAACCCTCAGCGAAGAACACCGCTACGGCAAGCGTCCGCTGCGCGGGCACTTCCTGCGCCTGACCGCCAGCGCCGACCTGCAACCCAAGGCCAGCGGCCTGCTGGTGTTCACCCAGGACTGGAAGGTGTTGCGCAAGCTCACCGCCGACGCGGCCAAGATAGAGCAGGAATACGTGGTCGAAGTCGAAGGCGACATGGTTGCCCACGGCCTCAATCGCCTGCAGCACGGCCTCACTCACAAGGGCAAGGAGCTGCCGCCGGTCAAGGCCAGCTGGCAGAACGAAAACCGCCTGCGCTTCGCCATGAAAAACCCGCAGCCGGGGATCATCGCCCAGTTCTGCGAAGCGGTCGGCCTGAAGGTCATCGGCATCCGCCGCATCCGCATCGGCGGCGTGTCCATCGGCAAGGTGCCGGTCGGCCAATGGCGCTACCTGTCCGGCAAAGAGAAATTCTAAGGCTCGCAAGCCACCCTACATTCCGGCATCGCGCCCCGCTCGGTGCCCACAGCGAACAATCAGGATTGCACACATGGTTCACAACGACGTTCTGCGCAGCGTGCGCTACATGCTCGACATCAGCGACAAGAAAGTGGTCGAGATCATCAAACTCGGCGGCCTGGACGTCACGCTTGCCGATGTCGTGACGTACCTCGACAAGAAAGAAGAAGACGAAGAAGGTTTCGTGCGCTGCCCGGACGAAGTCATCGCGCACTTCCTCGACGGTCTGGTGATCTTCAAGCGCGGCAAGGACGAAAGCCGTCCGCCGCTGCCGATCGAACTGCCGGTGACCAACAACATCATCCTGAAAAAGCTGCGCGTGGCCTTCGAACTGAAGGAAGACGACATGCACGCGATCCTCAAGGCTGCCGACTTCCCGGTGTCCAAGCCTGAGCTGAGTGCGCTGTTCCGCAAGGTCGGCCACACCAACTACCGCCCGTGCGGCGATCAGTTGCTGCGCAATTTCCTCAAGGGGCTCACGCTCCGCGTGAGAGCGTAAAGCAGCGACAGGCGTCGAGCTGCAAGCTTTTACTCGTAGCTCGACGCTCGCAACTTGAAGCTGGCCCTATGGCCTCCCATTCCTTCCAAAAATAGTGGCTCCGCTTTTCGCAGCCGGCGACTAGGGTGTACTGAACCCTAGCCCTCAGGATTCGCCATGCACCCGTATTTCTCCCTGCAAGGCCGCACCGCCCTGGTGACCGGCGGCACCCGTGGTATCGGCAAAATGATCGCCAAGGCGTTTGTCGAAGCAGGCGCCCGCGTGTACGTCTGCTCCCGTGACGCGGAAGCCTGTCATCAAACCGCTGAAGAACTCAGTGCCCTGGGCACGTGTCATGGCATGGCGGCGAATCTGGCGACAGAAGAAGGCGTGAAAGAGCTGGCCGCGCGACTGGGCGAGCAGATCACTCATCTGGACATTCTGGTGAACAACGCCGGCACCACTTGGGGCGCGCCGCTGGAGAGCTACCCGGTCAAGGGCTGGGAGAAAGTCATGCAACTCAACGTGACCTCGGTGTTCAGTTGCATCCAGCAGTTTCTGCCGTTGCTGCGCCAATCCGGGTCGGCGGCCAATCCGGCGCGGATCATCAACATCGGCTCGGTAGCGGGGATCTCGTCTTTCGGTGAACAGGCCTATGCCTACGGACCGAGCAAAGCGGCCCTGCATCAACTGTCGCGGATTCTCGCCCGGGAACTGGTGAGCCAGCACATCAACGTCAATGTCATCGCGCCGGGACGCTTCCCGAGCAAAATGACCCAGCACATCGGCAGCGACCAGCAGGCGCTGGCCGAAGACACTGCGCTGATCCCGATGAAACGCTGGGGGCGTGAGGAAGAGATGGCTGCGCTGGCGATCAGCCTGGCGAGTACCGCCGGGGCGTACATGACCGGGAATATCATTCCGCTGGATGGCGGGTTTAGTCTCTGATATCGGCGGTGAGGCTATCGCTGGTAAGCCAGCTCCCACAGGTCTTTTGGTGTACACACATGATGCGAACTCCCGCGAACCCTGTGGGAGCTGGCTTGCCGGCGATAGCGTCAGGTCTGCCAGCACCAGACTGGCGGCCGGACGGGTTATCATGCCCGCCCTGCTCCGCTTCGAATGCAAACCATGACTTACAGCGTCTCCCCCATCGGCTTCGTCCGCTCCTGCTTCAAGGAGAAGTTCGCCATCCCGCGCCAGCCGCAACTGGCCCCCGCCGCCCGTGGCGTGCTGGAACTGGTGGCACCCTTCGATCAGGGTGACGCGGTGCAAGGGCTGGAGCAGGTCAGTCATGTCTGGCTGCTGTTCCTGTTCCATCAGGCGCTGGAAGACAAGCCGCGACTCAAAGTCCGCCCTCCGCGCCTCGGTGGCAACAAGTCGATGGGCGTGTTCGCCACCCGCGCCACGCACCGGCCGAACGGCATCGGTCAGTCGGTGGTGAAACTGGACAAGGTCGAGGCCAACCGCCTGTTCATCTCCGGCATCGACTTGCTGGACGGCACGCCGATTCTCGACGTCAAACCCTACGTGCCCTACGCCGACATCATTGCTGACGCTTCCAACAGCATCGCCAGTGCCGCGCCGCAACTGATCGACGTGCAGTGGACGGACGCGGCGCTGCAACAGGCGCACACGCACGCTCAGCGCCTGGCCGAGCCGCTGGTCGAGCTGATCGAGCAGTGCCTGGCCCAAGATCCGCGCCCGGCCTATCAGACGCCCGCGCCCAAACGCGAATACGGTGCGCAGTTCTGGGATCTGGATGTGCGCTGGCACTACCCTGTGCCTGAGCAGATCCGCGTTCTGGAAGTCATCCCCGCCGCTGACTGAATCGCGAAAACGAAAAAGCCCGCGCTGCCTTCTCAGGCAACGCGGGCTGATCGTTCCCACGTCGAGGCGTCGAACCGTCTGCGTGGGAATGCATCCAGTGACGCTCTGCGTCACCTATAAACAGCTTACTTCTCGACGAATGCGCGCTCGATCAGGTAGTCACCCGGCTCGCGCATACGCGCCGAGATCTTCAGGCCGAAGCTGTCGAGCACTTCGCTGGTCTCGTCGAGCATGCTCGGGCTGCCGCAGATCATCGCGCGGTCGTCCTGCGGGTTGATCGGTGGCAGGCCGATGTCGCTGAACAGCTTGCCGCTGCGCATCAGGTCGGTCAGACGGCCCTGATTCTCGAACGGTTCGCGGGTCACGGTCGGGTAGTAGATCAGCTTGTCACGCAGCGCCTCGCCGAAGAACTCGTTCTGCGGCAGGTGCTCGGTGATGAATTCGCGGTAGGCGACTTCGTTGACGTAACGAACACCGTGAACCAGGATCACTTTCTCGAAGCGCTCGTAGGTTTCCGGGTCCTGGATCACGCTCATGAACGGCGCCAGACCGGTGCCGGTGCTCAGCAGATACAGGTGCTTGCCCGGGTTCAGGTCGTCCAGCACCAGGGTGCCGGTCGGTTTTTTCGAGATGATGATCTCGTCGCCTTCCTTCAGGTGCTGCAGCTGGGAGGTCAGCGGACCGTCCTGCACCTTGATGCTGAAGAACTCGAGATGCTCTTCCCAGTTCGGGCTGGCGATCGAGTAAGCGCGCATAAGCGGGCGGCCGTTTGGCTGTTGCAGGCCGATCATCACGAACTGACCGTTCTCGAAGCGCAAGCCCGGATCGCGGGTGCACTTGAAGCTGAACAGAGTGTCGTTCCAGTGATGAACACTGAGGACACGCTCGTGGTTCATGTTGCTCATGTACGTGGGACTCCTGGAGATTGATCTGCGCCTGCCCGGCTCGTGTTGAAGAATGCCGACGGTGCGCAATTGCATCGCATTCTAATAGCGCCGACAATATCTGTTAACTGGATTATTAAGATAAGGGTTATCGGTTATATCGATATGCGATTTACTCTTCGTCAACTGCAAGTCTTCGTCGCCGTCGCCCAGCAGGAAAGCGTGTCCCGTGCTGCGGGTCTGCTCAACCTGTCGCAATCGGCTGCCAGCACGTCCATCACCGAACTGGAGCGCCAGTCCAGCTGCCAGCTGTTCGACCGCGCCGGTAAACGCCTGAGCCTCAACGCCCTCGGCAAACAGTTGTTGCCACAAGCGGTGGCCCTGCTCGATCAGGCCAAGGAAATCGAAGACCTGCTCAACGGCAAATCCGGTTTCGGCTCGCTGTCGGTGGGCGCGACCCTGACCATCGGCAATTACCTGGCGACCCTGCTGATCGGCGGTTTCATGCAGCGCCACCCCGAAAGCCAGGTGAAGCTGCATGTGCAGAACACTGCCAATATCGTGCAACAAGTGGCTCATTACGAAATTGATCTGGGTCTAATCGAGGGCGATTGCAGCCACCCGGACATCGAGGTGCAAAGCTGGGTCGAGGATGAACTGGTGGTGTTCTGCGCCCCACAGCATCCGTTGGCCAAGCGCGGCAGCGCGACCATGGAGGAATTGACTCATGAAGCATGGATTTTGCGGGAACAGGGGTCGGGGACGCGCCTGACCTTCGATCAGGCGATGCGTCATCATCGCAGCGCGCTGAACATCCGGCTGGAGCTGGAACACACCGAAGCGATCAAACGCGCGGTGGAATCAGGTCTGGGGATTGGCTGCATCTCGCGCCTGGCGCTGCGTGACGCCTTCCGTCGCGGCAGCCTGGTGCCGGTGGAGACGCCGGATCTGGATCTGGCGCGGCAGTTCTATTTCATCTGGCACAAGCAGAAGTACCAGACCTCCGCCATGCGCGAATTCCTCGATCTGTGCCGCGCCTTCACCGCCGGGGTCCAGCGCAGCGACGAGATCGTTCTGCCGAGCATCGCTTAGAGCAGAATCACCGCCCACACCAGGGCGATCATGCTCAGTGCCACGAATTGCGCGGCACTGCCCATGTCCTTGGCGTTCTTGGACAGCGGGTGCAACTCCAGCGAGATACGGTCGATGGCCGCCTCCACCGCTGAATTCAACAGCTCGACGATCAGCGCCAGCAGGCACACGGCGATCAGCAGCGCCTGCTCGACCCGGCTGACATTGAGGAAAAACGTCAGCGGAATCAGTACCACGTTAAGCAGCACCAACTGGCGGAATGCGGCTTCGCCAGTGAAGGCGGCGCGCAAGCCGTCCAGCGAGTAACCGGAAGCGTTGAGGATGCGTTTCAGGCCCGTCTGGCCCTTGAAAGGTGACATAAAGTAGATAACCGACCGAAAGGAAGTGGGGAAGCTAGATCAACGAAAGTCAAAAAAGCGTGAAGACGCCAGCGCTTACTGGCTCGGAATTGACTCAAGTTGTTGCAGCAGTAAAGCTGCCTGGGTCCGGGTCCGCACGTTCAACTTGCGAAAAATCGCCGTGACGTGGGCCTTGATGGTCGCTTCGGACACGCTCAGCTCGTAGGCGATCTGCTTGTTCAGCAAACCTTCGCAGACCATGGTCAGCACCCGGAACTGCTGCGGCGTCAGGCTCGCAAGGCCATCGCTGGCGGCTTTGGCTTCATCCGAAACGCTGACCGCTTCGAACGCCTGGGGTGGCCAGAACACGTCCCCGTCCAACACTTTACGCACCGCTTCCTGAATCACGCTCAGGTCGCTGGACTTGGGAATGAAACCACTGGCACCGAATTCCCGGGACTTGACCATCACCGAGGCTTCTTCCTGGGCCGAAACCATCACCACCGGAATCTGCGGGTATTGACCGCGCAGCATCACCAGCCCGGAAAATCCGAAAGCGCCCGGCATGTTCAGGTCCAGCAGCACTAGATCCCAGTCAGCCTTTTCGGTCAGGCGGGTTTCCAGCTCGGCGATGCTCGCCACCTCCACCATGCGTACATCCGGGCCAAGGCCCATCGTCACTGCTTGATGCAGCGCGCTACGAAAGAGAGGGTGATCATCGGCAATCAGGATGTCGTATGTGGCCATTTTTCAAATGATCCTGTTTTTGATGGCGGGCCCGCGCATTCGGGCCTCACCAAAGCAAATCCAGATACCGCCCGGCAGCGGTATCCACAGGGGCACGTTCAACGCCAATCACGAACAAAAACGGCGTTTCAAACCTTGGCCGCACCCCAATCGGCGCCAAGCATGACCAGCGAAGCCGGGGTGGTCAAGCCGCACGGCCACTGCTTTAGCAGTATGGGCCAGGATCAGGCCGGTACTGGCGCCGCGTTTCGGATATAGGGCAGCAATTCGGCGTGGGCCGGCGTCGACACATTGACATCCAGTTGCTGCTTGGCCCCCAGGTAATGCTGGCTGAACACATCGAAATAGGCATCCAGCGCCGACGCCGCGTCCGAATCGCCGGCCAGTTCCAGACACAGCGCCGCCACTTCGGCGGTGCACAGGTGCTCGCTGCGGGTCGAGCGGCGCAGGCGATAGCGCGAGAGTTTGTCGGGCAACAGGCTGAGGATCGGCAAACGGTCGAAATACGGGCTCTTGCGGAAAATCTTCCGGGCTTCGGTCCAGGTCGCATCCAGCAGGATGAACAGCGGACGCTTGCTGCTATCGAGATCCACGGTGTTGGTCACCCGCGAAGGTTCGACGTACTCGCCGGGGAATACCAGATACGGCTGCCATTGCGGGTCGTTCAGCAGCGCCAGCAGTTGCTCGTCGGGTTCGGTCCGCGACCAGATGAAGGCATGGTTGTCGCGCACGATGTCGGCGATCAACCAACCGGTGTTACTTGGCTTGAACACTTCCTTGCCGGTCATGATCAGGCAAACGCCCGAGCGTGTATCGACGGTTGGCCGCCAGGCGCACAGGCAATGGCTGATGATCACCCGGCAATCGCGGCAGCGCGGGGAGCGAAAGCCACGGGCCTGGATCGGTTTGATGCCTTCGTCCTCGCGCTGATCGCGCAGGCGGGCCACGGCGTTGGGGGCATGATTCATCGCAGGCGGCACCGGCAGACAGGAAAACTCGACACGAACGACACTCGGCAGGGCAATAAAGGGCGGCAGTTTACCAGAGCGACGGGCACAAGCCTGTACCCTCCCGACCGGCTCCCCTATAATTCGCCGCCACTGAACGCACAGTCACGTGGCTGGTCGAACCACCAGTCACTGAACCAGGAGAGTTTCATGCTGCGCCTTATCGTTCCCACCGCTGCCATTCTGCTGGCTTCGTCCTTCAGCGCTCAGGCTGCATCCCTGAGTGAGCAGAATCTGAACCGAGAGCTGCGCAATGTCGCCGCACAAAGCAGCGTCGGCACGCCACGGGCGATCAACGAAGACATTCTTGATCAGGGCTACACCGTCGAAGGCACCACGCTGGTCAATCACCTGAGCGTGCAAAAGAGCCACGCCGACAAAATGCGCGCCGATCCCAAAGCCGTGTATTTCCAGCTGGGCGCCTCGGTCTGCAACAATCCGTCGTACCGCAAGCTGATGGCCAAAGGCGCGATCATGCGTTATGAATTCACCGAAGTGAAAAGCAACAAGGCGATCGGCTCCGCCAGCTACCAGGAATCGGATTGCCCGAAAGCGGCTCCAGCGAAGAAGAAGTAATCATCGCGACGTAGCGCGCCGCTGTTCATCCTCGGCGCGCAGTTCGGCCAGCAAGGCCTGCAAGTAACGCGAGCGGCGCTCCCCTCCCGCCAGGCGTCGGCAGCACTCCTCTTCAAGACTCACATGATTGGTCTCGGCCGATGCTTTCAACAACCGATACAGCTGCGTATCGATCTCCAGAATGACTCTGGTCATGTGTCCTGCCTCCTTGCCACCCGCAAATCCTTGAATAGCGTGCACCTTGCGTACGGTCGTTGACGCAAAGTTGTCGTACGGCGCCTTTAATTTAGTAAATCAGAGCATTCAGCCCTCGACGCAGCATCGGACGAGCGGTGAAAACACTTCGCAAAACGGCAATAAGCAGTTGCCAGGAAAGACTTTGCAGCGCAATGCTCAATGAGCGAAAAATGCTTTGAGGGTCTAGATTCAACGTATTCCCGATCATTTTATTAACGGCAGGAAAGGAGCTGCCGGCTGTTTATTTTCTTGCAGCGCGTCACTGACGCCGCACGTCAGGGCCGAAAGCTCTGTGCAGAAGGAGAAGTTGCATGCCTTACCAACCGAATGACCTGCTCAGCCGCCATTTTCAGGAAAGCGGCCACGACCTCATCAGCAAGGTCGAAGAACAACTCAACCTGGTGTCACCCGACAGCCCGAATTCCCCCATCTACCGCGACATGATCCTGACCGTGCTGCGCATGGCCCAGGAAGATCACAACCGCTGGAATGCCAAGATCACCCTGCAAGCCCTGCGCGAACTGGAGCAGGCGTTTCGCACGCTCGAACAGTTCAAGGGGCGACGCAAGGTCACGGTGTTCGGCTCGGCCCGCACCCCGGTCGAACATCCCCTTTACGCCATGGCTCGGGAACTCGGGGCCTCGCTGGCCCGCTCGAACATGATGGTCATCACCGGTGCCGGCGGCGGAATCATGGCCGCCGCCCATGAAGGTGCCGGCCGCGATCACAGCCTGGGTTTCAACATCACCCTACCCTTCGAACAACATGCCAACCCCACCGTGGACGGTACCAACAACCTGCTGCCGTTCCACTTCTTCTTCACCCGCAAGCTGTTCTTCGTCAAGGAAGCCGATGCGCTGGTGTTGTGCCCCGGCGGGTTCGGCACCCTGGACGAAGCGCTGGAAGTGCTCACGCTGATCCAGACCGGCAAAAGCCCTCTGGTGCCGGTGGTGCTGCTGGACGCACCGGGCGGGACTTTCTGGCAAGGCGCGCTGGACTTCATTCGCCAGCAACTGGAGGAAAACCGTTACATTCTGCCGACCGACCTGAAGTTGGTGCGCCTGGTCTACAACGTTGAAGAGGCGGTGGAGCAGATCAACAAGTTCTACGGCAACTTCCACTCCAGCCGTTGGCTCAAGCGCCAGTTTGTCATTCGCATGAACCACAAGTTGAGCGATCAGGCCCTGGAGCATATGCAGGAAGCGTTTGCCGATTTGTGCCTGAGTGACCAGTTCCATCAACACGCCTACGCCGGCGAAGAGCACGACGATGCTCAATTCAGCCACCTGACGCGCCTGGCATTCGCCTTCAATGCCCGGGATCACGGGCGTCTGCGGGAGCTGGTGGACTACATCAACCTGCCGGAAAACTGGGCCCACTCAAAACCCCAAACCGCGCAACGCACTCGCGAACCGTCGAAGGTAACGTGAAGGCAAAAAAAAACGGCCCGCTATCGAAATAGCGGGCCGTTTTTTATTTTTTGATTGAAGCTGGAGCGATTTAATCGTCCATACCTCTGCCGCTG
Organism: Pseudomonas sp. R45(2017); assembly: GCF_002112305.1. NCBI lineage: Bacteria > Pseudomonadati > Pseudomonadota > Gammaproteobacteria > Pseudomonadales > Pseudomonadaceae > Pseudomonas > Pseudomonas sp. R45(2017). Next base: position 124,070 of record NZ_NEHH01000012.1, on the reverse strand, counting down.
AACAAGCGGTTGATCATCTCCATCGAGAATCCCCGGTACGCCAGGAATCGACCTTGTCTGGCGCGTTCCTTGGCATCGCCGGGAAGCTGTCCGGAGAACTTCCGTTGCCACGTGTCTGTTAGCTGCTCCTGCCAGTTGATACCGCTCTCGCGCAAGGCGAGTTCGATATCGGCGCGTTGCAACCCGCGCTGGCTCAGTTCTTCGCGAATCCGCAGTGGGCCGTAACCGGAACGGGCGCGATAGGAAACAAAGCTTTCAAGATAACGGGCTTCGGAAAGCAGCCCTTCTTCCGTCAAACGGTCGAGGGCTGTTTCGATCATCTCGGGGGGAGCGCCACGCTGACGCAGTTTGCGCGTCAGCTCAACTCGACCATGCTCGCGGCGCGCGAGCAGGTCCATGGCGGTTCGCCGCACCGCGACGAGGGTATCGAGTACGGCGGTTGTCATCGGTGCAATCAGATATCAGCGTCAGCCAGGTCGTCTTCGGTCTCTTTGACCGCAGAAGCCTTGGAGTCAGCGATCACGGCTGGCGACAGCAGTTTGTCACGCAGTTGCTTCTCGAGCTTGGCCGCGACTTCCGGGTTGTCCGCCAGGAACTTGGCCGAGTTGGCCTTGCCCTGACCGATCTTGGTGCCTTCGTAGGCATACCAGGCGCCGGACTTCTCGACGAAACCGTGCAGCACGCCCAGGTCGATCATCTCGCCGTTCAGGTAGATACCCTTGCCGTAGAGAATCTGGAACTCGGCCTGACGGAACGGCGAAGCGACCTTGTTCTTCACAACCTTGACGCGGGTTTCGCTGCCGACCACTTCGTCGCCTTCCTTCACCGCGCCGGTACGGCGGATGTCGAGACGAACCGAAGCGTAGAACTTCAGCGCGTTACCACCGGTGGTGGTTTCCGGGCTGCCGAACATCACGCCGATCTTCATGCGGATCTGGTTGATGAAGATCACCAGGCAGTTGGCGTTCTTGATGTTACCGGTGATTTTACGCAGCGCCTGGGACATCAGACGGGCTTGCAGGCCCACGTGCATGTCACCCATTTCGCCTTCGATTTCAGCCTTTGGCACCAGTGCGGCCACGGAGTCGACGATGATCACGTCAACGGCGTTGGAGCGCACCAGCATGTCGGTGATTTCCAGGGCCTGTTCGCCGGTGTCCGGCTGGGAAACCAGCAGGTCGTCGACGTTGACGCCCAGCTTGCCGGCGTACTCAGGGTCGAGGGCGTGTTCGGCGTCGACGAAGGCGCAGGTCGCACCGGCTTTTTGAGCCTGGGCGATCACGGACAGCGTCAGTGTGGTTTTACCGGAAGATTCAGGACCGTAGATTTCAACGATACGGCCTTTTGGCAGGCCGCCGATGCCGAGTGCGATGTCCAGACCCAGAGAGCCGGTGGAAATGGCCGGGATCGCCTGACGGTCCTGATCGCCCATACGCATTACGGCACCCTTGCCGAATTGACGTTCGATCTGACCCAGGGCCGCAGCCAAGGCTTTCTTCTTGTTGTCGTCCATTAAAGTCCTCACGTAATCAATAAGGCCTGACGGCCAACACCTGTATAAGTAGCCAGTATTATTCCACAGCGTTCACGGATCGCCTACCCCTGATTTTCGATTTCTCGTGCCGCTAGTCGCAGCAAGCCCTCTAGCGCGGCCTTCACCGTTTGTCGGCGGACTTCGTCGCGGTTGCCGGGGAAGTGCTGGACCTCGCTGGAAACCGTGTCGCCCACACCCCACGCCAGCCAGACGGTGCCCACCGGTTTGTTCGGCGAACCACCGTCCGGCCCGGCCACACCGCTGACCGCCACGGCAAACCGCGCCAGGCTTTTTTCCCGGGCGCCGCGCACCATGGCCTCGACCACTTCGCGACTGACCGCGCCCACGGTGCCGAACAGCTCCGTCGGTACATTCAGCTGCTGGGTTTTCTGGCGGTTGGAATAGGTCACGTAACCCGCCTCAAACCACGCCGAACTCCCCGGAATGCGGGTGATGGCTTCGGCAATCCCGCCACCGGTGCAGGACTCGGCCGTCGTGACGTGGGCATTGAGCAATTGCAGACGTCGGCCAAGTTCGGCCGCCAGTTGGGTGATTTCTTTCACGGCGCGCTCCGGATCGGATGGAATGGGTACCACCGTACACGAGCCGGTTGCGCTTTCAATACACAAGCTTATTCAAAATGTTCGGGCGCCAGCGCTCTGATATAGGCCTGACAAGCCTGCAAGGCAATCAGTCCACGGTCGCCTTCGCCGGTGATGGCGACAATTCGTCGAGCATGCGCCGGGTCAAGTCGGGCGCGTACGGCTGCATGATCCACGCCGCCGGCGCCGGAGGTGGCTGGCACACCGCAGCCTTGGGCAGCGTCGCCTGCGTCGATGAGGACTGACAGGCGCAGATCAGCAGTGGCAAGACGATCGCGCAGGCGATCCTGATCACGTTGGGCATCGTTCAGTGCTCGATAATGGGTTTGATCACTGGCCGTGAGCCGTTGCTCCAGGGCCAGGCGCTTGTCCTGCTCCGCCTGTTGCGCTGTGGCGGCGGTCAGAGTCAATTGATTGAGGGCTTCGGCATGCAGCCGGGCCTGCTCGGCCAGCCGTCCTTCGTAGCGCCAGTCCTGGACCTGCCAGGCCAGCGCCGCCGAACCACCGGCCAGCAGCAAAGCGCCGATGACACACCAGAACTTCAGACCGAAGGCTGGCATAACACTGCCCTCGCCCGCGCCCAGATGTCGAGGCGGTCCTGCAAACCGTTCAACCCGCCGTTGATCCGCCGGGTGATGCTGTTGAACTGATCCTGATCCGCCAGTTCGTTCAAGCCATTCTTCTCCCAGAACCACGCCGCGGACTCCGCCGCCCATTGCGGTTGTTCGAGCAACTCAGGCAAGGCCAGCAGGCGCTCGTCACCGAAAAGTCCGAGACTGCACTGACGATAATTGCTGCGCCCGGTGATCTGGATCAGCCCGCGCCCGCGATACTTCTGCCCGTCGCCGTCAGCCTCGGGCGTGTTGCCCAGGCGCAAGGCCAGCGTACCGGTGTCGTATTTGCTCAGGTACTGGTTGTTGCCCAGCTCACGTACGTACTGCAATTGCCCGGACTCGTGTCCGATCTGAGCGAGAAACGTAGCGATGCGTTTCGGTGTATCGATGCGATGGCGGGCCATGGCGTCGTTGAGCGGTGAAACAAAAACGCCCGCTTGGCGGCGGGCGTTGGGCATGATGTTGAGTAGGTTGTCTTCAGTAATTTGCATAATGCTCGGTCCTCCCTGGATGCTCCGATTGAACCATGGCTGCAGGCTGATGCCAGCCAGCCATTTTTTGCCAGAATTTTCAGGAGTACCGTCGTTCGCTCCCGTGACTGACAAATGGAAAGGCGAAACCGAAGTGATCCGCAGGCACGCACTGTGCTGCCTGCGGTACTCGGTTCAGTACTTGATGACGTAAAGCAGCGCGACGTTTCGTGGGCGTGCTTCATTGCCCCCGTCTGCAGCGATCGTCACCGCGTGGGTGTGATCACCCACAGCGTTGACCGTGATCGCGTGCGAGTGATCACCGGCCGCGTTGATATAGAGACCGTGCGCGTGATTACCGCCTGGAGCCGTGACGGCGGCATAGTCACCAGGGCCACTGCCCGTACCCTGACGGCCATAGGAAGTGTTGTTACCCGAAGCCAGAATGCCGTGCTGGTGATCCCCGGATTCATTGGTGATACCGGAGTGGGCGTGATTGCCGGCAACGGACGCCGAAGCACCGTGGGCATGCGCCCCTGCCGCCGCCGCCGAAGCGCCGTGGGTATGCGAAAGGTTCTGACCGGCCTGGGCACTGCCCAGAACTCGAGCATTATCGACCTTGCGACCATCGTCCCAGCCCCGCACGAACTCGCCGCGCAGATCCGGCAGGGCAAAAGTCGTGCTGCCATTACCGGCCCCGAATCGCGTGCCGATCGCCGCAAAGAGCGCCGCATATTGCGTGCGGGAAACAATGTCACCATTACATTTGAGCCATCCCTTGGGCGGCTCTGCCGTGGCTACGGTTTTGATATCACCAATGTCACTGCCGGTCTGTTTGACCATGCCGGTGCTCGCGATCATCACCCATACGCCACCGGCAATGGTGCTGTTCCACTGCACCCACACGTCGCCGGATGCCGTGATCTCCCCTTCCTGAACCGCGTTGTGGTCAACCCCGACAATCGGTTTGGCCGCCAGTCCGTTGGCCGAGAAGGTACTGGCACCGGTGTTGGCATTGAGGGCCTTGAAACGCAGCACCAACCCGTCCACCACATTGAGAACGACCGGCGCATAGTTGGCGCGATAGGCATTGGCTGTGCCCGTGTCCATCGCGTAATCGACCAGCCCGGTCTGATTGATCCTGCGCACAGCCAGCAACAGTTGCCCCAGATCGACTTCGTCGGGAGTCACACCGGCGCCCTTGATCACGCCCAGCAATTCATCGGTGACGGAGTTGCCCCAGATCGCCGGAATCAGCGAACCGGGCGTTCCCGCCACCGGGTTTTCATCGACAAACTTGCCATTGACCAGTCCAACGCTGGGCACACTCTTTGGATAATCCATTATTCATTCCTTAGTCATAATTGATCTGCACCTGCGTATGAGCCGGTGCGCTGCGGTGAATCAGGCATTCCAGGGCAGAGCCCGGGTTCATGCCAAAACGTTCGCCCCAGTAACTGGCGCCATAACGACGGCCCAGCGACAGGCGCCCACCGGTGTTGAGTACCCACATGAACTGCGCCTTCCAGGTCCCGAAATGCGCCTGACCAAACCTTGAGCGCCCCATGCGGGGTGCCCGAAGTTCGGTGACGGTGGCGTCCGGATAGCCCTGGCTGCGAGCGATCTGAATGAAATACGCGGCCGTCTGTCCGCCCACCGCCAGCAATCGCCGGCGTACGGCAAGGCGTCGATCGTCGTACAGGGGCGTAGCGCCAAGGCACGGATCCGGCAGGTTCATGACCCGTTCCCAGTCCGGCACCAGCTCGCTGACGCCAGCCGGATCCATCTCGTTCAGCAGGACGATGGCGCGCGCATCCAGACGTGCCAGCTCCGCAGCGATGCCATCGAGCACCTGGCCCAGTTCCGGCAGACGCTCCAGTTCCCAGGCCGGACCACTGGGCAGCAGGCTGCGCAGTTGACTGCGGTATTGCTCGGCATTTCTCAGGACAGCCATTCGCAACCTCCAAAGGTCAGCAACTCGTTGCTGGCGGCTGTCACGTTGGCTTTTGGAGAGGTGAGCGAGTGGTCGGTCTCACCGGTCGCACTGCTGATGGCTTCGGAGATATGGCTGAGCAACAAGGTCTCCCCCAGCCCGGCTTCTCGGTTGTGCAAGTCACGCAGCTGACTTTCGATCGCTGCCCGCACTGCGCTGGTATCGGGGGTGATGCGCAGCTTGTAGTTGACCAACACTTGCACCGGGGCGAGCACCCGCACATCCGCCGTCACCGGCCGCAACTGTTCGATATAGGCCTGTACTTCAGCGAGCTGCTCGTCATTGGGAATGGGCTGCGCATCGTCGTCCCGCATGACGAATACGCCGACCGTGCCCGGCCCCAGGAAGTTGCCGCGACACCATGCCCGAGTGATCCCGGGGCACTCCAGCGCCCATGTCTCGTAGTCCTGGGCCGAACCGCCGTGAGGAATGAGCCGGTAGGAGCGGATCACCCGCGAACGCAGGGACTCCAGACTTTCCCGGGCGATGCCGCCCGTCAGCCCGGGTGCCAGGACGATAAAGCTGTTACCGGCAATGCCCAGAATCGGTTGCACCGGCACCAGTGTCAGCCCGGCATCGGCATTGCCCTGGCTACCGGGATCCAGGGCTGCAATGGTCGTGCTGTTGACGCCGTTGCTGGTGGTGCGTGCGGCAGTGACCCGGTAAGTCCGGCCGTCATTCGATTGCAGCAACGTGTCGACATCCAGCACCGCCCCGGCGCTGGCACTGAAGCTGACGCTGCCGGTGGCAACCTGCGCGGATTTGCGCGGCTGGTTCAGGCGCAGGGCGGCAATCCGTTCCAGGGTCGACTCATCGGCCGTGTCGGGCAGGATCTGCTCGGCGATCCAATCGAGATAGCCATACAGTCCATAGACCGCACCACCGAGGGTGCGGGCCAGGACTTGCGCATCGGACTGGCGCAGCGAATCGCCGGCCAGGTCGCTTTGGGTGCGCTTGATCAGCACCGGCAGCGAAGGGGTTTCAAACGGCATAGATCACCTGCCAACTGTTTTCAGGGTTGATGTCCAGGCGCTCGCCGTCGGCCAGGGTCAGGACCGTGCGCAGGTTCAGGCGCTGGGCGTCGAGGCGTTCGCTGATGATGTCGATGGCGCTGCAATGGCCGTCGTCGATCAGCCATTGCAAGGCTTCACGGGCGTAGAACTCGGCGTCCATCTGTGTCTGGCGGGTCAGCTTGACCCGACGCAGCAGCCACAGCCGCGAACCGATGCGGTCATTGGCCACGGTGGGAAAAGTGTCGCCCCACCAGCCGTAACGTTCCTCGTCGTCGAGGGCATCGTCGTCGGCAGCGCGGCGCCAGGTAAAAAGGCTGATCAACACCGCGCGAGTCAGCGCGGCGTGCAGGTTTTGACTGATAAACATCACTGGCCTCCCGCCGGCGCACCGGTCTGGCCGCTACCGGCCTGCACGCCGACGTGCACGTGCTTGATCTGGCTGATGCCGCCGGCCACCTGATCGCCGGTGGACACGATCTTGCCGGTCTGGTTGATCACCGGTGTGTCGAAGTTCACGGCCGTACTTGCGCGGATATTGAGCGTGGCGGTTTCGATGTCGATGATCCGCCCGCGCTTGAAGTGGATTTTGTCGCCCTCGTCGGTGTAGATCGCCACCTCGCCGGCCGCCAGCGATTGCAGGCGGTAACGGCGGTCAGCGACCACCAGGGCGATGGCATGAGAGCGGTCACCGCCGAGAAACGTGACGACGCCTTCGGCACCGGCCAATGGATGGCTGGTGAAACCGTAGGGTTCGAAGTGCTCCACGTCGTCGTTCACTTCACCGGCGGTGAGGCGCATTTGCAGCGATTGCAGCTTGGAGGCCGAACTGGCGAGCACGACAGTGCCGCGCGCCAGCAGGCGTGTCAGTAGGCTCATAGGGTTTCCTTGGAGGGAGGTGCCGGCTCAGGCTTTTTTCGGTGGGATCGGATTGGCGTCGAAGGTATGCGGCGGCGCCACTTGCAGGGTGGTCACCGAGCCTTGCGCCGACAACGAGTACGTGACCTTGGAAATCAGCATGTCTTCATCGAACCCGAGTACCGGATCCTTGACCTTCACCAGCGTGTTGTGGCGCCACAGATCGCCGTTGGACTGGCGCCAGCCCTGCACCTGATAGGTGGTGGTCAGCGCCCGGCCCATGCGCGTGGCGCTTTCCCACTGGGCCCGTTGCTGGGCCAGTTCGAACGTGAGTTGCGAGCCTTCGTTGATGATGGTGGTGCGTCGACGCTTGAATGTCAGATCGGTCGCACTGGATTCAACCTCGCTGACCGCCGCCCCACTCTTCTTGTCGTTGCCCTTTTGCTGGCCGATCACCCGGTATTCGGAGAACACCTGGCTGTAATCCATCGGCGCGTTGGCCGACAGGATGTTCTTGCCCAGCTCCAGCGCATCGCTGGCGCGGCCGCCGCTGCCCGGTCTGGCCAGCACCAGTCGACCTTCGGCGTCATCGGTGGAAAACACCCGGTACAGCGAGAGCAGACGATCGATCGACTGAAACACCGTTTCACCCGGGACGATCGTGTGCTTGCTCAGGCGTGCAGTCTCGGGAATCTCGTTGACCACAAACTGCGTGTATTCCCCGGCCAGGGCCTGGACGATGTTCAACAGCGATTGATCCTGCCATTGGCCGGGGATGTTTCGCGCCGCACAATCCACCAGATCCTGGGTCTTGGAACTGCCCTCGACACTCAGGCTGATCTGCCGCCCGTCATAGCTGATCGGGGCTTTGAAGACGTATCCGGTGAGGACCAGATCCTTGCCGATCCGCACCTCGCACGGGTCGCCGGCCTTGATCCGCTGATCGACGGTCTGTCCCGGCCATTGCCAGGTGATATCGAGTTTGAAGGTGCGGAACTGGCGCTCCAGATCGGCGCTGATTTCCACGCTTTTCCAGCCGCCATATTCCATGTCGCCGACCGTCAGTGTGACGTGGTTGTCCATCTCGTCCATGGCTCACTCCCTGGAGACTTTCACATCGTTGGGTGAGAACACCGGATGAGCGATGCCGTTGCGCTGGGTCACTTCCGTGACCCGGGTCGCATCGGCAAATTGCTTGTAGGCCACGACCAGCGCCGGCAGGCTTTCCTGAAACGACTTGCTGACCAGTCGCACACCGGACGACGCCACAGCCTTGAGGTGCGCGATCAGCGCTTCCTTCACATCGCTGATGGCTTGATAGTGCGCGGGATCGGCCTTGTTCTGCGCCAGCTGGAGCGCCTCGACCAGCTCTTTTTGCAGCAGTTGCAGATCGTCGGTGACCGGCACTTCCTGGCGGGTAACCGGTTGAATCGCCTGTTGCGCCACCGTGGGCGTCGACGTCAGTTTCACCGGTGTCGAAGCCACCGGCATCGAGGCGACCCACTGCGCCACTTTCACGATCAGCGTGTCCTGCACCAGATCGGCCATGGCCTGCGCCGCAGCCGTGGTGTCCTTGCCGGTGGTGAGTTTCGGCGCATCAGCCTCGCGGATGGCTTCGATCTGTTGGGACACGTCGGCAATCACGCCACGATAGCCCTCCTTCGCGAATGCCTTCAGCTCCTTGATATCGCCCAGCAGCCCCTTGAACTCCGCCGCCACTTCCTTGGGCAGTTCCTTGACGGCCTTGACCAGCTCGGTGATCTCTTTGTACTGCTCGATCAGTGGCTTGAGCTGTTCCTTGATCACGTCATAGACCCCGGTGAGGCTATTGCGCAGATTGGCGATGCCGATCCGCGCAGCCTTGATCAGGGTCATGGCCTGTTCGAAGCGTGCCACCGCAGAACCCAGCAAGGTGTCAGCCTTGGCCAGCAACACTTTCTGCGTGCTGACAGTGGCAGTCGGAAACGGCAGGGGCCGGTCGGGATAGAACTTCAGTGCGAAAGTCACCAGCCCGCCGTCCTGGCGGGTGTGGGTCATATCGCATTCGCCGACCTTGACCTGCAGGCGCCCCAGCCACGGATGCACCAGTTCGCCGCTGCCTTGCTCCAGCGCCTTGAGCAGCTTGTCGCGCTGCTCGAGGCAATCGGGGCCGACGATGAAAGCCGTCAGGTCGTGGGTCTTGGCCTGCTGGCCCAGGTCCTCGAAAAACGGCAGGTCGCGTTGCGGATATTCGTGTAATTGCCCGTTGCGGCCGACCGGGGTTTTCGCCTGATCGACCCAAAAACCGACCCCACGAAAGGACGCCGGCACCAAACGGTCACGCCAGTTCATTGGAACCTCCCATGGACAGCGAGCGATAGCCGATGCGCGAAGACAGCGCCAGGCCCGGCTGATTGGTTTGCGGTTGATCGGTACGCAGCCCGGCCGGCGCATTTTCGAAGCGCACCGTCAGGCCGCCTTCGAGTTGCGTGCGGCTGTTGGCGGCACTTTGCTGGATCAGGGCGCTGGAGGACTGTGGCAACGGACTGTTCAACCCGGCCGCCCCCGCAGGTGTCGCAGCGCTGCCGGTTACGGTTTCGAAGAATCCGGAGAAATGGCCACCCAGCAGTTCCTTGACCTGTCCGAAGATGCTCTGCAGCCTCGTCCACATATCACTGAACCAGACGATGACGGGCTCCCACTTCTGTTTGATCGAGTCCAGCGGAGACTGGCCGAAAAGGTCACCGAACACACCCTTCACCGATTGCGCATCCGTGGTCAACGATGCCCACAAACCGGAAAAGTAGCCTGTCACGCCACCCCAGGCCGCCGTTGCGGACTCCACAGGCAAGACGTCGAACACTCGGCGCAAGCTGTCCTGCAACGAGGCCATGGAAGCCCCAACGACATCCCGCAGCGCCGAGAACACATCAGTGACCGGCTGCCAGGCTTCGTTGATGGTCTGGATCGGCGACCAACTGAACCGCGCCTTGAGCGACTCCACACCCGCCCCTGCGCTGGCTACCACGCCGTTGTAAAAATCACCGACCACACCACTGGCAGTGGCCAGCGCCTGGCTCAGCACTTCACGGGGCGAAAACGAGAACGAGGCCTTGAGTTTTTCGATGCCGGTCGTTGCATTGGCGACCGCACTGTCCCAGAAATCACTGACGACCGTACTGGCGGTTTTCAGCGCCTTGTCCATCACCTCGCGAGGCGAGAAAGAGAACTTCGCACTGAGTGCTTCGATACCCGCCTTCGTCCTGGCGATCGTACTGTCAAAGAAGTCACTGATGACTGTACCGGCGGTTGCCAGCGCCTTGTCCATCACATCGCGAGGCGAGAAAGAGAACTTCGTACTGAGTGCCTCGATACCCGCCGTCGCGCTCGCCACGGTCTCGTCGAAGAACTTCGTGACGGTGTCGACGCCAGCGGAGAACAGCTCACGCGTCTCATCCCACGTTTTGCCGATCGAGGCGCCCATCGAAGCCAGCCCCTCCTTCACCGCCGTGACTCCGCTATCGAAGGCTTCACGGGTGGAAGTCCACATTTTGCTGAAGACCCCGGAAATCGAAGACCAGTTGTTGGTGATCAGGCGCGCACCAATCACAATCAGCGCCACAGCCCCGGCGATGGCCGCAGCAACCAGGCCGATCGGTGAAGCCAGGATGCCCAGCACTGCGACGAGCCCCATTGCACCGACCGTCACCACCGTGAACGCCACCGCCGCGGCAGCCAGTCCCTCGACGAGGTACGGATTGTTCGCGAGGAACTGACCAATCGAGGTGATCACCGGCGTGATAGCGGTGACGATGCTGTTGACTGCCGGCAACAGCGCCTGACCGATCTTCAGCGATACCTTGTCCAGTGCCTTGTTGAACTTCTCAAGGTTGGCCGAGGTTTCTCCGTGCACAACCTTGGGCACTTTCAGCCCCTTGTTCGCCCGGACTTTCTTCGCCAGCGCATCCTGCGCTTCGATGGCCTTCTTGATGCCGTCTTGAAACGGCTTGAGCAGGCCACCTTCGGAAATGAATCCGGCGACATCCAGCGGCTCCAGGCCGCTGTCTTCCATGCTTTTCTTGAATGCTGCGACCTTGCCGCGCAGCCCCTTCATCTCGGCCTCCATTTTCTCGGCGCCCTTGAGCACCACGAGCATGTTGACCGTGACGGGGAAGTTCTGCGGGATCAGGCTCAATTGTGTATTAGCCATCACTGCACCTGCTGCATCGCATTGATCCGTTGCGCGTGCTCCAGCGATTCGCGAAGCACATCCAGTGGCCTGGCCATCATCTGTTCGGGGTCAACCTTCCAGAACCAGGCCAGGTCATAGGCGACCGAAATCAGGTCGGTGATGGTTCCGACGCCGCACTCATGAAAAAACCTGCAACGGCCCAGCTCAGCGCGTTGAGGTCAGCCAGATCCAGCTGGTTGACCGACGACGGCGGAATGCCGGCGCACACGGCGATGTATTTGGCCGCCACGTCCATGTCGAGGCTGACCTCTTCGCTTTTGTCGATCTTGTACGGCAGCGCCTTGATCGCTCGCACCTCCTGCACCGTCGGACGGCGCAGGACGAGTTCGGTCAGGGGCTCGCCGTGAGCTTCGATCGCAACTTGAAGCTTCACGGCGCCGCTCATTGCCAAGTCCCCTTGATGCCTTCGAATTTGAGTTCGATGGTGGCGTCATCGCCTTTGGAGACGGGCTCTTCGACCAGGTAGGCGCCGGCCAGTACGTAGACTTTGCCGTTGCTGAATTCGCAGGTGACGGTGATATCGGTGCCTTCGATCAGCTTCTTCAACGGGAAGTCGGCGGTGTGCAGCGCGGTCACCTTGAACGACGGCGCGACGTCGGTTTCCTTGTAGAAACCCGGCACGACGGTTTCGCGTTTGACGGCCATCAGCGGGGCTTCGCAGCCGCCATTGATAGTCAGTTGTGCACCGTCGACCTTGACGTAGCAGGTGCCTGCAATCAGTTGACCCATGGTGTTACTCCCTTCAAATAAAAAGCCCACGCAAGGTGGGCTGAAATCACAGTGTCAAACGCGCCGATCAGGCGACGTCGTCGTACTGCAGTCGGAACTGGTTGAGCAGTGCGAACACGCGCAGACCGTTGATGTAATCCGGCGGGAACAGCACGTTCACGCGGCTCGGGTCCTGCACGTCGCGCTCGACGATCAGGTGCTCGGCGAACAGCTCGGCGTTTTCCACGTGGCCTTCGAGTTCGAGCTTGGCGTACTGGGCGATCAGCTCACCGCGAATGGTTGCCGGCGTGACGATCGGCTGGCCGGCGCCGAAGCGGGTGCCGTCGGAGGCCAGCTTGTGGCGACCGTATTTGCTGGTGATCACGCTTTGCAGACGACGCACGATGAACGCCGACTGGTGCATGGTTTCGCTGTCCAGGTACGAGTTATCAGCCTGGCCGTAGGCGTTCTTCTGGTAGGTGGTGATCGAGCGCTGGATGCGCACGTAGCCGCCTTCGTAGTACGCGGTGGCGATGCCGTAGTTGAGCAGCGACTGACGCTCGGTCAGGGTGAAGCGCTCGCTGGCCGGGGCCGGATCGACACCCGGCAGGCTGCCGCTCTGGGTCGGACGGCTGGCGTCGGCGGAAATGAACACGGCGGTGCGCGCAGTCAATGCGGCGGCTTGCACCCAGACCGGTTGCGGAACGCCCTGCTCCAGCGCCTGAATGGTCACGTGCTGGTCGTTACGCGCCTGACCGGCTGCCACCAGAGTGCCGACGGTGCCGCGCTTGGCGCTGTACACGTGACCGAACAGTTGCTTGGCCCACGACCAGCGACCGGTGCTGTCGTCCATCACCGCTTGCCAGGTGTTGAGGGTGGCCAGGTCGGACCATGGCAGAGCGATGAACTCGAATGGCTCGTCACCCAGCGCAGCAACCGCTGCCACCTGATCCGGCACGCCGACGCCACCGATCATCGGCGTGATCGCGGTGACCAGGCCGGCCGGCGTTTCTTCGCCGTTGCTCTTGCCCAGGCGATTGAATTGCAGACTGATGTCGTTACCGCTGTCGCCAGTCCATTTGGCGTTGAGCGTTACGACACCCTCTGCGACGGTCGCGCTCACCGGCAGATCGGCGGTGGCGTTGACTTTCTGCGCCAGCGAAGTGGCCGCTTGTGCGGCGGTGGCGCCGTTGGCGATAGTGGCCTGTACGCGGACGCCGCCGACATACAGGTTGAGCACGCCAGCCTGGGTCGCGGTGCCGGTCAAGGTCACTACGCCTTTGGCGATGGCGCCGGTTGCGTTGTGCAGCGGCAGGCACCAGATCTCGCCGATCGGGTCAGCCTTGCGGAAGGTTTCGTACATGGACGCGAGCATCGAGCCCTGGCCGCCAATGCTCTTGGCCAGCGCCACGCTGGAAACCAGCACCAGTTTGCCGACTTCGCCCGGAGCGATGTCGTCGTTGACCTGCGCCACGATCAGGCGACGCATGGACGAGGTCGCGCTATTGGCGGCCGAATTGTCCATTTCGGCATAGAACAGCGGTACACGAATGTCCGCAGGGATGTTGCTGAATCCGATCGCCATTATTTGGCTCCCTTTTGTTTAGCTGTTGCGGTTTTGAGGGTGATATCGCCGTCGGCCAGACGCCGGCGCCACCAGGCGCTGTCCAGCACTTCACGGCCTTCCAGTGGCAGCAGGTCGCCTGCTTCCGGGTCCGGCACGGCACGGCCGGCAGCCGGCACTACGGTGATGCGGTTGCTCATGGGATTACGTCTCCAGAGAAAGTCAGTTCCACGCGCCCGTCAGGGCCCGGGCGTTTCAGGTTGGGGTCGGCCGGGTCGATCGCATCGACCCGCACAGTGGCCCCGGTAAAGGACGACAAACCGTCCAGTTCGCGTTCGTGCCAGCTCTCCGCAGGCTGACTTGGCAGATTGCGGCCCAGCTGGAACTCGGCAAAAAAGCGCAGCCGGTAGAACGCGCGGCTGCTGTTGATCGAGACCGTTTCGCCGCCGTCGTAAACGATGGCGCTGTAGTTGGAATCGGGTTTGAACCCCACCAGCGCACGCCACAGTTCGGCGCGCAGGTCGTGCAACAGATCCAGCGCTTTTGTGGCGTCCGTGGCATCCAGTGCCAGGATGATTTCGAAGCGGTCGCGGATCGGCTGGCTGAGGGAGTTCTGTGCGGTGCTGGCGCTGGCTACGTCAGCCAGCGGTAAAACATGGGCCGAGGGCATCGGCAGATTCGGGTCGCCTTGCAGAAGCACCAGGTCGACACCTGTCGCGATATGGCCGGCAAGGCTTGGGCATTGCGCACGCAGCTGCGTGAGGATCGGGGAGATCTTCATGGGGAGCGTTCCAGGAGGTGTGAGTGGCCACAGTGAGGTGTGTGGCGGTGAGATCGGGGGATCAGTCCCTGGCTTTTGCCTCGGGATCCCGGCCGTTTGCTTCGATCAGACAGCGATAGCTTTCCTCGCGCTTGCCGCTGGCCGTGACCTTTTCAATCGACCAGCGCCCGCGCATGAAATCCGGCCAGGTATCGTCGAGCACCAGCAGACCTTCGGCCGCCAGCAACGGATCGCCCGGACAGGTGACCTTCAGCTTGTATTTCTCGCGCAGCATCTTGCGCACTTCGGCCTCGCCGATGGCTTTGGCTTCTTCTTCGCTGGCCAGTCTCTGGCGGATGACCTTGTAGGGTTCGGAACCGGTGACCACTTCGCGCAGTTTGCCGAGCGCACTGTCCCAAAAGGAGGTTTTGCAACCCTGATTCTGGGTTCGGGCGGTTTCTTCCAGCGTGGCGCTGATGAAGGCGTGATCGCCCGGTCGATTGTTATGGGTGACCGACAGCCTGACGTCCGGTATGACCTGTCCCGACAGGTTTTTCAGTTGCGCCGGTTTCGCCAGCACGTAGAGGTCGTTGAACGGCTTGGCCACCGCGTCGTACTTTTTCGCCAGGCGTGTGATGAAGCCCATGTCGGTTTCGTTCGACTGGTCGACATGGGCGATCCTGATCAGCGCCAGCTCGGGGTCGACGCGCGGCGAGAATCCGTGTCTCGAGACCAGCTCGCGAAACAGTCCGCCAAGGGTTGTAGGGCCATGACTGGCCGTGCGCCGTTCCTTGAATCCGGTGTCGTCCTTGCCGCTGAAAGGCGCGGCGGTCGCGACCAGCGTCAGGCGCAGCGGGAACAGCGTCGGCGTCAGTCGGGTCACCTTGAACTGGCCCTTTTCCACCAGTCCGGTCTCCAGATAACCCACCCGCAGGCCGATGGTTCCGCCCAGGCTCGGCAAGCCTTCGAGGCCTTCCAAGTCGAGCACCAGCGTCAGTTGATCGGACTCCATGCCGGCGGCATCGATGTGTTCCCAACTGATCAGGCGCTGGTTCAGCAGGTCCTTGTGGGCGCCGTAGATTTCGATCGCCGGCGTAAATCCCTGTGCCATGCAGCCTCCTTAATCCCAAGCCAGAACCGGTTTGATTGCAGCCGGTTTCGAGTCGAGCTCCGGCAGCGTCACCCAGACACCTGCCGGCAGTATCGGGCCGTGCTCGGCCAGGGTCGGGCTGAGTGTCCACAGGGCTTCTTCGGCGCTGTCATCGCTGCGACCGGTTTCGCGGTACAGCAAAAGATTCACCGAGTCACCGGCCACGCTTCGTACCTTACGCATTGTTGAACTCCGACAATCCGATGACCCACTTGATCACCATCGCGGTGCCGTCATCGATGACCTCGCTCTGGTTTTCGTCGATGCTGTTGATCCGCCACAAACCCCAGTTGCGGCCGATGCCGTCAATCAACGGCAACGGTGCACGCAGTGCTTGCAGCGCACGCAGTTCATCGAGCCGTTCCATCCCCACGGCGTACATCGAGGTGCCGGAGATGGTCAGGGATTCGGGCTTCTGTCCTGTCTGGTGGGATCTGGGTTTGCTGTTGAGAATCTGCAGGTCAGTCCAGCCGCCATCGGACTTTCGCGCCAGCGTGCTGTAGGCAAAATCCCGGGACAAACCGAAGATGAAACTGCCCAGTGCCATTTGTTGTTTCATGTGGCGACTCCATCGGTCAGGGCTGCGTCACGTCGTGTGGCGAGAGGATTGGTCGGCATGATCTGGCCCAACTGACTCATCGTTGTCTGCACCACCAGATTGGCCAGTGCCTGGGCGCTGCCCTGATCCTGACCGTTGATGTGGATGGTGGAGTTGAACGTGACAGGCTGGCTCGCGGCTGTAGAGGCTGTGGTGGCAAGCGCCGCGGGGATCGTGGAGGTCGCCGAGGTCGCGATCAGGTCTTTACTGACCTGTGCAGGAGTGCCGAGACGATCGACTTGTTTCCCTAGCTTGTCGCCCAGGGAATCACCGATGGCCCCGCCCGCCATGCTCCCCAGCCAGCCGCCGACCATGGTGCCCACACCCGGCAGAATCAACGTACCCAGTGCAGCACCGACAGCGGCACCGGCAGACGACCCCGCTAACGATGCACCCGACGACACGACGGCACGCTTATCGCCCTTCATGACGCCGGTGACCATTTCGTATCCGGCGCTGAGCAACCGCAGCGGCGGTGCCCGTCTGGCAAGCAGTCTGCCTGCCCTGGCGTAAGAACCGGACAGTGGAGCGGCCGGTGCAGAACTGACGGCTGACGAGCCTGCAAATGCCGTCATGGTTCCCGGCATGGGCGTGCCGGACATGAGGGGCAAAACGGGTCGAGTCGGCGGCGCGAGCGGTGCCGACGGTGCACTGATCCGTGGTGCCCGAGGGGTCACCCGACCGATTTTTTCACGTCCGACTCGAGCCCTGATGCTTGACTGGCGAGGCTTGAGCTTGCCGCCTGTCCCGCCACCCAGCGGTTTGCAGCAGCAACAGTCATGGCCCGCGCTATTTCCGGCGGACGTTTTCTTCGCTTTCGGGTCTTCAATATCGGCAATCAGACCGCCAAGACCGAACGGCAATTTTGAAGCGACGCCCTTGAGCAGTTTGTCGGTGAAATTGCCGAATGCCTTGGCCATCACCGCCACTACGATGGCCGACAGCCCAGCGCCCGCAACGGCCAATGCCGTCGAGGTCTTGGGATGGGCTTCGGCCATATCGGCCACGCCATTGGTCATATTCGTCAGCGAGTCCAGCGTGCCGGTCGCATCCGGCGCCAACGCCGTGATCAGACGATTGAGACTGGCATCGAACGCGTTCCAGCTTCGCTGCGGGTCTTTGCCCGCAGGCTCGGCGCTGCGTTCAATCGCGCCGCTGTATGCCGGTGTCAGTGGATCATCGGGCTTGAGCAATGAAATTGGCGTCTGTGCCTCGCCGGGTTTGCCCATCCACTGACGCAAGCCTCCCAGACCCGCGAATGACGATGCCAGGCTGCTCTGGGCCGCTTGCGAGGACACAAGCGTCGACGTTCCTTCCAGTTTGGCCGGAGCGACCAGCGCAAATGCTTTTTGCAGGTCTTCAGGTTTCGCCAGCAGTTTGCGTACACCGTCGTCGCCACTGAAAAGTGTCTTGACCAGCGCCGCTTGCTGCTCTGCCGGTTGTTGCTTCAATGTCGCCAACGCTTTGACAAGGTTGTCCGGTACGTTTTCGGTCAGCTTGCCGGGATCAAGCCCCAACGCCTTCCACGCCGACTGCTCGGCCGCCGAGCCTTGGGTGCCTTTGCCCAGGGCTGCGCTGATGCTTTTCACCGCTGCCCCGGCCCCGGCCTTGTCGACGTCAGCGTTGAGCAACGCGGCTGACAGCGCCGCCAACTGCTCGGGCAGAATCCCCGCTGCAACGGCCGACTCGCCGGATTGCTGCACGACCGAACCGATATCGGCAGCCGTCGCATTCAGTCCGCTGTTGCCCAGTTGCTGAGTCGCATCGGCCAGCAGTTGACCTTGAGCGCGATCCAGTTTCATCGAAACTTGCCAGGCCGACAGCATTTCACCGGCCGACTTCAGGCTGATGCCGAACGCCGACGCATTGACCGCTGCATCCTGGGCAAAGTCCAGCAGCACTTGTTCCTTGTCGGCGCCCTTGAGACCGGCGCCAATCCCGGATCTGCCAGCCGCGACCTCGACCTGCACCAGATCCACGACCGTCGCCCCACTGCCGGCAACCCGTTTGTCGGTGGCCAGTTTGAGGTTGGCTTTCGACAGCGTGTCGAGGTCGCCACTCAGGCCTTGAACCTGCTTGAGCTGGGCCATGGCGGTTTCCAGGGCCATGTCCGATTGCAGGTAGGCCGGCGGCGAGCGTTGTTCAATCTCAGCCTTGAGCTTTGACTTGCTCTCGCCGCCTGCCGCCGGCGCGGCAGTTACAACTGGCACCTTGAACGATGCCATGGCCGTGTTCAGCCCCAGGACAACGGCGCCGAGTTTGATCTGCTCACGCACCAGACTGCGGATGTCCAGGCTGGCCGTGAGCAGCGCCTCTTTCAGTTCGGACAGTGGTTTGATCAGGCTGTCCGTGGCCGATCCCCCTGCCGACAAACCGGAACCCGCGCCTGTGGTTTGCGCGGCGTACATCAGCGAAAACGATGTATCTGCCATGCCGCTCTACTCCTTTTTCACGCCAAGGCGAGTGATCGCTATGTCGTAGCGGCGCAACGCCTTTTCGGCGTCCCACTCCAGAATTTCCGCCTCACTTACCGGGTAAATGAGCGGCACGATGTCGAGGATTACTTCGATGTCGCGTTCTGAAAGAAGGCCGCCGGCTGGTTTAAAAAATCGTCGATGCGCACCTGCAATTGCGTCCAGTCCGGCACGCTCAACAGGGCCAGATCGGGGATCATCAGACCGGTGCAATGGGCGGTGATGAACTCGGCGCGTTCCTTGGCCGTTTTCAGTTTCTTCATCACTTTGGTGGCCCGCAGCGCCGGCATTTCCAGGCTCAGCGAAGTCACGGTGCGGCCGGTGACGGCGAGCGGCAACAGCAGTTGCACCTGATCGGGATCGTCGGACTGTTCCGCGTCTTCGACCTGGTCGAGAAAGTACGACGCCGGCCGGGTCGAGAATTCGTGCACGTACTGCGCGATGGTCACGTAGTCCGGGCGCTTGAGCTGGTCGAGTTCCTTGACCGACAAGCCGGTGGCCAGCAGCGCCAGTTCGAAGAACTGGTCGTCTTCATCGTCGCCTGCGCGTTCCAGCGCTTCTTTCTGGGCGGCGTAAAACAGCGGCTTGAGCTGGATCGATTCGATCTGCGAGCCGTCGTCACCGGTGATCGGCGACAACAGAACATGCTTGGGTGGCATCCACGACATGAAAGGAATTCCTTGGGTGTTCTTGAAGATTCCTGTGGGCATGAACGCCCACAGGTTTTGTGCCTGATCTGCCGAAAGGCTTACGGCATCAGCACCGCACGACGGGCATCACCGAGGATGTCGACGCCGTTGAGCACGAACTTCTGGGTGCGCACGTCGATGTCGATCACCGGCACGCCGTTTTCCAGGCGGTTGTAGGTGCGGCAGGAGAACTCAAGCGTCGTCAGGGCTTTGCTACCCATTTTGATTGCTTCTTCACCCATGGTTTTGAGCTTGCCGCCGATGGTGTGATAGGTGAACCAGGTGTTGCCGTCCTGGTCCTGACCGGCTTCACGCACGTTCAGCAGAATGTCGTCGCCCAGTTTCACTCCCATCGCCAGCAGCACTTCAGCGCCGGTGCCTTGCAGCTTGAGCGTGGCATTCAGCGCCTTGGCGCTCTTGGCCATTTCCTCGACGATGAAGCGACCGCCCGTCATGCTTTCCATGTCGAAATCGATTTTCGGCGGAGTGAATTCCTCCACGGTTGCCGACAACGGCAGGCCTTGCAGGGTGGCCGCGATGGCCTGTCTTACGCGGTTGGTAAACATTAGAGAACGTCCTCCAGGAACTGCTCGATGATTTCATCGCGGGCGTTGAGTTGATAAACCATGTGTTCGTTCGGCGCGTAGCGGCCGTAGTCGATGACCACGTACCAGGTGCCGTTCTTGTACTTCTCGACGCTGTTGAGTTCCGGGTGCAGGTACACGCTGCCGCCGGGAATGGTTTCGTCGGCGACCAGGGTTTGCAGCCAGTCGTTGATGCGTTTGACTTCCTGATCCATGAACGACTTGGTCAGGTTCTTCGCCATGGCTTTCTGGCCGGCCTTCACCAGCTTGCGGCTGATCGCGTCTTCCAGACCGACGTAGCTGATGAACTTGCCGGTGATCGAGCGGTTGCCCAGCAGCGAGAAGCCGCCAAGGATGGTGCGGGCGTAATAGCTGACGCCGTAGCGGTTGAGCAGATCGCCTTCGGTGGAGGTGTCGAGGATGTTGTATTCAACAACGCGGGACACGTCTTCGGCGTAGGTCACCTGGTTGCCCGGGCTTTCCCATTGTTTGACCTTGGCCAGCGCGGCAATTGCCAGACTGGATGGCGCGAGGAACACGTTTTTCTTAGCGGCTTTCGAGTACACGGCCGGCATGTTGTGCACCACCAGGCAACGGTCGAAACCCAGATCCGCACCGCCCAGCTCCTGGCTGTACAGCACCTGATCGGCGACCGAAGCGTCCTTGCCGTCCAGCACCACACGGGCCTTGATGCGCTTGCCGAACGAGGCGAACTCGCTGGCCACCGCCTTGGTGCCGGTGAAGCCCGGCGCGCCGATGATGGTCAGGTCTTCCGGGACGCTTCCCAATGCGGCCAGACCAAGCTTGCGGCCGGTGGCCGGTTCAACACCGCCGATTACCGCGTTGACGGTATCGGCCGGGGTCGCGCCCGCTTCGACGATCACTACATATACCGGCACCTTGACCACTTTGAGGATCTGGTAAACGGCGTGGTACAGGGTGCCCTCTTCCGAGCCAGTCGGATCGAGCAGCGCGTGGGTGGTGAAGCTGTTGATGCGAAACGGTGCGTTGCGCGGAATCAGCGGATCGGCTTTCGGCGCGGTGCCGACCAGACCGATGACGTTGTCGCCCAGGCCACCCATGGCCTCGGGGGATTCGGTGGCATTGACGGTAATGCCGTTGTGCTCGAAGTTCAGAACCTCAGCCATAGTCAGTCAGCCTTCTTGGCAGCGGCCTTCACGGCCTTGGTGGTAGATGTTTTCAGCTCCAGTCGACCGGCGCTGTGCAATGCGCTGGCTTCGACGTCGAGCAGATCGAGTTCCTGGCCGACGCTCGACCAGTGACCACCCCCGGTGGGGAATGGAACGAGCACGGTGTAGGTTTGGCGGGTTGCCATTTTTCGTTTCTCCATAAACGGGAAAGCTCCTCGTTGGGAGGGGCTTGGCGGGTGTTGAATGAATTGGGCGTCAAAGAAAACGCCCCGGGGTGCGGGGCGTTTATCAGGTTTGGTCAGTTAGCCAGTCAGGTGCTACCGGGCGATGTTCAAGCGTTGGAAAGAGCGCGCCTTGAGGCCAAGTACGCAACTCCTGGCGATAGGCTTGGAGTTCTGCATATCGCTCAGCGGTGAACGTAGTTGCTCCGCCGGCCTCCAGTTCGTCGCGCTGGCGTGCAACGACTCCATCGGTCTTTAACAATTGTGCATTACGCCATACTCGCTCAAGCTCAGCCAATTGTTCAGCTTGAAGGGGTGGCCGTTCAATCAACGCAGGAGGATATGTATCAAAACTGATCCTCAGAAACTGTGACTGACCGTTCAAAAGCTCAGCATGTAGTTCGCGCGATATTTCGATGGCATCCGACGGCAGATCGCCACCCAAATCAGAATCGTGAAAAAGACCGGTTTCCTTGCTGCAATAAATCATGTTTCACCTCTTTAAATTCCGAACGCAAGTACTCGAACTGCCGATGAACTGAATGCGTAGTTCGACTGCAAAATCACCTGCCCTCGACCATTTGCCATACCCGCAACAACCGGCGCTCCATCAGGGGCATAAATTGTGCTGTCGGTGAGCGATACCGTGCAGCCAAAGTTCATGTTCGGGAAAGCAGTCGGCAAATTAAAAGGTGTTGAAAGTGCCGCCTTTGAAAAATTTGCTGTCATCCACTGAATGATCAAACCGGAGGGCAGTCGCTGATAGCCGTTCGCTGACAGCAACGCAGAGAACTCATTCGAGTACTTCAGCGAAGAAACTCCTTCCTCAACGACATAATTGTTATCGCCGCAAGTAACGACAAGATTGGAACCGCTCTGAATCGTAATGCTTGTAAGCGTTTTAGCGAGCGCTACGATGGTGTCATTGCCCTGACGATTCAGTGTCACGTCAGCCGCTCCGATGTTGAGAATGTAGAACTTAGTCCCAACAGGGCTGGCTACCAATGGAGGCAATGTCACGGCTCCCGGCCCGGTAATAACGATTCTGCGCCCGGCCATGGCCGGAGTCAGCGAAGCCGGCAGAGTCACGATATTCGTCTGACCGCTGAAATTTCCTGCCGCACGCTGAACGAACTCAGTGGTGGCAAGTGCCTTGCTCGTGTCGAACTGTGGCTGAGTGGTGAATACCGGTGCGCTCATAACACTTGAATAGCGGACAGCGACGCTTCCACCTATCAAACGCCATTGTCCATTTAACCTGATGAACTCTGCCGTATCCCCCAGACCAAGAACAATTGGCCCAACGACCCCGGTCGACGTATTCAGGGTGTCTCCACCAGCGTTTGCGGAAATCGTTACAGCCCCGGTACCAGCGCTGACTATTGTGATGATCGCAGTTGCGGTAGCGGGAACCGACGAGGTCGGCGGGAGGGTGCAATTGATCGGACCGGCATTCGAAAGACTGACCAGTCCACCAATGTCAGCCAGCGTCACGACGTAACTGGTTCCAACCGACTTGAACGACGAGTATTGCAATCCCTGGCGCCGCACAAACTCCGCGTTGACCAGCAACTGACTACCATCGAATTGCGCCGGTGTCGGACAAGTCGGCACACCCTCAAACGCGGGCGACATCAAACGAGCAAAACCCGCCGTCACGTCCTGGAACGTCAATGGGGTTGTATCAAGTACTATCGGGCCATCTGTTATCAGCTGCCAGATCGTATCAGCGAGGGTTGCCCCTGCTTCCACCGTAACCTCTAGATTAGGCGTTACCTTCGCACTGGTATCGGCATCTTTCGCCCGAATCCAGGCACCGTTTGCCGCAATGTAAATTCCGTTGTCTTTTGCTTGCGTCTGGTTTTTAACGAGCACGCGATCGCCTGAAATGACAGCAACCGCGTCAATCATTTGGGCGCCGCTCAAAACAATATTTGCCTTGGTTGCGACCCGTACCGACTGTTTTTTGTCGAGCTTAGCCAGTTCATCCGCCACGTAACCAGCCACCCACGCCCGAGTGGCCTTGACCACCGTGTCATCGATCAGCAGCGTCACCAGCGAGGCATTGCTGGTCTCGAAAATCGAGCGGATGTAGAACTCTTTGCCCGAGCCCGAGGTGGCCAATACCGGCTTGAACGACTCCGGGTATTTGACGATGGCGTAGAGAATGCCGGTGTCGGTCCAAAGCCCGGCTTCACGCACATACCAGCCGCCGACGTCCGGCGGGATGGTGACTTCGGCGAGCAGCCAGCTCGGATTCTTCTCGTCCTGGAACAGCGCATTGAGCGGACCGCGCCAGACTTCGCGTTTAAGCGCAGTAGCCGTCGCGGCCGGGTTGTAGACCGCGCCGCCGCCGTCGCCGACGGAAATCTGCGTCAGCTTGATCGGTACGCCCGCCGCCTTGCAGGCGGTTTCGTAGGCAATCCCTGCGTTGGTGAGCAGGGTGTAATAGTCAGCCATTCAGGCCCCCTGAGGATAAATAGTGGATGTTTCGACGGTGTATAGCGCCGCCGCCATGAAGGCCTCACCGGATGTCTCGAGCCCTTCGAGGAACACCGGATACACCGTGGTCAGCTCACCGCAGAAGGTCGCGGCACCGATGACGTGATTGCCGAAGGCGCTGAGGCCGACCGACACCGACAGCAGGTCCCGCTCGCTCTTGGCATCGGCCAGGCGTCGGTCGAGACGGGCGTCGATGGCTTCGCTGTAGGGTTGTTCGGTGAAGGCCCGCACGGAAAAGCTGTAAGGCTCGCCGGGCGGGATCTGTTCGTACCAGGCGCGGATTTCCGGCCTGAGTTGCAAACCCTTGGCGGCGTTCTCCAGCGCCTTGCGAGTGCCGGCCTGGCGCGCGGTGGGCCAAGCCAGTTCGACGGTCAGGCGTTTTTCCGCTTCCGGTGCGTCGGTGCTCCATTCGGCCACCCCGCGATCCGCTGCGAGATACGGCAGGAACGCGACGGGTGTGGAGGCCGGATTCATCAGTTCGGGAAACGGCGGTGCGATGCGGTCAAGCAACGCGCCAAAGCCGACGTCGAGTGCCCGTTCCAGCGCCGAGCTGTTGACCGGCAGCAGGGTCGGACGCAGTGTCTGATCGGTCATAGCGTCTGCACCTCGACTTCAACTTCGGTGCAGTACGGTGCTTGAAATGCGCTGCAGACGATCGGCGTCAGCGGTTCAAGAATCTGCAATTGCACGGCGCCGGCGCTGTGCAGCGTGTAGTCGATCCAGCTCGGATCGACCCGGCCTTCCAGGCGATGGCAGCTGTCGGCGTAGGCCTGCAAGTGTTGCTGCGCGGCGACCTTGGTCAGGCCTGAATCCGGACCGGAATTGATCTTGGCCACGACGCGGATTGTGTAGCGCTGAATCTCTGCGCCTTTGACCGTGACCTTGTCGGTTTCCGGACAGACGTCGGGCCGGGAAAAGTGTTGGCGCACGCCTTCAAGCAAGGTCGGGGACGGCGTACCGTCGCCCTCGCGGGCAAGCACGGTGACTTGCACTTCGCCAGGCGCCGTGCGGCGACCGTTGCCGTCCTTGACCTGCGCGGCAAGACCGTCCCGGGCGAAGGTATAAGTGACGTTCACGACACCGGCATCGGTGGATTCGACTTTTACCGTCGGACGTTCGCCCAAGGTGAACACCTCGCGGCGGTATTGCATCCGCGAACCCGCCGCCGGAGCGTGGGGCGCCAGGTAATAACGCAGCCGCGCGTCGTCGTCGCTCTCGTATATCGCCGGCACCGGCGGGAATGCCGCCGGGTCGCCCGGATCGAGCAACTGTCGCTCCAGGCCCATGTCCGCCAACCGCGCATCTAGATTGCTGCCCGTTGCCCACCACGCCAGCATCTGCTTGATCCGGGCGTTGTATTTGCGTTCATGGGTTTGCAATCGAACGCAGAAAGCCTCAAGCGCCAGTGTCAGCAGTTCGCTTTCGTTCTCCAGGCTGGCCTTGAGTTTGGCCGCGCTCTGCGGCGAACGCGCGCCGACATACTCGACGACGAACGTCTTGAACTCGGCGAGCAAGTCTTCGAAAACGTCGACGGTGATCAGCGACGGTTCGGCCAACTGGTTCTGGCCAGGGATCAACATGCTCATGTCACGACCTCGAAAGTCTGTTGGCGGTTTTTCCAGGTGCCGGCAAATCGCAACAGCAAACCCGCGCCCTGTCGGGTGGCGACGATCACGCCGGGCTGAAAATCGCTGATGCCGTTTTGCGGGTTGTAGAACGCTTGAGCTGCGTGGCTCTGGGCGAGCAACAGGATGTCGTCGCCCAGGTTTTGCCCTAGCAGCGTGGGTATCAACGAACCATAAAGGGGCCTTTTTTGCCGGGTGCCCAGCGGCGTGGTCAGGGCTCGTGTCGCGCGCTGCACGAATTGCAGCCAGTCGTCGACCGTGGCCCCGCTGTCTCTATCGATTCCGATCATGGGAAGCTCTTGATTCAGGGGCTGATGACGCGACCCTGGTGATCCACCAGCGGGCCGCTGAAATGCACGCCCGAGGCGTCGATGGTCAGCCCGACAGCACCCAGTTGCAGGTTGATCAACTGGGGCGTCATCGCCAGCCGCGCGGGGCCGATGCTCAGCTCAAGCGATTCGCGAGAACCGTTGAAAGCTGCCGGACCGTTTTGCCAGTGCAGGGTGTGCGTGGCGTCGTCGTAGCCGCTTTCGCTGCCGTCCTGATGGACGCGACGAGTCAACGTCGGCACCGTCGAGGTAGGCGGAAAGCGGTCGCTGTTCAGGCCGAACAACGCCACGCTCTGCGCACCGCTTTCGCCACTGCCGTAGTTGAACAGCAGACACTGTTCGCCCACCGTCGGGATCCGCGACTCGCTCTGCGCGCCGGCGCTGGGGTTGAAGAATTTGATGGCCGGGGTGAGCAAACCACCGTGACTGACCCGGCAGGTGTTGCTCGCGGCATCCACTTCCTGACAGATGCCGATGCGGCAATAACTCTCGGCACGCCGGTGCAGGTCTTCAATCTCCGCTTCCATTTCCGCCAGGCGCTCGATGATCGGTGCCATGTGCATTCGCAGTAATGCGTCGAACATTGATCAGGCCTCCAGCGAGGTGTATTGGTCGGGATCGTCGATGTCGCTGACTTCCCAGGTGCGGGCGAATTTCGGTGTGCCGAGTGGGTCGTCCAGCAGGGTCGGGCCCAGGTAGAGGGTCTGGTTGAACGACAGCGTCCAGGCTTTGTTCGGCTGATCGGCGCGGACGAGCAATGACGGCATTCCATCGATGTTCATCGGCAGATCGCATTGCTCGCCGGGCAAGCCCCAGCGGTTGTCGGTGATCAGGTTCTTCAGCGCGGCGATCAGATCACAGGCGGCAAATGCCGTGGCGGACAGCGCCGGAATGACTTGCAGCGACAGCGTCAGCACATGGGCAATCCGTCCGTTGGCGGCGCGCTCTCCCGATGCATTGCGTTCGATATCGATCAACACCCAGGCCTTGTCGCCGGGGGCCGTGAAGTCATCGTGATTACCGACCTGCACGTTCAGCTCGGAGCTGTTGCGCAAGGCTGTCGCCATCGCCGTGAACAACTGCGAAGGCTGCTGGATCGGTGTGGGCATGCTTGACCTCCTTTTTCTGATGTCCACGCGAAGTCCCGCCGCACGGCGTGCAGCGAGACAGGAAAGTGAATGGGTTATTGCGGGTCGCGCGGCGGAACTTCGCAGACGCCGATGCGCTTGGCAGCCCAGCGTTCGTAAAGGCCGATGGCGACGTCGGCACCGGCCATTGCAGTGAGGCAACCAAATGCCCCGGCGGCCCAGATCGACATGCCGGCGGCGTAAAGCAGCATGATTGCCGACACGCCGCAGATCATGCAGGCACCGGAGCGCAAGGCAAGCCGCCGCAGCAGCGGCCAGCCGCGGGCGCCCTCCTTGTCGGCGCGCCACATTTCGCCGGACACCCCGCCCGCCACGGCAAGGAGGATGACCAGCCAGATTGGCATGTCCAGCAACGCTTGTTGCTCGTTTGTCATGTCACGCCTCCTGAAAGCGTTGATGAATGAAGAGAAGTGAAGAGGCGACACCGGACGGGTGTCGCCTCTGATGCGGGGAAGAACAGCGACAGGTTCCGCGCATTCAGCAGTTACAGGCGCTCGACAATGACGTTGTCGATGAAGGCGTAGTTGGCGTACGGGTTCTGCTCGTTGGAAAACGCCAGAGTTGTCTGCGCGGTAATCGCGGTGAACTCGTAAGTGACGGTGCTCCACTCGACCGCGACGCCTTTGGCTGTCGGTGTGTTGAACGTAGCGGTTTGCCCGGCCACTTTCACCTGAATGACACCGTCGCCGGAGCGGCTGGCGAATCGGGAGTTGCCGGCACTGAAAGTCAGACGGTACTTGGCGCCCGGAGTGGTCGCGAAATTCTGCTGAATCCCGCCACCGTTGCCATAAACGTAGTTGGCCAGGTCGACGATCATCACGCCATCTGCTGCCACAGAACCGCCGATGGCATTGGGCATGTTGAAGTATTCGGCACCGGACAGGAACGTCGTCCAGCCTGTGATGGCATTGGTTTTTGCCGGGGTGTCCAGAATGCAGCCACCACCGCATGTCGATTGTTCAAAGCTGCCGTTCACCAGGAGGTTGGCGGCAATTGCGCTGCCGCCATTGCCCAGCAGTGCAACAGCGAGAAACGGTGCTACGTATTTCTTGAGAATGTTCATGTCTTTACCTATGAGGAGATTGATCAGGTTGTGCTGACGATGCAGCACGCATGTCGCTCACAGGCGATCGCTCGGGGCTCGCGGCCTTCACATGATTCAACGTTCCGCAGCGGGAACATTTGATCTGGAGTTCTGTGTACTCGCCCACCCGGGCGAGCAGTCTTTTGCAATGGCCGCAGCGGCACTCTTTCAACATCGACAAATCCTTTTGATTCTCTGCGTGGCCTTGCTCATGCCGCGAAACCTTGTTGAAGCGCCTGCCTCAGGCAGGCATTCCAGAAAGCCCGGCGCAGGGGCCGGGCTTTTCGGTCATACAGACCAGAACAATCAGGTCGTCGATTCAAACCAGCGAAAAAGGCTCTGTCGGCCAAATCATGGTGTACGGGTAACCCGGTTGATTCCTGTAATCGCACACGGCGATGACGTATTGCTTGTAAGCCAGCAACGCCGCTTCTTCCTCCGGCGTTGCAATGCCCAGATCCTGCTTGTAATCCAGCGGGTTGAACGTCAGCCAACCTTTGGCATTCGATAGCTTCTCAGTGGCGAGGAACTTGACCTGGCTTGCCACCTCTTCGAAAGTGGGTGCATGCAACTCCCACTGGTTGTTGACCAGTCGGGCATTCCATCCGACCACGACTTCCGTGTTTCCTGTGGCATCCACCCACAGCCCCCCCAATCCGTCAGGAAAGCTGACCGGCATCCCTTCGTCGGTATCAACCACCCGATATACCTTGGAATTGGGCATCGTGATGAAAACGTATCGATTCATTCTTATCGTCCTTTTTGATTGCCGGAATCCCGGCATTTCCGTTCCTGCCGGACAGGCAATCCAGAAAGCCCGGCTATACGCCGGGTCATTCAGTCATGCGGTCCTTATGCAGAGTCATGAAACGGTGATTTATGGAACTTCAGGCCAGGTGATTGCCAGCGGGTAACCTGGCTGTTTGTTGACGTTGCTCATATCAACGAAAAACTGCTTGTAAGCCTGCAACCCCGCGATATCGGCAGGCGTCGCCAGACCCAGCTCAACCTTCTGCTCCAGGGCGGTAGCCAGCAGAGTGGCGTTGACTCGATCAAATCGGCGGGAGCGTTCGGCGCGCAGCTGCATGGACAACTGCGATGGCTGCCCCCACATATCGCTGTCGGTAAAGGTCCAGACGCCATCGGTATTCACCGCGTTCCAGGAGTAGTCGATCTTTGGCAATGCGGTGACATCCACCCAGACTTGACTCGCCGGAAAATCGTCGGTGATCGGGTTGTTGGTTTCGAAGATGTTGTCGACTTTGCCATCCACAACACGCACGTACTTCTTCATGGTCATCATCCTTTTTGATTGCCGGCCTCCCGGCATTTCTGTTTCTGCCCAGAAGGCATTCCAAAAAGCCCGGCAATCCGCCGGGCTTTTCAGTGATGCACTCCTTTGCCTTCCTTCAATCCTGTGTTCGTGAAGGAAGCTGACTTTTCGGCGCTACTGGCGCGGTACGAGTCCATTCAAATTGTTTTTCCGACCGCGGTCCCTGCCCGCCGGATAACTGCTTCTGGTGCTTTACGCTGCACACCCGGGTCAGTTGCCAACCCTCTGAACCGTTGAGGCCGGTTCATCGCTGCCTGTTCTTGTGGAACTAAAGAGCTGTTGTTGCCAGCCGCTTTGTCGAGCGGCTTGATGGCAAGAATATGCATGGATGCATACACAGTCAATGCGTAAATGCATTTATTTATGCACGAGAAATGCGCGGATGCATGGAAGCCCCGCCAATCAAGGGTTGCCCGGTTTTCTACAGGCGAAAAAAAACCCGCCGAGGCGGGTTTTATCTGAAAGGGATCGGGTTAACGGGCGTACATGCCCCACCAGAAGACGTGACCGAGGATGACGATCTGCTCTTCCTGCATATCCTGGAAGCTGTAGTCCTCGTCCGGATGTTCATCGCGGTTGAAGCTGCGCAGACGGATTCCGGTAGGCAGGCGATAGAGCTGTTTCACCCGAAGTTGACCGTTGTGGTTGATGGCGTAGAGGTCGCCATCGATGATGTCGCCGATCCCGCATTTGCCGGCGTTGACGCCGACCGTGGCACCGTCGCGCAGTACCGGCAACATGCTGTTGCCGCGTACCGTCACGCATTTGGCCTGATCGAACTGCACACCGTTATGGCGCAGGCTGCGCTTGCCGAAGCGCAGGCTGGAGCGTTCGCTCTCTTCGATGACGAATCTTCCTGATCCAGCAGCCAATTCAACCTCGCGAAGAAAGGGCACCGACACCTCATCGTCATCGACGGGGGTGTCGTCGTCCCACAGGCTTATGTCCTTGAGTTCAGAATGCAACTCGTCGCGTCCGCCGTTGGCGGCAGGCGCAACATCCGCGCGCCCGCGCAACTGATCGGTGCTCACGGCGAAGTACTCGGCGATCTTCGAGATATGTTTATCCGAAGGATCGACGATCTTCCCGCTGAGAATCCGCGAGAGCGTGGATTGAGGCACGCCGGTGCGACGGTGGAGCTCCGTGGGGGAGATCCCGTGCTGGTCGAGCAGTGCTCTTAAGACGGTAGATACGTTGCGTTTTTGCATAACGCGCATAGTGCTTGAAGTTTTTCGGGAAGACAAATGCTGATTTGCATAAATCGTGCATAGTCGACCTTTTTACCACCGATGCATGTCACCCGACCGCGATGCCTGCGTCCGACAGACCGCCCATGGTAACCTTGCGCCCATCGCGGAAAAGCCCGGCCACTGACGCGCTTTTGCCCCATACCTTTGAACGAGTTGCCTGACAATCCGATGAATAAAGCCGTCTCCGACCTGTCCTCCCACACTCCGATGATGCAGCAGTACTGGCGCCTGAAAAATCAGCACCCGGACCAGCTGATGTTCTACCGCATGGGCGACTTCTACGAGATCTTCTACGAGGACGCGAAGAAGGCGGCCAAGTTGCTGGACATCACCCTGACCGCGCGCGGGCAGTCGGCAGGGCAGGCGATTCCGATGTGCGGGATTCCGTATCACGCGGCGGAAGGCTACCTGGCGAAGCTGGTCAAGCTCGGCGAGTCGGTGGTGATCTGCGAGCAGGTCGGCGACCCGGCCACCAGTAAAGGCCCGGTGGAACGTCAGGTGGTGCGGATCATCACCCCGGGTACGGTCAGTGACGAGGCGTTGCTGGATGAGCGTCGCGATAACCTGATCGCGGCGGTGCTGGGCGACGAGCGCCTGTTCGGCCTGGCTGTGCTGGACATCACCAGCGGCAATTTCACCGTGCTGGAGATCAAGGGCTGGGAAAACCTGCTGGCGGAGCTGGAGCGGGTCAACCCGGTCGAGTTGCTGATCCCGGATGATTGGCCGAAGGATTTGCCGGCGGAAAAACGCCGTGGGGTACGTCGTCGTGCACCGTGGGATTTCGAGCGCGACTCGGCGCTGAAAAGCCTCTGTCAGCAATTCTCCACCCAGGACCTGAAAGGCTTCGGCTGCGAAACCCTGACCCTGGCGATCGGCGCCGCCGGTTGCCTGCTGGCGTATGCCAGGGAAACCCAGCGCACCGCCCTGCCCCACTTGCGCAGCTTGCGCCATGAGCGGCTAGACGACACCGTGGTGCTGGACGGCGCCAGCCGCCGCAACCTCGAACTCGACACCAACCTGGCCGGTGGCCGCGACAACACCCTGCAATCGGTGGTCGACCGTTGCCAGACGGCCATGGGCAGCCGTTTGCTGACCCGTTGGCTCAACCGTCCGCTGCGCGACCTGACTGTGCTGCTGGCTCGCCAGACCTCGATCACTTGCCTGCTCGACCGCTATCGTTTTGAAAACCTGCAACCGCAACTCAAGGAGATCGGCGACATCGAGCGGATTCTGGCGCGGATCGGCCTGCGCAATGCTCGCCCTCGCGACCTCGCTCGCCTGCGTGATGCGCTCGGTGCGCTGCCTGAACTGCAAGTGGCGATGATGGATCTCGAGGCGCCGCACCTGCAACGTCTGGCGACCACCACCAGCACTTACCCGGAACTGGCGGCGCTGCTGGAAAAAGCCATCATCGACAACCCGCCAGCGGTCATCCGTGACGGCGGCGTGCTGAAAACCGGTTACGACAGCGAGCTAGACGAACTGCAATCGCTGAGCGAGAACGCCGGCCAGTTCCTGATCGATCTGGAAGCCCGTGAAAAGGCCCGCACCGGCCTCGCCAATCTCAAAGTCGGCTACAACCGCATTCATGGCTACTTCATCGAATTGCCAAGCAAGCAGGCTGAATCGGCGCCGGCAGACTACATCCGCCGTCAGACCCTCAAAGGTGCCGAACGCTTCATCACCCCGGAACTGAAAGAGTTTGAAGACAAGGCACTGTCGGCCAAGAGCCGCGCTCTGGCTCGCGAGAAAATGCTCTACGAGGCGTTGCTGGAAGACCTGATCAGCCAGTTGCCGCCGTTGCAGGACACCGCTGGCGCCCTGGCTGAGCTGGACGTGCTGAGCAACCTCGCCGAACGTGCGCTGAATCTCGACCTGAATTGCCCGACATTCGTCAGCGAACCGTGCATGCGTATCTCCCAGGGCCGTCACCCGGTGGTCGAGCAAGTGCTGACCACGCCGTTCGTGGCCAACGACCTGAGCCTGGACGACAACACCCGCATGCTGGTGATCACTGGTCCGAACATGGGCGGTAAATCCACCTATATGCGCCAGACTGCTCTGATCGTGCTGCTGGCACACATCGGCAGCTTCGTGCCGGCGGCCAGTTGCGAACTGTCGCTGGTGGACCGGATTTTCACCAGGATCGGTTCCAGCGACGACCTCGCCGGCGGGCGCTCGACCTTCATGGTGGAAATGAGCGAGACCGCGAACATCCTGCACAACGCCACCGAGCGCAGCCTGGTGCTGATGGACGAAGTCGGTCGCGGCACCAGCACCTTTGACGGTCTGTCCCTGGCGTGGGCGGCGGCGGAGCGTCTGGCGCAGCTGCGCGCCTATACTCTGTTTGCGACGCACTATTTCGAACTGACCGTGTTGCCGGAAGCCGAACCACTGGTGGCCAACGTGCACCTCAACGCCACCGAACACAACGAGCGCATCGTGTTTCTGCACCATGTGCTGCCAGGGCCCGCGAGCCAGAGCTACGGCCTTGCGGTCGCGCAGTTGGCCGGTGTGCCAAGCGAAGTGATCGTACGTGCTCGTGAGCACTTGAGCCGCCTGGAAGATACCGCGCTGCCGCATGAGGCGCCAAAACCGGCCGTCAAGGGCAAACCGGCGACGCCGCAGCAGAGCGACATGTTCGCCAGCCTGCCGCACCCGGTGCTGGATGAGTTGGCCAAGCTGGATCTGGATGACGTGACACCGCGTCGTGCACTCGAAATGCTCTATGCACTAAAGAACCGGATCTAAGCACCGACGAACCGGATATAACGCAAACGGCTTCAAGCTGTTAGAATCTCGCGCGGTTTGGGATGCTGCTGGCTAATAGCCTGGCTGGCAGACATCGCTCCCGAACCTGGCGACCCCAACCGTGAAGGGGCAACGCTGCCGCCGCCTGAGGAGAAAATTAGAAATGACCTTCGTCGTCACCGACAACTGCATCAAGTGCAAGTACACCGACTGCGTAGAAGTCTGTCCGGTGGACTGCTTTTACGAAGGCCCGAACTTCCTGGTGATTCACCCGGACGAGTGCATCGACTGCGCCCTGTGCGAGCCGGAATGCCCGGCCGTGGCCATTTTCTCCGAGGACGAAGTTCCGGAAGAGATGCAGGAATTCATTCAGCTGAACGTAGAACTGGCCGAGATCTGGCCGAACATCACCGAAAAGAAAGAATCGCTGCCGGATGCCGAAGAGTGGGATGGCGTCAAAGGCAAGATCAAAGACCTCGAACGCTGATCTGTCCCGCGGTTGAAGAAAAGGCCCCTTGCGGGCCTTTTTGCTTTTTCGGGTTTTGCTTTATTTCAGGCAAAAAAAAGGGGCGGTTTGACCCGCCCACATTTTTTCCCTATTCCCTGTGTTCCTTTTCATCGTCCTGATGAATCGCTTCCTGCGATGTCCGTTCCCCTCTTCCTTGAAGGGCGTGTCTATCCGTCGACACAACCCAGATACTAGAGATTTCCCCGCCGGGGGCAACTGGCCTCCAGCGCACTAACCTGCTGTCATAAGCCCTTCACATTAAAAAATAACCATATAAATCATTGCGTTACGATTCGTCCATGAGCGCAATCGCCTTCAGCGGCAGTGTAAAAATAACGAACACTTACGATACAGTCAGCAAAGGCTTACAACGCAAACCTACAAGGTGGGAACGCCTCCCGCTTTCAGTGCGCCAACAAAAAGCCCCGAACCAGTCGGGGCTTTCTGTATAGCGGTCATGCGGGTGGCTTATTGAAACAGCGACTCGCTCGACAGGCCGTTTTTCTCGAGAATTTCCCGAAGGCGCTTGAGGCCTTCTACCTGGATCTGTCTCACCCGTTCCCGGGTCAGGCCGATCTCCAGGCCTACATCTTCCAGCGTGCTGCTCTCATGGCCGCGCAGGCCGAAGCGGCGCACGACCACCTCGCGTTGCTTGTCGGTCAGCTCCGAGAGCCATTGATCGATGCTCTGCGACAGGTCGTCATCCTGCAGCAGTTCACATGGATCGGTCGGACGGTCATCCGTCAGGGTGTCCAGCAGGGTTTTATCCGAATCCGGACCCAGCGAGACGTCGACCGAAGAAACCCGCTCGTTCAAGCCCAGCATGCGCTTGACTTCGCCCACCGGTTTTTCCAGCAGGTTGGCGATTTCTTCGGGTGAAGGTTCGTGGTCGAGCTTTTGCGTCAGCTCCCGTGCAGCCCGCAGGTACACGTTGAGCTCCTTGACCACATGGATCGGCAACCGGATGGTCCGGGTCTGATTCATGATCGCGCGTTCGATGGTCTGACGAATCCACCAGGTCGCGTAGGTCGAGAAGCGGAAGCCACGCTCCGGATCGAACTTTTCCACCGCGCGGATCAATCCGAGGTTGCCCTCTTCGATCAGATCCAGCAGCGACAGCCCCCGATTGACGTAACGCCGGGCGATTTTGACCACCAGCCGCAGGTTACTTTCGATCATGCGCTTGCGCCCGGCAGGGTCGCCACTTTGCGACAAGCGCGCAAAATGAACTTCTTCTTCCGGGGAGAGCAGTGGGGAAAAGCCGATTTCGTTGAGGTACAGCTGCGTGGCATCGAGTGCCCGAGTGTAATCGATGTACTTATGTTGTTTAAGTGAAGCGGAGTGTTTGGATTTGGCACGAACGGAAGGTGGAGCAGCCCCTTCATCATTCGACATCGAATCCGAATCGATGCCGGTCTCCATCAGGAGAACCTCATCGTCGATGTCAAACTCCGGCACTTCTTTACTGAGAGCCATTGTTATAGTCCTTTGGTGAGTTCGACCCCAAGCTCAAGCGGCGCCTTTATCCTTGGCAACGCTGGAGCCTGTCCCCTCTACGCGACGGAACAGGCTGGTCTGCAAATCAACGTCTTGGCAGGAACTGCAGCGGATCTACAGGTTTACCTTGTCGGCGAATCTCAAAATGCAGTTTCACCCGGTCTGTACCCGTTGACCCCATTTCGGCAATTGTCTGTCCGACCTTGACCTGCTGCCCCTCCCGTACCAACAGCCGACGGTTGTGTCCGTAAGCACTGACGTAGGTTTCGCTGTGTTTGATGATGACCAATTCGCCGTAGCCCCTTAAGCCACTCCCGGCGTATACCACCGTCCCATCAGACGCAGCTAAAACAGGCTGTCCCAAATCTCCGGCGATATCAATTCCTTTATTCAAACTACCGTTTGAAGAGAATTTTCCAATCAGAATGCCATTAGATGGCCATCCCCAGCCGGTCGGGGCCGGGCCCGGTGGAGGCAACGGAGCGGGGGTTTGCTTGTTGGCGACGGACGGTACAACCGCCGTGGAAGCCGCACCGGAACCCGTGGTCGTGGTGGTTGTCGTGCCATTTGCCTGGCGCCGGATAACCGTGGTTTTGCTGGACGAAGACGCTGAAGAGCCGGAGTTGGTGACGACCGCCGTCGACGTTGAACCGGTGCGGCCATCGAAGCGAATCGTCTGACCCGGATGGATCGTGTATGGCGTAGGAATATTGTTCCGGGCGGCGAGGGCTTTGTAGTCCCAGCCGTAGCGAAAAGCGATGGAAAACAAAGTATCGCCCGGACGGACTACATACTGCCCGGTCGTCACGACCGGACGCTGGGCCACCGCATTGTTGCGATCGACGACCCGAACGTTGCTCGATTTTGTGCTGGAGCAACCGACCAGCAAGGTGCTCAAGACAAGGCCAGTCACCAGGCGCTGAAAGCTCGTGTTACCCATACGCTGCGCAATGACTGTGAGACTCACCCGCCGCTCCCTTTGTGGTGGCTGAAAAATGTGGAATGCCGATTCCGGCATGAAACTTCGCAAGTATAACGGGCGCAACCGGCTTTACCTTTATAGAAGCGCTATGGCTCGGCGCACACGTTTGCTTGTAGACGATCCATCCTGTTTAAACATTCGCTGCCGCTGTAAGACAGGCGCACTCGACAGGAATTCAGCATCGTGAAACAAATGCTCAGGCCAGCGGACCGTTCAGCAATGGCACGAAACGCACTGCCCCCAGAACGTGTCGGGAGAAGCCGTTTTCTTCGCGCACGATCAGCATCAATTGCTGCACTTCACCCGAGCCGACCGGGATCACCATCCGCCCGCCCGGTGCCAGTTGATCAAGCAAAGCCTGAGGCACATCGGTGGCGACTGCCGTGACAATGATGCCGTTGTACGGCGCCAGCGCCGGCCAGCCTTCCCAGCCATCGCCCCAACGAAACACCACGTTGCGCAGGTTGAGCTCGACCAGGCGTTCCTTGGCCCGATCCTGCAGAACCTTGATGCGCTCCACCGAAAACACCCGCTCGACCAGTTGCGACAGCACCGCCGTCTGGTAACCGGAACCGGTGCCGATCTCCAGTACTTTATCCAGCGGCCCGGCCTCCAGCAGCAGCTCGCTCATACGCGCCACCATATAAGGCTGGGAAATAGTCTGGTTGTTGCCGATCGGCAGCGCGGTGTCTTCATAGGCACGGTGCGCCAGCGCTTCATCGACGAACAGGTGTCGTGGGGTGCGGCGGATCACTTCCAGCACGCTGGCGTTGGAAACGCCCTCTTCGTACAGACGCTGGATCAGGCGCTCACGGGTTCGCTGGGACGTCATCCCGATGCCGCTGCGCAGCCTGTCGTCTTGTTCACGAGCCATCAGTTGAGCCCCTCCAGCCAGCCGTCGAGACTTCGGAAGGCATCATTGAAGGTGCGATCGAGCTGCAACGGAGTGATGGATACGTAACCTTGCATCACCGCATGGAAATCGGTGCCAGGCCCGCCATCTTCCGCATCACCTGCCGCTGCGATCCAGTAGCCGGCCTTTCCACGCGGGTCGACGACTTTCATCGGTGCAGCCGCACGGGCGCGATGACCGAGACGGGTCAGTTGAATGCCGCGAATGTGATCGATCGGCAGATTCGGAATGTTCACGTTCAGCACCGTGCGCGGTGGCAGATCAAGCCCGGCGTGGGCCTCGACCAGTTTGCGCGCAAAGTAGGCGGCCGTGGGCAGGTTGTCGACCTGCCGCGAAACCAGTGAGAAGGCAAACGACGGGCGCTCGAGAAAGCGGCCCTCAAGGGCGGCTGCCACCGTTCCGGAATACAGCACGTCATCCCCCAGGTTGGCGCCCAGGTTGATACCCGAAACCACCATGTCCGGCTGGCGTTCGAGCAAGCCGTTGAGTCCCAGATGAACGCAGTCGGTCGGTGTGCCATTGAGGCTGATAAAGCCGTTGGCCAGGTATTGCGGGTGCAGCGGACGGTCGAGTGTCAGCGAACTGCTGGCACCGCTCTTGTCCTGTTCCGGGGCGATAACCACGCACTCGGTGTAATCCGCCAGCGCAGCATAAAGCGCGGCAAGACCGGGCGCAGTCACCCCATCGTCGTTAGAAATCAGAATACGCATGGGCTGTCCGTCTGCCCCACCGGCACCAGATCAACGAGTTCGCGCACCAATACGGTGGCGAAGCATCCGGCCGGGAGGACGAATTCCAGTTGCAGAATGTCAGGCTCGGGATAATGCCACGTCAACCCGCCAATGGGCAGCCGCAGGATGCGACGTTCGTGGCTCATACCGGCATTAATCAACCAATCGCGCAGATCCGCCTCGCGTGCGGCAATCCCCTGCTCCAGATCATGGACAACCCCGGCCGCCGGCGAGTCACCTTCGCCCCACTGCGGGCCGGTCGGATGCAGGTCGAGAATCGCCAGGCGTGGGTCGCTGCACTCGGCCTCACCGGCCGGGAAAAAGCTGCGGCTGTCGGTAAAGGCCAGCAGATCGCCGACCTGGGCACGCTGCCAGGTGCCATCGGCGACCCGCGCCGCGAGCACCTGATTGAACAGAAAACTGCGCGCGGTCGACAGCAGGCGCGAGCGCACATTGCGCTGCTCCGGCAGTGCCTTGCGCGCGGCCCACGAACGGGCATCGACCACGTTGCCACCGTCATGACCGAAACGTTGGGCGCCGAAGTAATTCGGGATGCCTTGTTTGGCGATCAGTTGCAGACGCTCGTCGATAGCGGCCTTGTCACCATTGAACTGAGTCAGGCGCAGGGTGAAACCGTTGGCCGAATGCGCACCGCGCTGCAGCTTGCGCTTGTGGCGGGTGGTCTTGAGGATTTTCAGCGTGTCGTTTTCCGCCGCCGACAGATCCGGATCGGCCTTGCCCGGCAACTGCACGCTGAACCACTGGCGGGTCAGCGCCTGACGATCCTTGAGCCCAGCGTAACTGACCGTACGCAGCGGCACACCGGCCGCCTTGGCGATGCGTCGAGCCGCTTCTTCGGTATTCAGGCCGCGCTTTTCCACCCAGATCCACAGGTGCTCGCCGTCACCGCTGAACGGAATGTCGAGGACTTCATCGACCTGGAAATCTTCGGCGATGGCTTTGAGTACCGCAGTGCCGAGTGCATCGCCATAGGCCCGCGGGCCGAGCAGTTGCAGTTCGTTCATGCGCGCAGCAACAAGGCAACGGAATGCACGGCAATACCTTCTTCGCGACCGACGAAGCCAAGCTTCTCAGTGGTGGTGGCTTTCACGTTCACTTGATCCAGTTCTACTTGCAGATCCGCGGCAATCAGCGCGCGCATCGATTCGATATGGGGGGCCATTTTGGGGGCCTGGGCAACAATGGTGTTGTCGACATTGCCGACCTTCCAGCCTTTGGCGTGGATCAGGCTGACCACATGACGCAGCAACACTCGGCTATCGGCACCCTTGAATTGCGGGTCGGTATCCGGGAAATGCTTGCCGATATCACCCAGCGCAGCCGCGCCGAGCAAGGCGTCGCTCAAGGCATGCAGCAGGACGTCACCGTCGGAGTGAGCGAGCAGCCCGAAGCCGTGTGCGATTCGCACGCCGCCCAGAGTAATGAAATCGCCTTCAGCGAAACGGTGCACATCATAGCCGTGGCCAATACGCATAAAAAAACGCCCCGAATTTTGTCAGGGCGTGATTCTACCTGCTTTGTCAGGCGTTAGGCGCCTAGAGCGCGTGCGTGATGCTGCAAGTGGTCGTCAATGAAGCTCGCGATGAAGAAATAGCTGTGGTCGTAGCCCGGTTGCAGGCGCAACGTCAGCGGGTGGCCCGCTTGTTTTGCCGCTTGTTGCAGGGCTTCCGGTTTGAGCTGGGTGGCGAGGAAATCGTCGCGGTCACCCTGATCGACCAGCAGTGGCAGTTTCTCGTCCGCTTCGGCGATCAGTGCACAGGCATCCCACTCGCGCCACTTCGAACGGTCTTCGCCGAGATAGCGGGTGAATGCCTTCTGGCCCCACGGGCAATCAATCGGATTGTTGATTGGCGAAAACGCCGAAACCGACTGGTAACGACCCGGATTGCGCAACGCACAAACCAATGCACCGTGGCCGCCCATGGAGTGGCCACTGATGCTGCGCTTGTCCGAGGCCGGGAAATGCGCCTCAACCAGTGAAGGCAATTCCTGCACGACGTAGTCATGCATCCGATAGTGCCGCGACCAGGGTTCCTGCGTGGCATTCAGATAAAACCCGGCACCGAGGCCGAAATCCCAGGCTCCGTCAGGATCGCCCGGTACATCCGGGCCGCGAGGACTGGTGTCCGGGGCCACGATAATCAGCCCCAATTCAGCCGCCATGCGCATGGCACCGGCCTTCTGCATGAAGTTCTCGTCCGTGCAGGTCAGGCCCGACAGCCAGTACAGCACCGGCAACTTGCCGCCCTGCTCTGCCTGCGGCGGCAGATACACGGCAAACACCATGTCGCAGCCCAGCACTTCGGAACGATGGCGATAGCGCTTGTGCCAACCGCCGAAACTTTTCTGACAGGAGATGTTTTCCAGACTCATGTAGGGCTCCTACGCAGCCACGGCTACATATCGGCAGCCGTGGCATCGCGACTGATCAGAAATGAATGACGGTGCGGATGCTCTTGCCTTCGTGCATCAGGTCGAAAGCTTTGTTGATATCTTCCAGGCCCATGGTGTGAGTGATGAAAGTATCCAGCGGGATTTCGCCGCTTTGCGCCATATCGACGTAGCTTGGCAATTCGGTACGACCACGCACGCCACCGAACGCCGAACCACGCCAGACGCGACCGGTCACCAGCTGGAACGGACGGGTGGAGATTTCCTGGCCGGCACCGGCCACACCGATGATCACCGACTCGCCCCAGCCTTTATGGCAGCACTCGAGGGCTGCGCGCATCAGTTGCACGTTGCCGATGCATTCGAAAGAGAAGTCGACGCCGCCATCGGTCATGTCCACGATCACTTCCTGGATCGGACGATCGAAGTCTTTCGGGTTCACGCAGTCGGTAGCACCCAATTGTTTGGCGATTTCGAACTTGGCCGGGTTGATGTCGATGGCGATGATGCGCGCGGCCTTGGCCTTCACTGCACCAATCACGGCCGACAGACCGATGCCGCCGAGACCGAAGATGGCCACGGTGTCACCCGGTTTGACTTTAGCGGTGTTGATCACTGCGCCGATACCGGTGGTCACGCCGCAGCCGAGCAGACAGACCTTTTCCAGCGGGGCATCTTTGGAGATCTTGGCCACGGAGATTTCCGGCAGCACGGTGTACTCGGAGAACGTCGAAGTGCCCATGTAGTGGAAAATCGTTTGGCCCTTGTAGGAAAAGCGTGAAGTGCCGTCCGGCATCAGGCCCTTGCCCTGGGTGGCGCGGATCGCCTGACACAGGTTGGTTTTGCCCGACTTACAGAATTTGCACTGGCCGCATTCCGGGGTGTACAGCGGAATCACGTGGTCGCCGACGGCCACCGAGGTCACGCCTTCGCCGATCGCTTCGACTATGGCACCGCCTTCGTGACCGAGGATCGACGGGAAGATACCTTCCGGATCAGCGCCGGACAGGGTGTAAGCGTCAGTGTGGCAAACCCCGGAAGCCACCACGCGCAGCAGCACTTCACCGGCCTTGGGCATGGCGACATCGACTTCTACGATTTCCAGCGGCTTCTTGGCCTCGAAGGCAACGGCGGCGCGCGACTTGATCATGCTGACTCTCCAGTGAATCGATTGAATAAAAAACCAGACAGTCAGTGTAGTTCAGCGCTGCTTGA
Organism: Pseudomonas sp. R45(2017); assembly: GCF_002112305.1. Taxonomy (NCBI): domain Bacteria; kingdom Pseudomonadati; phylum Pseudomonadota; class Gammaproteobacteria; order Pseudomonadales; family Pseudomonadaceae; genus Pseudomonas; species Pseudomonas sp. R45(2017). The sequence continues at coordinate 82,579 of NZ_NEHH01000012.1, read as the reverse complement.
TGAATAATCCTGGCAAAAGCAAAACATTATTGCCATACAGGGATAATCCCCATGTCCGAAAACCGCTGGGAAGGCATCGACGAGTTCGTCGCCGTTGCCGAATGCAGCCAGTTCACTGCGGCTGCCGAACGCCTGGGCGTTTCTTCCTCGCACATCAGTCGACAAATCGTACGACTGGAAGAGCGCTTGCAGACGCGACTGCTGTACCGCAGTACCCGGCGCGTCACCCTGACCGAAGCCGGCCAGACCTTTCTGCAACATTGCCAGCGTCTACAGGACGGTCGCGAAGAAGCGCTGCGCGCAGTCGGCGACCTGACCAGCGAACCCAAAGGCATGCTGCGCATGACCTGCGCCGTGGCTTACGGCGAACGCTTCATCGTGCCGCTGGTGACCCGTTTCATGGGGCATTACCCGCAACTGCGCATCGATATCGAACTGACCAACCGGCAACTCGATCTGGTGCATGAAGGCCTGGACCTGGCGATCCGTCTTGGCCGGCTTCAGGATTCCCGGCTGGTGGCGACCCGGCTGGCACCGCGACGCATGTATCTGTGCGCATCGCCTTCCTACCTTGAACGGTACGGGCGCCCACACAGTTTGTCGGAGCTGGGACGGCACAATTGCCTGATCGGCAGCTCGGACATCTGGCAGCTTGAACAAAATGGGCGGGAATTTTCCCAGCGGGTGCAGGGAAACTGGCGCTGCAACAGTGGGCAAGCGGTGCTGGATGCGGCGCTACAAGGCGTCGGACTGTGTCAGTTGCCGGACTATTACGTGCTGGAACATCTGCACAGCGGTGCATTGGTTTCGCTTTTGGAAGCGCATCAACCGCCGAATACGGCGGTGTGGGCGCTGTACCCACAGCAGCGGCACTTGTCGCCGAAGGTGCGCAAACTGGTGGACTTTCTCAAGGAAGGCTTGGCCGAACGGCCGGAATATCGGGCTTAACGTCGATTGGCCCAGCGCTGGCGCAACCATTCGAGGTCTTCGGGGCGGGTGACTTTCAGGTTATCCGCACGGCCTTCGATCAGGCGTGGCGCCATGCCGGCCCACTCCATCGCCGAGGCTTCATCGGTGATCACTGCATCCGCCACCAGACTGTCTGCCAGCGCGCGGTGCAGTGCACCGAGGCGGAACATCTGCGGCGTATAGGCTTGCCAGATCACACTGCGATCAACGGTTTCCACCACTCGACCGTGCTTGTCGACCCGCTTAAGAGTGTCCTTCGCCGGCACGGCCAACAGGCCGCCGACCGAATCGTTCGCCAGCTCAGCGAGCAGTTTGTCGAGATCGTCACGGCTCAGATTAGGCCGCGCCGCATCGTGCACCAGCACCCAGTCCTCGTCGTCGGCACCTTGGGCATGCAGATGAAGCAAGGCGTTGAGCACCGAGCCGGAACGTTCGGCACCACCGTCAACCCGTTGAATGCGCGGATCACTGGCGCTGGCCAGGTTCGGCCAATAAGGATCATCAACGGCAAGACTGACCACCAGGCCCTTGAGGCTCGGGTGATCGAGGAAACAGCCGAGGCTGTGTTCGAGAATTGTGCGCCCGCCCAGTTGCAGATATTGCTTGGGACGGTCCGCGGCCATACGGGCACCGACGCCCGCGGCAGGAATCACGGCCCAGAAGGCCGGCAGGGAATCGATCATTGGGCCAACTGGTAAAGGGTTTCGCCGTCCTTGACCATGCCCAGTTCGTGACGAGCCCGCTCTTCAACGGTCTCCATGCCTTTTTTCAACTCGCTGACTTCAGCGTCCATCACCCGGTTGCGCTCCAGCAAGGCTTCGTTCTCGGCGTGTTGATCAGCAATCTGCTGATTCAGTTCGGCGACTTGCGCCAGACTGCCATTGCCCACCCACAGGCGGTACTGCAGACCGGCCAGCAGCAAGAGCAAAACGAGAAACAACCAGTAAGGACTGCGCATCGAATATCAGGTATCCAGTGAAAAAAGACAGCCACGCCAAAACTTTGAAGCATCTGATAGCACGAAGCCTGGAATATCCAGGCTTGTGCATATAAGGCATCAGATTAGTGGCAAATCCATCGCTGTCACGACTTTTCCGACACAATCCGGTGTCTTTTTACCATTTACAACTTAGCCGCGGAACTCGGAGCGACCGTTGTACTTGGCCTTGCCATTCAACTGCTCTTCGATACGCAGCAGTTGGTTGTACTTGGAAACGCGGTCGGAACGGCACAGCGAACCGGTCTTGATCTGGCCAGCCGAAGTACCCACAGCCAGGTCGGCAATGGTCGAATCTTCGGTTTCGCCGGAACGGTGCGAGATCACGGCGGTGTAACCGGCAGCCTTGGCCATCTGGATGGCTTCCAGGGTTTCGGTCAGGGTGCCGATCTGGTTGAACTTGATCAGGATCGAGTTGGCGATCTTTTTATCGATGCCTTCTTTCAGGATCTTGGTGTTGGTCACGAACAGGTCGTCGCCGACCAGTTGGGTCTTCTCGCCGATCTTGTCGGTGAGGATCTTCCAGCCAGCCCAGTCGGACTCGTCCAGACCGTCTTCGATCGAGATGATCGGGTAACGCTCGGTCAGACCTTTAAGGTAGTCGGCGAAACCTTCAGCGGTGAACACCTGGCCTTCGCCGGACAGGTTGTACTTGCCGTCTTCGAAGAACTCGCTGGCCGCGCAGTCCAGAGCCAGGGTCACGTCGGTGCCCAGCTTGTAACCGGCGTTGGCGACTGCTTCGGAGATCACTTTCAGTGCGTCTTCGTTGGAAGCCAGGTTCGGCGCGAAACCGCCTTCGTCACCGACAGCAGTGCTCAGGCCACGGGCCTTCAGCACGGCTTTCAGGTGATGGAAAATCTCGGTGCCCATGCGCAGACCTTCCGAGAAAGACTTGGCGCCAACCGGCTGAACCATGAATTCCTGGATGTCGACGTTGTTGTCGGCGTGTTCGCCACCGTTGATGATGTTCATCATCGGAACCGGCATCGAGTACACACCCGGGGTGCCGTTCAGGTTGGCGATGTGAGCGTACAGCGGCAGATCCTGATCCTGTGCAGCCGCCTTGGCCGCAGCCAGAGAAACGGCGAGGATGGCGTTGGCGCCCAGGGTCGCTTTGTTTTCAGTACCGTCCAGCTTGATCATCGCGTGATCCAGCGCTTTCTGGTCGCTTGGGTCGGTGCCCAGCAGCAGATCGCGGATCGGACCGTTGATGTTGGCTACCGCCTTGAGCACGCCCTTGCCCAGGTAACGGCTCTTGTCGCCATCACGCAGCTCGAGCGCTTCACGCGAGCCAGTGGATGCACCGGACGGCGCGCAAGCGCTGCCGATGATGCCGTTGTCGAGAAGCACGTCCGCTTCCACGGTGGGATTGCCACGGGAGTCGAGAACTTCACGACCTTTGATGTCGACGATTTTTGCCATTGTTGTAAACACTCCAAAGTTGACGAAAACGACGCAGCTAGAGGAAATCTTTTTACCGTCGGCAAGTGGTGTGCAGCGGGCAGCTTGCAGACGACAACGCTCATACCCGAGGGCATGAGCGACAAATCGTGCGGTACTTTACCGGAGAATTGAGGTTTACGCGGTTTCTACCGTCGGAAAACTCTTCACCAGTTCGTCCAGGGCTTTGAGCTGGGCCAGGAATGGCTCCAGTTTGTCCAGACGCAAGGCGCAAGGGCCGTCGCATTTGGCGTTGTCCGGATCCGGGTGCGCTTCGAGGAACAGGCCCGCCAGCGACTGGCTCATGCCAGCCTTGGCCAGGTCGGTGACCTGGGCGCGGCGACCGCCGGCAGAGTCGGAACGACCGCCAGGCATTTGCAGCGAATGGGTCACGTCGAAGAATACCGGGTACTCGAACTGCTTCATGATGCCGAAGCCGAGCATGTCGACCACGAGGTTGTTGTAGCCGAAGCTCGAACCGCGCTCGCAGAGGATCAACTGATCGTTACCCGCTTCCACGCACTTGTTCAGGATGTGTTTCATTTCCTGAGGCGCGAGGAACTGGGCTTTCTTGATGTTGATCACAGCGTTGGTCTTGGCCATCGCGACGACCAGATCGGTCTGGCGCGACAGGAAGGCCGGCAGCTGGATGATGTCGCAGACCTCGGCGACGACCGCGGCCTGGTCAGGCTCGTGGACGTCGGTGATGATCGGCACGCCGAAGGCTTGTTTGATGTCCTGGAAGATGCGCATGCCCTCTTCCAGGCCAGGACCGCGATAGGAGGTCACAGAAGAACGGTTGGCCTTGTCGAAGCTGGCCTTGAACACGTAAGGGATGCCGAGTTTTTCGGTGACCTTCACGTACTCTTCGCAAACCTGCATGGCCATGTCACGGCTTTCCAGCACGTTCATGCCGCCGAACAGCACCATGGGTTTGTCGTTGGCAATCTCGATGTCGCCGACGCGGATGATCTTCTGTGCCATCGGGGTTACGCCTTCTTCTGGTGTTGAGCCAATGCCGCTTTGACGAAGCCGCTGAACAGCGGATGGCCATCGCGTGGCGTCGAGGTGAACTCTGGGTGGAACTGGCAAGCGACGAACCATGGATGATCCGGAGCTTCGACCACTTCAACCAGCGCAGCATCGGAAGAGCGACCGGAGATTTTCAGGCCAGCCTCGATGATTTGCGGCAGCAGGTTGTTGTTCACTTCGTAACGGTGACGGTGACGCTCGACAATCACATCCTTGCCGTAGCAGTCGTGCACCTTGGAGCCGGCTTCGAGCAGGCATTCCTGAGCGCCGAGGCGCATGGTGCCGCCCAGATCGGACGCTTCGGTACGGGTTTCGACTGCACCGGTAGCGTCTTCCCACTCGGTGATCAGACCGACAACCGGATGGCCGCTGGCACGATCGAACTCGGTGGAGTTGGCGTCTTTCCAGCCCAGCACGTTACGGGCGAACTCGATGACCGCCACTTGCATGCCCAGGCAGATCCCCAGGTATGGAACCTTGTTTTCGCGAGCGTATTGAACGGCAGTGATCTTGCCTTCCACGCCACGCAGACCGAAGCCGCCCGGTACGAGGATCGCGTCGACGCCTTCCAGCAGCGCGGTGCCCTGGTTCTCGATGTCTTCGGAATCGATGTAGCGCAGGTTGACCTTGGTACGGTTGGTGATGCCGGCGTGACTCATCGCTTCGATCAGCGACTTGTAGGCGTCCAGCAGCTCCATGTACTTGCCGACCATCGCGATGGTGACTTCGTGCTCTGGATTGAGCTTGGCATCAACGACCTTTTCCCACTCGGACAGGTCGGCGCCATTGCATTGCAGACCGAAACGCTCGACGACGAAATCGTCCAGACCCTGAGCGTGCAGCACGGCCGGGATCTTGTAGATGGTGTCGACGTCTTCCAGGGAGATCACCGCACGCTCTTCAACGTTGGTGAACAGAGCGATCTTGCGACGCGACGACACATCCACCGGATGGTCGGAACGGCAGATCAGAACGTCTGGCTGCAGGCCGATCGAACGCAGTTCCTTCACGGAGTGCTGGGTCGGCTTGGTCTTGGTTTCGCCTGCGGTGGCGATATACGGAACCAGGGTCAGGTGCATCAGCATCGCGCGCTTGGAACCGACTTCCACACGCAGCTGGCGGATGGCTTCGAGGAACGGTTGCGATTCGATGTCGCCAACGGTGCCACCGATTTCCACCAGGGCCACGTCGGCATCGCCGGCGCCCTTGATGATGCGACGCTTAATTTCGTCGGTGATGTGCGGAATCACCTGGATGGTTGCACCCAGGTAGTCACCACGGCGCTCTTTGCGCAGCACGTGTTCGTAGACACGGCCGGTGGTGAAGTTGTTGTTCTGGGTCATGGTCGTGCGGATGAACCGCTCGTAGTGGCCCAGGTCCAGGTCGGTCTCGGCGCCGTCGTGGGTGACGAACACTTCACCGTGCTGGAACGGGCTCATTGTGCCCGGGTCGACGTTGATGTACGGATCCAGCTTCAGCATGGTGACCTTAAGCCCCCGCGCCTCCAGGATGGCCGCCAATGAAGCCGATGCAATGCCTTTCCCCAAAGAAGAAACAACACCGCCCGTGACGAATATGTAGCGCGTCATGAAAAACCCTAGAAGTCTGCGTTAAAGCGGTCCGAGCCGCCGGGGAAAGCGAAGGAAGGCCGAAGCCCCCGATCACCTGCATTAATCACAGTGCACCTTTCAAAAAAACCGCCGCGTTGGGACAGACCGGAAGTGAAAACACCGGTACGTTGCTCGCTACACATTTTTTGGAATCGCCCAGCAAAGACTGCTTGGTAATCGGCAACTCCTGCAATTCAGGCGAATCCACAGAAGTTGTATCAAGAAGGGAGCGTAGTCTACCGGAATGCCCCCTTCATCTCAAACCTTGATCTTCGTCCGAAGGCTGCCAATGCAATCGCCAGCCTTCCAGCGCATTGCCGTCGAGCCCCGGCAGGTTCGCCACGGCGAGCAATTCTTCACCGCGAAACAGCAGCGGCAATCTGCCACGCACGAAGCCCGGCACCGCGCGCTCATTGAGCAGGCGCTTGAGATCGCGATGACCGCGATCCGCCAGATGCATCACCTCGCCGCCCTGCCGGTAGCGGATTTGCAGCGGCCCGGCGGGAGTCTGGCCGATGAACATGACACGTCCGTTATCGGGCAAGCGTAGCGCCAGCGACGGCTCGTGCCAGTCGCCGCTGACCACCGGTGCGCGTAGCCATTGCCCGCTGAGCCACCACAAGCGACCGGCGCTTCGATGCAACTCGCCATCCGCCAGACGCCAGATCGGCGAGGCATCGTTGCCGGCATCGCGCAGGTCCGCCCAACCCGACCAATGGTCGGTATCCGGCAGTCGGGTCAAAGGTTCAAGCCAGTGACTGAGTGCGTTTCGCTGACGGGCATCGGACAACCCCGCGATGGCCGCAAACTCCAATGATGGCAATCCCGACCATTCGAACTCGGCGGGCAAGCTTGCTTGAGCCAGATCGATTTGAGCCAGCTCATCGAGCAAACCTTGCGCCTCACGCAGATGCGCCGCACTGCGGGCCATGCTGGCGTGAGCCTGAGGCCAGCGGCCGGTCAGCAACGGCATGACCTGATGGCGCAGATAGTTGCGCGAGAACTGTCGATCCTGATTGGAAGGGTCCTCAATCCAACGCAGACCATGGTCGTGCGCATAGGCTTCCAGCTCGGCCCGCGTAACATCGAGTAACGGCCGAACCAGACTGCCCTGCCCCAGCACGCGCTGAACTGGCATACCGGACAACCCACGCACGCCAGCGCCACGCAACAGGCGAAACAACAGCGTTTCAGCCTGATCATCGCGATGCTGCCCGGTCAGTAGCACATCATTGGCCTGTGTCGCCTCACTGAACGCCGCATAGCGCGCATCCCGCGCCGCGCGCTCCACACTCGCCCCCGGCTGCACCTGCATATGCACCACTTGCAACGGCACCGCCAGTTCATCGCAGACAGCCTGACAATGCGCCGGCCACGCGTCGGCCACAGTCTGAAGGCCGTGATGGACATGGATGGCACTTAGCGCGGGAAGGGAATGGGTTTTGGCAAGATTGGCGAGGAGGTGCAGCAGAACGGTGGAATCGAGGCCACCGGAGAAGGCGATGCGCCAATGGGAAGCGCCGAGCCAGGGCTTGAGATTGCGCAGAAGCCTGGAAGGCAAATCAATCGAGGGCTGACCCATTTTTCTACCTTTTCACAAACCAAATGTGGGAGCGGGCTTGCTCGCGAAAGCGGTGAAACAGCCAACACAGTCGTTGAATGTTACATCGCATTCGCGGGCAAGCCCGCTCCCACAGTGTTCTGCATCGTTGGCCGAAACGGCTCGACTTAGAGGCCGTAGCTCATCAGTCGATCGTAACGACGCTTGAGCAGCGCTTCGTTGTCGAACTTCTTCAGCATCGCCAGTTGCGAGCTCAGCTCGGCGCGAATCGATGCTGCGGCAGCGGCCGGATCGCGGTGAGCGCCACCCAGAGGCTCGCCGATCACCTTGTCGACGATGCCCAGGCCTTTCAGACGCTCGGCGGTGATGCCCATCGCTTCAGCAGCATCCGGCGCTTTCTCTGCGGTTTTCCACAGAATCGACGCGCAACCTTCCGGCGAGATCACCGCGTAGGTCGAGTACTGCAGCATGTTCAACTGATCGCACACGCCGATCGCCAGTGCACCGCCGGAACCACCTTCACCAATCACGGTGGCGATGATCGGGGTTTTCAGGCGAGCCATGACGCGCAGGTTCCAGGCGATCGCTTCGCTCTGGTTGCGCTCTTCGGCGTCGATGCCAGGGTAGGCGCCCGGGGTGTCGATGAAGGTCAGGATCGGCATCTTGAAACGTTCGGCCATTTCCATCAGGCGGCAAGCCTTGCGGTAGCCTTCCGGACGCGGCATGCCGAAGTTGCGGCGTACCTTTTCACGCACTTCACGGCCCTTCTGGTGACCGATCACCATCACTGGCTGGTCTTCCAGACGTGCCACGCCGCCCACAATGGCCGCGTCGTCGGAGAAGTGACGGTCACCGTGCAGTTCGTCGAACTCGGTGAAGATGTGCTCGATGTAGTCCAGGGTGTAAGGACGTTTCGGGTGACGCGCCAGACGAGCGATCTGCCAGCTGGTCAGCTTGCCGAAAATGTCTTCGGTCAGCGTCTTGCTCTTGTCCTGCAGGCGGGAGATCTCATCGCCGATATTCAGCGAATTGTCATTACCGACCAAGCGCAACTCTTCGATCTTGGCTTGCAGGTCGGCGATCGGCTGTTCGAAATCTAGAAAATTCGGGTTCATAGGCGTCCGTCTTGGGTCGTGTCCCAAATGAGCTTGGGCCGGCCGGTTGTCTATTCGCGCCCTACCTTAAGGGAGAGGCGCGCTGAGGTCGAGATTAAAAATTCAGGTTGTGGGCTGGCGCTTTGATGGCACCTCCCGGTCAACGGTATTGGAGGAAGACGTTGTCTCGCCCGAACTGGTCACGCAGGGCTTGAATCAAGGCATCCGCCGGGTCGATCCGCCAGGTCTCGCCAAACTGCAGCAAGGTCTTCGCATCGGGACTGGTGTACTCCATGGTGATCGGGCACGCCCCGCGATGACGCTTGAGCAAATCACCCAACCAGCGTAGCTGATCGCCTTTCAGGTCCTGGGTTTGCAACTTCAGGCGCAGACTCTCGGCCAGGTTGGTGCGCGCATCTTCCATGCTCATCACCCGCTTGACCCGCAGCCGCAGGCCGCCGGAGAAGTCATCGTTGCTGACCTCGCCTTCGACCACCACCATCGCATCGGTCTGAAGCAGCGATTGCGCGGAGTGGAACGCATCGGCGAACAGCGACGCCTCGATCCGTCCGGAGCGATCATCGAGGGTGATGAACCCCATCTTGTCGCCCTTTTTGTTCTTCATCACCCGCAGGGCAATGATCATCCCCGCCACGGTCTGGGTATCCCGGGCCGGTTTCAGGTCGATGATGCGCTGACGGGCGAAACGGCGGATCTCACCTTCGTACTCATCAATCGGGTGACCGGTCAGGTACAGGCCCAAGGTGTCTTTTTCACCTTTGAGGCGTTCCTTGAGCGTCAGCTCCTTCGCCTTGCGGTGGATCGCGTAAACGTCCGCGTCTTCCTCGACGAACAGCCCGCCAAACAGGTCGGCGTGGCCGCTGTCACGGGTGCGCGCGGTCTGCTCGGCCGACTTGATCGCCTCTTCCATCGCCGCCAGCAGCACGGCGCGGTTGCGGTCAATGTTGGCCTGATACGCCTTCTGCTCGTCGTGGAAGTACGGGCCGAGGCGATCCAGCGCGCCGCTGCGAATCAGACCGTCCAGCGTGCGCTTGTTGATGCGCTTGAGGTCGACCCGGGCGCAGAAGTCGAACAAATCCTTGAACGGACCGGCCTGACGGGCTTCGGTGATCGCTTCCACCGGGCCTTCGCCGACGCCTTTGATCGCGCCCAGGCCGTACACGATGCGGCCTTCGTCGTTCACCGTAAACTTGAACTCAGAGGTGTTCACGTCCGGCGCGTCGAGGCGCAGCTTCATCGTGCGCACTTCCTCGATCAAGGTCACAACCTTGTCGGTGTTGTGCATATCCGCCGACAGTACCGCGGCCATGAACGGCGCCGGGTAGTGGGCTTTCAGCCAGGCAGTCTGGTACGACACCAGGCCGTAGGCGGCGGAGTGGGATTTGTTGAAGCCGTAACCGGCGAATTTTTCCACCAGGTCGAAAATGTTACCGGCCAGATCCGCGTCGATATTGTTCGACGCACAACCCTCAATGAAACCGCCGCGCTGCTTGGCCATTTCCTCGGGTTTCTTTTTACCCATCGCCCGACGCAGCATGTCCGCACCACCGAGGGTGTAACCGGCCATGACCTGGGCGATCTGCATCACCTGTTCCTGATACAGGATGATGCCGTAGGTCGGCGCCAGTACCGGCTGCAAACCTTCGTATTGGTAATCCGGGTGCGGATAAGCAAGTTCTGCGCGACCGTGCTTACGGTTGATGAAGTCATCCACCATGCCGGACTGCAGGGGGCCCGGACGGAACAGGGCCACCAGTGCGATCAAGTCTTCGAGGCAGTCGGGCTTGAGCTTTTTGATCAGCTCTTTCATGCCGCGGGATTCGAGCTGGAATACCGCCGTGGTTTCAGCTTTTTGCAGCAACTGATAGGTCGGCTTGTCATCCAGCGGGATGAACGCGATGTCCAGCGGCGGCTCGTTGACCTTGGCGCGGTCGCGGTTGATGGTTTTCAGCGCCCAGTCGATGATCGTCAGGGTCCGCAGGCCGAGGAAGTCGAACTTCACCAGACCGGCCGCCTCGACGTCGTCCTTGTCGAACTGGGTCACCAGACCGTCGCCGGCCTCGTCGCAATAGATCGGCGAGAAGTCGGTCAGCTTGGTCGGCGCGATCACCACACCACCGGCGTGTTTACCGACGTTACGCACCACGCCTTCGAGCTTGCGCGCCATCTCCCAGATTTCCGCCGCTTCCTCATCGACCTTGATGAAGTCGCGCAGGATTTCTTCCTGCTCGTAGGCTTTTTCAAGGGTCATGCCGACTTCGAACGGAATCATCTTCGACAGGCGATCCGCCAGGCCGAACGACTTGCCCTGGGCCCGCGCCACGTCCCGCACCACAGCCTTCGCCGCCATGGAACCGAAGGTGATGATCTGGCTCACCGCGTTGCGGCCGTACTTTTCGGCCACGTAGTCGATCACCCGGTCGCGACCGTCCATGCAGAAGTCGACGTCGAAGTCGGGCATCGATACCCGTTCCGGGTTGAGGAAACGTTCGAACAGCAGGTCATATTCCAGCGGGTCGAGGTCGGTGATCTTCTGTACATAGGCCACCAGCGATCCGGCACCCGACCCCCGGCCTGGGCCCACCGGAACACCGTTGTTCTTGGCCCACTGGATAAAGTCCATCACGATCAGGAAGTAACCGGGGAACCCCATCTGGATGATGATATCCAGCTCGAAATTCAGCCGGTCGACGTAGACCTGACGCTTGGCCTCGTAGTCCTCGGTGGTGTCCTTGGGCAGCAGCACGCTGAGGCGCTCTTCCAGACCATCGAACGAGACCTTGCGGAAATATTCGTCAATGGTCATGCCATCGGGAATTGGATAGTCGGGCAGGAAGTGCTTGCCCAGCTTCACGTCGATGTTGCAGCGCTTGGCGATCTCGACGGTGTTCTCGATCGCATCGGGCAGGTCGCTGAACAGCTCGGCCATTTCCTCGGCGCTTTTCAGGTACTGCTGGTCGCTGTAGTTCTTGGATCGCCGTGGGTCGTCGAGGGCCCGGCCCTCACCGATGCAGACACGGGTTTCGTGGGCGGCGAAGTCTTCCTGCTTGATGAAGCGTACGTCGTTCGTAGCTACCAACGGCGCGCCGAGCTTGTCGGCAAGGGCCACGGCACCGTGCAACTGTTCTTCGTCGTTCGGACGGTTGGTACGCTGAATTTCCAGATAGAAACGATCCGGGAACACCGCCATCCATTCGCGGGCCAGCGCCTCGGCTTCGGCGGGGTTGCCGCCGATCATGGCCATACCGATCTCGCCTTCTTTCGCGGCGGACAGCATGATCAGGCCTTCGTTGGCCTCGGCGACCCACTCGCGCTCGATGATGACCATGCCGTTACGCTGACCGTCGATGAAGCCACGGGAAATCAGCTCGGTCAGGTTGCGATAGCCCTGGGCATTCATGACCAGCAGGCTGATCCGGCTCAGCGGCCCGTCCGGGTCCTTGTTCGACAGCCACAGGTCGGCGCCGCAGATCGGCTTGATCCCGGCACCCATGGTGTTTTTATAGAATTTGACCAGCGAACACATGTTGTTCTGGTCGGTCACCGCAACGGCCGGCATGCCCATGCCGGTCAGGGCCTTGACCAGCGGTTTGATCCGCACCAGCCCGTCGACCAGGGAGTATTCAGTGTGCAGGCGTAGATGAACGAATGAAGCCGGCATAGTGATCCTGTCCAGTTACATAGAGACAACAAGGCCCGGATTGTACCGGGCCCCGAACAAAACATCAGCCTCGCCGCTAAACCTGCGCGAGACCTTCCAGTGCTTCATAAGCCTGCCGTACCGGGGCAAAAGAACGCCGGTGAATCGGCGTCGGCCCGAGGCGTGACAGCGCTTCCAGATGAACGGGGGTCGGATAGCCTTTATGGCCGCCGATGCCGTAACCCGGGTAGATCAATTCGAACGCCGCCATCTCGCGGTCGCGGCTGACCTTGGCCAGAATCGATGCCGCTGCAATCGCCGGCACCTTGCCGTCGCCCTGCACCACCGCTTCGGAACGCATCGGCAGTTTCGGGCAGCGGTTGCCGTCGATCATTGCCAGTTTCGGCTGGATATGCAGGCCAGCGACCGCGCGCTGCATCGCCAGCATGGTGGCGTGAAGGATGTTCAGTTCGTCGATTTCTTCGACTTCGGCGCGGGCGATGCACCAGCTCAGCGCCTTCTCGCAGATTTCGTCGTAGAGCTTTTCGCGCTTGGCTTCGGTAAGTTTCTTCGAATCGTTGAGGCCGAGAATCGGACGGTTCGGATCGAGGATCACCGCTGCCGTAACGACCGCGCCGCACAACGGGCCGCGACCGACTTCATCGACGCCGGCGACCAGCTCTTCGACTTCGGCGACCAAGGTGAAATCCAGGCCCATCTGCATGCTTGTCTTGCTCATCGTGTTTGACCGATCAGGTTCAGAACGGCGTCAGCCGCCTGATTGGAAGCGTCCAGGCGCAGGGTGCGGTGGATCTCGTCGAAGCCGCGGGTCTGCTCTTCGCCACCGTCGATCAACGGCGACAGGGTCTGGGCAAGCGCCTCGACCGTCGCATCATCCTGCAACAATTCCGGGACCAGCAATCGTTGGGCCAACAGGTTCGGCAGGGACACGTACGGGCTCTTGACCATGCGTTTGAGAATCCAGAACGTCAGCGGAGCAAGACGATAGGCCACGACCATCGGGCGCTTGTACAACAGCGCTTCAAGGGTTGCCGTACCCGACGCGATCAGGACCGCATTGCACGCCGCCAGCGCCAGATGGGATTTGCCATCGAGCAGGGTCACCGGCAGGTCGCGGCCGGCCAGCAGCTCTTCGAGCTGGGCACGACGCTCGGGGTTGGCGCACGGTATGACGAAACGCACGCCTGGGCGCATGGCCCGCACGCGCTGGGCAGTATCGAGGAACAGCGCCCCCAGACGACTGACTTCACCGCCCCGGCTGCCGGGCATCAAAGCCACCAGCGGACCATCCGGCAAACCGAGTTCGGCGCGCGCAGCAGAGCGATCAGCCTCCAGCGGAATGGTGTCGGCCAGCGTATGGCCGACGAACCGCACCGGTACGCCCTTCTCTTCGTAGAATCTGGCTTCGAACGGCAGCAGCGTAAGCATCAGGTCGCAGCCTTCGCGGATCTTCAAGACCCGCTTCTGCCGCCACGCCCACACCGACGGGCTGACGTAATGCACGGTCTTGATTCCGGCCTGACGTAGCTTGAGTTCGATATTGAGGTTGAAGTCCGGCGCGTCGATACCGATGAATACGTCTGGCTTCTCGGCAATCAGGGTAGCAATCAGGTCCTTGCGGCGCTTGAGCAGCTCACGCAACCGCCCCAGGACCTCAACCAACCCCATGACCGACAGACGCTCCATCGGAAAATAGGAAGTCAGGCCTTCGGCCTGCATCAGCGGACCGCCGACACCGATGAACTCCACCGCGGGATGCTGTGCCTTGAGCGCACGCATGAGACCGGCACCCAGAATGTCACCGGAAGCCTCCCCCGCCACCAGCGCAATACGAAGATTGGCCATGATCAGCGGGTGATGCCGCGAGACGACGACTGAATGGAGTCACGGAACACCGCGACTTCCGGGAACTGGGCGGACGGTTCGGCGAGTTCGGCCAGCGCCTGCTCGACAGTCAGTCCCTGGCGATACACCGTTTTGTATGCACGGCGCAGGGCGTGAATGGCGTCTTCGCTGAAACCGCGACGGCGCATGCCCTCGAAGTTCATGCTGCGCGCTTCGGCCGGGTTGCCAAATACAGTGACGAACGCCGGAACATCCTTGCCGATGGCCGTGCCCATACCGGAAAAGCTGTGGGCGCCAATGTGGCAATACTGATGCACCAGGGTGAAACCGGACAGGATCGCCCAGTCATCAACGTGCACATGGCCGGCCAACGCGGTGTTGTTGACCAGGATGCAGTGGTTGCCGATGACGCTGTCATGTCCGATGTGGGCATAGGCCATGATCAGGTTGTGATCACCCAAGGTCGTTTCGGAACGATCCTGCACGGTGCCACGGTGAATCGTCACGCCTTCACGGATGACATTATGGTCACCGATCACCAGGCGCGTTTCTTCGCCCTTGTATTTCAGGTCCGGCGTGTCTTCGCCTACAGAGGAAAACTGGTAGATGCGATTGTGCCTGCCGATACGGGTCGGACCTTTGAGGATCACGTGTGGCCCGATGACCGTTCCCTCGCCGATTTCCACACCTGCACCGATGATCGACCACGGGCCGACCTCGACGCCATCAGCCAGGACGGCCGACGGATCGATGATTGCGCGAGGGTCAATCAAACTCATAGCTTGCGTTCCGCACAAATGATTTCAGCCGAGCAGACCGGTTTGCCATCGACCGAAGCCTGGCATTCGAACTTCCAGATCTGACGCTTGCAACTGATGAACTTGGCTTCAAGGATCAACTGATCACCCGGCAGCACTGGCTGGCGGAAGCGCAGCTTGTCGGAACCGACGAAGTAGTAAAGGGTGCCGTCGGCCGGTTTCACGTCAAGCATCTTGAAACCGAGGATCCCGGCAGCCTGAGCCATGGCTTCGATGATCAGCACGCCCGGCATGATCGGGTGCGCAGGGAAGTGACCATTGAAGAACGGTTCGTTGATGCTGACATTCTTGTAGGCGCGAATGCGCTTGCCTTCCGTATCCAGCTCCACTACCCGGTCCACCAGCAGGAACGGGTAACGGTGAGGCAGGTATTCGCGAATCTCGTTGATGTCCATCATTTCGGGGGGAAGCCTATGTAAAGATTGGGAGCGCGACTGACGCGCACTCCTCTAGCAAATCAAGGAGGCAGTCCAGAGGCTGTGCACACTTGATATGGAAATGGTATCAGCCTTCAGATGAAGCATTACCGTCGGGGGTCACTTCCCCGGACCGCTTTTCCAGCTGTTTCAAACGTCGCGCGATGTCATCGAGCTGACGAATACGGGCCGCGCTTTTGCGCCATTCGGCCGCAGGTTGCATAGCTGTGCCGGAAGAATAGGCACCCGGCTCGGTAATCGAGTGGGTCACCATGGTCATCCCGGTCAGGAATACGTTGTCGCAAATATCGATGTGCCCTACCAGGCCAACACCGCCGGCGAGCATGCAGTGCTTGCCGATTTTGGTGCTGCCGGAAATCCCCACGCACGCCGCCATGGCGGTGTGGTCACCGACCTGCACGTTGTGGGCGATCTGAATCTGGTTGTCGAGCTTCACGCCATTGCCGATCACGGTATCGGCCAACGCACCGCGGTCGATGGCGGTATTCACGCCGATCTCCACATCGTCGCCGATGGTCACGCCACCGATCTGGGCGATCTTTTGCCAGATGCCCTTCTCGTTGGCAAAGCCGAAGCCTTCACCGCCGAGCACAGCACCGGACTGGATCACCACACGCTTGCCGATCCGCACATCGTGATACAGCGTGACCCGCGGGGCCAGCCAGCCGCCCTCGCCGATTTCGCTGCGGGCACCGACAACGCAATGCGCGCCGAGTGTCACGCCTGCACCGATTCGAGCCCCGGCTTCGATCACCACGAAGGGACCGACACTGGCGCTCGGATCAACCACGGCATCCTCGGCAATCACCGCTGTTGGATGAACGCCGGCAGTTGCCTTGGGCTTTGGATCGAACAGATGGGAAATGCGCGCGTAAGCCAGGTAAGGATCCGGCACCACCAACGCATCACCGGCATAACCTTCCGCGTCGGCAGCCTTGAGCAACAGGGCTGCGGCTTGCGAGCCTGCCAGGTATTTACGGTATTGGGGGTTTGCCAGAAAGCTCAACTGAGCTGGGCCAGCCTCCTGCAAGGTGGCTAGCCCAGTGATTTGCTTCTCGGGGTCGCCACTCAGGGTGGCGCCGAGGAACTCGGCCAACTGGCCGAGCTTGATAGTCACGGTCATGGGTTACTTCAGCTGATTCATGCGCTCGATAACCTGGCGCGTGATGTCGTACTGAGGTTTGACATCGATCACTGCGCCACGCTCGAACACCAGGTCAAAACCACCTTTCTTGATGACTTCTTCCACTGCGCTATCCAGCTTCGGCTTCAGTTGCTTGAGCATTTCGCGGTCGGCAACGGCCTTGGCTTCGTTCAGTTCCTTGGACTGGAACTGGAAGTCACGAGCCTTTTGCTTGAACTCAAGCTCCAGACGCTCGCGCTCGCCTTGCTGCATCTTGTCGCCACCGGCCATCAGGCGATCCTGAATGCCCTTGGCGCTGCTTTCCAGGGTCTTGAGCTTGGTCAGTTGAGGGCCGAATTTCTTCTCGGCATCCACGGCGTACTTCTTGGCCGCGTCGGATTCCAGCAGCGCCATCTGATAGTTCAGAACGGCGATTTTCATGTCGGCAAATGCCGGGCCTGCCACCAGTACGGAGGCCAGGAGAACCAATTGAGTCAACTTACGCACGATGCACTCCTACAAAATCCATTGTCGTTATCTTGGGTCAAACGCTTAGAACGTCTGACCGAGGGAGAATTGGAACACTTGAGTTTCAGCGTCATCCGGTTTCTTGATCGGCATAGCCAGTGCAAAACTCAGCGGACCCAGTGCGGTGACCCAGGTCACGCCGACACCGACGGAGCTGGCCATGTTGCTAAGACTGATGTCGTTGCATTGGGTATTCGACTTCGTACCGTTGGCGTTCGTAGTATCGGAACACTTGGAGTCGAACACGTTACCGACATCCCAGAATACCGAAGTACGCAGCGAACGCTGATCCTTGACGAACGGGAGCGGGAACAGAACCTCGACACCGCCCTGGATCAGGACGTTACCACCGAACGGCAGCGGATCCTGGTCCGGGTCTCTCGCCGTGCCCGGGTTACTCCCCGTACTTGGCGTGCTTCGCGGGCCAAGGGTGCTGTCCTTGAAGCCACGCACCGAGTTGAAACCACCAGCATAGTAGTTTTCATAGAACGGCAAGCCGTCGGTCGAACCGTAACCGTCGCCATAGCCCAGTTCAGTGTGCAGGCGCAGAGTGTAGTTATCGGTGATCGGCTGGAACAGCTGACCGCGGTAATCGAGCTTGAAGAACGACAGATCGCTGCCTGGAACGGTAGTTTCCAGCGTCAGGCTCTGGGAGCGACCACGGGTCGGCAGTACACCTTTGTTCAAGGTGGACTCGGACCAGCCGGCCGAGGCCTTGAAGTTCAGGTACTTGTCGCCTTCCCTGTTAACGAAGTCGAAAATCTCGTCAACGGTGTAGGTACCGGTCTTGATCTCGTCCTGTTGAACGGACAGACCAAAGGTCAGACGCGAAGTCTCGCTGATCGGGTAGCCCACGTTCACGCCGGCGCCCAGGCTGTCTACCGCATAGCTCGCCACATCGACGTCGAGGTCTTTGTAGTCGGTGGTACGGTAGAACGCGTTGTAACCCAGGCTCACGCCATCGGCGGTCCAGTAGGGGTCAACGTAGCCGAAGTTGTAGCGGCTCTGGTATTCGCTGCGGGTCAGGCCGACGCTGACGCGGTTACCGGTACCGAGGAAGTTGTTCTGGGTGATCGAACCACCGAGGATCAGACCGGCGCTCTGGGCGAAACCGACGCTGGCGGTGATCGAACCGGAAGCCTGCTCTTCAACGCTGTAGTTCACGTCAACCTGGTCGTCGACACCTGGCACGGCCGGGGTTTCGACGTTGACTTCTTTAAAGAAGCCCAGACGCTCCAGACGGGTCTTGGACTGGTCGATCAGGTAGGTCGAAGCCCAGCCACCTTCCATTTGACGCATTTCACGACGCAGCACTTCGTCCTCGGACTTGGTGTTGCCACGGAAATTGATGCGATTGACGTAGGCACGCTTGCCTGGATCGACAGCAAACAGGATATCGACGGTGTGATCTTCGTCGTGCGGTTGCGGTACGCCGTTGACGTTGGCGAAGGTGTAACCCTCGTTACCCAGACGACGGGTGATCAGTTCGGAGGTGGTGGTCATCAGCTTGCGCGAGAACACCTGGCCTTTCTGCACCAGCAACAGCGACTTGACCTGGTCTTCAGGAACCTTCAGGTCACCGCTGAGTTTGACGTCACGAACGGTGTACTTCTCGCCTTCGTTGACGTTGACGGTGATGTAGACGTGCTTCTTGTCCGGGGTGATGGACACCTGGGTCGAAGCGATATCCATGTTGATATAGCCGCGGTCCAGGTAGTAGGAACGCAGACGCTCCAGGTCACCGGACAGTTTTTCACGGGCGTACTTGTCATCGTTCTTGAAGAACGACAGCCAGTTGGTGGTTTTCAGTTCGAACAGGTCGGTCAGGTCTTCTTCGGGGAAAACCGTGTTGCCAACCACGTTGATGTGCTGAATGGCAGCAACGGTGCCTTCGTTGATCTTCACTTTCAGGCCGACACGGTTGCGCGGCTGCGAAACCACTTCGGTATCGACGGTAGCCGAGTAACGACCTTGTGCAACGTATTGACGTTGCAGCTCGTTACGCACGCCTTCGAGGGTCGCGCGCTGGAAGATCTCGCCTTCGGCCAGACCGGATTGCTTGAGGCCTTTCATCAGGTCTTCGGTGGAGATCGCCTTGTTGCCTTCAATCTCGATGCTGGCGACCGAGGGACGTTCGACGACGGTGATCACCAGAACGTTGCCTTCGCGGCCCAGCTGGATATCTTGAAAGAAACCGGTTTTGAACAACGCACGAGTGGATTCCACCAGGCGACGATCATCCGCCTGCTCGCCGACGTTCAACGGCAAGGCACCAAAGACGCTACCCGCGGAGACCCGCTGGAGGCCATTGACGCGAATATCAGAGATAGTGAAGGACTCGGCGTGAACTTCGGCGATCATCAATACGGTGAGAACCGCAGTTAGCAGCAGACGTTTCATGAAGTCCTTTCTTATTCCAACTGGCAATAAACAAACTGCCGCAAAATGCGGCAGATTCGCAATTCAGCGAAGCGTTACAGTCGACCCAGATCGTTGACCAGAGCAAGCAACATCACCCCGACCACCAAACTGATACCGATCTGTATCCCCCAACCTTGCACCCGATCCGACAAGGGACGACCACGCGCCCACTCGATCAGATAAAACAACAAATGCCCCCCATCCAGTACAGGAATGGGCAGCAAATTCAGAACCCCCAGGCTAATACTCAGATAAGCAAGGAAATTCAGGAAATCAGCGACGCCCGACTGGGCAGAAGCGCCCGCCACTTTAGCAATGGTTATCGGTCCACTCAAGTTTTTTACCGAGAGCTCGCCGAAGAGCATTTTCTTCAGTGAATCCAGCGTCAGGACGCTCATGGTCCAGGTACGACGGGCACCCTCGCCAATTGCTGCCAAAGGCCCGTAACTGACCTCGCGGATCATCTCCGGCGGCCAGTCGACAGCCTTCACGCCCGCGCCCAGGTAACCGCTTGGTGACTTCTTCTCGCCCCGCGCGGCCAGTGTGACAGGGACGTCGATTGGAACACCGTCGCGCTCGACGCGCAGCACGATTTTGGTATCAGGACGCGTACGAACGGTGTCGACCACCTGCTGCCAGTCATCCAGCGCCTTGCCATCGAGCGTCAGCAGACGATCGCCGGTTTTCAGCCCGGCTGCCTGGGCCGGACCTTTCGGGTCGAGTTCGGCCAGCACTGGCGGCAATGCCGGACGCCAAGGGCGAATGCCGAGAGAGCGAATCGGATCCGGCTCGTCAGCCCCCTTGAGCCATTTATCGAGTGCCAGTTCACGAGGCGTATCAGCCGTAGAGCCCTGCTCGCGCACCAGCACCTGCAAGGAACCGCTTTCCCCGAGACGTCGCACCAGTTGCAGGTTGACTGCCGCCCAGCCCGAGGTCGGCTCACCGTCGATCGCGACGATTTCCTGACCGGCGCTCAGTCCGGCCGTTGCAGCGATGCTGCCGGACTCCACCGAACCGATGACCGGGCGAATCTGCTCGCTGCCGAGCATGGCCAGCACCCAGAAGAACACCAGCGCAAGCAGAAAGTTGGCCACAGGACCGGCGGCGACGATCGCGATGCGTTGACGAACGGACTTGCGATTGAATGATTGATGAAGCTGATCGGCCGGTACTTCGCCCTCGCGCTCGTCGAGCATCTTGACGTAGCCACCCAGCGGAATGGCCGCGACCACGAACTCAGTGCCCTGCTTATCGTGCCAGCGCAGCAGCGGCATGCCGAAGCCCACGGAGAAACGCAGAACCTTCACGCCACAGCGACGCGCGACCCAGAAATGGCCGAATTCGTGAAAGGTGACCAGCACACCCAAAGCGATCAGGGTGCCGGCAATCATATAGAGCGCGCTCATCTACTTTCTCCGCAATCCTGTCCAGTGCCGCGTGAAGCCATGTGTTGCAAGACCTATCGGCCGTGACGACTTAACCACTGCCCGGCCAATGTCCGGGCAGTCGCGTCAGCGGTGAACACCGCATCGAGATTGTCCAGGGCCACCACAGGTTCGAGGTTCAAGACTTCCTCGATGATACTCGCGATTTCCAGGTAGCGAACCCGTCCGTCGAGAAACGCGGCGACCGCCACTTCATTCGCCGCATTGAGCATGGCCGGGGCGCTGTTTCCCGCCTCGGCAGCCTGGCGCGCCAGACGCAGGCACGGGAAGCGCTCTTCGTCGGGTGCTTCGAAATCCAGGCGTGCTACAGCGAACAGATCCAGCGGCGCCACGCCCGAGTCAATGCGCTCAGGCCAGGCCAGGGCGTTGGCAATCGGCGTGCGCATGTCGGGATTGCCCAACTGCGCCAGCACCGAACCGTCCACGTAATCGACCAGCGAATGAATCACGCTCTGCGGATGAATCACCACCTCGACTTGCGATGGCTTGGCATCGAACAACCAGCAGGCCTCGATCAATTCGAGCCCTTTGTTCATCATGCTGGCCGAATCGACCGAGATCTTGCGACCCATCGACCAGTTCGGGTGCGCACACGCCTGATCGGGTGAAACATGTGCCAGCTCGGCCATCGGCGTCTGCCGGAAAGGGCCACCAGAGGCCGTGAGCAAAATCCGGCGGACCCCAACGTTGCTCAACCCGCGAGCAAAGTCCTGTGGCATGCACTGGAAAATCGCGTTGTGCTCGCTATCGATCGGCAACAGGACCGAACCGCTCTTGCGCACGGCCTGCATGAACAAGGCGCCGGACATGACCAGCGCTTCCTTGTTGGCCAGAAGAATCTTCTTGCCCGCCTCAACTGCCGCCAAAGTCGGGCGCAAGCCGGCAGCGCCGACGATGGCGGCCATGACAGCATCCACCTCCGGTGCAGCAGCGACCTGGCACAAGCCTTCTTCGCCGACCAGCACCTGCGTCGACAGGCCCGCAGCACGCAAATCGTCCTGCAGGCTGCGGGCAGCGCCGGCTTCCGGCACTACCGCATATTTCGGGAGATGGCGAACACACAGGGCAAACAGTTCGCTCAGACGGGTAAAACCGCTCAGGGCGAAAGCCTGATAACGCTCCGGATGCCGGGCGATGACATCCAGGGTGCTCAGACCGATCGAACCGGTCGCCCCCAGGACGGTAATCTGCTGTGGGCGACTCACGACGCCGCCATCCACAACAGCACCGCGAAGACCGGGATCGCCGCCGTCAGGCTGTCGATGCGATCCAGTACACCACCATGACCGGGCAGCAGATTACTGCTGTCCTTGATGCCGGACTGACGCTTGAACATGCTTTCGGTCAGGTCACCCACCACCGAGATGAAGACGATCACCGCAGCGCCGATCAAGCCCTTGAACAGTTGTGCCACCGTCCAGTCACGGACCAGCGCGACCAGGGTGGTGATGACCAGGCTCAGCGCCAGACCGCCATACACGCCCTCCCAGCTTTTGCCGGGACTGACTTGCGGCGCCAGCTTGCGCTTGCCGAACGCGCGACCGGAGAAATAGGCACCGATATCAGCGCCCCACACCAGCACCATCACCGCCATGATCAGCCAGTTGCCCAGCGGATACTGCTTGATCTGCACCAAACCTTGCCAGGCAGGCAACAGAATCAACAGACCGATCACCAGCTTGGCGGCGGCGCTGGACCAATGCTCGCTGGAGCGCGGGTAAGTCAGCACCAGCCAGGTCGCCAATGCCCACCAGATCACCGAAGCACCCAACACCCAAGGCGCCAGCCCCGGCAGGATGTACATGACGAACAGCATCAGCGCGACCACCGCCGCGTAGCCGACACGAAATGCCTGTGCGGTGAAGCCGGCCAGACGCGCCCATTCCCAGGCGCCCAGACTTACGACCAGCCCGATGAACAGAGCAAAACCGGAACCCTCGAGCAGGAAAAAACCGCCCAGGGCGATCGGCAGCAGAATCAGTGCAGTGATGATGCGTTGTTTAAGCATTAAACCCGGGCTCCAGCTTCGACCTGCTCGCTCGTTTTACCGAAGCGGCGCTGGCGCAAAGCGAAATCGGCCAGCGCATTGCGCATGGCTTCGTGTTTGAAGTCCGGCCAGAACAGGTCGGAGAAGTACAGCTCGGCGTAAGCCAGCTGCCACAAGAGGAAATTGCTGATGCGGTGCTCGCCGCCGGTGCGGATGCACAAGTCGGGCAACGGCAGATCACCGGTAACCAGGCAGGTCTGCAGCAGATCCGGCGTGATGTCTTCCGGCCGCAGATGACCAGCCTGAACTTCACGCGCCAGACGCTGCGCCGCTTGCGCAATGTCCCACTGACCGCCGTAGTTGGCGGCGATCTGCAGGATGAAACGGTTGGCACCGGCGGTCATCGCTTCCGCTTCACGCATGGCGGCCTGAAGCTCCGGATGGAACCGCGTACGGTCACCGATGATGCGCAGACTGATGTTGTTGTCATTCAGGCGCTTTGCCTCGCGACGCAACGCCTTGAAGAACAGATCCATCAAGGCGCTGACCTCATCGGCCGGGCGCTGCCAGTTTTCACTGGAAAAGGCGAACAGGGTGAGCACCTCGACCTTGGCCTCGGCACACACCTCGATCACCGCCCGCACAGCGTCTACGCCCGCCTTATGCCCGGCGACACCCGGCATGAAGCGTTTTTTCGCCCAGCGATTATTGCCATCCATGATGATCGCGACATGGCGCGGCACCGCGGACGGCGCAGTCTGCTTGGTCTTGTCCATTTAAAACTCGACCCTTATACGGCCATCAGGTCTTTTTCTTTCTCGTCCGTGGCCTTGGTGATCTGGGCCTCGGATTCTTTGGTCAGCTTATCGATATCAGCGATGGCACGACGCTCTTCGTCTTCGCTGATTTCCTTGTCCTTGACCAGTTTCTTGAGCTCGCCCAAGGCATCACGACGAATATTGCGCACGGCAACACGCGCGTCTTCAGCAGCGCTACGCGCCTGCTTGGTGAAGCCTTTACGCGTTTCCTCGGTGAGGGCCGGCATAGGGATCAACAGCAACTCACCCAGGTTGGTCGGGTTGAGGTTCAGACCAGCGCTTTGGATTGCCTTGTCGACAGCAGCGAGCATGTTGCGCTCGAACGCCACGACCTGCAGGGTGCGCGAGTCTTTCACGGTGACGTTGGCAACGCCGCTCAGCGGAGTATCAGTGCCGTAGTAAGGCACCATGACACTGCCGAGGATGCTCGGGTGAGCCTTGCCGGTACGAATCTGACCGAACGCGTGGTTCAGAGACTCCAGGGATTTCTGCATACGCGCTTGGGCGTCTTTCTTGATTTCGTTGATCATTGTTGGCCTTCCTCGATCAAAGTCCCTTCTGCGCCACCATGCACGATGTTCAGCAGGGCGCCGGGCTTGTTCATGTTAAATACGCGCAGCGGCATCTTGTGATCGCGGCACAGGCAGATGGCCGTCAGATCCATTACGCCCAGCTTGCGATCCAGTACTTCATCGTAAGTCAGATGATCGAACTTCTCGGCATGCGGGTCTTTGAACGGGTCAGCGGTGTAGACGCCATCGACCTTGGTCGCCTTGAGCACGACATCGGCGTCGATTTCAATGGCGCGCAGGCAGGCTGCCGAATCCGTGGTAAAGAACGGATTGCCGGTACCGGCCGCGAAGATCACCACGTCCTTGGAGTTCAGGTGGCGCATGGCCTTGCGACGGTCATAGTGATCGGTCACACCGACCATGGAGATGGCCGACATCACGATCGCCGAGATATTGGCACGTTCCAGCGCATCGCGCATGGCCAGGGCGTTCATCACAGTGGCCAGCATGCCCATGTGGTCGCCCGTGACCCGATCCATGCCGGCCTTGCTCAGCGCTTCACCGCGGAACAGGTTGCCACCGCCAATCACCAGACCAACCTGGACGCCGATACCGACCAGCTGGCCGACTTCCAGCGCCATGCGATCCAGCACCTTAGGATCGATCCCGAACTCTTCCGAGCCCATCAGGGCCTCGCCGCTAAGCTTGAGTAGAATGCGTTTATAGCGAGCCTGATAACCACTGCCCTGCTGAGCCATTGCGAATCTCTCCTGCGGCGTATTTTAAAAATTCTTTGCGAGCTGTTTACAGCTGGCGTTCACTCTAGCTTGGCGCTGCTTCAGCGCCATCGGAACATGGCTTTGTAAGTCAGTTCCAAGGGGAAACCAATTAAAAATTGGTAACCCTATCTGAAAAGAGGCTGCGCGCGTGAGCGGGCAGCCTCTTTCGGGCGACAGTTGAAAAACCGTCTTATTGCTTGGCGGCAGCCAGCTGGGCAGCAACTTCTTCAGCGAAGTTGTCGACCGGCTTCTCGATGCCTTCGCCTACTTTGAAGTAGGTGAAGGAAACGATTTCAGCGCCGCCTTTCTTGGCCAGCTCGCCAACCTTGATTTCAGGGTTCTTGACGAACGCCTGCTCAACCAGGCTTGCTTCTGCCAGGAACTTGCTGATACGGCCTTTGACCATGTTCTCAACAATGTTTTCTGGCTTGCCTTTGATTTTTTCTTCGTTCAGCTGCAGGAACACAGCTTTTTCACGCTCGATCGCTTCGTCGGAGACTTGCGAAGGCAGCAGGAACTCAGGGTTGCTTGCAGCAACGTGCATTGCGATGTCTTTGGCCAGCTCGACGTCGCCGCCTTTCAGGACAACAGCAACACCGATCTTGTTGCCGTGCAGGTAGGTGCCGACTACGTCGCCTTCTACGCGCACCAGGCGACGGATGTTGACGTTCTCGCCTACTTTGGCAACCAGTGCTTCGCGAGCGGCTTCTTGAGCAGCGATCAGCGGAGCTGCGTCGGTCAGCTTGTCAGCGAATGCTTTGTCAACGCTGGCAGCAACGAAGTTTTTGAAGTCGTCCTGCAGAGCCAGGAAGTCGGTCTGCGAGTTGACTTCGATCAGAACGGCAGCCTTGCCGTCGTCCTTGATTGCGATAGCGCCTTCAGCGGCAACGTTGCCAGCTTTCTTGGCAGCCTTGATCGCGCCCGAAGCACGCATGTCATCAATGGCTTTTTCGATGTCGCCGCCAGCCTTTTCCAGGGCTTTCTTGCAATCCATCATGCCTTCGCCGGTACGCTCGCGCAGTTCTTTGACCAACGCTGCAGTAATTGCTGCCATTTTCAAATTCCTCTTGGATAGGTTTTCAACCATTCCACCCGATCGAACGGGCGTTCAATTCTTCCCGAGACACCTTGTAGCCGCTGCACGTTACAGATGCTGTAGCTGCGCTGCCGACAAATGGTTTTCGAGGTGGCAAAAAGGGGGCCAAGCCCCCTTTTTGCTTACTGAGTCAACGCCAGGGCGTCAATTACTCAGCTGCAGCCTGAGTTTCTTCAGCTGCGAATTCTACAGTACCGCCAGCAACGTTGTTGCGACCGCGGATGACTGCGTCAGCCATCGAACCCATGTACAGCTGGATAGCGCGGATTGCGTCATCGTTGCCTGGGATGATGTAGTCAACGCCTTCCGGGCTGCTGTTGGTATCGACAACGCCGATGACCGGGATGCCCAGCTTGTTGGCTTCGGTGATCGCGATGCGCTCGTGGTCAACGTCGATCACGAACAGTGCGTCTGGCAGACCGCCCATGTCCTTGATGCCGCCCAGGGAGCGATCCAGCTTCTCAAGATCGCGAGTGCGCATCAGCGCTTCTTTCTTGGTCAGCTTGGCGAAAGTACCGTCTTCGGCTTGTACTTCAAGGTCACGCAGACGCTTGATGGAAGCACGGATGGTCTTGAAGTTGGTCAGCATGCCGCCCAACCAGCGGTGATCGACGTACGGCGAACCGCAACGTGCTGCTTCTTCAGCAACGATCTTGCCAGCGGAACGCTTGGTGCCGACGAACAGAATCTTGTTTTTGCCCTGGGCCAGACGCTCTACGAAAGTCAGAGCTTCGTTGAACATTGGCAGGGTTTTTTCAAGGTTGATGATGTGAATCTTGTTACGCGCGCCGAAAATGTATTTACCCATTTTCGGATTCCAGTAACGGGTTTGGTGACCGAAGTGCACACCGGCCTTCAGCATATCGCGCATGTTGACTTGGGACATGATAGTTCCTTGATAAGTCGGGTTGGGCCTCCACGTATCCCAATGACCAACCATTGATCCGAGGATCAAAGGCACCCAGGCCATCGTGTCGACACGTGTGTGGGTTAATGCTCCCGGAGCTATCCCCGGAAAGCGGCGCATTTTATACCACAGGGACGACGCAAACGGAACCCGGAATCTGCAATCGCGTCAGGGACATGCGCGCCAGGCCCTTGGAATCGGGATAATGCACCGCATTGTATAGAGAGAAGCGATGCACGCAGGCGCGGATTTGCGCCTTTGGTCTGTTAGAATCGCGTTTTTCGGGGCCGCCAAACCAACAGCCGCGCCCCTGTTCGTATCAGCAAGCGCCGCCGAGCGCAGAGAGAGTCTGTATGACCGTCACCCTCAAAACCCCCGAGGACATCGCTGGCATGCGTGTCGCCGGCAAACTGGCCGCCGATGTGCTGGAAATGATTGCCGAACACGTCAAGCCGGGCGTGACCACCGATGAGCTGAACCAGATCTGCCACGACTATATCGTCAACGTGCAGCAGGCCATCCCTGCCCCGCTCAACTACAAGGGCTACCCGAAGTCGATCTGCACCTCGATCAACCACGTGGTCTGCCACGGTATCCCGAACGACAAGCCGCTGAAAAACGGCGACACCCTGAACATCGACGTCACCGTGATCAAGGACGGCTATCACGGCGACACCAGCCGCATGTTCCACGTCGGCACCGTGCCGGTCTGGGCCGAGCGCCTGTCGCAGGTCACCCAGGAATGCATGTACAAGGCGATCGAAATCGTCAAACCCGGCTGCCGCCTCGGCGACATCGGCGAAATCATCCAGAAGCACGCTGAAAAGAACGGCTTCTCGGTAGTGCGTGAGTTCTGCGGCCATGGCATCGGCAAGGTGTTCCACGAAGAACCGCAGATCCTGCACTACGGCCGCGCCGGCACCGGCATGGAACTGAAGGCCGGCATGACCTTCACCATCGAGCCGATGATCAACCAGGGCAAGGCCGACACCAAAGTACTGGGCGACGGCTGGACCGCGATCACCAAGGATCGCAAGCTGTCGGCGCAGTGGGAACACACTTTGCTTGTCACCGACACCGGCTACGAGATTTTCACCCTGCGCAGCGACGACACCATCCCGCGCATCTCGGCCTGATCCAGACACCGTTCCCAGCCTATAGAAGGAAAGCCAATCGATGCCGCAGGTGGATCCCGAACTCTTCGACCGCGGCCAGTTCCAGGCTGAACTGGCCCTGAAAGCGAGTCCCATCGCGGCGTTCAAAAAGGCGATCCGCCAGGCCCGCGAGGTGCTCGATGCACGTTTTCGGGCCGGTCGCGATATCCGACGGCTGATCGAAGACCGGGCCTGGTTCGTCGACAACATCCTGCAAAAGGCCTGGGACCAGTTCGACTGGAGCGAAGACGCCGACATCGCGCTGGTCGCGGTCGGCGGCTACGGTCGCGGCGAATTGCACCCCTATTCCGACATCGACCTGCTGATCCTGCTGGACAGCGCCGACCACGAAATTTTCCGCGATTCCATCGAGCGTTTTCTGACGCTGCTGTGGGACATCGGCCTGGAAGTCGGTCAGAGCGTTCGCTCCGTCGACGAATGCGCCGAAGAGGCCCGCGCCGACCTGACGGTGGTCACCAACCTGATGGAAAGCCGCACCATCTGCGGCCCCGAGCGCCTGCGCCAGCGCATGCTTGATGTCACCAGCACTGAGCACATGTGGCCGAGCAAGGATTTCTTCCTGGCCAAGCGCGCCGAGCAGAAGGCTCGCCACCACAAATACAACGACACCGAATACAACCTGGAACCCAACGTTAAAGGCTCGCCTGGCGGACTACGGGATATTCAGACGATTCTGTGGGTGGCCCGTCGTCAGTACGGCACCCTGAACCTGCGCGCCCTGGCCGGCGAAGGCTTTCTGGTCGAGAGCGAAAACACCTTGCTGGCCTCCTCTCAGGAATTCCTCTGGAAGGTGCGTTACGCCCTGCACATGCTCGCCGGTCGCTCCGAGGACCGCCTGCTGTTCGATCACCAGCGCACCATCGCCGGGCTGCTGGGTTTTGAAGGTGACGACGCCAAACAGGCCGTCGAAAACTTCATGCAGCAGTATTTCCGGGTGGTGATGAGCATCGCCCAGCTCAGCGACCTGATCATCCAGCACTTCGAGGAAGTCATCCTCGCCCCGGAAGACGAAGCACCGCCGCAGCCGATCAACTCGCGTTTCCAACTGCACGACGGCTACATCGAAGCTCGCAACGACAACGTATTCCGCCGCACGCCGTTTGCCATGCTCGAGATTTTCGTGCTGATGGCCCAGCAGCCGGAAATCAAAGGTGTACGCGCCGACACGATTCGTCTGCTGCGGGAAAACCGCCACCTGATCGACGACAACTTCCGCAACGACATCCGCAATACCAGCCTGTTCATCGAGCTGTTCAAGTGCAAGATCGGCATCCACCGCAACCTGCGGCGAATGAACCGCTACGGCATTCTCGGGCGCTACCTGCCGGAGTTCGGCTTCATCGTCGGGCAGATGCAGCACGACCTGTTCCACATCTATACGGTCGATGCGCACACGCTGAACCTGATCAAACACCTGCGCAAGTTGCAGTACACGCAGGTGTCGGAGAAATTCCCGCTGGCCGCCAAGCTCATGGCGAAACTGCCCAAGCCTGAACTGATTTATATGGCCGGCCTGTACCACGACATCGGCAAGGGCCGGCATGGCGATCACTCGGAGATCGGCGCGGTGGATGCCGAGGCGTTCTGCCAGCGTCACCAGCTGCCGGTGTGGGACAGCCGCCTGATCGTGTGGCTGGTGCAAAACCACCTGGTGATGTCGACCACCGCCCAGCGCAAGGACCTGTCC
The DNA here is from genome assembly GCF_002112305.1 of Pseudomonas sp. R45(2017). Lineage (NCBI taxonomy): Bacteria > Pseudomonadati > Pseudomonadota > Gammaproteobacteria > Pseudomonadales > Pseudomonadaceae > Pseudomonas > Pseudomonas sp. R45(2017). Next base: position 52,616 of record NZ_NEHH01000012.1, on the reverse strand, counting down.
GACCCGCAGGTAATCCACGACTTCGCGCTGGCGGTCGGTGACGAAACCCGTCTCGACTACCTGTACGTGCTGACCGTGGCCGACATCAACGCGACCAACCCGACTCTGTGGAACTCGTGGCGCGCCAGCCTGCTGCGCCAGCTCTACACCGAGACCAAGCGCGCCCTGCGCCGTGGCCTGGAGAATCCGGTGGATCGCGAAGAGCAGATCCGCCAGACCCAGAGTGCGGCACTGGACATTCTGGTGCGCGGCGGCACCGATCCGGATGACGTCGAGCAATTGTGGGCGCAACTGGGCGATGACTACTTCCTGCGCCACACCGCCGGCGACGTGGCCTGGCACACCGACGCCATCCTTCAGCAACCGGCCGACGGCGGTCCGCTGGTGCTGATCAAGGAAACCACCCAGCGCGAGTTCGAGGGCGGCACGCAGATCTTCATCTACGCGCCGGACCAGCACGACTTCTTCGCCGTGACCGTGGCGGCGATGGACCAGCTCAACCTGAACATTCACGACGCCCGGGTCATCACGTCCAGCAGCCAGTTCACCCTCGACACCTACATCGTGCTCGACACCGATGGCGACTCGATCGGCGACAATCCGGTCCGGGTCAAGCAGATTCGCGACGGCCTGACCGAAGCCCTGCGCAACCCGGCCGACTACCCGACGATCATCCAGCGTCGGGTGCCGCGCCAGCTCAAGCATTTCGCGTTCGCCCCGCAGGTGACGATCCACAACGATGCCCAGCGCCCGGTGACGGTGCTGGAACTCACGGCACCCGATCGCCCGGGCCTGCTGGCACGGGTCGGCGGGATTTTCCTCGAATTCGACCTGTCGCTGCAGAACGCCAAGATCGCCACCCTGGGCGAGCGGGTGGAAGACGTGTTCTTCATCACCGACGCCCACAATCAACCGCTGTCCGACCCGCTGCTGTGCAGCCGTTTGCAGGATGCCATCGTCGAACAGCTGAGCGTCAATCAGGAACCCGATATCAAACTGTCGCGCATCAGCATTTGATTGCGCGCCCGGATTCAACCGCTTTGCACGAGATCCCGCACCGATGAACAACGCTCTGTCCCAGCTTCAGCCCTACCCGTTCGAAAAGCTCCGCGCCCTGCTCGGCAGCGTCACGCCAAACCCGGACAAACGCCCGATCGCGCTGTCCATCGGCGAACCGAAGCATCGCTCGCCAAGCTTTGTCGCCGAGGCGCTGGCGAACAATCTGGATCAGATGGCGGTGTACCCGACCACCCTCGGCGTTCCGGCCCTGCGCGAAGCCATCGCCGCCTGGTGCGAGCGTCGCTTCAGCGTGCCGAGCGGCTGGATCGACCCGGCGCGCAACGTGCTACCGGTCAACGGCACCCGTGAAGCGCTGTTCGCCTTCACCCAGACCGTGGTCAACCGTGGCGATGACGCCTTGGTCGTCAGCCCGAACCCGTTCTATCAGATCTACGAAGGCGCGGCGTTCCTCGCCGGCGCCAAGCCGCATTACCTGCCGTGCCTGGACGAGAACGGCTTCAACCCGGATTTCGACGCGGTTTCGCCGGACATCTGGAAACGCTGCCAGATCCTGTTCCTGTGCTCGCCAGGCAACCCGACCGGCGCGCTGATCCCGGTCGACGTGCTGAAAAAGCTCATTGCCCTGGCCGACGAATATGATTTCGTTATCGCCGCCGACGAGTGCTACAGCGAGCTGTACTTCGACGAACAGACTCCGCCGCCGGGCCTGCTCAGCGCCTGTGCCGAACTGGGTCGCAAGGATTTCAAACGCTGCGTGGTGTTTCACAGCCTGTCCAAGCGTTCGAACCTGCCGGGCCTGCGCTCCGGTTTCGTTGCCGGCGATGCCGACATCCTCAAAGGTTTCCTGCTGTACCGCACCTACCACGGCTGCGCGATGCCGGTTCAGACCCAACTGGCCAGCGTCGCCGCGTGGAATGACGAAGTGCACGTGCGCGCCAACCGAGCGCTGTATCGCGAGAAGTTCGATGCCGTACTGGCGATCCTCAGCCCGGTGATGGATGTGCAGCGTCCGGATGGCAGCTTCTACCTGTGGCCGAATGTGCAAGGCGACGATGCCGCGTTCTGCCGCGATCTGTTTGCCGAAGAACACGTGACCGTGGTGCCGGGTTCGTACCTGTCCCGTGACGTCGATGGCGTCAATCCGGGTGCCGGGCGCGTGCGCATGGCGCTGGTTGCGCCGCTGGCGGAATGCGTCGAGGCTGCCGAGCGCATCCGCGATTTCGTCCTGCGCCACAAGTAATGCCTGAACGCCCGTGCCGGGCAATCCGGCACGGGTGGTCAAATATCACGTAACAGTTCCCCTTCTTTTCTACCCCACTCCCCCGCCCGCCAGACGTTAGTCTTGAGCGGCGCCATTCGCTGCGCCTTACTAAAAACCGATCTTTGACTTCATGGAAGAAGTGAAAATGACAGAACTGCTCGATTGCCAACTCAACCAATGGCCCGACGATCAGGCGGCGTATATAGCCGCCATCAACGAAAACCCGGCCAATGCCGGCACCGCGACCGGCACTCGCCGCAAGCGCTCCGTCGTCAACTACTCAAAACTGTGGGCTAACGGCCGCACACTGAAAATCGCCTTCATGGACGCGCCCGATACCGATCACAAGAAGAAGATCATCGATGCCGCCAGCCAGTGGTTGCCGTACATCAACCTCACGTTTGAATTCGTCGATGACCTGTTGGGCGACATCCGCATCGCTACTAAAAACAACGACAACAGTTCGATGCTCGGCACCGATGCGCTGCTGATTCATCCGGACTATCCGACCATGAACCTGGGCGTAAAGCCGGATCACCAGGACTTTGAAGTGATCGTGATGCACGAGTTCGGTCATGCGCTGGGCGCGCTGCATGAACACCAACACCCACAGGCAAAAATTCCGTGGGATAAACCGAAGGTGTACGAGTTCTACAAAAATCGCGAGATGAACCCGCTGACCGAGGAGCAGGTCGACAGAAACCTGTTCGCTTCCTTCGACACGCTGGACGCGATCTACACCGCCTACGACCGCAGGTCGATCATGCACCACCCCGTGGCCAACACCTTGACGGTGGGCAACTGGGAGGTGCCGATCAACCGCACGATCAGCAAGAAAGACAAACGCCTGATGAGATTGCTCTATCCCAGGTAACGCTTTGCCTATTTGACCTGTCCCAGGTTGGCCTCACTCAAGTCGAGCTCGCCCAACACTTCACGCAACACATCATCACCGATCTGGTGCTGACGGCTGAGGCTGTACAACTCGAGGCGTTGCGCGCGCAGCGCCTTGAGTCGCAGGCGGCGCTCCAGCAGATCCATCTGGAACGCCAGCGCCTGGGCTTCGGCCGAATCGTTGAACACCTCCAGTTGATGACGATACTCGGACATGATCCGGGCCTTGAGCTCCGCTGCCAGCGCGGCTTGCGCGGCATCCTGCGGGTTGACCTCTTCGGTCTCCAGCGCATGAATCGCTGCTTCCGCCGTCTTGCGCCAGGCGTCGCGCACTTCCTGACGGCGTTTGTCGTCCGGGCTCTTTTCGATGCCGCGCAACAGCAACGGCAGCGCAATGCACGCCGCCACCAGCGACAACAGGATCACCCCGGCGGCGATGAAGATCAGCAGATCGCGCTCGGGGAACGCCTCGCTGCCCATCAGCATCGGCACCGACATCACGCCTGCCAGGGTCACCGCACCGCGTACGCCACCGACGGTCAGCAGCCAGCAGGAACGGGCGGTCGGCACTTGCGTCAGATCTCCCTTGCCCCGCAGGCGGCGCAGCAACACCGACAGGCGCCAGATGCTCTGTACCCAGATGAAACGCAACAGTACAAGCGCCAGGAAGATCGCCACCACATCGAGACAGCGATAGAACAGGGTCGGCCACAACGAGGTCTCGTGGCTGACCACCGCTTTGATGATGTCCGGAAGTTGCAGCCCCAGCAGCAGGAAGATCAGGCCATTGAAGGCGAATTCCAGTAACGACCAGACACTGCGGTTGAGCAAACGCGTGCTGGTCTGGCGCGGCAGCAGATCGAGCCAGCTCTGCATCATCCCCGCCGCCACTGCCGAAAGGATGCCCGACGCGCCAAGCCGTTCGGCCAGCACGTAAGCGGCAAACGGCAGCAGCAACATGAACACCACGTGGGTCGCCGGATCGTCCCAGCCCCGGGCGATCATCCAGGCGCGCAACCGGCCGACCAGCCAGCTCAGTGCCACACCGACCGCCAACCCGCCGACTGCCACCAGCACGAAGGTCAGACTGGCATTGGCCAGGGAAAACGCACCGGTCACCGCGGCAACCAAGGCGAATTTGAATGTCACCAGGCCCGAGGCATCATTCATCAACGCCTCGCCTTGCAGCATGTGCATCAGCGGCGTCGGCAAACGGTTTTGCGCGATGGCCGAAACCGCCACGGCATCCGTCGGCGACAGCACCGCCGCCAGCGCAAAGGCCACCGGTAAAGGAATCGTCGGCAGCAGCCAATGAATGAAGTAACCGGCGCCGACCACGGTAAACAGCACCAACCCGACTGCCAGCGTCAGCACCGGCCCGCGAAGGCGCCACAATTCGCGCTTGGGCATGCGCCAGCCATCGGAAAACAGCAGCGGCGGCAGGAACAGAAACAGGAACAGTTCAGGATCGAGGGCCACGTGCAGGCCGAGGGTCGGCCAGGCCAGCAAGGCGCCGGCGGCGATCTGTACCAGTGGCAGCGGCAGCGGAATCACCCGTCCTACCAGGCGCGAGACACTGACCAGCATCAGCAGGATCAGGACGGTATAAGCGGTTTGCATAAAGCGGAAATCCCGGACAATCGACAGCGTTGAACTGCCATATTAGCCGCTTAGGCTGTGGCTGACCGTTGCACCTATGTCGCAGGCCCCCTCCGTAAAAGCAACCTCGGCGCCGCGAAACCGTCTGGTCATGGCATAATCCGACACCATTTTTTTCCAGCACCTGTAAAGGGGGCAATTCCTTGACCGTTTCAAGCAAAACGTTGCACCTTTTCGGCATCAAAGCCTGCGACACCATGAAAAAGGCGCGCACCTGGCTCGATGAACACGCTGTCAGCTATGACTTCCACGATTACAAGACCGCCGGCATTGACCGTGAGCACCTGACCCAATGGTGCGACGAACATGGCTGGCAAACGGTGTTGAACCGCGCAGGCACGACCTTTCGCAAACTCGACGACGAACGCAAAGCCGATCTCGACCAGTCGAAAGCCATCGAACTGATGCTCGCTCAACCCTCGATGATCAAGCGCCCGGTGCTCGATCTCGGTGACCGAACCCTGATTGGCTTCAAGCCAGATATCTACGCGGCCGCCCTCAAGTAAGCAGCCCGTCACTTTTTGTAGAGGTATTCACATGTCCAACTCCCTGTTCAGTATTGCCTTCGGCGTCGGCACCCAGAACCGTCAAGGTGCTTGGCTGGAAGTGTTCTACGCCCAGCCGCTGTTGAACCCTTCGGCCGAACTGGTTGCCGCTGTTGCACCGATCCTCGGCTACACCGAAGGCAACCAGGCGATCACCTTCACCACCGCACAAGCCGCCCAACTGGCCGAAGCCGTGAAAGGCATCGACGCGGTACAAGGCAAGCTGCTGACCCGTCTGGCTGAAAGCCACAAGCCGCTGGTCGCCACCCTGCTGGCCGAAGACGCGCAACTGACCTCGACCCCTGAGGCTTACCTGAAGCTGCACCTGCTGTCCCATCGTCTGGTCAAGCCGCACGGCGTGAGCCTGGCCGGGATCTTCCCGCTGCTGCCGAACGTGGCCTGGACCAGCCAGGGCGCGATCGACCTGAGCGAACTGGCCGAGTTGCAACTCGAAGCCCGTCTGCGCGGCGAGCTGCTGGAAGTGTTCTCGGTGGACAAATTCCCGAAAATGACCGACTACGTAGTACCGGCCGGCGTGCGTATCGCTGACGCGGCGCGTCTGCGTCTGGGCGCCTACGTGGGCGAAGGCACCACCGTGATGCACGAAGGTTTCATCAACTTCAACGCCGGCACCGAAGGCCCGGGCATGATCGAAGGCCGCGTTTCCGCTGGCGTATTCGTCGGCAAGGGTTCGGACCTGGGCGGCGGCTGCTCGACCATGGGCACCCTGTCGGGCGGCGGCAACATCGTGATCAAGGTCGGCGAAGGCTGCCTGATCGGTGCCAACGCCGGTATCGGTATCCCGTTGGGCGACCGCAACACCGTCGAGTCGGGCCTGTACGTGACCGCCGGCACCAAGGTGGCGCTGCTGGACGAGCACAACAAACTGGTCAAAGTGGTCAAGGCCCGTGAACTGGCTGGTCAGACCGACCTGCTGTTCCGTCGCAATTCGGAAACCGGCGCTGTGGAATGCAAGACCCACAAATCGGCGATCGAACTGAACGAAGCACTGCACGCTCACAACTAAGCGCCAGAAGCTCACCTGAGGGAGCCGGCCTGTTTGCCATGGCGTTCGAAAGATCGCCATCGCGGGCAAGCCCGCTCCCACAGGGTTCGGCGTTAACCCGCCCATCTTCACCAGGGCTTGAAACCGTGATGATTCCCTCCCCCTGGCGCGCCGACTTCCCGGCCATCGCCGCCCTGCAACGGCAAGACCAGACTTACCTGGACAACGCCGCCACCACGCAAAAACCCCAGGCCCTGCTCGACGCGCTGGCGCATTACTACGCCAATGGCGCGGCCAACGTGCATCGTGCCCAGCATCTGCCCGGCGCCCACGCCACGCAGGCGTTCGAGGACAGCCGCCTGAAGGTCGCCCAGTGGCTGAATGCCGGTGACAGCGGGCAGATCATCTTCACCCACGGCGCCACCAGTGCGCTGAATCTCCTGGCTTATGGCCTGGAACATCTTTTCCATCCGGGCGATGAAATTGTCATCAGCGCCCTGGAGCATCACGCCAACCTGCTGCCTTGGCAGCAACTGGCACAACGTCGCGACTTGAAGCTGATAATCCTGCCGCTGGACGATGACGGTGTGATCGACCTCGCCGCTGCCGTTCACCTGATTGGCCCGCGCACTCGCTTGCTGGCGGTCAGCCAGTTGTCCAACGTGCTTGGTGCATGGCAACCATTGCCGGCGCTGCTGGCGATGGCCAAGGCACACAACGCGCTGACCGTGGTCGATGGCGCTCAAGGTGTGGTCCACGGTCGGCATGACGTCCAGGCCCTTGGTTGCGACTTTTACGTGTTTTCCAGCCACAAGTTGTACGGCCCCGATGGCCTCGGCGTGCTGTTCGGGCGCAACGCAGCGCTCGAACAACTGCGCCCGTGGCAATTCGGTGGTGAGATGGTGCTGGAAGCCAATTACCACGACGCGCGTTTCCGCCCCGCTCCCTTGGGATTCGAAGCGGGAACGCCGCCGATTGCCAGTGTGATCGGACTTGGTGCGACCCTCGACTATCTGGCCGGTCTGGATCAGGACGCGGTGTCCGCCCACGAAGCGGCGCTGCACGATTACCTGTTACGTGGCCTCGCCGCCCGCAATGGCATTCGTCTGTTGGGCAAGCCGCAATTGGCGCTGGCGAGTTTTGTCGTGGAGGGTGTGCATAACGCCGATCTGGCGCACTTGCTGACCGAACAGGGCATCGCCGTACGTGCCGGGCATCACTGTGCGATGCCGCTGCTCAAGCGTTTCGAACTGGCCGGGGCTATTCGTGTGTCGCTGGCGCTGTACAACGATTCCGAGGATCTGGAGCGGTTCTTTGAAGCGCTGGATCAGGCGCTGGAGTTGTTGCGATGAGCCTGCCGGTCGAGGCCGCCGAGGCGCTGCAAACATTTCAGAACGCCGCCGGCTGGGAACAGCGGGCGCGATTGTTGATGCAGTTTGGCGATCGTCTGCCGCCGTTGAGCGATGCGGACAAGTGCGAGGCCAATCGAGTGCGCGGCTGTGAAAGTCAGGTGTGGCTGGTTGGCGAATTGCGCGACGACCGCTGGCAATTCGCGGCGAGCAGCGATGCACGGATGATTCGCGGGTTGGTGGCGTTGTTGCTGTTGCGGGTCAACGGTTTGACCGCTGGCGAGTTGCAACAGTTGGACCTGCCGGACTGGTTCAATCAGTTGGGGCTATCGCGGCAGTTGTCGCCGTCGCGCAGCAATGGCCTGAATGCCGTGTTGCAGCGGATGCGTGAACTCGCCCCGAACTGATCGTTCCCACGCTCCGCGTGGGAATGCAGCCCGGGACGCTCTGCGTCCCATGCCGAAGCGGACGCAGAGCGTCCAATGAGGCATTCCCACGCAGACGGTTCGACGCCTCGACGTGGGAACGATCGGCGACGTAGAGCGTGGGAACGATCGGTCACTGGTCAGGCCTGAGGCTTGACCCGATCCGCCGGGCGCCGAACGCCCGCCACAATCTTGTCCACCGCCTTGGTCGCCGCGACCATGCCGAACGTCGCCGTCACCATCATCACCGCGCCAAACCCGCCGGCGCAGTCCAGCTTCACACCGTCGCCGACAAAACTCTTCTGCAGGCAAATGCTGCCGTCCGGTTTCGGATAGCGCAGCTGTTCGGTGGAGAACACGCACGGCACGCTGTAATGGCGGGTCACGGTACGCGAGAAGCCGTAGTCGCGGCGCAGCGTCGAGCGCACTTTCGAGGCCAAAGGATCATTGAACGTACGGTTGAGGTCGCAGACCTGAATCAGCGTCGGATCGATCTGCCCGCCGGCGCCGCCGGTGGTGATGATCTGGATTTTGCGCCGTTTGCACCAGGCGATCAGCGCAGCCTTGGCGTTGACCGCATCGATGCAGTCGATCACGCAGTCGATGTTCGGCGTGATGTATTCGGCCATGGTGTCGCGGGTGACGAAGTCCGCCACGGCGTGCACCTTGCAGTCCGGGTTGATCCCGCGCAGACGCTCGGCCATCACCTCCACCTTGGGCTTGCCGACGGTGCTGTCCAGCGCATGCAACTGACGGTTGGCGTTGCTGACGCAGACGTCGTCGAGGTCGAACAGCGAAATCTCGCCCACCCCGCAACGGGCCATGGCTTCCGCCGCCCAGGAGCCGACGCCGCCAACGCCGACAATCGCCACGTGGGCTGCGCGCAGGCGTTCGAGGCCCTCGATGCCATACAAACGGGCGATGCCTGCAAACCGCGGATCTTCTGTACTCATGACCATTACCCTAAAAACCGGCGCGCATTATAGGGCCGTCGGCGGCCAAGAGCATCTTTGCGCTATGAACGGCGAACGCGCCTGCTTTAATTAAAGCTGCACGTAACAAAGATTTGTCTTACACACTGAAACGAAAGAACTTAAGTCAGGTTGGATTGCCCAACGTCCGGCATTTCCCTGTCTCTTGTAGGACTTGGCGAACTGCCGGTGTAGGATGCGCGCCCTCTTGGCGTCAACCAGCCGACCCTCCGTTCCACAGCCTTTGGAACCCGACACAGCTATGTCATCGCGTAAATTTGGACTCAACCTGGTGGTGGTTCTGGCAATCGCCGCCCTGTTCACCGGTTTTTGGGCGCTGATCAACCGCCCCGTCTCCGCGCCGAACTGGCCGGAGCAGATCTCCGGTTTTTCCTATTCACCATTCCAGCAAGGACAGTTCCCACAGAAGGATCAGTATCCGTCCGACGATGAAATGCGCCGCGACCTGGAGATCATGAGCAAGCTGACGGACAACATCCGCATCTACTCGGTCGACGGCTCCCTGCAGGACATCCCGAAACTGGCGGAAGAATTCGGCCTGCGCGTGACCCTGGGGATCTGGATCAGCCCCGACCAGGAGCGCAACGAGCGGGAAATCACCCGCGCCATCGAGCTGGCCAACACTTCGCGCAGCGTGGTTCGCGTGGTGGTCGGTAACGAAGCGATCTTCCGCAAGGAAATCACTGCCCAGGAACTCAGCGTGTTGCTCGACCGCGTGCGCGCGGCCGTGAAAGTGCCGGTGACCACCTCCGAACAGTGGCACGTCTGGGAAGAGCACCCGGAGCTGGCCAAGCACGTCGACCTGATCGCCGCGCACGTGCTGCCGTACTGGGAATTCATTCCGGTGGACAAGGCCGGGCAGTTCGTTTTCGACCGCGCCCGCGACCTGAAAAAGATGTTCCCGAAAAAACCGCTGCTGCTGTCCGAAGTGGGCTGGCCGAGCAACGGCCGCATGCGCGGTGGCGCCGATGCGTCGCCGGCGGATCAGGCGATCTACCTGCGCACGCTGGTCAACAAACTCAACCGCCAGGGCTTCAACTACTTCGTGATCGAAGCGTTCGACCAGCCGTGGAAGGCGAGTGACGAAGGTTCGGTCGGCGCTTACTGGGGCGTGTTCAACGCCGCGCGCCAGCAGAAATTCAACTTCGAAGGCCCGGTGGTGGCGATCCCGCAATGGCGCGTGCTGGCCATCGGTTCGGTGGTGCTGGCGCTGTTGTCGCTGACGCTGCTGATGATCGACGGCTCGGCCCTGCGTCAGCGCGGCCGTACCTTCCTGACCTTTATCGCGTTCCTGTGCGGTTCGGTGCTGGTGTGGATCGGCTACGACTACAGCCAGCAATACAGCACGTGGTTCAGCCTGACAGTGGGTTTCCTGCTGGCGCTCGGTGCGCTCGGGGTGTTCATCGTGTTGCTGACCGAGGCCCACGAACTGGCCGAAGCGGTGTGGATTCACAAGCGTCGCCGTGAATTCCTGCCGGTGGTCGGCGATTCGGACTACCGCCCGAAAGTCTCGATCCACGTGCCCTGCTACAACGAGCCGCCGGAGATGGTCAAACAGACCCTCAACGCCCTGGCCAACCTCGACTATCCGGACTTCGAAGTCCTGATCATCGACAACAACACCAAAGACCCGGCGGTCTGGGAACCGGTGCGCGACTACTGCGAAACCCTCGGCCCGCGCTTCAAGTTCTTCCACGTCTCGCCCCTGGCCGGTTTCAAGGGCGGTGCGCTGAACTACCTGATCCCGCACACCGCCCAGGACGCCGAAGTGATCGCGGTGATCGACTCGGACTACTGCGTGCACCCGAACTGGCTCAAGCATATGGTGCCGCACTTCGCCGATCCGAAAATCGCCGTGGTGCAGTCGCCACAGGACTATCGCGACCAGAACGAAAGCACCTTCAAGAAGCTTTGCTACGCCGAATACAAAGGCTTCTTCCACATCGGCATGGTCACCCGCAACGACCGTGACGCGATCATCCAGCACGGCACCATGACCATGACCCGTCGCTCGGTTCTGGAAGAACTGGGCTGGGCCGACTGGTGCATCTGTGAAGACGCCGAGCTCGGTCTGCGGGTATTCGAGAAAGGCCTGTCGGCGGCGTATTACCACGACAGTTACGGCAAGGGTCTGATGCCGGACACCTTCATCGACTTCAAGAAGCAGCGTTTCCGCTGGGCCTACGGTGCGATCCAGATCATCAAGCGTCACACCCGCAGCCTGCTGCGCGGCAAGGACACCGAGCTGACTCGCGGCCAGCGTTACCACTTCCTCGCCGGCTGGCTGCCGTGGGTCGCGGACGGCATGAACATCTTCTTCACCGTCGGCGCGCTGTTGTGGTCGGCGGCGATGATCATCGTGCCGCAACGGGTCGATCCGCCGCTGCTGATTTTCGCGATCCCGCCGCTGGCGCTGTTCGTGTTCAAGGTCGGCAAGATCATCTTCCTCTACCGTCGCGCCGTGGGCGTGAACCTCAAGGATGCGTTCTGCGCGGCCCTGGCCGGACTGGCGTTGTCGCACACCATCGCCAAAGCGGTGCTGTACGGCTTCTTCACCAGCAGCATTCCGTTCTTCCGCACCCCGAAAAACGCCGACAACCATGGTTTCTGGGTGGCGATTTCCGAGGCCCGGGAAGAGCTGTTCATCATGCTGCTGTTGTGGGGCGCGGCGCTGGGGATCTTCCTGGTGCAGGGCATTCCGAGCAACGACATGCGCTTCTGGGTGGCCATGCTGCTGGTACAGTCGCTGCCGTACGTGGCGGCGCTGATCATGGCGTTCCTGTCGTCGCTGCCAAAACCTGCGGCTGCGCCTGAACCGGCACCGGTGGTCTAAATCCTTCCGGATGCACTAAACGGCGGCCAATGGTCGCCGTTTTGCTTTAAGATAACCGCCATTTTGCGCGCCTTGCCCCCCAGCTTTCGGAGTTTTCCATGACGGCCCACGCCGACCTTTCGCCGACCCTCCAACTCGCCATCGACCTGATCCGCCGTCCGTCCGTGACGCCGGTCGACGCCGATTGCCAGAAGCAGATGATGCAGCGCCTGGGCGATGCCGGTTTCCAGCTGGAACCGATGCGCATCGAAGATGTAGATAACTTCTGGGCGACTCACGGTAAAGGCGACGGCCCGGTGCTGTGCTTCGCCGGTCACACCGACGTGGTGCCGACCGGCCCGGTGACTGCCTGGCAGATCGACCCGTTCAACGCGGTGATCGACGAGCACGGCATGCTTTGCGGTCGTGGCGCGGCGGACATGAAAGGCAGCCTGGCTTCGATGACCGTCGCCGCCGAGCGTTTTGTCGCCGACTACCCGGATCACAAGGGCAAGGTCGCGTTCCTGATCACCAGCGACGAAGAAGGCCCGGCGCATCACGGCACCAAGGCCGTGGTCGAGCGTCTGGCAGCCCGTAACGAGCGTCTGGACTGGTGCATCGTCGGCGAACCGTCGAGCACCACGCTGGTGGGCGACGTGGTGAAGAACGGTCGTCGCGGCTCCCTCGGCGCCAAATTGACCGTGCGCGGCGTGCAGGGCCACGTGGCCTATCCGCACCTGGCGAAGAACCCGATCCACCTCGCCGCCCCGGCCCTGGCCGAGCTGGCTGCCGAGCACTGGGATCACGGCAACGATTTCTTCCCGCCGACCAGTTTCCAGATTTCCAACGTCAACTCCGGCACCGGCGCGACCAACGTGATTCCGGGCGACCTGGTGGCGGTGTTCAACTTCCGTTTCTCCACCGAATCGACCGTCGAAGGCCTGCAGAAACGCGTCGCCGACATCCTCGACAAGCACGGCCTGGACTGGCACATCGACTGGGCGCTGTCCGGTCTGCCGTTCCTCACCGAACCGGGCGCACTGCTCGACGCGGTGTCTTCGAGCATCAAGGACATCACCGGCCGCGAGACCAAGGCATCCACCAGCGGCGGCACCTCCGACGGTCGTTTCATCGCGACCATGGGTACGCAGGTTGTTGAGCTGGGCCCGGTCAACGCGACCATCCACCAGGTCAACGAGCGCGTACTGGCGGCCGATCTCGACGTGCTGACCGAGATCTACTACCAGACCCTGATCAAGTTGCTCGCCTGATGCTTGCGTGCCCGATCTGCAGTGAACCGCTGAACGCGGTGGACAACGGCGTGGTCTGCCCCGCCGGCCACCGCTTTGACCGCGCGCGTCAGGGTTACCTGAACCTGCTGCCAGTGCAGCACAAGAACAGCCGCGACCCAGGCGACAATCAGGCGATGGTCGAGGCCCGCCGCGACTTTTTGAACGCCGGGCATTACGCGCCGGTGGCCAAGCGCCTGGCGGAGCTGGCGGCGGGTTATGCGCCGGCGCGCTGGGTCGATATCGGTTGTGGCGAGGGTTACTACACCGCGCAGATCGCCGAGGCTTTGCCGGACGCTGACGGTTACGCACTGGACATCTCGAAGGAAGCGGTCAAACGCGCCTGCAAACGCAATCCTTCGCTGACATGGTTGATTGCGAGCATGGCCCGAGTGCCACTGGCTTCCGGCAGCTGCCAGTTTCTGGCCAGTGTCTTCAGTCCACTGGACTGGGAAGAAGCCAAGCGCCTGCTCAGCGTCGGCGGCGGCCTGATGAAAGTCGGCCCGACCAGCGGCCATCTGATGGAACTGCGCGAACGCCTGTACGACGAAGTGCGCGAATACACCGACGACAAGCATCTGGCCCTGGTGCCGGAAGGCATGGCGCTGGCGCACAGTGAAACCCTGGAATTCAAGCTGACGCTGGACAAGCCCGAGGATCGCGCCAACCTGCTGGCGATGACACCCCACGGCTGGCGCGCCAGTGCCGAGCGCCGCGCGGCGGTGATCGAACAGCCAGAGCCGTTCGTGACCACTGTCTCGATGCGCTACGATTATTTCGTTCTTCAATAACTTTTGGTCTCGGGCAACGACCCGGGGCCGGCTAAATCCGCGAATGGATTTTTCAGACCCGCAGTGAGGACATCCATGCGCCAACCGGACATCGAGATTTACCTGAAAGACGCCGACGTCGACCACAAGGCCATTTCCGCCTGGCTGGGCGCCGCGCTCGGCCCGTGCAGCGACTGGGTACAGAAAGGCCAGACTTACAAGTGCAAGGCCGGCAACATCCCGGTGACCTGGCTGCCGAAAGCCGTGGGCAAGTGGAACAGCCTGTATCTGGAAAGTGATGCGACCCCATGGGACGACGACATCGCCTGCGCCCGCGCAGCCTTTGCCGCGCTGAACGTCGAAGTGCGCTGCGCACCGGGGACGTGGGTCGAGGAAGAAGGTGAAGAGACGGCGGATCGCTGGATCCGGATCAGCGCCGATGGTGAAGAAGAAATCACCTGGAAAACTGCGTAACAGACAATGCACAAAACCTGTGGGAGCGAGCTTGCTCGCGATTGCGGTCGGACATTCAACATCAATGTTGACTGAAAGGACCCCATCGCGAGCAAGCTCGCTCCCACAGTGCTTTTGGTGTTCTGAAGATTTGCGTTACAGGCCTACAACGTCTTCAGCCTGCAACCCCTTCTGCCCCTCCACCACCGCGTATTCAACCTGCTGACCCTCGGTCAGCGAACGGTGGCCTTCGCCACGGATCGCGCGGTAGTGCACGAACACGTCCACCCCGTCTTCGCGCTGAATGAAGCCGTAGCCCTTGGCGTCGTTGAACCACTTCACGTTGCCGGTTTCACGTGTTGCCATCTGTTCATACTCCTTTTTTATTATTGAACAGGCTTTTCGCAGGAAAGCCTTTGAGGAACGTCAGCCTGCGTCCGACGTCCATAAAAGGGCCCCGGCGACAGATCGCCGAGTATATGACAGGCGGCAAAACTCTCAACAGGAGATTACTTCGCCGCTTTTTTGCCGATTTTCCATGAATCCGGCACACTATCGACCGCCCGAGCAAACGCTCGGTTTATCCACTCACGCAGAAGCCGTATGACCCGTTCCCCGTTCCGCCGTCTTGTGTTTGGCACCTTGCGCCGACTGTTGTATCTCTGGGTTCGCTCCGAGACGATCAACCAGTCGTCGTTCACCCTCAACCTCGACCGCAGTCGTCCGGTGTTCTACGTCCTGCAAAACCCATCGCTGACTGATCTGGCGGTGGTCGACACCGAGTGCACCAAGGCCGGCCTGCCGCGCCCGGTGCTGCCGGTGTCCGTGGGTTCACTGATCGAACCCGCGGCGTTTTTCTACCTGACGCCGGATCCGGACTGGCTCGGCCGCCAGGACAAACGCGGTGCGCCGCCGACCCTGACCCGACTGGTCAGCGCCCTGAGCCAGAACGCTGCCGAAGACGCGCAGATCATTCCGGTCAGCGTGTTCTGGGGCCAATCACCGGACAGCGAAAACAGCCCGTGGAAACTGCTGTTCGCCGACAGCTGGGCCGTCACCGGGCGCCTGCGTCGCCTGCTGAGCATCATGATTCTGGGGCGCAAGACCCGCGTGCAATTCTCCGCACCGATCCACCTGCGGGAACTGATCGAGCACAACAAGGGCCACGAACGCACCGTGCGCATGGCCCAGCGAATCCTGCGGGTGCACTTCCGCAACCTCAAGGCTGCGGTGATCGGCCCGGACATTTCCCACCGCCGTAACCTGGTCAAAGGCCTGCTCAACCAGCCGCTGGTCAAGCAAGCGATCCTCGACGAAGCCGAGCGCGAAAACATCTCCCCGGAAAAAGCCAAGGCCCAGGCCCTGCGCTACGGCAACGAGATCGCCTCGGATTACACCTATACCGCGATCCGTTTTCTGGAAGTGGTGCTGAGCTGGTTCTGGAACAAGATCTACGACGGGATCAAGGTCAACCACATCGAAGGCGTGCAGAAGGTCGCCCAGGGTCACGAAGTGATCTACGTGCCGTGCCACCGCAGCCACATCGACTACCTGCTGCTGTCGTACCTGCTGTTTCGCAACGGCCTGACCCCGCCGCACATCGCCGCCGGGATTAACCTGAACATGCCGGTGATCGGCAGCCTGCTGCGCCGTGGCGGTGCGTTCTTCATGCGCCGCACGTTCAAGGGCAATCCGCTGTACACCTCGGTGTTCAACGAATACCTGCACACCTTGTTCACCAAAGGCTTCCCGGTCGAGTACTTCGTCGAAGGCGGCCGCTCGCGTACCGGGCGCATGCTGCAACCGAAAACCGGGATGCTCGCGATCACCATGCGCAGTTTCCTGCGTTCGTCGCGGATGCCGATCGTGTTCGTGCCGGTGTACATCGGTTATGAGCGCGTGCTCGAAGGCCGCACCTACCTTGGTGAACTGCGTGGCGCGAGCAAGAAGAAAGAATCGATCTTCGACATCTTCAAAGTCATCGGCGCGCTCAAGCAGCGTTTCGGCCAGGTGGCGGTGAACTTCGGCGAGCCGATCAAACTCGCGGAATTCCTCGACAGCGAACAGCCGGACTGGCGCCAGCAGGAACTCGGCCCGCAGTACAAGCCGGCCTGGCTCAACGAAACCACCAACCGTCTCGGCGAGAAAGTCGCGCAGCATCTCAACGAAGCCGCAGCGATCAACCCGGTCAACCTGGTGGCGCTGGCGCTGCTGTCGACCACTCGCCTGGCACTCGATGATCGCGCCATGGCGCGAGTGCTGGATCTGTATCTGGCATTGCTGCGCAAGGTTCCGTACTCGCCGCATACCACCTTGCCGGAAGGCGATGGCCGGGCGCTGATCGAACACGTGAAGGACATGGATCTGCTGTCCGAGCAGAACGATGCGCTGGGCAAGATTCTGTATCTGGACGAGCAGAACGCCGTCCTGATGACCTACTACCGCAACAACGTGCTGCACATCTTCGCCCTGCCGGCGCTGCTGGCGAGTTTCTTCCAGAGCACTTCGCGCATGAGCCGCGAACAGATCCTGCGCTACACCCGCGCGCTGTATCCGTACCTGCAATCGGAACTGTTCATCCGCTGGCCCCTGGACGAACTGGATGCGGTGATCGATCAGTGGCTGGAAGCGTTCGTCGAACAAGGCCTGCTGCGTTTCGAGAAAGAGGTGTACCTGCGCCCGGCACCGAGCTCGCGGCATTTTGTGCTGCTGACCCTGCTGTCGAAGAGCATCGCCCAGACCCTGCAACGCTTCTACATGACCGTTTCCCTGCTGCTCAACGCAGGCCAGAACACTGTCAGCGCCGAAGAGCTGGAAGACCTGTGCACAGTGATGGCCCAGCGCCTGTCGATCCTGCATGGCCTCAACGCCCCGGAATTCTTCGACAAGAGCCTGTTCCGCCACTTCATCCAGACCATGCTCGACCTCGACGTGTTGCGTCGCGACGAAGCCGGCAAGTTGAGCTACCACGAACTGCTCGGCGAACTGGCGGAGGGCGCAGCCAAACGGGTGCTGCCAGCGGAGATTCGCCTGTCGATCCGTCAGGTGGCACTGCATCGCAGCGAAGATGCGGCCGATCAGCCCGCCGCCCCTGTGCAAAGCGACTAAATTCCTACAGGCGCCAGGCTTCTTCTGGCGCCGTCGATACGGAGATCTCCGATGAAAAAACTTTCCCTTCTTGCCGCCGTCACCCTGCTCAGCGCCTGCCAGTCGACCTCACCGGCCGGCAAAGTCAGCCTCGACGGCGAAGTGTTCTACCTGCAACGCATCGCCCTGCCGCCCAGTGCGACCTTGAGCGTGAGCCTGCAGGACGTTTCGCTGGCCGACGCTCCGGCCGTGGTACTCGACGAACAGAAAGGCCCGGTCAAAGGCCAGGTGCCGCTGCCGTTCCACTTGAGCTACGATCCGGCCCAGGTCAAACCCGGCCACCGCTACTCGGTCAGCGCACGCATCGAAGTCAACGGCGAGCTGATGTTCATCACCACCGAAAACCATGCCGTGCAGCTCGATGGCAAGGATCCGCAGCCGCTGAAGATCCGCGTCGACGCCGCCCGCTAACCCTCTCCGAACAAGGAAGCCGCCATGCTCCGCCCTACCCTTCGCTTCGCCGGCCTGTGCGCGGGCCTGATGATCTCCGCCAACGCACTGGCTCTGTCCCTCAGCGACCTGTCGCAAGGCGACGCCACCGGCGGCCTCAAGGATGCCCTGACCCAAGGCGCGCAACTGGCCGTCAAACAACTCGGCACCCCGGGCGGCTTCAGCAACAATCCGGACGTGAAAATCGAACTGCCGGGCAAACTCGGCAAAGTCGCCGGCAAGATGAAAGCCTTCGGCATGGGCGCTCAAGTTGAAGAACTGGAAACCGCCATGAACAAGGCCGCGGAAACCGCCGTCACCCAGGCCCAGCCGATCCTCGTCGACGCCGTGAAGAAAATGAGCGTGGAAGACGCCAAAGGCATCCTCAGCGGCGGCAACGACTCCGCCACCCAATACCTGGACAAATCCAGCCGCGAACAGATCCGCACCAAGTTCCTGCCCATCGTCAAACAGGCGACCGACAAAGTCGGCGTAGCCCAGAAATACAACGCCTTCGCCGGCCAGGCCGCGACCTTCGGCGTGGTGGATGCGAAGAGCGCCAACATCGAAAGCTACGTGACCGAACAAGCGCTCAACGGCCTGTTCGAAATGATCGGCAAACAGGAAGAAACCATCCGCAAGAACCCGGCCGCTGCAGCGACGAGTCTGGCGAAAAAAGTGTTTGGTACGCTCTAAGCCGACACGGCACGGGAGTGAGCTGTCTCACTCCCGTTGTTCAATCCGCCACCAGCAGATACACGTAAAAAGTACACCCACTCGCGCCCCATTTTCTTCTTCTCGAAAACCTGCAGTTCAACCAACCCGCTCAACGCCGACACCGCTGTGTTGTAGGCACAACCAAGTTGCTCCTTGACGTTCCCCGCCGTGAACTCCTTCGCCACCCCACTTCTGGCCACCTGATAAATCGCTCGCTGCCGCTCTGTCAGCCGATCAAAAAAGCCCGAACAGGTCAGCCAGTGCTCGAAGTTTTCGCTGTACGCCACACTCTTGCGATACACCTCGGTAAACCCCTCCACCGCCCGCAGAATCACCGAACACTGAAACTCGATGAAGTACGTCAGATCGAGCTCATCGGCTTCGCTGTGCAAATACGACCGCCCGTACTTCACCGGCGCGTTGCGCAGTAAAAGACTGATCGCGATATAACGGAAGGCCGAAAAATCATGCTTGAACATGAACCAGTAAAACAGCGCCCTGGCGACCCGCCCGTTACCGTCGCGAAACGGATGTTCGTAACCCAGGGCAAAGTGCAGCGTGATCGCCTTGATCAGCGGATGCAGGTAGTTTTTTTGCCGAGGTGAGCCCTGTGATTGATTGATCCACTGCGAGAGCAAATCCAGCCGCCTCCCCAATCCGGCGGCAGGCGGAGGCGTGTGCACGGTATTCCCTTCGCCATCCTGCACCACCACTTCATCGTTGGTCCTGAAAAGCCCGGGGTCATACCGCTCGTCATCAATACCTTCGACACCGACTCGATGGATCGACGCTATCAACTCCACGCTCAATGGCTCGTAACGTTTTTCCCAGGCGAAATTCATCATCCGGTAATTACCCATGACCATCCGCTCATCCGGCGTACGCGGCTGACGCCGTTGCTTGAGCATGTCCTTGGCCACACGGGTAGTGGTCGCGGCGCCCTCCAACTGACTGCTGCTGATCGCCTCATCCTCGATCAGACCGTTAAGCAAATAACTGAAATGCGCCCGCTCGCCTATCTGGCTGGTCATGTACTCCAGCGACGCCGTCGTAGTTTGCCGATCAACCACTGAAAGTGCCTTCTGCGCGGTGGGCGTCGGCACAAACTTCCCCCACTGCGCCGGTTCCCCCAAAGGCAGAAGATGAATGTACTGAGCGACCCGCGCCTTCTTGACCAACGCCCAACACAAACGCGAATCCAGCCCGCTGGCCCAGCGATACCGCAAATCCTCAAAAGGCAGATACCGCCCCTGATCATCCAGCGGCTTGAGCAACGCAAGATAATCCGCCAGACGCTGCTTGTGAGGCGCGCGCATCAACAACTCAAAGACTGGATCGGCCCGACCCTTCAATACCGGCGGTTTCTTCATCAACGCTGACTCAAACAAGGCTGAAAAACAGCCTCGAGTACAGCACCGCCAACACAGCGACTCAATATCGGAGCCGTCTGAAAAAAACGTAGGAGACGGCGCAAGGTCCTACAAAGCTGCTTGCTCCCAAAAGAAATGGGGTGCCCCCAGCCCCCCATCGCTAGCAAGCTAGCTCCCACAGTTGAAACGTGCTCCCCAAAAATGTGGCATAGCCACCCCACTCAACACGATGAGCGTTAGCTCGAGTACCGCTCTTGACGTGCCGGCCCCTTCGGCCGGCTGAGTGGAGGGATTTATCCGGGGGTAGGCGCGTAGCGCCGTTCGACGAAGTCGAACACATCGAGAGGAGGTGCAGCGAAGCAAACCGGAGGCGATGCCCCCGGATGAATCCCGGAACGAAGGAACCCCGAGCCCCAGCGAGGGGCCGAACGCCGGGGCCCAGCGTTTTGGTTACTTTTGGGCGTCTGCAAAAGTGACCCGCCGTAAGGGCGGAACCATAAGAAGCCGTTACCGCTGCAACGGATATGTACCCAAAACACCCAGAGCCTGGTCGGCCCAAAGGCCGCCACGCTCAAAGAGCCTCAAGCCTCCTTACGCACCCTGAACCAAGCCGCATACAACGCCGGCAAAAACAAAAGCGTCAAAGCAGTAGCAACAATCAACCCCCCCATAATCGCCACCGCCATCGGCCCAAAAAACACACTGCGAGAAAGCGGAATCATCGCCAACACCGCCGCCAAAGCCGTCAACACAATCGGCCGGAACCGCCGCACAGTCGCCTCGATTATCGCCTGCCACGGCTTGAGCCCGGCGGCGATATCCTGCTCGATCTGATCCACCAGAATCACCGAGTTACGCATGATCATCCCCGACAGCGCGATCGTCCCGAGCATCGCCACAAACCCGAACGGCTGACGGAACACCAGCAGAAACAGCGTCACCCCGATCAACCCCAGCGGTGCGGTCAGAAACACCATCGCCGTGCGCGAAAAACTGCGCAACTGCACCATCAGCAACGTCAGCACCACGACAATGAACATCGGCACCCCGGCGTTCACCGACTTCTGCCCACGCTCCGAATCCTCCACCGTACCGCCGACATCCAGCAAATAGCCGTCCGGCAATTCGGCACGAATCGGATCAAGCGTCGGCATGATCTGCTTCACCAGCGTCGCCGGCTGCTCCTTGCCATAGATGTCGGCGCGCACGGTCACGTTCGGCAGGCGATTGCGGTGCCAGATGATGCCTTCCTCGAAGCCATATTCCAGCGTGGCAATCTGCGACAGCGCGACGCTGCGACCGTTGTCGGTCGGCACCGCCAGACTCGGCAGCAACGACAGCTCGGTGCGCTCGTGCACGGTGCCGCGCAGGAGGATTTCGATCAGTTCGTTGTCCTCGCGGTACTGGCTGACGCTGGAACCGGTCAGCGAACTCTGGAGGAATTTCGCCAGATTCGCCGTGCTCACGCCCAACGCCCGGGCGCGATCCTGATCGATGTTCAGGTACACGACCTTGCTCGGCTCTTCCCAGTCCAGATGCACGTTCACCACATGCGGGTTCTCGCGCACCTTGGCCGCGACTTTCCGGGCCAGTGCACGCACTTCCTCAATGTGCTCGCCGGTGACGCGGAACTGCACCGGATAGCCAACCGGCGGGCCGTTTTCCAGACGCGTGACCCGCGAGCGCAGGGACGGGAACTGCTCGTTCAAGGTGTCGATCAGCCACGTGCGCAGCGCTTCGCGCTCCTCAATGGTTTTCGCCAGCACGACGAACTGGGCGAAGCTAGCCGCCGGCAGCTGTTGATCCAGCGGCAGGTAGAAACGCGGCGAACCGGTGCCGACGTAAGCGACGTAGTTATCGATGCCGGCGTGATCCTTGAGCATCGCTTCCAGCCGTTTGACCTCACCCGTGGTATTGGCCAGCGAGGCGCCTTCGGCAAGCTTCAGATCGACCATCAACTCCAGTCGCCCGGAAGCCGGGAAGAACTGCTGCGGCACAAACCGGAACAACGCCACCGACGCCACGAACAGCAGCACGGTGAGCACGATCACGGTTTTGCGCCGACGTACGCACCACTCCACCAGACGCCGCACCCGTTGGTAGAACGGCGTGCCATAGGGATCGGTTTGGCCGTCAGCCGCACCATGTTTGGCCGCATGAATTTTCGCCAGATCCGGCAGGAGTTTTTCCCCCAGATACGGCACGAACACCACCGCCGCTACCCAGGATGCGAGCAAGGCGATGGTCACCACCTGGAAGATCGAGCGGGTATATTCGCCGGTGCCGGACTGCGCCGTGGCAATCGGCAGGAAGCCTGCGGCCGTAATCAGCGTACCGGTGAGCATCGGGAACGCGGTGCTGGTCCAGGCATAACTGGCAGCCTTGATCCGGTCGAAACCCTGCTCCATTTTGATCGCCATCATTTCCACGGCGATGATCGCGTCGTCCACCAACAAACCCAGCGCCAGTACCAACGCACCGAGGGAAATCTTGTGCAGGCCGATGCCGAGGTAATACATGCAGGCGAACGTCATCGCCAGCACCAGCGGAATGGTCAGCGCCACCACCATGCCGGTGCGCACGCCGAGGGAAAAGAAGCTCACCAGCAACACGATGGCCAGCGCTTCGACCAGCACCTGGACGAACTCGCCGACGCCGGTTTTCACAGCTGCGGGCTGATCGGAGACCTTGCGCAATTGCATGCCGGCCGGCAGGTTTTTCTGGATCCGGGCGAACTCGATTTCCAGAGCCTTGCCCAGCACCAGAATGTCGCCGCCGTCCTTCATCGCCACCGCCAGGCCGATCGCATCCTCGCCCATGAAGCGCATGCGCGGCGCCGGGGGATCGTTGAAACCGCGCCGCACATCGGCAACATCGGAGATGCGGAACGTACGATCCCCGACCCGGATCGGGAAGTTCTTGATCTCGTCGACTGTCTGAAAATTCCCCGACACCCGCAGTTGCAAACGCTCGCTGCCGGTTTCGAAAAACCCTGCGGTGGAAACCGTGTTCTGTTCCTCCAGCGCCTGCTGCACGGCTGCCAGCGGCAAGCCGAGGGTGGCGAGTTTGACGTTGGACAATTCGACCCAGACCTTCTCGTCCTGCAAACCGAGCAGATCGACCTTGCCCACGTCCTTGACCCGTTGCAGCTGGATCTGGATGCGGTCGGCGTAATCCTTGAGCACCGCGTAGTCGAAACCGTCGCCGGTCAGCGCATAGATATTGCCGAAAGTGGTGCCGAACTCATCGTTGAAAAACGGCCCCTGAATCCCCGGCGGCAAGGTCTGGCGAATGTCGCTGACTTTCTTGCGCACCTGATACCAGAGATCCGGAATCTCCACCGAATGCATCGAGTCGCGGGCAATGAACGTGACCTGGGATTCGCCGGGGCGGGAGAACGAAACGATGCGCTCGTACTCGCCGGTTTCCATCAGTTTCTTTTCGATGCGTTCGGTAACCTGACGCGAGACTTCCTGAGCCGTGGCGCCGGGCCAACGGGTCTGAATAACCATCGCCTTGAAGGTGAACGGCGGGTCTTCACTCTGGCCGAGCTTGGTGTAGGACAAGGCGCCGACGATCGCCAGCAAAAGCATCAGGAACAGTACGATCTGGCGATTGCGCAGCGCCCAGGCGGAAAGATTGAAACCCATCGGGGATTACTCCTTGTCCGCCAGATTGACCACGCGGTTGGAGCGATCCACCGGACGCACCTGCTGCCCTTCCAGCAGCACATGCACACCAGCGGCGACCACCCAGTCGCTGGCGTTCAGGCCTTCGAGCACCGGCACGGTTTTCTCACCGAAAGGGCCGGTGCGCACCGGGGTCTTTTTCAGGGTGTTGTTGGCGCTGACGACCCAGACGTAGGTCGCGCCGTTTTCGGCCGTCAGCGCCGAGAGCGGCACCGACAGCGGGATGACATCTGCGGTCTGCACGAAGACCCGCGCGCTCTGGCCCAGTTCTGCCGGAACCTTGCCGGAGGTGAACGAAATGCGTGCAGCGAAGGTGCGGGATTTCGGATCGGCGGCCGGCGACAGCTCACGGATCTGCCCGGCGAAGCGCTGGTTCTGTTGCGTCCACAGCTCCACCGAGACGGGTTGGCCGACCTTGAAGCGGCCGAAGCTCTGCTCCGGCAGGCTGATCAGCACTTCCCGCTCGCCGTCAGTGGCGAGGGTGAAAACGGTTTGCCCGGCGGCGACCACTTGCCCGACTTCTACCGAGCGTTTGGCGACCACACCATCCTGAGGCGCACGCAGCACGGCGTAACTGGCCTGATTGGTCGAGACGTTGAATTCGGCTTTGATCTGTTTGAGGCGGGCTTCGCCGGAGCGGTAGAGGTTCTCGGCATTGTCGTAGGCCGAGCGGCTGACCATCTGCCGTTCCATCAGGGTCTTGTAGCGGTCACGCTCGGCGCGCACCAGGTTCAGGTTGGCTTCGGCGGCCGCGACCTGGGCCCGGGTGGCTTCCAGTTGCAGGCGTACATCTTGCGGATCGAGTTCGGCGAGTGGTTGGTCGGCCTTCACGCGCTGGCCTTCCTCGACCAGTCGTCGGCTGACTTTGCCGCCGATGCGGAACGCCAGATCGGGTTCGTAGCGGGCGCGAACCTCGCCCGGATAACTTTCCATCGCCTGCGCCGAAGGCTCTGGCTGCACCACCATGGCCGGTCGCACGTTGACTTGCGTCACCTCTTCCTTGCCACACGCCGACAATAAAAAAGCCAGACTGACTGGCACCGCAAAGGACAACGCATGGCGGAACATGGTGAAGGACCTTTCGCTAAGGAGGCTTGGAATAATTATACTGGCCGGTATGTTATTAATAGCAAACTCACCAGTCCAGTATTAAAAGCGAAGAATGTCGAACAATCTTTCAGCTCCAAACGGCCCCGGCCGCCCGAAGGATCCGGCCAAGCGCCAGGCGATCCTCGAGGCGGCGAAAATCCTGTTTCTGAGTCATGGCTATGCCAACACCAGCATGGACGCGGTGGCCGCCGAGGCTGGCGTGTCGAAGCTGACGGTCTACAGCCATTTCAACGGCAAGGAGACGCTGTTCTCCGCCGCCGTGGTGGCCAAATGCGAGGAGCAATTGCCGCCACTGTTTTTCGAATTGCCGGACGGCATCGCGGTGGAAAATGTGTTGCTGAACATTGCGCGAGGCTTTCACCACCTGATCAACAGCGATGAATCGGTGAACCTGCATCGTCTGATCATGGCCTTGGGCAGTCAGGATCCCAACCTGTCACTGATCTTCTTCGAGGCCGGCCCTCAGCGCATGGTGCAGGGCATGGAACGTTTGCTGCGGCGGATCCACGAAACCGGCGTGCTGAGCATCGACAACCCGCACAACGCCGCCGAGCACTTCTTTTGCCTGATAAAGGGCGCCGGGAATTTTCGCCTGTTGTACGGCTGCGGTGAGCCGCTGACCGGCGAGGCGGCGGAAAGTCATGTGCAGGAAGTGGTCGGGCTGTTCATGCGGGCCTTTCGACCCTGAAAACAAAAATCCCACGCCATGCGTGGGATTTTCTTATGCGACGGCTCAGGCCTTGAGCGCTTTCTTCGGGTAGATGTCATAGCGGCTGGATTTGCCGTCCAGCGCATGACTCGGCTTCGGCCCTTCGATGCACGGCGCCTTGCGCGGGCGCTTGACCACCACCCGGTGCGTGGCCAGCGCCAACGCCGCTTCCAGCAACGCCGGTGCATCCGGATCATCGCCTACCAGCGGGCGGAACAGGCGCATTTCCTTCTTCACCAGCGCGGTTTTCTCACGGTGCGGGAACATCGGGTCGAGGTAGATCACCTGCGGCGGCTCGCCCTCCCAATTGCGCATCACCTCGATGGAGTTGCCCTTGAGCAGCTTCATCCGTGCCACGATCGGCTCCACCTCGAAGTCTTCAGCCGCACGGGCCAGACCATCTTCCAGCAACGCGCCGATCAATGGCTGGCGCTCGATCAGGTTCATCTCGCAACCGAGACTGGCCAGCACGAACGCATCCTTGCCCAGCCCTGCCGTGGCATCCAGCACCCGTGGACGCACGCCTTGGGCGATGCCGACCGCCTTGGCGATCATCTGCCCGCTGCCACCGCCGTACAACCGGCGATGGGCCGCACCGCCCTCGACGAAGTCGACCCGCACCGGACCCGGCGCATCCGGCCCCAGCTGTTGCAGCTGCAAACCCTGCTCGCCGACCTGCAGGGCAAACTCGCCATCAGCTACCTGCAACGGCAGGTTCAGGCGCTGCGCCCACTGCTCGGCCTGCGCTTCGAACGTCGGGCCGAGGGCCTCGACATGGATGCGGCAGGCCGCGGGTTGCTCAATCATGGAAAACACGCTCAAAAAAGTTAAGGATCGGCAAAAACCGCCGATAACCCAATCAACGCGCATTTTGCCAGAGCTGAGCGTCAACCGAAAAAAATGTCAGGCATTCTTCCCACATCGATTGGCTACATTTCGCCCACAGGCGATTTCAGCCGTCATAACACTCAAGCATTGGGCGGCGTCAGCCACCTGTGGCAGGATTTTTTTGCCCAGGCACTGGCCGAGCAATCGAGTGATGTGGTGCCGGCCTGTGGCACGTTCCCACCGGTTGACCTGGAAAGCCCTGAAGAACCGACCGTCGGCAGCGAACTGCACGCGCACATCGTCAGCCAGCGCGAATGCGATGTGGTTGAAACCGAGGTGCGTCCGCCGGAGCCGCTGTTTCTGCCGATCGCCGAAATCGACATGACACTGGCCGAGCCGTACCCTCCGTTCCCGGCAGAAGAAATCAAGACTCAGCAAAAGCAGCAGGATTTCGACAGCAGCTGGGTTCGTCCGGTCGTGATCAACAACGGCCAGCCGATTCCGGAGCCAGGCCCTGCCCCGCAGAAAAAACCGCTGTACCTGCCGATTGCCGAATTCGATCTGGATCTGCTGCAGCCGTACCCGCCGTTCCCACCGGAAGAAATCGTCGAGCAGCAGAAAGCCCTGGACTTCGATAACGGCTGGGTGCGCCCGATCGTTCAGCAGAACCTGCGCATCGCCGCCTGATCCCTCAGCGACACACGCTCCAGCGCCCGACATCGACATGAAAGTGATTGCGATGGGCGGTGTTGTAGTCCGGACTCAACACCACACTGAACGCATCGCAGGCACCGTCGCGCACCTGACGTAGAAACTGCGCGTCCTGATTTTGCTTCGGCCAGTCCTTGAGTACGCTGATCGCGCGACCATCAGCCAGGCGGAAGCCGGCGATGTCCAGCGCATCGGCACTGGCATGGCGGCTGAGCGCGCCGTTCTCACGGTTGTAGACGTTGCGGCAGGCGAAACTGCCGAGGTGATCGACCCGAGCCACCGATTGACCGTAGACCTGCTGCGCCGCCGGTTGCAGCGTATGGCGCTCGAACATCGCAAACGCCACGGCCAAGGGACAACTGGCGAGAAAGCTGCTGCTGAGCCCCACCCCGCCGCCCTGCACGCGCAAGGCGCCGATCAGCGGGCATTTGGCATCGGGGCTGTCGGCCTGTGGCGAAACCCGCAGGCCGGAGCTACCCAATGCCTGCTCGCACAAGGCCGGATCGCTGCGCAGGCGCATCAACTTGTAGCCCGTGAGCCAGTTGGGCGTCGCCTGCACGTCCAGCGGCGCCCACGGGTTCCACTGCGGCGGCACATCGAGCCAGCCGCGCCAGACGCCGATCAGGCTGCCACCGATGATTAGCAGCCCTGCCAACAGCAGCCAGCGCCCCATGCTTATCCCTTGAAGAATTGATTGGCCTTTGCGTACGGCATCGAGCGGGAGGTGAAGGTGAACGTGCCGGATTGCTGGATCTCTTCCGCCGCGCGGAAAAACTCGCCGAACGCCGCCAGGGCCAGCGCCGAACCGGTGCTGATGCGCTTCACGCCCATTTCTTCCAGCTGCTGCACGGTCAGTTTCAAGCCGCCGGACATCAACACATTGACCGGTTTCGGCGCCACCGCGCGCACCACCGCCAGGACTTCTTCGGCGGTGCGCAGGCCCGGCGCGTACAGCACGTCGGCGCCGGCTTCGGCAAAGGCCTGCAAGCGGCGGATGGTGTCGTTGAGATCGGGATTGCCGTGCAGATAGTTTTCCGCACGGGCCGTCAGAGTGAAGGGAAACGGCAAGGTGCGCACCGCAGCGACGGCGGCTTCGATCCGCGCCACCGCGTGTTCGAAGCAGTAGATCGGCGAGTCTTCCCGGCCGGTGGCATCTTCGATCGAGCCACCCACGGCGCCCGCCTCGGCTGCGCGGATCAGACTTTGTGCCGATTCGGCCGGGGCGTCGGCGAAGCCGTTTTCCAGATCCACCGCCACCGGCAAATCCGTGGCCGCGACAATCGCCCGGACATTGGCCAGCGTATCGTCGAGACTCAGACCGCCATCGGCTCTGCCCTGAGAAAATGCATAACCGGCGCTGGTGGTCGCCTGCGCCTGATAGCCGAGACTGGCGAGCATCTTCGCGGAACCGGCATCCCAGGGATTGGGAATCACGAATATCCCGGAGCGTTCGTGCAGGGCTTTGAAGGTTTCGGCTTTACGGGCTTGTTGTTGACGGGCTTGGGCGTCCATCGGCAGGCTCCAGGGCAGGAAAGAAATCCGCCTCAGAGCAGGCCAAGTTGCTCGGCGGCGGGTTCTCTGTATAGCTCAGGCAAGGGTCGCAGGCCAGGCAAACGTTGCATCAGTTGTGCGTGAAAACGTTGCGCCAGTTTCGCCGCAAGAATGTTGTCGGCGGTGTGCAGGAAGATGTACGGCGTGCGCCCCTCTTCGATCCACTCGGCGATCTTCGCCACCCACGGCACCAGAAACGGATCGTTGGCCTCAAGCTCCGGATGGCCAATGAAGCGCACCTGCGGGAATTGAGTGAATGCTGCCGGACGCGTCGGTACGCGGGGCTTTTTCGATTGGGCGTGGATCACCGACGACTCGGTCGACAGGCAACTGAACAACGCGCGGGGATCGAGACAGATGCGCTCCACGCCGCGATCCAGCAGCAGCCGATTGAGCAGTCGCTCACTCTCGCCCTTGGCGAAGAATTGTTCGTGGCGCACTTCCACCGCCAGCGGACAATCCAGCGCATCGATGAACGCGGCGAGCTCCGGCAAGCGATGCGGCGTGAAGCTTTTCGACAGTTGCAGCCACATTGGCGAGACGCGCTCACCGAGCGGCTTGAGTAACTGGAGGAAGGTTTCAGCGGCGGTCAGTTGATCGCGCAAGTCGCCGCTGTGGCTGATATCACCGGGAAACTTGGCGGTGAAACGAAAGTGCTCCGGCATCACCTCGGACCAGCGCTGCACGGTGACGGGCGACGGGCTGGCGTAGAAGGTCGTGTTGCCTTCAACAGCGTTGAATACTTGCGAATAGAGTCCGAGGAAATCGGAGGTCTTGGCGTCTACCGGATACAGATACTCGCGCCAGGCGTTTTCGCTCCAGGACGGGCAACCGAGGTAGTAAGGCAGTTCCATCAGATGTACAGATCGAGGCCCAGCACGTCTGCATCCCAATCGACAAAACCGGCGGTGCTCAGGTAGCTGGCCAGGGCCATGGCCACGCTTTTCTTCATCGCGCGGTGATAAATCATGTCTTGTTGACGGGCGGGCAGATTGCTCAGGCGTTGGGCGGTGGCTTTGGCGGCACGGGCAGCCAGTTGCTCTTCGGTCGGGAATTCCAGCTCGCCGTCGATATCGTCGACGGACTCATCCAGCGCCGGATTGCCTTTGCGAGGCTTGCGCTTGATGGGGTAGGAATGAGTGGAAACGCCGTCTATACGCATAAAGTCATGCTCGGTATCAATGATGGCAATTTAGCGGCACCTGACCGACTTAGCAAATCGCCGAGTGATAACTAGAACACATAAAAGACAAAAGGTTTAAAGCGCGGGGTTAGAAACGGACGATTGGCAGGAACGGCAGAACCCTGTGGCGAATGCCACAGGGTAAATGGCCTCAGCGGGCTTTCGGGGTGGCCACTTTGTCGCGCAGGTAAACCGGCTGGGCGTCATCTGCCGGAATCGCTTCGCCACGCTCCCAGGCAAATCGCGCGAGGGTCAGCAGGTCTTCGGCATGGGGCAGCATGCCCGCATCGGAACCGCTCAGATTCACCGCGATACGCTCGCCATAACCCCAGCCAGTGCCGGCACCGAACCAGTCACCCGAAGCATCGTCCGGCAATGCGGCGACTTCCGGCGGCAGCACCGCCTCGGTGCCGACCAGACGCATCTCCCCGGCCGTCTCGCGATAGCAGCCCCAATACACCTCATCCATCCGCGCATCGATGGCGGCCGCGACCTGGCTCACGCCGTGCTCGCGGTAAGCCCGTTGCGCCAGCACCGCCAGGTTCGACACCGGCAATACCGGGCGATCCAGTGCAAACGCCAGGCCTTGCACTACGCCGATGGCAATCCGCACGCCGGTGAATGCGCCCGGGCCACGACCGAAGGCGATGGCGTCCACCGCTTGCAGGGTGGTGCCGGCGTCGGCGAGCAGTTGCTGGATCATCGGCAGCAGTTTCTGCGCATGCAGGCGCGGGATCACCTCGTAATGGCTCGTGACCTTGCCGTCATGCAGCAAGGCAACGGAGCAAGCTTCAGTCGCGGTGTCCAGGGCCAGCAAGGTGCTCATCGATGTGTCCGTAAATCAGGTGGGGAAAAGTGCGCCAGTATAAACAACTACGGCCCGCAAGCGGGCCGTGGATGATGCAGCGGATCAGGTTTTTCAGCTCAGCGCTTCAAGCACCTTGGCGGTGATCGCTTCAACCGAACCGACGCCAGGGATATGGCTGTACTTCGGCTTGCCACCGTTCTTGGCGGACAGGTTCTGGTAGAACTCCACCAGCGGCTTGGTCTGCGAGTGGTAGACCGACAGGCGATGACGCACGGTTTCTTCGGTGTCGTCCTTGCGCTGTACCAGCTCTTCGCCGGTGATGTCGTCTTTACCGGCAATTTTCGGCGGGTTGTAGACGATGTGGTAAACGCGGCCGCTGGCCTCGTGAACGCGACGACCGGCGATACGCTGAACGATTTCTTCGTCTTCAACGGCGATTTCGACCACGGCGTCCAGCTCGACACCGGCAGTCACCAGCGCTTCAGCCTGAGGAATGGTGCGCGGGAAGCCATCGAACAGGAAACCGTTGGCGCAGTCAGCCTGAGCTATACGGTCCTTGACCAGCGCGATGATCAGGTCATCCGACACCAGGCCGCCGGCATCCATGATGCTCTTGGCCTTGATGCCCAGCTCGGTGCCGGCCTTGACCGCAGCACGCAGCATGTCGCCGGTGGAGATTTGCGGAATGCCGAATTTCTCGGTGATGAACTTAGCCTGAGTACCTTTACCGGCCCCGGGAGCTCCCAGCAGAATGACGCGCATCGATGTGCTCCTCAATTTTTTATATAAAAAACAACGGATTCGCCTCGTGGGGCCAATCTCATAAAACGGGTCGTGGCCGCCCAAACGGCCAAAGGCTGATCAAGATACACAGCAGGCTGCGCCCACACAAGACGCCAAAAGTCGGAGAAACCGGCGCCCGCCGCGACCTTGCGACGCGGTTCCCCAAGTCGCAACCCCATCATTAACTGTCGCCTGACCGCATTTTTCCTACAGTCAATAAACGGCACCCGAGGTTCGCCCCGGGTGCCCCGCCCCACGCAGAAAACCTTAGCCGGTATTTCGCAAACCGGCGGCAATCCCCGCCACAGACACCAGCAACGCCTGTTCCACCGGGCTGCCCTGCTCGACATTCTGCTGCCGCGAACGCGCCAGCAACTCGGCCTGCAATAGATGCAGCGGGTCGAGGTAGGTGTTGCGCAGACGGATGAATTCCAGGGTGTCCGGGCTATGTGCCAGTAGCTGCGACTGACCGGTCAGGCCGAGGACGACGGAACACGCCTGCGACAATAGGTCGCGTAAGTGCACACCCAAAGGCAGCAAGTCCGACTCCACCAGACGCTCGTCGTAGGACAGCGCGATATCGGCGTCGGCCTTGGCCAGCACCATTTCCAGCATGTCGATGCGCGTGCGGAAGAACGGCCACTGCTCGCGCATCTGCCCGAGCAATTCGCCTTCGCCGCGCTCCAGGGCCTTGCTCAATGCGGTTTCCCAGCCGAGCCAGGCCGGCAGCATCAGGCGGGTCTGGGTCCAGCCGAAGATCCACGGAATCGCCCGCAGGCTTTCGATCCCGCCAGCGCGGCGCTTGGCCGGACGGCTGCCCAATGGCAAGCGGCCCAACTCCTGCTCCGGCGTCGACTGGCGGAAATACTCGACGAACTGCGGATTTTCCCGCACCACCGCACGGTAAGCGGCGACACCGTCAGCGGCCAGTTCATCCATCAAATGCCGCCATTCGGGGGTCGGTGGCGGCGGTGGCAACAGGGTCGCTTCCAGCACTGCCGCCAGATAAAGATTGAGGTTTTGCTCGGCGATGTCCGGCAGGCCGAATTTGAATCGAATCATTTCCCCCTGCTCGGTGGTGCGGAAACGTCCGGCCACCGAACCCGGCGGCTGCGACAGGATCGCCGCGTGCGCCGGGCCGCCGCCACGGCCCACGGTGCCACCGCGACCGTGGAACAGCAGCAGTTCGACTTGCTGCTCGCGGCAGATTTCCACCAGCCGCTCCTGCGCCCGGTACTGCGCCCACGCCGCCGCGGTGGTGCCAGCGTCCTTGGCCGAGTCGGAATAGCCGATCATCACTTCCTGCGGGCCTTGCAGCCGCGCGCGGTAACCCGGCAGCAGCAACAGACGTTCGATCACAGGTCCTGCGTTGTCGAGGTCGGCGAGGGTTTCGAACAGCGGCACCACGCGCATCGGCCGCAGTACGCCGGACTCCTTGAGCAGCAATTGCACCGCCAGCACATCGGAAGCGGCACCGGCCATGGAGATCACGTAGGAGCCCAGCGAAGCGCCCGGCGCGGCGGCGATTTCCTTGCAGGTGGCGAGCACTTCGGCGGTATCGGCCGAGGGTTTGAAATGCGCCGGCAGCAACGGCCGACGGTTTTGCAGTTCGCGGGTCAGGAAGCTGATGCGCTGTTCTTCGTCCCACTCCTCGTACTTGCCGAGGCCGAGGTAATCGGTGATTTCGCTCATGGCCGCGCTGTGGCGGGACGAGTCCTGACGCACATCGAGGCGCACCAGGAACAGGCCGAACGTCACGGCCCGACGCAGGCAATCGAGCAATGGCCCGTCGGCGATCACGCCCATGCCGCATTCGTGCAGCGAGTTGAAACACAGCTCCAGCGGATCGAGCAGGTCGCGATTGTTGTGCAGCACATCAACCGGGGCCGGCGTGGTGGCGGTCAGCGATGCATGGGCCCAGTTACGCGTGGCGCGCAGCCTTTCGCGCAATTGCTTGAGCACCGCACGATACGGCTCGGCACTGTCCCCGGCCCTGGCCTTGAGCGCCTCGCTGGCCTGCTGCATCGACAGTTCGGCGGCCAGGTGATCGACATCACGCAGGTACAGATCCGCCGCCATCCAGCGCGCCAGCAACAGCACTTCGCGGGTCACGGCAGCGGTCACGTTCGGGTTGCCGTCGCGGTCGCCGCCCATCCACGAAGCGAAGCGGATCGGCGCAGCTTCCAGCGGCAAACGCAGGCCAGTGGCGGCGAACAGCGCCTGATCGGCCTTGCGCATATGGTGGGGAATCGCCTGCCACAGCGAGTGTTCGATCACCGCAAAACCCCACTTGGCTTCGTCCACCGGGGTTGGTCGGGTGCGGCGGATTTCTTCGGTGTGCCAGGCTTCGGCGATCAAACGTTGCAGGGTGTTGTGAATCTGCTCGCGCTCGGCCGTAGTCAGGTCGCGATGATCCTGCGCCGCCAGTTGCGCGGCGATCGCGTCGTACTTCTGGATCAGCGTGCGCCGCGCCACTTCGGTCGGGTGCGCGGTCAGTACCAGTTCGATTTCCAGCCGCGCCAGTTGCCGGGCCAGGGATTCGGCGCTGTGCCCTTCGTTGCGCAGGCGGGCGAGCAATTCCGGCAGTACGCGGGACTCGAACGGCGCGGCCTGGGTCTCTTCGCGGCGATGGATGAGCTGGTACTGCTCGGCGATGTTCGCCAGGTTGAGAAACTGGTTGAAGGCCCGCGCCACCGGCAGCAGTTCGTCTTCGCTCAATTGATTGAGGCTGGCGCTGAGTTCGGCGTCCATCGAGCCGCGCCGATCAGCCTTGGCGCCCTTGCGGATCTGCTCGATCTTGTCGAGAAACGCCTCGCCGTACTGGTCACGAATGGTGTTGCCCAACAGCTCACCGAGCAGGTGAACGTCTTCGCGCAAGCGTGCATCAATATCGGTCATCAGCATCTCTCCAGCAGTAATCGGTGACGGATCGCAAGTGAGTGGATGAACAGAGAGTGCCGCTCTGGGACGCTTCTTACAAGCAGACGACGAAGGGACTTTAAACCTTGAGGGTTGAAGCTAGTCTCAAGGGTAAGCCCCACAACGGCTTGCCGCCGGCTGACGCCGGACACTCACCAAGACCTGCCATGAGCAGGCGCGACATGAGGTTTTTATGAAAATCCGTGAACTCGCCCAGCATTGGGAAGAAACCGCCAAGGGTCGCCTGACCGATACCGGCTACACGATTCATCTGGATGTGGAAGCTGCCGCACGGCTGGCGGCGATCGCCGAGATGTACCCCAAACGCCACGCCGAAGAACTGCTCGGCGAGCTGATCGGCGCCGCCCTCGAAGAGTTCGAAGCGAGCCTGCCGTATGTGAAAGGTTCGACCGTGGTCGCCACTGACGAGGAAGGCGATCCGCTGTATGAAGATGTCGGCCCGACCCCGCGTTTTCTCGCGTTGTCGCGGCGTCATCTGCACGACTTGTCGGCGGCTGCCGGCAAGCAAAAACACTGATCCCTGACCCCTCAAAACTGTGGGAAACGGTTTGCCCTCGATGGCGTCAGTTCAGCCGCAAACGGGTTGAATTGGATGGCCTCATCGCTGGCAAGCCAGCTCCCACAGGGACTGTATTTCCCCTCCGCTTTTACGCCATTTTTCGCCCGCGCGTACCATTCTCCCCCGCCAAAGTTCCCGGTTTAGAGCCCTGTCCGTTCGGTCAAAGTTTTTTTTGGCGATGGGCCATCTTTTCTGAACTTTTGAAAAATGCCTTCGGTCGGAACAGGTAACCACGCCTGGAACGAGCGTTTCAAAACGCACTTGCACATGAAGGTTGCGGCTCCGCTACCAGGATGGATTTCGAAGCTTTCAAGGAGTTAACCAATGGAGTTGAAGACCATGAAGACCCAAACCTCGTTTTCCCACCTGCGCGGTCTGAAACTGGCCGCTCTCGCCATCGGCACCAGCTTCGTGCTGGCCGGTTGCGCTGGCAATCCACCGACCGAGCAGTACGCCGTGACTCAATCGGCGGTCAACAGCGCGGTCAGCGCCGGCGGTACCGAGTTCGCCGCCGTGGAGATGAAGCAGGCTCAGGACAAGCTGAAGCAAGCCGAAATCGCCATGCACGACAAGAAATATGATGAGGCCCGCACCCTCGCCGAACAGGCCGAGTGGGACGCCCGCGTCGCTGAACGCAAGGCTCAGGCGATGAAAGCCGAACAAGCTGTGAAGGATTCCCAGAAAGGTGTTCAGGAACTGCGTCAGGAAAGTCAGCGCACCGTGCAGTAAGCGCGCATCCCGACCGCAAGGCTGAAACTCTTATCGATAGAAAGGACGAACGATTATGCGTAAACAACTGATGATCCCCGCTCTCCTGGCCGCAAGCGTTGCCCTGGCTGCCTGCTCGACGCCGCCGAACCCGAACCTGGAACAGGCGCGCACCAACTACGCCGGGCTGCAGGCCAACCCGCAGGCCAGCAAAGTCGCGGCGCTGGAAACCAAGGATGCCAGTGATTACCTGGACAAGGCCGACAAGGCTTATCTGGACAAGGAAGACCAGCACAAGGTCGACCAGCTGGCCTATCTGACCAACCAGCGCGTGGAAGTGGCCAAGCAGACCATCGCTCTGCGTACCGCTGAAGCCAATTTGAAGAACGCCGCCGCCCAACGTGCCCAGGCCCGCCTGGACGCTCGCGATCAGCAGATCAAACAGCTGCAGGACAGCCTCAACGCCAAGCAGACCGATCGCGGTACTTTGGTGACCTTCGGTGACGTGCTGTTTGCCACCAACAAGGCCGACCTGAAATCCAGCGGTCTGGTGAACATCAACAAACTGGCGCAATTCCTTCAGGAAAACCCTGATCGCAAAGTGATCGTCGAGGGCTACACCGACAGCACCGGTACTGCGAGCTACAACCAGTCGCTGTCCGAGCGCCGCGCGACCTCGGTGCAGGTTGCACTGATCAAGATGGGCGTCGACCCATCGCGCATCGTCGCTCAAGGTTACGGCAAGGAATACCCGGTAGCGGATAACACCTCCGTCTCGGGCCGTGCGATGAACCGTCGAGTGGAAGTGACCATTTCCAACGACAACCAGCCAGTGGTACCGCGTTCGGCCGTGAGCTCGACCACGCACTGATTCGCTGAGCGGTAAATGAAAAGCCCCGCCTGATTTGATCAGGCGGGGCTTTTTTGTCCGTCGCACATTTACTCTTCGAGCTTCTGCGGCGTCTCTTGGCCCATGCAGCGCACAGCCTTTTTCTGACTGTTGACCAGCACCCCGGTCAGGCCTTTCTGTTCGGTGTCGAACAGCACCAGCACGCCATCGATGCACTGCGCCACTTGCGGCGCCGGGGTCAGGGAAACTTTGTAGTCTTCGCCGGGAACGGTCTTGAGCATGGTGAATTCGTTGAGCAGCAACGCATCCTCGGGTTTGGCGAAGTGCAGGTAGCCGTAGTACCACAGGGCACCGACGGTGCCGAGGATGCTGCAGATGCCGGTGATGATCAGCGGGATGGCGTTACGTTCTTCACTCATTGCGGACTCTCTGGTGGTTCGTCTTCAGAATTCGGGGGTGTCGGATAATTCGGGATCTCGCCGAGGCGGCGCAGGCCGTTGAAGTGTTCGGGGTCGTCGAGGTAACGCAGCATCACCTGACGCCAGACCGGATCGCCGAAGGTCTGCACATGGCCGCCACGAGTCAGTTGCAGCACGCGCGGTGGCGGCGCAGCTTGATACAGACGGATGCCGTTGGAAAGGGGCACCAGCGGATCGTCGAGGCTGTGGAAGATCAGTTTCGGCACGCCGTTGAGCTGCGGCATCGCGTTGATCGCACTGTCGCCATCCGGCACCAGCCACGACAGCGGCACCTGAAACGGCCATGTCAGCCAAGAGGTGCTGAGGGCGTATTGGCCGACGCTGCGGTAACTGGCGGGCACGCCGTCGAGTACCAGCGCCTTGAGCTGTTTTTGTCTTTCCGGATGTTGCACCAGCCAATGCACCGCCATCGCGCCGCCGAGACTCTGGCCCAGCAGCACCAGCGGTTTGCCTTTGACCTCAGGCGCCTTGTCCAGCCAGGCGAAGGCGGCATCGATGTCCTGATAGATCGCCGGCAGGCTCGGTTCGCCCTCGGACAAGCCGTAACCGCGATAGTCCACCAGCAGCACTTGATAGCCGTTTTTCGGCAACCACCAGCTTCCGCCCAGGTGCATCGGCAGATTCCCGCCGTTGCCGTGCAGGTGCAGGACCGTACCCTTGACCTCGACCCCGGGTTTGGCCGGCAGCCACCAGGCATTCAGCTTGAGGCCGTCGGCGGTGGTCAGGGTGACGGTGCGGTATTCGAGTTTGGCCTTTTCCGGGGTGAAGATCTGACCCGGTTCGGGGTAGAACAGCAAGGAGCTGCAACCGCCGAGGGTCAGGAGCAGGCAAAGGATGCCGAGGATTCTCATCCGGTGAAACCTCGCAGGGTTCGGATTCCCGCGCGCAGCGCGGGAATGATCAATGGGCCTACAGG
Organism: Pseudomonas sp. R45(2017); assembly: GCF_002112305.1. Lineage (NCBI taxonomy): Bacteria > Pseudomonadati > Pseudomonadota > Gammaproteobacteria > Pseudomonadales > Pseudomonadaceae > Pseudomonas > Pseudomonas sp. R45(2017). The sequence goes on along the minus strand of NZ_NEHH01000012.1, from coordinate 14,654 downwards.
ATGTTGGAGTAATCGGCCTCGATCCGGTCCAGGCTCAAGTGGTTGAGGAAGTTGGAGAAGCACATCCACGCCGACAGCGCGTTCATGTCGCGGAACTGGTCCGGCAGGTACTTGGGCGGCACCACCAGGCCTTCGTCCACCAGCTGACGCAGGGTTCGCATGTCCTCCAGCGTAGTCTTGCCGCAGAACAGCAACGGGATCTGCTCGAGCTTGCCCTTGCGCACGGCCAACTGAATGTAGTTGTAAACCATGATGAAGCCCTTGAGGTAGGACAAGTCTTTGGTGAATGGCAGACCGGTCGGCGTCGAGCCACGGAAAACCCGACTGGCGTTGCCGTAGCTTTCCGCCATCTCGAAGCCCTGCTCGCGGAAGAACTCGAAAATCTGCAGGAAGTCCGCGCCCTCCTCGACCATGTGAATGGCGCGGGTGCGGTTGGTCAGTTTGCGCAGGCGGCTCGGGTAGGAGGCGAAGGTGATGATTTCCATCAGGATCGCCAGACCTTCCTGAGTCACCGTCGACGAGGGCGGGCCCTTGGACAGGAAGGTGCAGATCGGCTGGTTCAAGCCGTTGAGCGTGGTGCCGACGTGCACCAGGCCTTCGTGGACTTCCAGCGCGCGCACGTCGCGGTCGTTGAACATCGCGTCGGTGCGGATCTTGATGTAGTCGGCACCCGCCGCCGCATCGGCGACGATACCGTCGGACTCGAACACGCGGATGGTTTCTTCAGCCTCGCCGAACACCTTGTTCAGGCGGGTTTGCAACAGGTGAACGGCGTCCTTGGCGGTAAGGGTCTTCGGTTCGTCCTTCAGGTCGCCACGCCCATCGATGTTGTTCAGATAGTCCGACATCATCAGGCCGAGGTCGGCCAGGGTCGGGTCACCGGCGTGGAACGCGTCGGACGCGGCGCCGTACAGTTCCTGGGAAATCAGGCCGAAATCCTCGGTGCCGCGCGCTTCGAGCATGCGTACCACCATTCGGTATTCCTTGCACATGCGGCGCATGATCTGGCCAACCGGGTTGAACTGGCCGAGCTGGCGGGTGATATCCCGCTCGATGTTCTGGAACTCCAGCTTGACCTTGCTCGAATCAAAGGACAGCGGCCGGTTGAGGTAGTAGTCGCGATCCACCGCCGGCAATTCCTTGCCCTTGGCCTTGAGGAAACCCTTGCGGATGTTCTCGTCCCACTTGACCGCGTCGAGCACGCGGATCGGCGTCTGCGCCAGCACTATGCGATCGGACAGAATGCGTATCGTCTGCTGGTAATCGTCCACCCGAAACTCCTGTAGAAAACGTGACGAACTGAATTATTTGGCTTTGGCCTGATGCTGATAGCGCGCCGCTTCGACGAAAACGTCGGAATTGGCCGGGTCGTCGAGGTAAGCAAAGACCTTTTCAAGCGGGCTGTCGACCTGCACGCCCTCGCCGTCATCGGTCTGGAAGCCCTGGCCGTCGAGGGTCTTCTGGGCGATGGCCTGGTTGATCTGTTCGAGGTCGAGGTTGTAGATCACCAGTTCGCGCTTGTCGGTGATCTCGAAGCCGGCGATGGTGAAGTGCCCGCCGTATTGCGCCGGCACCTTCGCCGACAGATACCAGCGGTTGCCGTGGCGCGACACCGTGAACGGATAGGCTTCACGCTCGCGGGGTTTGGCCTTGAAGTACGCAACCGCCTGATAGCGATCGTTGCCCAGGCGCGTCAGCTCCAGATTCATCGGCTCGCCCCAGGCATTGGTGCTCGACCATTTGCCGAGCAAGCCCTTGGGCGCCGGTTCACTGGCGGGCAGCGGCTCGCGGAAGGTCACCAGACAACCGCTGAGCAGCAGGAACGACAAGGCGATCAGCACGCCACGCCAGGCTTTCATTCGACACTCCCTTGAACACCCGTTTCTTCTGATCGTTCCTACGCTCTGCGTGGGAATGCATACAGTGACGTTCTGCGTCACAGTGGACGCGGAGCGTCCATGGCGGCATTCCCACGCAGAGCGAGGGAACGATCAGGGTCGAGAATTACACCGACGCGAGTACCAGGTGCATATAGCGCGTCAGAATGCCGAGCATGTCCTCTTCAGCCAAAGGCTCGGCGTCGTTGAGCAGGCCCTGATATTCCATCCGTCCGATAATCGCCGTCAACACCTTGGCATCCTGCTGCGGCTCGCGCGAGCCCAATACCTGGAACAACTGGCAGGTGCCCTGCAACAGAATCTGCTGATGGGAACGCACCAATTCCGCCAGACGCGGGTTGAGCAGCGCCTCCTGACGGAACGCCTGCTCGGCCATCAAATGCTCGCGACGGTTGACCAGTTGCCGATGCACGTAATCAGCCATCAACCGCGCGATATCGTCGGCCAGTTGTGAGCGCGACTCCGGGCTGCCGTCACCGCTGACCACCATTTCGCGCAGCAGGCCTTCGTTGTTGATCCACAGCTTGGCCATGTAGGCCGCACTGCGTTCGACGTACTGGGCGAAGGTATCGGTGAGCAGGTCATCGATGTCCTTGAAGTAATACGTGGTGGCCGACAGCGGCACACCGGCCTCGGCCGCCACCGCACGGTGACGCACGGCGCGTACGCCGTCGCGTACGACAATGCGCATCGCCGCATCGAGAATGTCCTGTCGACGCTGTTCACTGCCCTGCCGGCTGGCCTTGCGGCCCTGGTACTGAACACTTTCAGCGACCGCAGTGGCGATTCCCGCTGCACCCTCTTGAGCCATTGCACCGATCACGACAGGCATACCTCTGTTGTTTTCTTCAAAATTAACCATTTGATACGTTTGTACCAGACAGGCAATAAAAAGCCGCCCATTTCAGGCGGCTTTTTTATTGAAACACTTACGCTTGTGGCCGCATGTGCGGGAACAGGATCACGTCGCGGATCGACGGGGAGTTGGTCAGCAGCATCACCAGACGGTCGATGCCGATACCTTCGCCGGCCGTTGGCGGCATGCCGTACTCCAGCGCACGAACGAAGTCGGCGTCGTAGTGCATGGCTTCGTCGTCGCCGGCGTCCTTGTCGGCCACCTGCGCCATGAAGCGCTCGGCCTGGTCTTCCGCGTCGTTCAGCTCGGAGTAGGCGTTGGCGATTTCACGGCCGCCGATGAACAGCTCGAAGCGGTCGGTGACGTTCGGGTTGTCGTCGTTGCGACGGGCCAGCGGCGACACTTCGAACGGATACTGGGTAATGAAGTGCGGCTGTTCCAGCTTGTGCTCGACCAGCTCTTCGAAAATCATCACCTGCAGCTTGCCCAGACCTTCGAAACCCAGCACCTTGGCGCCGGCCTTCTTGGCGATGGCGCGCGCCTTGTCGATGTCGTTCAGGTCATCGGCGGTCAGCTCGGGGTTGTACTTGAGGATCGAGTCGAACACCGACAGGCGTACGAACGGCTCGCCGAAGTGGAACACCTTGTCGCCGTACGGCACGTCAGTGCTGCCCAGAACCAACTGCGCCAGTTCACGGAACAGTTCTTCGGTCAGGTCCATGTTGTCTTCGTAGTCGGCGTAAGCCTGGTAGAACTCCAACATGGTGAATTCAGGGTTGTGACGAGTCGAAACGCCTTCGTTACGGAAGTTGCGGTTGATCTCGAACACTTTTTCGAAGCCACCAACCACCAGACGCTTGAGGTACAGCTCTGGCGCGATACGCAGGAACATTTCCATGTCCAGCGCGTTGTGGTGGGTTTCGAACGGCTTGGCCGCGGCGCCGCCAGGAATGGTCTGCAGCATCGGCGTTTCGACTTCGAGGAAGTCGCGCTTCATCAGGAAGCTGCGGATGTGCGCGATTACTTGCGAACGGACGCGGAAGGTCTGACGCACGTCTTCGTTGACGATCAGGTCAACGTAGCGCTGACGGTAACGCTGTTCGGTGTCGGTCAGGCCGTGGTGCTTGTCCGGCAGCGGGCGCAGGGATTTGGTCAGCAGGCGCACGCTGGTCATCTCGACGTACAGGTCGCCCTTGCCGGAACGGGCCAGGGTGCCTTCGGCGGCGATGATGTCACCCATGTCCCAGGTTTTCACCGCGGCCAGGGTTTCTTCGGACAGGGTCTTGCGGTTGACGTAGACCTGGATGCGACCGGTCATGTCCTGGATCACCATGAACGAGCCACGGTTGAGCATGATGCGACCTGCAACCTTGACCGGGATCGCCGCCTCTGCCAGCTCTTCCTTGGTCTTGTCCGCGTACTGTTTCTGCAGTGCTTCGCAGTAGTTTTCGCGGCGGAAGTCGTTCGGGAAGGCATTGCCCTTGGCGCGCTCGGCAGCAAGCTTTTCCTTGCGCAGGGCGATCAGGGAGTTTTCTTCCTGTTGCAGGGCCTGGTCGAGTTGTTGGTCGCTCATGTCTTTAAATATTCCATCACAGGTTCGTTGCCCCCGGGCCTTTCGGCCCGGGGATCGCCAGCAGGCTGGCTCCTACAGAGATCGAGTTGAATCAGCCGATCCTGTATTGCGTTTCTTACAGGCCCGATTTCAGGCTGGCTTCCAGGTATTCGTCGATGTCGCCGTCGAGCACCTTGTCGCAGTCACTGCGTTCGATGTTGGTGCGCAGATCCTTGATCCGCGACGCATCGAGCACGTACGAACGGATCTGGTGACCCCAGCCGATATCCGACTTGGTGTCTTCCAGCGCCTGGGACGCCGCGTTGCGCTTCTGCATTTCCTGCTCGTACAACTTGGCCCGCAGCATTTTCATGGCGGTGTCCTTGTTGGCGTGCTGGGAACGTTCGTTCTGGCAGCTCACCACGGTGTTGGTCGGTACGTGGGTGATACGTACGGCCGAGTCGGTGGTGTTTACGTGCTGACCACCGGCACCGGAGGAACGATAGGTGTCGATCCGCAGGTCTGCCGGGTTGATTTCGATTTCCACCTTGTCGTCGATCTCTGGCGAGACGAAAACCGCGGAGAACGAGGTATGGCGACGGTTGCCGGAGTCGAACGGGCTCTTGCGCACCAGACGGTGCACGCCGATCTCGGTACGCAGCCAGCCAAAGGCGTATTCGCCCTTGATGTGCACGGTCGCACCCTTGATCCCGGCGACTTCACCGGCCGACAGCTCCATGATGGTCGCGTCGAAACCGCGTTTGTCGGCCCAGCGCAGGTACATGCGCAGCAGGATGTTGGCCCAGTCCTGGGCTTCGGTGCCGCCGGAACCGGCCTGGATGTCCAGGTAGGCGTTGTTCGGGTCCATCTCGTGGCTGAACATACGGCGGAATTCGAGCTTGGACAGGGACTCTTCGAGACCTTGAAGGACTTCGACGACGTCGTTGACCGCGCCCTCGTCGTTCTCTTCAACGGCCATGTCCAGCAGCTCGCGGCAATCGGCCAGGCCACCGTTCAGTTCGTCGAGGGTATCGACGATCTGCGCCAGCGCAGCGCGCTCGCGGCCCAGTTCCTGGGCGTATTCAGGTTTGTTCCAGACTGCAGGATCTTCAAGCTCGCGATTGACTTCGATCAGACGCTCATGCTTTTGATCGTAGTCAAAGATACCCCCGAATAGTTTCGGAGCGCTCGGACAGGTCCTTGATGGTGTTCAGGATCGGGTTGATTTCCATGACGGGCAGCACTCGTTGGCGAACTTTTGAAAGCCGGCGAGTATAACGTAATCAAGCTGTCACGGCAGCCCGTCTGGCGGCTCTTGAGGCGAATGAACCCGATGGTTCATTCGATCCCCACCTGATTGCGCCCGTTGTTCTTGGCCAGGTACAGGCCACGGTCCGCCGCCGAGATCAGCAACCGGCAGTCGCTGCCCGACTCCGGCACCATGGTCGCCAGGCCGATGCTGATGGTCAGGCTCGAGCCTTCGGCTGGGGCATTGTGCGGAATCTTCAGCGCCGCGACCGTCTGGCGCAGCTTTTCCGCCACCAGTCGGGCCCCGCCAGGCGAAGTGTTCGGCAGCACCAGCGCAAATTCTTCGCCGCCATAACGCGCCGGCAGATCGGACGGCCGGGCACTGGCCTCGCGGATTGCCGTGGCGACCTTGCGCAAGGCCTCGTCACCTTCAACGTGGCCGAAGGTGTCGTTGTAGGACTTGAAGTAATCGACGTCGATCATCAGCAACGACAACTGGCTCTGGTCGCGCAACGAACGACGCCATTCCAGTTCCAGGTATTCGTCGAAGTGCCGGCGGTTGGACAGCCCGGTCAGGCCGTCGGAGTTCATCAGCCGTTGCAGGACGAGGTTGGTGTCGAGCAATTGCTGCTGGCTGACCCGCAACGCGCGATAGGCCGCGTCCCGTTGCAGCAACGTCATGTAGGAGCGCGAGTGATAGCGGATGCGCGCCACCAGCTCGATGTTGTCCGGCAGTTTCACCAGGTAATCGTTGGCCCCGGCGGAGAACGCCGCGCTCTTGATCAGCGGGTCTTCCTTGGTCGACAGAACGATGATCGGAATGTCCTTGGTCGCCGGGTGATTGCGGTATTCGCGCACCAGACTCAGGCCGTCGAGGCCGGGCATCACCAGATCCTGCAGGATCACGGTCGGCTTGATCCGCACCGCATGTGCCACGGCAAGATGCGGGTCGGAGCAGAAGTGGAAGTCGATGTTCTCCTCATTCGACAGCCCACGGCGCACGGCTTCGCCGATCATCGCCTGATCGTCCACCAACAACACCATGGCGGCGTTCTCGTCGGTTTTGATGTCATCGATCTGTAAGTCATTCATGGGCGGTCACCTGAGTGCTGCGGGGGCCAGGATTGCGGATGGATGTGTTCATTTGGGGAAAATCTCCAGCAATCGTGGCGCTATCTTTTCCAGTGGACGGATTTCTACGGCCGCGTCGATGGCTGCGGCAGCCTTGGGCATGCCGTACACCGCACTGCTTTGCTGATCCTGCGCGATGGTCAGATAGCCCTGTTGACGCATGAGCTTAAGCCCTTGCGCCCCGTCGCGTCCCATCCCTGTCAATAAAACCCCTACTGCGTCACCGTTCCAGTAACTGGCGACGCTTTCGAAAAACACGTCGATCGAGGGGCGGTAGATCTCGTTGACCGGCTCGGCGGTGTAGGCCAGCGTGCCGTTCTTGAGCAAACGAATATGGTGGTTGGTGCCGGCCAGCAGCACCGCGCCGGCCTGCGGCGGCTCGCCTTCGCGGGCCAGACGCACGTCCAGGCCGCTGGCGCTGGCCAGCCATTCAGCCATGCCGGCGGCAAACACCTGGTCGACATGCTGCACCAGCACGATGGCCGCCGAAAAGTGGCGCGGCAGGCCTTTGAGCAAGACTTCCAGCGCCGCCGGGCCACCGGCCGAAGAGCCGATCGCCACCAGCCGCTGGCGCGAGGCGGTACTGCGTGGTGTCGCAGGTGCCGGGCGTGAGCGGGCGGTTTTCTCGCCGATCAGCCAGCCGATATTGAGGATTTTGCGCAGCAGTGGCGCCGCCGCTTCCTGAGGATTGCCGCCGCCGATGGCCGGGGTATCGACCACATCCAGCGCGCCGTGGCCCATGGCTTCGAACACCCGGTGCACGTTCTGCTGGCGGTCCACGGTGACGATGACGATCGCGCACGGGCTCTCGGCCATGATCCGGCGGGTGGCCTCGACGCCATCCATCACTGGCATGATCAGGTCCATCAGGATCAGGTCAGGGGTGTTTTCGGCGCACAGGCGCACCGCTTCGGCGCCGTTGCTGGCGACCCACACCACCTGATGCGCCGGCTCGAAAGCCAGCGCCCGGCGCAGGGCCTCCACCGCCAGGGGCATGTCGTTGACGATTGCGATCTTCATGCCCGCGCTCCTCCGATGAGCTCAACCACCGCGTCGAGCAGGGCGTCGTCATGAAAACTGGCCTTGGCCAGATAATAGTCGGCGCCGGCGTCCAGTCCACGGCGGCGGTCTTCCTCGCGATCCTTGTACGACACCACCATCACCGGCAGCGATTGCAGACGGTTGTCGCGGCGCAGCAGCGAGACCAGTTCGATGCCGTCCATGCGCGGCATGTCAATGTCGGTGATCAACAGATCGAAATCCTCGGAGCGCAGGGCGTTCCAGCCGTCCATGCCGTCCACCGCAACGGCCACGTCGTAGCCGCGATTGAGCAGCAGCTTGCGTTGCAGCTCGCGCACGGTGAGCGAATCGTCGACCACCAGAATCCGTTTGCGCGCGGCTTCCGCGGCCTGATTACCGTGACGGGCAATACGCTCCAGACGCCCGGTATTGAGCAGTTTGTCCACCGAACGCAGCATGTCTTCAACATCGACGATCAGCACCACCGAGCCATCGTCGAGCAAGGCCCCGGCGGAAATGTCCTGCACCTTGCCCAGCCGTTCGTCCAGTGGCAGCACCACCAGCGTGCGCTCGCCGATGAAACGCTCGACCGCCACGCCGTAGATCGCATCGCGCTCGCGGATCACCACGACTTTCAGGGTCTCGCCGCTGTTCTGGCTGGCCGGACGTTGCAATAACTGACTGGCCGCGACGAGCCCGACATGCCGGCCTTCGTGCCAGAAATGCTGGCGCCCTTCGACCTGCACGATGTCCTCCGGCGCCAGATCGCACATGCGCTCGATGTGCGCCAGCGGGAAGGCGTAGGCCTCGTCGCCGACCTCCACCACCAGGCTGCGCACCACCGACAGGGTCAGCGGCACTTCGAGATAGAAACGACTGCCCTCGCCCGCCGTCTGCTCCAGCACCACCGCACCGCGCAACTGGCGGACCATGTGCTGAACAGCATCGAGACCGACGCCACGACCCGACACTTCGGTAACCTTGTCCCGCAGGCTGAAACCCGGCAGAAACAGGAAGGTCAGCAGTTCCTCTTCACTCAACTGGGCGGCGGTTTCCGCGGGCGACAACTGACGTTCGACGATGCTGCGGCGGACCTTTTCCAGATCCACACCATTGCCGTCGTCGCTCAGTTCCAGCACCAGCAGACCGGCCTGATGCGAGGCGCGCAGACGGATCAGGCCTTCCTCGGACTTGCCTTTGAGCAGGCGTTCTTCCGGGGTTTCGATGCCGTGATCGACCGCGTTGCGCAGCAGGTGCGTGAGCGGTGCTTCGAGTTTTTCCAGCACATCACGGTCGACCTGAGTCTTCTCGCCCTCGATCTCCAGCCGCACCTGTTTGCCGAGGCTGCGACCGAGGTCGCGCACCATCCGCACTTGCCCGGACAGCACATCGGCGAACGGCCGCATGCGGCAGGCCAGCGCGGTGTCGTAGAGCACTTGTGCGCGCTGACTTGCCTGCCAGGCAAACTCGTCGAGTTCGGCGTTTTTCTCTGCCAGCAGTTGCTGGGATTCGGCGAGCAAACGACGCGCGTCTTCCAGCGCCTCTTGAGCCTCAAGGCTCAGGGCATGTTCCTTGAGATGAACGTTGAGACTTTCCAGCGCCCGCAGGCCGTTGTTCTGCATGCGTTTGAGGCGCTGCATCGTGGCCAGGTGCGGCTTGAGGCGCTGGGTTTCCACCAGGGATTTGCTCGACAGATCGAGCAGGCTGTTCAGGCGTTCGGCGGTGACCCGAAGCACCCGCTCGCCACCTTCGGTGGTGCGTTTGCTCTTGCGAGGCGCGGGTTCCGGCTCGGCAACCTCGACCGGAATTTCAACCGGCGCCGGCTCAACCCCCGGCGGTGGCTGAAGCTGCAACTCGGCCATCGGTGGCGCACTCGGAGCGGCGGGCACCACGGTCGGTGCCGTCGGGTCGAGCAAACCGCCCATCAACGCCACGTAAGCCTCGATGTCCGCCGGTTGAGGGCCGTTGGCCGGAGTGGCGATGCGCATCAACAGATCGGTGCCCTGCAACAGCGCGTCGATATGCTCGGGGCGCAGGAACAATCGCCCTTCCTGGGCGCTGACCAGACAATCTTCCATCACATGGGCGACGCTGACTCCGCTGTCGATGCCAACGATCCGCGCCGCGCCTTTCAACGAGTGCGCCGCACGCATGCACGATTCGAGCTGATCGGCCTGGGTCGGGTTGCGCTCCAGCGCCAGCAGCCCGGCGCTGAGCACCTGGGTCTGGGCTTCGGCTTCGAGACTGAACAGCTCGAGCAAGGAGGCGTCGCGCATTTGCTCGGGGGTCATGTGAGGCTCCGGGACACGGCGGACAACAGCTGTTCTTCATCCAGCCAACGCAGGCTGCGACCTTTGAAAGGCAGCACGCCTCGGGTGTATTTGGCGCTGGTCTGTGCGCCAGACCGCGACGCGGCATCGAGAATTCGCTCGTCGATGGCGTGAATCCCGTCGACTTCGTCGACCGGCACCACCACCGGCCCGCCCTGGGCCGAGATGATCAGCATGCGCGGCATGATCCGCGCGCCGGTCACCGGGGCCGCGTTGCTGTCGAGGTCGAGCAGTTCGACCAGCGACAGACAGGCCACCAGCGCACCGCGCACGTTCGCCACGCCGAGCAAGGCCCGGGAGCGCTGGTGCGGCAGCGAGTGAATCGCCTGCAACGGCGCGACCTCCACCAGACTGCGGGTGGCCAGGCCGAGCCATTCTTCACCGAGGCGGAACATCAGCAGCGAACGGGTCTTCAGCTCGGTTTCCACCTGGGTCGCCACCGGGTCGCGCTCGTCCTGCTGCAACGCATATCGGTCGAGCAGACGCGTGGCGGCGGCGGAATACACCGAGCAATTGCGGCAATGGATGTGCTCGTCCAGCAGCGGACAGGACTTGTCGCCGTGGATGCCGATGCGGTTCCAGCAATCGTCGATGGCCCGGGCGTCTTCGTGGGTGACGTTCAAGGTGTCGGACGGGATCATCGTTTACGCTCACTGTCGGCGGTGCGGTCGCTGCGGGCGGCGCGCTCCTGCAATCGTCTGGCGCCGGCCGTGTCGCCCTGGGCCTGCAGCAACGCAGCCAGGTGCATCAAGGCTTCGGGGTGTTGCGGTTCGAGGTACAGCGCTTTGCGGTAAAAGCCCTGGGCTTCGAGCGCGCTGCCGGCGACATCGCTCAGCAGGCCGAGCCAGTAGAACACCTGGGCCACCGGCTCATGGCTGCGCAAATACTGTTCGCACGCGGCCCGGGCCTCGGCACTTCTGCCTTCGTTGGCCAGGGCGGCGATGTTGGCCAGCAAGGTCGCGGCGTCGGGGTTGGTGCTTTTAGCCGTCGCGGGCAACGGCGTCACGCCAGCAAACGGACGGTTGCGCACCGGCGGTGGTGGCGTGCTGCGCAGCGGTTGGCGCACAGGTAACGGCAGCGGAATCGCGGTCGGCGCCGGCAACGGTTCGGGTTGTGGATCGCTGTGACGGCTGAAAGCAAAGGACTGTGGAATCCCGATCGAGCGCATGCCCAACCGCCCAAGCAGACTACCCTCGGCCGGGCCGATAAACAGCACGCCATCGACATGGGTCAGGCGCTTCAGCACCGCGAATACCTGCTGCTGGGTCGGCTGATCGAAATAGATCAGCAGGTTGCGGCAGAACACGAAATCGAACGGCGGCTCGTTGACCAGCAATGACGGATCGAGCACGTTGCCGACATGCAAGCGAACCTGCTCGCGGACGATTTCATTTACTCGATAACCCTCGTTCTCGGCGAAAAAATGCCGCTCACGAAAGTCCAGCTCCTGACCGCGAAACGAGTTCTTGCCGTACAGCGCACGCCGCGCCTTGTCCACCGACAAGGGGCTGACGTCCATGCCATCGACCTTGAACTGATGGGGCTTGAGGCCCGCATCGAGCAAGGCCATGGCAATCGAATAGGGTTCTTCCCCGGTGGAACACGGCAGGCTGAGGATGCGCAGCGCACGCATGTTGTTCAGCTCGCCCAGGCGTTTGCGCGCCAGTTTGCCGAGGGTGGCGAAGGATTCCGGGTAACGGAAAAACCAGGTCTCGGGGACGATCACCGCTTCGATCAGCGCCTGCTGTTCATCCCGCGAGCCTTGCAGGGTCTGCCAGTACTCATTGGCATTCACCGTTTGCGACAGGGTGATGCGCTGGCGCACAGCCCGTTCGATGATCGCCGGCCCGACCGAGGCGACATCGAGGCCGATGCGTTCCTTGAGGAAGTCGAAGAAGCGCTGGTCGCTGCTCATGGCTGCTCCTCAAGCCGCGCCGGATCCAGCGGCGGTGTCGGGAACAGCAGTGTACGCACCGACTCGTCGAGCAAGTCGTTGACCCGCACCCACTGCACCAGCCCTTGCGCGTCTTCACGCACCGGGCCGAGGTACGGCGCCTGACGATTGTCGAGGCCGTACGGCTGAAAATCATCCGGGTTGCAGCGCAGGGTATCGGTGGCCTGTTCGAGGATCAGCCCCAGCCATTGCGAGGGTTGCGAGTCGTCCGCGCGGTAATGCACCAGCACCAGACGCGTGCTGGTGCGCGCTTCCGCAGGATGGCCGAACGTCAGGGCACTGAGGTCGATCACCGGCACCACCGTGCCGCGATAGGCGAACACCCCCGCCACCCAGTGCGGCGCCCGTGCAATCGGCTTCAACGGCAGGCGCGGCAGCACTTCGGCCACTTCCGTAGCGCGCAAGGCGTAGCGTTCGCTGCCGATGCGAAACAGCAGGAACAACGCCTGCTTCGCCACCGGTGCAGCGCTGCGTTTGGCGGTGATTTCGCTCATCAGACTTTGAATCGCGAAACGCCGCTGCGCAGGCCCACGGCCACCTGGCTCAGTTCGTCAATGGCGAAACTGGCCTGACGCAACGACTCGACCGTCTGGCTGCTGGCATCACCCAGCTGCACCAGCGCGTGGTTGATCTGCTCGGCGCCGGTGGCCTGAGCCTGCATGCCCTCGTTGACCATCAACACCCGCGGCGCCAGCGCCTGCACTTGATGGATGATCTGCGACAGCTGCTCGCCGACCTGCTGCACTTCGGCCATGCCGCGACGCACTTCCTCGGAGAACTTGTCCATGCCCATCACCCCGGCGGACACCGCCGACTGGATCTCGCGGACCATCTGCTCGATGTCATACGTGGCGACAGCCGTCTGATCCGCCAGACGCCGCACTTCAGTGGCGACCACCGCGAAACCACGGCCATATTCACCAGCCTTCTCCGCTTCAATCGCGGCGTTCAGGGACAGCAGGTTGGTCTGGTCGGCGACCTTGACGATGGTGACGACCACCTGATTGATGTTGCCGGCCTTCTCGTTGAGGATCGCCAGTTTGGCGTTCACCAGATCCGCTGCGCCCATCACCGAATGCATGGTGTCTTCCATGCGCGCCAAACCTTGCTGCCCGGAACCGGCCAGCACCGAGGCCTGATCGGCGGCGGTGGAGACTTCAGTCATCGTGCGTACAAGGTCGCGAGAGGTCGCCGCGATCTCGCGAGACGTCGCGCCGATTTCAGTGGTGGTCGCAGCGGTTTCGGTGGCGGTGGCTTGCTGTTGTTTGGAAGTGGCCGCAATCTCGGTCACCGAGGTGGTGACCTGCACCGACGAGCGCTGGGCCTGGGACACCAGCGAAGTGAGCTCGGTCATCATGTCGTTGAAGCCAGTTTCCACGGCACCGAACTCGTCCTTGCGGTCGAGGTTCAAGCGGCTGCTCAGATCGCCGGTGCGCATGATGTCGAGGATCTGCACGATGCGGTTCATCGGCGCCATGATCGCGCGCATCAGCAGCAGACCGCAGAACCCGGCGGCCAGCACGGCCACCAGCAGCGAGACGAACATGCTGACCTTGGCCGCCGCCACGGCCTCATCAATGTTGGCCATGGCCTTGTCAGCGACTTTCTTGTTCTCGCCAATGATGTCGTTGAGCTTCATCCGGCCCGAGTACCAGGTCGGAGTCAGTTGTTCGTGGAACAGCTTGACGGCGTCGGCTTCCAGATTGCGTTTGTGCAGATCGAGCACCGCATCCTGAATTTTCAGATAGGCGTCGTGATATTTCTCGAACGCCGCGAATTCGAGCTTGTCCTCGTCCGTCACCACCGTGCCACGGTAATTGGCCATCTGTTCCTGAAGCCGGGATTCGAAAGCCTTGTAATCGGCCGCATCTTCACTGCTGACGCCCTGCCCCTCCTTGAGGCCCAGCAGTTCCTGGGTCTGCAGGTAACTGTCGACCCACGCGCCACGAATCATCGAGCTGTAATAGACGCCGGGAATCGCGTCGTCACGCACGCTGTTTTCACTGGCTTCGATCTTCAGCAGCCGCGAATACGAGACGACCACCATAAGCAGCATGATGGCGATAATCACCGCAAAGCTCGCCAAAATGCGTTGGCGCAACGTCCAGTTCTTCACAGTCAGTCCTCGGGGCGGGTCGAAATGCGGGGGAGTATAGCTGAGGGCGGTGTTTCATTTATAAGACGGTTTGCCGCGCTCTGGCCTTCCGGTATTAAACGGGGTGGGCTCTGGACAGGGACTTTCAAGGAATCGGAGGGTGGCGTGCCAGTGACGCAATGGCAAAAAGGGGCGATGGATTAGCCATTTCGGGTTTAGATGATCTGCAGGCACGGTAGCCATGTGCCATTGTGCGCAACTTCTTGCGCACTTGTTTCGCGAAATCGCCGCCTGATTTCGCTACAGCCCCCGGTTACCGTCGCCTGTAGCCGAGTGCGCAACTTCTTGCGCAGTACTGCGCAAGAAGTTGCGCACTTTTGCCTTCATCGCTGTTCAAAAAACGCCCAAGCCCGCGAGCCAGAGCGGTGAAGTCCCCGGCTCCCGGGGACGCACCAAAAGCTGGCACGCTCCTTGATAACAGTCAGCCACCCACCGGGCGATTTCGCCTCCCGGGCACCCTAACTTTATCCGCAAGGAGCACCTCCCATGGCAACACCAGCGTACATGTCG
>NZ_NEHH01000011.1:0-282663 GCF_002112305.1 Pseudomonas sp. R45(2017) | reverse complement strand
GCTTCCGATCTCTCGTTAGCGGGAGGCGAATTCTACAGCGTTACACGCTGCTGTCAACACCTCTTTTTCTCCGCTTTCGACCGAGAAGATCGAACCGTTAAAAGCGCCGAACAAGTCGACATTTCCAACTCCTTCCAGGCTTCGATGAACTGAAGCGACCCGCCTTCGAAACCTACCTAACTCATTGAATCTCAAGGAGTTTTCCGTTTCGTCTGCGCCGGAAGTGGGGCGAATTATAGAGACTCAGGATCTGCCGTCAACCCTTAATTTCGCTTTTCTTTCAATAACTTGCGGATAGGCCAAAAAACATCCAATTCCCTCTATATAGAAAAGGATTCAGCACCCCTTCTATATAGAGAGAGAACCATCAGAGCACTCCATCCTCTTTCATCGCAGCCACTGCTCCAGCCCCAAGACCCAGCACCCGCTGCAAAACGTCCAAGGTGTGTTCGCCCAACAAAGGAGGCGCAAGGCGATACTCGACAGGCGTCCACGACAACCGGATCGGGCTGGCCACCTGCGGCACCATCCCCGCCAGCGCGTGAGGCAGCTCAATCGCCAACCCGCGAGACTTCACCTGCGGATCCTCGAATACCTGTGACAGATCATTGATCGGCCCACACGGCACACCTGCCTGCTCCAACTGAGCCACCCACTCTGCAGTTGTCTTGAATACAGTAGCCTGACGAATCAGCGGAATCAGCACCGCACGGTTCGCCACCCGCAGCTTATTAGTCGCGAAACGCGGATCGTCCGCCCACTGGGGCTGCCCCGCCACTTCGGCAAATTTGCGGAACTGCCCGTCATTGCCCACGGTAAGAATGAAGTCGCCATCGGCCGTAGGAAAATCCTGGTACGGCACGATATTCGGGTGCGCATTCCCTAGCCGCTTTGGCGCATTGCCCGTCGTCAGGTAATTCATCGCCTGGTTAGCCAGACAAGCCACCTGCACATCCAGCAACGCCATATCGATATGCTGCCCGCCGCCATCGTGATCACGGTGAGCCAATGCCGCCAGAATCGCCACGGTCGAATACAACCCCGTCAGGATATCCGTAAGCGCCACACCCACCTTCACCGGCCCGGCACCTTCATCACCCTCAGGTCGCCCGGTCAGACTCATCAGCCCGCCAAGCCCCTGGATCATGAAGTCATAACCCGCACGCTTGGCATACGGTCCGGTCTGACCAAAACCGGTGATCGAGCAATAGATCAGATCCGGATTGATCGCCTTCAGCGACTCGTAATCCAAGCCATACGCCGCCAGACCACCCACCTTGAAGTTTTCGATCAGGATGTCGGACTTGGCTGCCAGCTCCCGAACGAGCTTCTGGCCCTCGGGACGCGTAAAGTCGATCGTCACCGATTGCTTGTTGCGATTGGCCGACAGGTAATAAGCCGCCTCGCTAGTGTTCTCGCCATAAGCGTCCTTCAGGAAGGGCGGCCCCCAGGCGCGAGTGTCGTCACCATTCCCCGGGCGCTCGACCTTGATCACTTCCGCCCCAAGGTCAGCAAGAATTTGCCCGGCCCATGGGCCGGCCAGCACTCGCGATAAATCCAGTACCCGCAGATGCGACAGCGCGCCCATGGTCGCTCTCCTATTAATAGAACGCCTGCAGGCCGGTCTGCGCACGACCGAGGATCAGCGCGTGAACGTCGTGAGTGCCTTCATAGGTATTCACCACTTCCAGGTTGACCAGGTGACGGGCCACGCCGAATTCATCGGATATCCCGTTGCCGCCCAACATGTCACGCGCCATGCGGGCGATCTCGAGAGACTTGCCGCAAGAGTTGCGCTTCATGATCGAAGTGATTTCAACCGCAGCAGTGCCTTCATCCTTCATGCGGCCCAGACGCAGACAGCCTTGCAGTGCCAAAGTGATCTCGGTCTGCATGTCAGCCAGCTTCTTCTGGATCAACTGAGTGGCGGCCAGCGGACGACCGAACTGTTGACGATCCAGGGTGTACTGGCGAGCGGTGTGCCAGCAGAACTCGGCAGCACCCAACGCGCCCCAAGAGATGCCATAACGTGCGGAGTTGAGGCAGGTGAACGGACCTTTCAGTCCACGCACATCCGGGAAGATGTTCTCTTCCGGCACGAACACATTGTCCATGACAATTTCGCCGGTGATCGAAGCCCGCAGGCCGACCTTGCCGTGAATCGCCGGAGCGCTCAGGCCTTTCCAGCCCTTCTCCAGAACGAAACCGCGAATATCGCCAGCATCGTCCTTGGCCCAGACCACGAACACATCGGCGATCGGGCTGTTGGTGATCCACATCTTGGCACCAGTCAGGCTGTAGCCGCCGTCGACTTTACGTGCACGTGTAATCATCGCGCCCGGATCGGAACCGTGGTTCGGCTCGGTCAGACCGAAGCAGCCGATCCACTCGCCGGAAGCCAGCTTCGGCAGATACTTCTGCTTCTGTGCTTCGGTACCGAATTCGTTGATCGGAACCATCACCAGCGACGACTGCACGCTCATCATCGAACGGTAGCCAGAGTCGACACGCTCGACTTCACGAGCGATCAGGCCATAGCTGACGTAGTTGAGGCCGCTGCCACCGTACTGCTCGGGGATGGTCGCGCCCAACAGGCCGACCTCACCCATTTCACGGAAGATCGCCGGGTCAGTCTTTTCATGGCGGAAGGCTTCGAGCACGCGCGGCGCGAGGCTCTGCTGGGCGAATTGCTCGGCAGTGTCGCGGATCATGCGTTCTTCTTCAGTCAGCTGTTGATCCAGCAGCAGTGGATCGATCCAGTTGAAGCTAGCTTTACCGCCCATGAGTGAGTCCTCGCAAATCGGGTGAATTAACGTGGCATTGATCCTAGGCGCGCTTCCCCATCCCGGCAAACGAGGATTTCGCATCCTGTTGTGCTAATTTCTCACTCCGAAACGTCGCGAGATGCCGATTAAGCGATGTATTAGTGAGGTTGACGTACATGCGCCGCAAGATACCCAGCACCACCGCCCTGATCAGCTTCGAGGCTGCTGCCCGTCACGAGAGCTTTACCAAGGCCGCTGAAGAACTTTCCCTCACCCAGGGCGCCATTTGCCGACAGATCGCCAGCCTGGAGGACTTCCTCAGCGTCGAACTCTTCCGACGCTCGCGTCGCGGGGTGAAGCTGACAGAAGCGGGCCTTTCCTACAGTCGTCGGGTCGCCACCCAACTCGACGCCGTTGAGCGCGACACCCTGTCGGTGATGGGTCAGCAAGGCACCAATGTGATTGAGCTCGCCGTGGTGCCCACCTTCGGCACGCAATGGCTGTTGCCAAGGCTGAAGGACTTCCAGCTCAAACATCCGGAAGTGACGGTCAACCTGACCAACCGCACCCGCCCGTTCCTGTTTGCCGACACCGAATTCGATGCCGCCATCTACTTTGGCGATGCCGACTGGTCCGGTACCGAATCCCACAGGCTGACGGGCGAGAATCCGATGCCGGTATGCAGTCCCGTCCTGCTCGGCAACAAGACGCATCTGACACCCGATGAAATCGCCGATCTGCCGCTGCTCCAGCAAACCACCCGCCCCTACGCCTGGCGACAGTGGTTCAACTCGCAACACCTGAACATCCCCCGCGACATGACAGGTCCGCGCTACGAGCTATTCTCCATGCTGGCCCAGGCCGCCATGCACGACATGGGCATCGCGCTGATCCCACCATTCCTCATTCAGCGCGAACTGGCCGAGAAACGCTTGGTGATTGCCAACCCGAACGCGCTCTCCAGCATCAAGGCGTATTACCTGATGATTCCGGAGCGAAAGGTCGAATCCGCGTCACTCAAGGCTTTTCGCGACTGGCTGGTGAACCAGGCACACAGCTACAACCTAGAAGGCTAAAGGGCTTCAGCGATTACTAACCCCGTAGTCAGGAAAACCAAAGCCCTACAGATATAACTATTTGTCGCAAATCGACAGACTGTATCCGAAAGTCGTACAGACGTCCCACAAGCGCCTGACGACGTGGCTTTGAGCCCCCATTCACGACTCATTGCGGCCTATTCACGTCACCGATGAGAAAAATCTTCAAATTCATCCAGAATCCTTGAAAGGCACGGCCTGCAAGGGATTCAACTGGCCATCTGCGACATTCGGTCACGGGATGACTTGTAGTTAATTTTCCGTCACCCGTCATAATCCCTTGAAGGGCATAAACTTCGCCTGCAAAATGCCGCGCCCCGCCCTGATTTGGCGGGATCGTGCTGATCGGCCGCCCCAGTCGCACCATCCGTAGTGCATGGGTTTACTCAATAAGATCACGCAGGAGATTTGACGTGCACATTGGTGTTCCTCTCGAAACCCAGACCGGTGAAACACGGGTTGCTGCAACCCCGGAAACCATTAAAAAGCTGATCAGCCAAGGTCATAAGGTCACTGTGCAAACCGGCGCCGGCGTTAAAGCCAGCGTTGTCGACAGTGCCTATGAAGCGGCAGGCGCAACCATTGGCAGTGCCAATGACGCGTTTGGCGCCGAGCTGATTCTCAAAGTGGTCGCGCCAAGCGATGCCGAACTGACGCTGATCAAGCGCGGAACGGTGCTGGTGGGCATGCTCAACCCGTTCAACAACGACACCATCGCGAAGATGGCCGAGTGCGGGATTACCGCGTTCGCCCTGGAAGCGGCACCACGTACCTCCCGGGCCCAGAGTCTCGACGTGCTGTCGTCCCAGGCGAATATTGCCGGCTATAAGGCGGTGCTGCTGGCCGCTCACTACTATCCGCGCTTCATGCCGATGCTGATGACCGCTGCGGGCACCGTGAAAGCTGCGCGCGTGCTGATTCTGGGGGCCGGTGTGGCCGGGTTGCAGGCGATTGCCACGGCGAAACGTCTGGGTGCCGTCATCGAAGCGTCCGACGTACGTCCGGCCGTGAAGGAACAGATCGAGTCCCTCGGCGCCAAGTTCGTCGACGTGCCTTACGAGACCGATGAAGAACGCGAATGCGCGGTCGGCGTCGGCGGTTACGCACGCCCGATGCCGGCGAGCTGGATGCAGCGTCAGGCCCAGGCCGTGCACGAGCGCGCCAAGCAGGCTGACATCGTCATCACCACCGCACTGATTCCGGGCCGCAAGGCACCGACGCTGCTGAGCGCAGACACCGTGGCGCAGATGAAACCCGGCTCGGTGGTCATCGACCTCGCGGCCGCTCAGGGTGGCAACTGCCCGCTGACCGTGGCCGATCAGGTCGTGATCGAGAACGGCGTGACCATCGTCGGCCCGACCAACCTTGCCGGTGAAGTCGCCGCAGACGCCTCGGCGCTGTACGCACGCAACCTGCTGGACTTCCTGAAGCTGGTCTTCACCAAAGAAGGCCAGTTCGAAGTGAACCTCGAAGACGACATCGTCGCCGCGTGCCTGATGTGCCGCGACGGCCAAGTCATCCGCAAAAACGCCTAAGCAGGGATTCAGACGATGGAAGAGCTTATCTCCCCCGGTATCTACAACCTGATCATCTTCGTGCTGGCGATTTATGTCGGTTACCACGTGGTCTGGAACGTTACACCCGCGCTGCACACGCCTTTGATGGCAGTGACCAACGCCATTTCGGCGATCGTGATCGTCGGCGCCATGCTCGCGGCCGCACTGACCGTCACCCCGCTGGGCAAGACCATGGGCACCCTCGCCGTGGCACTGGCTGCGGTCAACGTCTTCGGTGGCTTCCTGGTCACCCGCCGCATGCTTGAGATGTTCAAGAAGAAAGCCCCGAAAGCAAAAGAAGAGGCGCCTAAGTAATGAGCATGAACCTCGTCACGACGCTCTACCTGATCGCGTCGATCTGCTTCATCCAGGCCCTCAAGGGCCTGTCGCACCCGACCACGTCGCGCCGCGGCAACCTGTTCGGCATGCTCGGCATGGCACTGGCAATCATCACCACTGTCGGCCTCATCTATAAGGTGGGCGCCGAGCTAGCGACTGCTGGCATCGGTTATGTGATCGTCGGCCTGCTGATCGGCGGCACTGCCGGTTCGATCATGGCCAAGCGCGTTGAAATGACCAAGATGCCGGAACTGGTTGCGTTCATGCACAGCATGATCGGCCTGGCAGCGGTGTTCATCGCCATTGCTGCGGTGGTCGAGCCGCAGTCGCTGGGCATCGTCAAGCAACTGGGCGACTCGATCCCGGCGGGTAACCGTCTGGAGCTGTTCCTCGGCGCAGCCATCGGTGCAATCACCTTCTCCGGTTCGGTGATTGCGTTCGGCAAGCTGTCGGGCAAGTACAAGTTCCGTCTGTTCCAGGGTGCACCGGTACAGTTCAGCGGTCAGCACAAGCTGAACGCGGTACTGGGTCTGGCAACGCTGATCCTCGGCGTCACCTTCATGCTGACCGGCAACCTCGCCGCGTTCGCACTGATGCTGGCCCTGGCGTTCGTCATGGGCGTGCTGATCATCATCCCGATCGGCGGCGCCGACATGCCGGTGGTGGTGTCGATGCTCAACAGCTATTCCGGCTGGGCGGCGGCAGGTATCGGCTTCTCGCTGAACAACTCGATGCTGATCATTGCCGGCTCGCTGGTGGGTTCGAGCGGTGCGATCCTCTCGTACATCATGTGCAAGGCGATGAACCGTTCCTTCTTTAATGTACTGCTCGGCGGTTTCGGCAATACAGCAGATGCCGGTCCTGCCGGTGAGAAGGAAGCCCGTCCGGTGAAATCCGGTTCGGCTGACGACGCGACTTTCCTGCTGACCAACGCCGACACCGTGATCATTGTTCCGGGTTACGGCTTGGCGGTGGCTCGCGCACAGCACGCCTTGAAAGAGCTGACCGAGAAGCTGACCCACCATGGCGTGACCGTGAAGTATGCGATCCACCCGGTGGCCGGTCGGATGCCTGGCCACATGAACGTACTGCTGGCCGAGGCCGAAGTGCCGTACGACCAAGTGTTCGAGATGGAAGACATCAACTCCGAGTTCGGCCAGGCCGACGTGGTGCTGGTGCTCGGCGCCAACGACGTGGTCAACCCGGCCGCCAAGAACGATCCGAAATCGCCGATTGCCGGCATGCCGATCCTCGAAGCGTTCAAGGCCAAGACCATCATCGTCAACAAGCGCTCGATGGCCAGCGGCTATGCCGGTCTGGACAACGAACTGTTCTACCTGGACAAGACCATGATGGTCTTCGGCGACGCGAAAAAAGTCATCGAAGACATGGTCAAAGCGGTCGAATAACTCGCTCGCTGCTTCACCGGACGCCCCGACTTGTCGGGGCGTTTTTGTTTACGCAAAACGTCGGACAATTTGCCGCGTTGTTGCAGATCCAGTAACGGTGTTTTACTTGAAACCCGCTAAATAGACGCCTCGTTTGCGACCTTGGTAGCGGGACAGGCGCTCGCGAAATTCACTAGACTGCGCATCCTGCTACTCGCTGCCCGAGAAAATAATCCATGTACCGTGACCGTATTCGCCTGCCTTCGTTGTTGGATAAAGTGATGAGCGCCGCCGACGCCGCTGCGCTGATTGAGGACGGCATGACCGTCGGCATGAGCGGCTTCACCCGCGCCGGCGAAGCCAAGGCCGTGCCCCATGCGCTGGCCGAGCGAGCCAAGGTCACGCCGCTGAAGATCAGCCTGATGACCGGCGCCAGCCTGGGCAACGACCTCGACAAGCAACTGACCGAGGCTGGCGTGCTGTCGCGGCGCATGCCGTTTCAGGTCGACAGCACGTTGCGCAAGGCAATCAACGCCGGCGAAGTGATGTTCATCGACCAGCACCTGTCGGAAACTGTCGAGCAATTGCGCAACCAGCAACTGAAGCTGCCGGACATCGCCGTGATCGAAGCCGTGGCCATCACCGAACAGGGCCACATCGTGCCGACCACTTCGGTGGGTAACTCGGCGAGCTTCGCGATCTTCGCCAAACACGTGATCGTCGAGATCAATCTGGCACACAACGCCAACCTCGAAGGTCTGCACGACATCTATATCCCGACCTATCGCCCGACCCGCACGCCGATTCCGCTGGTAAAGGTCGACGACCGCATCGGCAGCACCGCGATCCCGATCCCGCCGGAGAAGATTGTCGCCATCGTCATCACCCAGCAGTCGGACTCGCCGTCCACCGTGTCGTCGCCGGATGTCGATACCAAAGCCATCGCCGATCACCTGATCACCTTCCTCAAGCAGGAAGTCGATGCCGGGCGCATGACCAACAAGCTCGGACCGCTGCAGGCCGGGATCGGCAACATTGCCAACGCGGTGATGTGCGGGCTGATCGATTCGCCGTTCGAAGACCTGACCATGTACTCCGAAGTGCTGCAGGACTCCACCTTCGACCTGATTGATGCGGGCAAGCTGAGCTTCGCCTCGGGCAGCTCGATCACCCTGTCGGAGCGGCGCAACAGCGACGTGTTCGGCAATCTGGAGAAGTACAAAGACAAGCTGGTGTTGCGCCCGCAGGAAATCTCCAACCACCCGGAAGTGGTGCGGCGTCTGGGCATCATCGGCATCAACACGGCCCTTGAGTTCGACATCTATGGCAACGTCAACTCCACCCACGTCTGCGGCACGCGGATGATGAACGGCATCGGCGGCTCGGGCGACTTCGCGCGCAACGCACACCTGGCGGTGTTCGTGACCAAGTCGATCGCCAAGGGCGGCGCGATTTCCAGCGTGGTACCAATGGTCAGCCACGTCGACCATACCGAGCATGACGTCGACATCCTGGTGACCGAGGTGGGCCTGGCAGACCTGCGCGGCCTGGCGCCACGGGAACGCGCCCGGGTCATCATCGATAACTGTGTGCACCCGGATTTCCGCCAGGCGCTGAACGACTACTTCGACAAAGCCTGCGCCATTGGCGGCCACACCCCGCATATCCTGCGTGACGCCCTGAGCTGGCACATCAATCTGGAAGAAACCGGACGCATGCTGGCGGTGTAATCCGCACAGATTTTCCGCTGGCGCAAACACAGTTTCGCCAGCGGGATTCTGAAATCCACCGCAGCCGTCAAAAACTGTACTGCTGTACCGGTCTTTTCCTACGGCTTTTGCCTACTCGAATCATCGAATTGGGTAAAAATGCACCAAATAAGCGCAGACAGGTACAGTTTGCGCAATTTTGACCCGTACACCCCCTATAAACAGTTAACTGGTCACTCACAATACAGGTGAACTGTATCTAGAGAGTCTGGCCAAACGAGAGGATCATGGGCACCAGTTAAACCACTACCTAATCCCGCCACAAGCGGAAGGATGTCAACCATGGAACGTACACTCAGTTCCGAACTGTTCTTCGAAGACAAAGCTGTAAACACCCAGGCTTCCCTGCCTCTGCGCGTTATCGCCAACCTGATGCTGTGGCAGCGCCGCATCTCCAGCCGCCATCAACTGGCTCGTCTGGATTCGCGTCTGCTGGCTGACGCCGGGATTAGCGAAGCACAACGCTACGAAGAGCTGAGCAAGCCGTTCTGGCGCTAAGCAGCGTCGCTGGCTCTGGTCAGACCCACCGCCAGCAACCCGAATTGAACACACAAGACCCGTCGCGGGAAACCGCGACGGGTCTTGTCGTTTCAGGGGAGAAAAACCTGAATATCCAACCCGAAACACCGCATAGGTACAGTTTTATAAAAATAGATTAATGACAAGTACAGTTAAGCAAAATGTGTTCAGGCCAGCATCCTGACCACTGTGCGGATTCTCCACGGAGGCCTAATATCCATGCAGAACGTGGCGAATGCTGTGCGACTGGCGTCTGACCTTCAGACACCGAGCCACCTCTCAATACGGTTTATCCACAGGAGTTCTCCCATGTCCCGTCTTCGTCTGCTCAGCGCCGCCGCACTGCTGGCCGTCGCTGCCAACGCCAGCGCCACCAGCTTCATCGTGACCACCGACGCCGTGGTTGGCGCACTCAAGTCCTCTTCCGATGCCACCTCCGACGTCACCTCGTCCTTCCGTGACGACAAGATCGTGCTCGCCGCCCGTGACGACGCTGCCAGCTTCGTGGCCAGCGAAGGCGAGATCCGTGGCGTGAAACTGGAGAGCGCACTCGATCACATCCGTCATCAGGCTCCGCAACTGAACGCGACCGACGCACAGTTGGCCCAAGCCATCCTGACGATCTAAGCGACAGAAACATCGCGGGGCACGCCGGTCGTGTCCCGATGTTTCGGCACTGGCTCTAGTCCGGGCATTGCGTTAGCCTTGGGACTCGCCAACAGCTGCCGAGTCCCATGCGTTTTCTTACAAATCTGCTTATCCCTTCTGTACTAATCACCGCCTGCTGGGTTCCTCTGGCAGACGCTTTCGATGTGTCCACACAGAACACCGTGGTCAGCGTCTGGGCCACCGGCATGGTGTCTTCCGCGCCATTCGACCGTAAACTGATCATCGCCGCGCACGACGATGCTGCAGCGTTCGTTGCCAGTGACGGCCAGATGCGCGGTGCACAGCTCGAATCCGCCCTGCATTACCTGCGCAAGAGCCGGCCAAAACTTCATGTCAGCGACCTTGAACTGGCACAGGCAATTCTCGTCCAATAGTCATCCCTGTCTTTTCGGAGTCGTTCCATGCGTAGCCCGCTGATTGCTGCCGCCCTTGGCCTGCTGTTGTTGGCCGATATGGCCCAGGCACACACCCTGGTAGCCACCAGTAACATCATCGTCCGCGCCTCCCAGCGCACCATCGATTTCACCTCCGACACCACTACGTCGATTCGCGATTCGAAAATCATCCGCGAAGCCCACGACGACGCCGCCAGTTTCGTGGCCAGCGACGGTGATATCCGTGGTGCAAACCTGGAAGCGGCCTTCAAGACCTTGCGCACCCGCGTGCCGGAAGCCCGCGATGCCAGCGATCAGGTACTCGCCGAAGCCATCCTCGCACTGTGAAGTCACTCGGCGCCTGGCTGCTGGCCGGGGCGTTGTTGCTGCTTGGCAACAGCGCCCACGCCGGCCTGCAATTGCGGCTCAAGACCGACGGCCTGAGCCCCGCCCAACAACAGTCCAGCCAGGCGCTGCTCGATGAAGCCATGCAAGCATTGCCACCGAGCTTCATCGAACGCCTGGACCGGCGCATCGATGTCGGCTGGACCGATGACATGCCCGGCAACGCCTACGGCCAGGCGACACTCGTCTCCGAGCTGGACCTGAACCGCAAACTGCTCGCCAGCCTCACCGACGGCAGCGCGGCCACGCAAAAAACCAATCGCCCCCACGGCACCGTTCGCCGGGAACTGCTGGCCACGGTGCTGCACGAAATCACCCACATTTACGATCGCGCGCGCTTGTGGCCGGCGGCCGAACGCACGCTGATCCAGCGCTGTACCCGACGCAACAACAGCGCCGGGCTGATCGGCATTCCCGATGAGTGCCGCGGCCAGAACGGTCGGCGCTTCACCCTCAGCGATGATCCACGCCTGCTCGACCTCGCCGGCTGGCAGCAATACGTCGGGCGACGGGGTGAGCGGGAACAGCACAACCGGCAGATCGCCCGCAGCCCCGACCTCTACGAAATCTCCAGCCCGAAAGAGTTTGTCGCGGTCAACATGGAGTATTTCCTCCTCGACCCGAGCTATGCCTGCCGCCGCCCGGCGCTGTATCGCTATTACCAGGAACACTTCGGCTGGGCACCGCCCGCGAAAGATGAGTGCGCCAAAACCTTCGCTTTCCTCAATGCCGGCAACGACTTTGCCAAACAGCCCCTGGGCCAGGTCGATCCGGAGCGGGTGTACGCGGTGGATTATTTGCTGGCCGAAGCCAACCAGAACTGGGTCAGCCGCTGGGGTCACAGCATGTTGCGTCTGGTGATCTGTGCACCGGGGCGGCCACGCGGGCCTGACTGCCGACTGGATCTGGACCAGCATCTGGTGCTGTCATACCGCGCCTTCGTCGGCGACGTGCAGTTGTCGAGCTGGGACGGGCTGGTCGGCAAGTACCCGTCGCGCCTGTTCGTACTGCCGCTGGCGCAGGTGATTGACGAATACACCAAGACCGAACTGCGCAGCCTCGCTTCGGTCCCGCTTAATCTCTCGCGCAGCGAAATCGAGGGCGTAGTCGAACACGCCGCCGAAATGCACTGGAGCTACGACGGCAATTACTTCTTCCTCTCCAACAACTGTGCGGTGGAAGGCCTGAAACTGTTGCGCAGCGGCAGCAACAACGCCAAGCTCACCGGTCTCGACAGCATCATGCCCAACGGCTTGCTGGAGGTGCTCAAGGGGCGAGGCCTGGCCGACACCAGCGTGCTCGATGATCCGAAAGAGGCGTTGCGCCTGGGTTATCGCTTCGACTCGTTCCGTGATCGTTATCAGGCGATGTTCGATGTGTTGAAGAAGCAATTGCCGATCAAGCAGACAACCGTTGAAGAATGGCTTTCGCTGTCTGCCGAAGAGCGTCGCCCATGGTTCGAACGGGCTGACCTGCGCACCAGCGCCGCGCTGTTATTGCTGGAGCAAGCCAGTTTCCGCCGCCAACTGTTGCTCGCTCAGGATGAGGTCAAGCAACGCTACCTCGGCGCCCGTGAGCTGGAAAACGGTGGCATGGACAAGGCCAACGCGACGTTGCAGCAGATCCTCGCCAACAGCGGCTTCCTCAGCCGGCCGGCAGAATTGCTCGACTCCCGAGGTTATGGCCTGCCGCAACCAAGCGAATTCAGCCGACTGGAAGCAGAAAGCAGCCAGCGCCAGAAACAATTGCTGGCCCTGACCGGCGATCTCGATAAGGAAGTACGCGCATTGCTCGAGCCCAAACGAGCAGCCGAAATTGCGGCCAGCGAGGCCAACGTGAAACAGATCGGCGAGCATCTGCGCAAACTGCACAAAGCCTCGGGCGGACTGGAACTGCCCTGAAAAAACAAAGGCCCTGAAAACAAAAGACCGCAGCCGGTAAAGGCTGCGGTCTTTTTTATTGCCTGACGATCAGTACAGAACGCCATCCAGTACTTCGTAAACGACCCCGCTGCCCACCGCAATCAGCACGATGTCACCGCCAGCACGACGCCATTCATAACCCGGGTAATACGGCAGACGACTCAACGCCCGGTTATCCAGCCGCTCGCCGTAATAGCCATGGGGCAGCGGTCGGCCACGGACCAGATGAATGCCTGGAGGCGGCGGCGCACCGCGAACGAAATAGCCATGATTGTCACGGATCACCTGACGCACCGGGCCGAAATCCCGAGGCGGCGGGCCGCCGCGATGGTTGTTTTGCCAATCATGGTGATCACCACCGCGATTGTCGTAGTGGCCCTGCTGCGGGCCGCCGTGGTCGTGATCGTCGCGCGGATCGGCGCTGGCCAGCAGCGGCGTCGCGCTGATCATCAGCACGCCCAGACTGGCAATCAGACGTTTCGGCATTTTCATCGGGTCTTTCCTCACTGCACTGACAGCAAAAAGGGATTCAGAACGTGGTTCTGAATCCCTCGGTCTTGCTCAATTAGTCTGTGCCGCGAGGCCCTAATTCCTCTGTATCAGGAACTTTACCTTCAGCTGACGCGAGCCTTACGCACGCCTTCGGACAGCGCCGAACACAGGCTCAGCACGCCGTCGATGGCCTGGTCCGGCGTGGTCGCGTTGGCGATGTGATCGATCAGCGCCGAGCCCACCACCACACCATCGGCCAGACGCGCGATGGACGCGGCCTGCTCCGGCGTGCGGATACCGAAACCGATGCTGATCGGCAGATCGGTATGACGACGCAGACGCGCCACCGCTTCCTCGACGTGTTCCAGAGTCGCCGCACCGGCACCGGTCACACCGGCAACCGACACGTAGTAAACGAAGCCGGAGCTGCCGTTCAACACTTTCGGCAGACGCGCATCATCGGTGGTCGGGGTGGTCAGGCGGATGAAGTCGATGCCCGCTGCCTGGGCCGGGTCGCACAGCTCCGAGTTGTGCTCCGGTGGCATGTCGACCACGATCAGGCCATCAACGCCGGCCTCTTTGGCTTCGGCGATGAAGCGCTCGACGCCGAACTTGTGGATCGGGTTGAAGTAACCCATCAGCACCAGCGGCGTGTCGCTGTTGTCCTTGCGGAACTCGCGAACCATTTGCAGGGTTTTGATCAGGTTCTGCTTGGCGCCCAAAGCACGGATGTTCGCCAGCTGAATCGCCGGGCCGTCGGCCATCGGGTCGGTGAACGGCATGCCCAGTTCGATCACGTCGGCACCGGCTTTCGGCAGGCCTTTGAGGATTGCCAGCGAGGTGTCGTAGTCCGGGTCGCCAGCAGTGACGAAGGTCACCAGGGCGGCGCGATTCTGTTCCTTGAGTTCGGCAAAACGGGTTTGCAGGCGGCTCATCAGTGTTTCTCCTGCTTCGATTGCTCTTGTTGAGAGTGTTCCATGTGGTGCATGACGGTCTGCATGTCTTTGTCGCCGCGGCCGGACAGGTTGACCACCATCAGGTGATCCTTCGGCAGTTTCGGTGCGCGTTTGAATACTTCGGCCAACGCATGAGCGCTTTCCAATGCAGGGATGATCCCCTCGAGGCGGCAGCATTTGTGGAACGCATCAAGGGCTTCGTCGTCGGTCACCGAGGTGTACTGGACGCGGCCGATGTCATGCAACCACGCGTGCTCAGGGCCGATGCCCGGATAGTCGAGGCCGGCGGAAATCGAGTGGGCGTCGATGATCTGGCCATCGTCGTCCTGCAGCAGGAAGGTACGGTTGCCGTGCAGCACACCCGGTACGCCGCCGTTGAGGCTGGCCGCGTGTTTGCCGGTCTCGATGCCGTAACCGGCGGCTTCGACGCCGATGATCTCGACGCTCTTGTCATCGAGGAACGGGTGGAACAGGCCCATGGCGTTGGAACCGCCACCGATGCACGCCACCAGGCTGTCCGGCAGACGACCTTCCTGAGCTTGCAACTGATCGCGGGTTTCCTTGCCGATCACCGCCTGGAAGTCGCGAACCATGGCTGGATAAGGGTGCGGGCCGGCCACGGTGCCGATCAGGTAAAAGGTGCTGTCGACGTTGGTCACCCAGTCACGCAGCGCTTCGTTCATCGCGTCTTTCAGGGTGCCGGTGCCGGCGACCACCGGGATCACCTCGGCGCCCAGCAGCTTCATGCGGAATACGTTCGCCTGCTGACGCTCGATGTCGGTGGTGCCCATGTAGATCACGCAGTCCAGACCGAAACGCGCAGCCACGGTGGCGGTAGCCACGCCGTGCATGCCGGCGCCGGTCTCGGCGATGATGCGTTTCTTGCCCATGCGCCGCGCCAGCAGGATCTGGCCGATGCAGTTGTTGATCTTGTGCGCGCCGGTGTGGTTCAGCTCTTCGCGCTTGAGGTAGATCTTGGCGCCACCGCAGAACTCGGTCAGGCGCTCGGCGAAATACAGCGGGCTCGGACGTCCGACGTAGTCGCGCTGGAAGTAGGCCAATTCTTCTTTGAACGCCGGATCTTCCTTGGCCGCTTCGTATTCACGAGCCAGGTCGAGGATCAACGGCATCAGGGTTTCGGCGACGTAACGGCCGCCGAACGAGCCAAACAGGCCGTTGGCGTCAGGGCCGTTACGCAGATCGGAGGTGTTCGAAGTCTGGGTCATGGTTCGCTCCAGCGGATTTCACGAGAAGACAATGGCGTTCACTCTACCCCTGACCTTCCAGACTGAAAACCGATAAGATCGCCACAACCTGTCAGGAAAACTCACAGATATCATGAGCCATGACCTCCCCCCGCTGAACGCCCTGCGCGCCTTCGAAGCCACCGCCCGCCTGAACAGTGTCAGCCAGGCTGCGGAGCAACTGCACGTGACTCACGGTGCGGTCAGCCGCCAGCTCAAGGTGCTGGAAGAGCATCTCGGCGTCAGTCTTTTCGTCAAGGACGGTCGTGGCCTGAAACTCACAGATGCCGGCATCCGTCTGCGCGATGCCAGCGGCGAGGCGTTCGACCGCTTGCGCAGCGTTTGCGCCGAACTGACCCAAAGCACCGCCGATGCGCCGTTCGTACTCGGTTGCTCCGGTAGCTTGCTGGCGCGCTGGTTCATTCCCCGACTGGGAAGGCTGAATGCCGATCTGCCGGACTTGCGTCTGCACCTGTCCGCCGGTGAAGGCGATCTCGACCCGCGTCGCCCGGGACTGGATGCATTGCTGCTGTTCGCCGAACCGCCATGGCCGGCGGACATGCAGGTGTACGAGCTGGCCAGCGAGCGAATCGGCCCGGTCATGAGTCCGCTGTTCAGCGGCTACCAGCGGCTGCAATCGGCACCGCCCATCGCCCTGCTCGACGAACCCTTGCTGCACACGACTTCTCGCCCGCAAGCCTGGCCAAGCTGGGCGCAGCAAAGCGGCCTCGACGCCAAGGCGTTGAAACTGGGGCAAGGTTTCGAGCACTTGTATTACTTGCTGGAAGCGGCCGTCGCCGGGTTGGGCGTGGCGATCGCGCCGGAACCGCTGGTGACCGAAGACTTGAAGGCCGGACGCCTGGTCGCGCCATGGGGCTTCAGTGAAACCCCGGCGCAACTGGCGTTGTGGCTACCCAAGCGCGCCGCAGACGGGCGCGCCCGGCAATTGGCGCAGTGGCTCAGGAACGAGCTGCGCCAGGCAGATCACTCGCCGCGCTTGAACAGCAAGTAAGCGGCCAGCAGACCCAGCGCACCGACCGCCACACCGGCAGTCGTCCACGGGTGTTCCTGCGCGTAATCGCGGGTGGCGATACCGGTCTCGCGGGTTTTGACTTTGACTTCTTCGTAGGCATCGCTGAGCAGGCTGCGCGAATGTTTCAGCGCACTTTCGGCATTGCTTTTCAGCGCCTTGAGGGTCTTGCGCGACTCGTCAGAAGCGTCGTCCTTCAGGCTTTCCAACGACTTGAGCAGACTCTCGATCTCCGCTTCCATGCTTTGCAACGAGGCTTTGCGTAACGAGGTGTTGGCCATGGTGGCTCTCCTGCATTGGTGATGAGTGGCGTGTGTTGTTTGGGACTTCACGGGTTCTGGAAAGTGCAGAAAATCTGAACTTCCTCTCGCCCGGATCGCCGAAATCAACACGGCAAATCGCTGCTAGGCTCAATTGCACACTTCAAGGAGAACACCATGAGTGACCATCACACCTACAAGAAAGTCGAGCTGGTCGGTTCGTCCACCAGCAGCATTGAAGACGCCATCAACAATGCGTTGGCCGAGGCCAACAAGAGCATCAAGCATCTGGAATGGTTCGAAGTGACCGAAACCCGTGGCCACATCAAGGACGGCAAGGCGGCGCACTTTCAAGTGACCCTGAAAGTCGGGTTCCGGATTGCCAGCAGCTGAGTTTGGTCTACGCTTCTGAACTTGCGCGCTGGCCGAGTGCCATAGGAATGGCAATGCGCTACGAGGTGAGTGCATCGAGCGAACGGCTCGATGCCTGCCTTTTTTAATCCGACCAGGGAGTGCGACCGATGAAGAAGTTCATGTTGGCGGTAGGTTTGTTGAGCCTTGCGGGTGGTGCGTTTGCTGCCGGCAAGCCTTGTGAAGAACTGAAGGCCGAGATTGCGGCCAAGCTGGATGCCAAGGGCGTTTCCGGGTATTCGCTGGAGATTGTCGACAAGGGTGCGGCCAGTGGCGGCAAAGTCGTCGGCACCTGCGAAGGCGGCGCCAAAGAGATCGTCTACACCCGCGGCTGATCACGCCGGAAAAACAAAAGCCGACGCTATGCGTCGGCTTTTTTTGCGCGCGGCGATCGGGCTCAGCCCTTCATGACCTGCGCCAGCAGCTCGTAGGAATGCAGGCGATCGGCGTGTTCGTACAGGTCGCAGGTGAAGATCAGTTCGTCAGCTTGGGTCTGTTCGATCAGCACTTCGAGTTTCGCGCGAATTTTCTGCGGACTGCCGACCATCGCCAGACCGAGGAAATCCCCCACCGCCTCACGCTCGTGGGGCAGCCACAGGCCGTCCATGGTTTTCACCGGCGGACGCTGCACCAGACTTTGCCCACGCATCAGCGCGAGAATTCGCTGGTACACCGAGGTCGCCAGGTAATCAGCCTGTTCATCGGTATCGGCCGCCACCAGCGGCACGCCGAGCATCACGTACGGTTTGTCGAGTACAGCCGATGGCTTGAAGTGATTGCGGTAGACGCGAATCGCCTCGTGCATGAAGCGCGGTGCGAAATGCGAGGCGAAGGCGTAGGGCAAACCGCGCTCGCCGGCCAGTTGTGCACTGAACAGACTGGAACCGAGCAGCCAGATCGGCACGTTGGTGCCAGTGCCCGGCATCGCGATCACCCGCTGATCCGGCGTGCGCGGACCAAGAAAGCGCGCCAGCTCAGCCACGTCTTCCGGGAAATCATCGGCACTGCCGGAGCGCTCACGGCGCAAGGCGCGGGCGGTCATCTGGTCGGAACCCGGCGCACGCCCCAGACCGAGGTCGATACGTCCCGGATACAGGCTTTCGAGGGTGCCGAACTGCTCGGCGATCACCAATGGTGCGTGGTTGGGCAGCATCACGCCGCCGGAGCCGACCCGGATGGTCGACGTGCCGCCGGCCAGATAACCCAGCAACACCGAGGTGGCGGAACTGGCGATGCCGTCCATGTTGTGGTGCTCGGCAACCCAGAACCGGGTGTAGCCGAACTTCTCGACGTGCTGCGCCAGATCCAGCGAGTTGCGCAGCGACTGCGCCGGGCTGCCGTTCTCGCGCACCGGCACCAGATCGAGGGTGGAAAATTTTACGTCGGACAGTTGCTTCATAAACCTGCATCTCCGATTGAGGGCGCAGGTGTGTTCTTGGCGAACGCAAACCTGCCCAATTCATAAGCGTGTTCTGTGCAATGAGGGCATATACCCGAGTTTCAATAGCCGATCTGAAATTTCCTACTAAAAAAGTCAACGATTCACATGAGCTGAACTTTGTTCCGACGTCTATCCTCAGAAGCCTTGCAGGCAAAAACCACGACGGCGCGGCATTTCGCGCCCGATTTGAAGGAGGCACACATGGCTATCGTGAAGAAGGCATCCGCGCATTGGGAAGGTGACCTGAAAACCGGCATCGGCTCGATTTCCACCGAAACCGGCGTCCTGCGCGAAGCGCCCTACGGCTTCAAGGCCCGCTTCGAAGGCGGCAAGGGCACCAATCCGGAAGAACTGATCGGCGCCGCCCATGCGGGCTGTTTCTCCATGGCGTTCTCAATGATTCTCGGTGACGCCGGGCTCAAGGCCGACAGCATCGACACCCAGGCCGAGGTCACGCTGGATCAGGTGGACGGCGGCTTTGCAATCACCACAGTGAAACTGATCCTCAAGGCAAAAATTCCGGGAGCGACCCAGGCGCAGTTCGAAGAGCTGAGCAACAAGGCCAAGGAAGGTTGCCCGGTGTCCAAGGTGCTGAATGCGAAGATCAGTCTCGACGCATCGCTGGTCAGTTGACTGCTTTGAGCCTAATCAGAACCCGCCAGGCAAAAATGTGGTCGAATAAATGACAGCAGCTTTCGCGCATCTTCGTGCGCGCTGCTTCGATGGAGCTTCAACCATGAAACGTTTTGCCTTGGCGGTTATCTGTGGCGTGCTGGCAACGTCGGCCTTCGCAGCGCCCAAAGACTGCGAAGAACTCAAGCAAGAGATCGAAATCAAGATTCAGGCGAACGCCGTGCCCTCCTACACCCTGGAGATAGTCTCCAAGGAAGAGGCTGAAAAACACGACATCGCCATGATCGTCGGCACCTGCGACAACGGCACCAAAGCCATCATCTATCAGAAGAACGACCGCTGATACGCCTCAGATGATGCAGTTGACTTCGCGGTCCTCGGCGA
Organism: Pseudomonas sp. R45(2017); assembly: GCF_002112305.1. Taxonomy (NCBI): domain Bacteria; kingdom Pseudomonadati; phylum Pseudomonadota; class Gammaproteobacteria; order Pseudomonadales; family Pseudomonadaceae; genus Pseudomonas; species Pseudomonas sp. R45(2017). The sequence goes on along the minus strand of NZ_NEHH01000011.1, from coordinate 263,009 downwards.
CGATTTCCCGCTCGTCGTTGTACAGGCGGGCACTCGGGGTAAACGCCAGCGAACGGCCTTCGAGCAAGTAACGCTGGCCCGCCTCGAAATGATCGTAGCGGATGGTCAGATAGCACAGCCGCTCAACGGGGCCGGTCATCAGGCTGCCGCCTCCGCCGAACACTTCAAAGTCGAAGCGCACCCGTAGCTCGTGGCTGCCGGGCGTTACCTGAAAGAAACGCCCGTCAGTCAGCCGCCTGTTGTCGAGACGCTCGGCCATCAGCAGTTTCCCGCCGGGGGTTGGCGTGGAGAATTCGACCCAGGCCATGTTCGGGTCGACGGGGGGCAACGGTGTCTGGCACCCGGCGAGCAAGCCTGCGGCCAACAACAGCATCAACGTGCGCATGATGGATGTCCGTGAGTTCGGACATCCAGCATAACGCCGATCAGGTTCGCTGGCAGCCCGCCGGCGTGCCTTGGCCCACCACGTTGCGTTGTTGGTCATAGAGCTTGGCCCACGGGCGGAAACCGATGCTTCCCGCCTGCAACTGATAACGCTGGCCAGCGTTGAAATCCTTGAATTTCACGTTCAACTGACAATCGCGCCACAGCGGCTCGGCATCCGGGCCGATGTTGGTCGCTTCGACCGGGAATTGATAACGCACCGTCAGCTCATGACTGCCGGGCTGCACTTCGAAGTAACGATGATCGACGGAGGCCTTATTGTCGACCTCCAGCGCCTGCAACGCCGTGTCCTGTTGCCGGGCATCCAGATCGATCCAGGCTTGCGAGGGGTCAGGGGACGGCATTCCGAATCCGGCACAACCGGCCAGCGTCAGCACGCTTCCTGTCAGTATCAACATGCGCATAGCGGAGCTCCAATGGGCGGGATAGTCTTGGGCAGACTTTCCGGGGGGATTTCTTATTTTGATCAGGCCGCTTCCAAGCCATGGGTTACTTGATCGCGTTTTGCGGGTTTTGTTTCCGGGTGTGATGATTTTGTTGCTCAGCGGTTGCTCAAGCCTGAGCTATTACAGCCAGCTGGCCAGCGGTCAGCTGCAGCTTTTGCGGGCGCGGGAGCCGGTGGCCAAGGTGATCGCCGACCCGACTCGCGATGCCAAACTGCGCACTCATCTCGCCCAGTCACAAAAAGCCCGGGCCTTCGCCAGTGAACACCTGCACCTGCCGGACAACCAAAGCTATCGCCTCTACGCCGACATCGGTCGGCCGTTTGTCGTGTGGAATGTGTTCGCCACCCCGGAGTTTTCCCTGAGCCCGCAGAACCATTGCTTCCCGATTGCCGGTTGCGTGGCCTACCGCGGCTATTACAGCCAGAGCGCGGCGCGGGGCGAAGCAGCGATTCAGCGCCTGCAAGGCATGGACGTGTCGATCGGCGGCGTCGAGGCCTACTCGACCCTCGGCTGGTTCAACGATCCGATCCTCAATTCGATGATGGGCTGGGGCGACGAGCGTCTGGCGACGCTGATCTTCCATGAACTGGCCCACCAACGTTTCTATGTGAAGGATGACACCGAGTTCAACGAGTCCTTCGCGACCTTCGTCGAGCAGGAAGGTACGCGGCAGTGGCGAGCGTTTCGTGGCTTGCCCCCGGAAAACGACTCGAAACTGAAGCAGCGGGATCAATTCATTCAGCTGATCCTCGATACCCGTTCACGCCTCGAAAAACTCTATGCACAACCATTGGCGACAGCGCAGATGCGCGAGCGCAAGGCGGCAGAGTTCGAACGGTTTCGACAGGATTACCGAGCGATGCGCGATGACCAGTGGGCCGGCGACAAACGCTATGACGCCTGGGTCAATGCGCCGTTGAACAACGCACGGCTATTGCCGTTCGGGCTGTATGACCAGTGGGTACCGGCGTTTGCGGCGTTGTTCAGGCAGGTTGGTGGGGATTGGGTCAGGTTTTACGCAGAGGTCGAAAAGTTGGGTGGCTTGCCGGTCGTTGAGCGTAAGTCGGCTTTGAAAGTGCTGGCAGGCTCATAAACCTACAGCGGCTTTCAGGCCCATCGCGAGCAGGCTCGCTCCCACAGGAAACCGAGTTCCGGTACTGAAACGCGGTCACTGTGGGAGCGAGCCTGCTCGCGATGGCTGATTCATCAGCGCCGCAAAAATGCCTGATGCAACTGATCCAAAGTCTCGAAGTGATAAGCCGGCGCCTCGGCATTCAACTCTTCAAAACTGCCAAACCCATAACCAACAGCCGCCGCATCCAGCCCGTTGCTGCGAGCACCGATCAGGTCGTGCTTGCGGTCACCGATCATCAGCGTATTGGCCGGATCCAGCCCTTCCTCGGCCATCAGGTGCGCAATCAGCTCGACCTTGTTGGTACGGGTGCCGTCCAGTTCGCTGCCGTAGATCACCTTGAAGTGTCTGGCGAAATCAAAGTGCCGGGCGATTTCCCGGGCGAACACCCACGGCTTCGACGTCGCGATATACAGCTGACGGCCCTGGCCGCTCAGGGTTTCCAGCAACGGCGTGACGCCCTCGAACACCCGATTCTCGTACAGGCCGGTGACCTTGAAGCGCTCGCGATAGAAATTCACCGCCTCCCAGGCTTTCGCTTCATCAAAACTATAAAACTGCATGAACGCCTGCAACAGCGGCGGGCCGATGAAGTGTTCCAGCTTGGTCAGGTCCGGCTCATCGATGCCGAGCTTGCTCAAGGCGAACTGAATGGAACGGGTGATGCCCTCACGCGGATCGGTAAGGGTGCCATCGAGGTCGAACAGTACGGTCTGGTAATGCATGAAAAATCCCGGGCAATAGAGAGAAAAATCAGAGCTGGTCGTAGCCTTCGGCCAGATGCAGGTCCTTGAGCTTCACGTAGTTCGCCGCGCTGTAGGTGAAAAAGGCGTTTTCCTTGTCGGTCAGCGGACGGACCTGTTTCACCGGACTGCCCACGTACAGGAAACCGCTTTCCAGGCGTTTGCCCGGTGGCACGAGACTGCCGGCGCCGATGATCACATCGTCCTCGACCACCGCGCCGTCCATGACGATGCTGCCCATGCCGATAAGTACGCGGCTGCCGACCGTACAGCCATGCAGCATGACCTTGTGGGCGATGGTCACGTCATCGCCAATCAGCAGCGGAAAACCGTCCGGGTTGAACGGGCCAGCGTGAGTGATGTGCAACACACAACCATCCTGCACGCTGGTGCGCGCGCCGATGCGGATGCGGTGCATGTCGCCGCGGATCACGGTCAGCGGCCACACGGAGCTGTCTTCGCCGATTTCGACGTCGCCGATCACCACCGCGGAGCCGTCGACAAAAGCGCCTGGGCTCAAGCGTGGGGTGTGATTCTGGTACTTGCGAAGGGACACGATTAGTTCTCTCTCTGTCGCCGATAGCTGCGGTGGGTGTCGATTGTAATTAAGATGGGCGCATGTTTCTTCCAGCCAAGGTGCCAACCGTGAGCGTGAACAACCCTCTTCTGCAGTCCTACGACCTGCCGCCGTTCTCCGCGATCCGTGCCGAACACGTGCAGCCGGCCATCGAAACCATCCTGGCCGACAACCGCGCCGCCATCGCCGAAGTCCTCAAGACCCAGGGCCAGAACCCGACCTGGGCCGGGCTGGTGCTGGCGATGGACGAACTCAATGATCGCCTGGGCGCAGCCTGGAGTCCGGTCAGCCACCTCAATGCCGTGTGCAACAGCGCCGAACTGCGTGAAGCCTACGAGTCGTGCCTGCCGGCGTTGAGCGCCTATTCCACCGAAATGGGCCAGAACCGCGAACTGTTCCAGGCTTATGAAGCCCTGGCCAACAGCCCGGAAGCCGCCGGTTTCGACGTGGCGCAAAAAACCATTCTGGAACACGCCCTGCGCGATTTCCGTCTGTCGGGCATCGACCTGCCGGAAGCCGAGCAGAAGCGCTATGCCGAAGTGCAGAGCAAGCTGTCCGAGCTGGGCAGCCGCTTCTCCAACCAGTTGCTCGACGCCACTCAGGCCTGGACCAAGCACTTGACCGACGAAGCCGCCCTCGCCGGCCTGACCGATTCGGCCAAGGCGCAAATGGCCGCTGCGGCACAGGCCAAAGGCCTCGACGGCTGGCTGATCACCCTGGAATTCCCGAGCTACTACGCGGTGATGACCTACGCCCAGGACCGTGCGCTGCGTGAAGAAGTCTACGCCGCCTACTGCACCCGTGCGTCGGATCAAGGCCCGAACGCCGGCCAGAACGACAACGGCCCGGTGATGGGCGAAATCCTCGACCTGCGTCAGGAGCTGGCCAAACTGCTCGGTTTCTCCAGCTTCTCCGAGCTGAGCCTGGCCACCAAAATGGCCGAGTCCAGCGATCAGGTGCTGAGCTTCCTGCGCGATCTGGCCAAGCGCAGCAAACCGTTTGCCGCCCAGGATCTGCAACAGCTCAAGGCTTACGCCGCCGAGCAAGGCTGCGCCGATCTGCAAAGCTGGGACAGCGGTTTCTACGGTGAAAAACTCCGTGAACAACGCTACAGCGTCGCCCAGGAAACCCTGCGCGCCTACTTCCCGATCGACAAAGTGCTCGGCGGCCTGTTCGCCATCGTTCAGCGTCTGTACGGCATCGAAATCGCCGAACTGAAAGGCTTCGACACCTGGCACCCGGACGTTCGCCTGTTCGAAATCAAGGAAAACGGCCAGCACGTCGGTCGCTTCTTCTTCGACCTCTACGCTCGCGCCAACAAGCGTGGCGGCGCGTGGATGGACGGCGCCCGCGACCGTCGCCGCACCCTCGACGGTGTACTGCAAAGCCCGGTGGCCAACCTGGTGTGCAACTTCACCCCGGCCGACAGCGGCAAGCCTGCGCTGCTGACCCACGATGAAGTGACCACCCTGTTCCACGAATTCGGCCACGGCCTGCATCACCTGCTGACCCGCGTCGAGCATGCCGGCGTTTCCGGCATCAACGGCGTGGCGTGGGACGCAGTCGAGCTGCCGAGCCAGTTCATGGAGAACTGGTGCTGGGAGCCGGAAGGCCTCGCGCTGATTTCCGGCCACTACGAAACCGGCGAGCCGCTGCCACAGGATCTGCTGGAAAAAATGCTCGCGGCGAAAAACTTCCAGTCCGGCCTGATGATGGTGCGCCAACTGGAATTCTCGCTGTTCGACTTCGAACTGCACGCCACTCACGGTGACGGCCGCAGCGTCGCGCAGGTGCTCGAAGGCGTGCGTGACGAGGTGTCGGTGATGCGTCCGCCGGCCTACAACCGCTTCCCGAACAGCTTCGCCCACATCTTCGCCGGCGGTTACGCGGCGGGTTACTACAGCTACAAGTGGGCGGAAGTACTGTCGGCAGATGCCTTCTCGAAGTTCGAAGAGGACGGCGTGCTGAATGCCGACACCGGTCGCGCCTTCCGCGAAGCGATCCTGGCCCGCGGTGGTTCGCAGGCGCCGATGGTGCTGTTCGTCGACTTCCGTGGCCGTGAGCCGTCGATTGACGCACTCTTGCGCCACAGCGGCCTGAGTGAGGACGCGGCAGCATGAGTGAGGCACCCGTGAAGACCAAAAAACGCTTTATCGCCGGGGCGGTCTGCCCGGCGTGCAGCGAGCCGGACAAACTGATGATGTGGAGCGAGGACGATGTCCCGCACCGCGAATGTGTGGCGTGCGGCTACAGCGATACGCTGAATGCCCAAGGGCTGTCGGTGCCGAAAGAGCTGGGCACGCGGGTCAACACCAGCGCGCTCAAGCCTGCCCCGGACAAAACGGTTCAGGCGGTGCAGTTCTTCCCGAATCCGAAGTTGAAGAAAAAGCCCGACGAGCAGCACTGATCCTCAATCACCTTCCCCGATTCGTCGGTGGAAGGTGGTATTGGCTTAACACCTTTCCCCCGCACTTGCTTCGTAGGCTGGCCTTTTTTGCGCCACGCCTCGAAGGAAGCTGCCATGCCCGACACCAATCCCCTCCTGCAACACTGGACGCTGCCACCGTGGCCAGCGATTCGCGCCGAGCACCTGCTGCCGGCGGTCACCAGCATCATTGCGGACAACCAACGAATCATCGCCCAGGTAATCGCCAGTCAGACCGAACATTCCGGCTGGGATGATCTGGTACTGAGCATCGACGAAGCCGACGCGCGCCTCGGTGAAGTTCGCTCGATTCTTGAAACGTTGTCGATGGTCAGATCCGACGATGCGGTCTGGCTCGTGGAAAGCGCCAAAGCGCATCTGGCGATCAATCAGTATCGCTCCGATAAAGCCCGCAATCGCCCGTTGTACGAGGCTTACCAGCGTTTGGCACAAAGCTCGATCGCCGGCAGTTTCGATGAGTCGCGCAACATCGCACTGTCGCGGATTCTGCGTCGTTTCAAGCAGTCGGGCATCGAGCTTCCTGCTGAACAGCAACAGGAACTGGCGCGGTTGAACCGCGAGATCGGCGGGTTGGAGTACGTGTTTCTGGACAACCTCGAGCGCTGGGCCGAGGCGTGGAGCAAACGTATTGACGATATTGCGCTGCTCGCAGGCTTGTCGCCGGCCATGAAAGATCGGCTGGCACTCGCCGCACGCCAGACCGGGCATGACGGCTGGTTGATCCGGCTGGACCAGAACACCTGCCAGCACATCCTCAAGTACGCCGAAAACCGCGCCCTGCGGGAGGAATGCTACGTTGCCTACATGACCCGTGCCTCCGATCGCGGGCCGCTGGCCGGTCGCTTCGATAACGGCCCGGTGCTGACCAGGCTGCTTGCCCTGCGCCAGCAAAAAGCCCGTTTGCTCGGCCATGAAAACGCCGCGCAACTGAGTCTGGCCAAAAACAGCACCCGGACGACGGAATGGGTCAGTGGTTTTCTCCAGCGTCAGGTGGCGCAGCTGGCACCTGCCCTCGCGCAGGATGCAAAACAACTGGCAGCCTTCGCGCAGCAACGCGGGATTGACCGGGTTCAGCCGTGGGATGAAGATTTCCTCGCCGAACAATGGCGCCAACAGCAGTTTCCCGGTGCGCTGGAAAACCTGCGTGATTACTTTCCGCTCGAGGGCACCCTGCGCAGGCTCTTTCTGTTCTGCGAACGAATGTTCGGGATACGCATCGTCGAGCGGTCCGGTGGCGGCCACTGGCATGACGATGTGCGCCTGCTGGAAATCAGCGAGCATGAACAGGTCATCGGCTACATCTACCTCGACCCGTTTCACCGCGACAACGCGGTGGACTTCCCCGGCACCTCCACGCTGCGCAATCGCGGGATCAACGCCGAAGGCCGCCCGGCGCTGCCGATTGCCCTGCTCTACAGCAATTTCACACCGGCCACCGATACCCATCCGTGCTGGCTCGAAATCGACGATCTGCGGGTGCTGTTTCATGAGTTTGGCCATTGCCTCCAACACGTGCTGACACGCTCGCCCCATCACAGCCTGTCCGGCATCCTGCAACTGGGCCATGAAGCGGCGGAGTTTTCCGGGCAGTTGTTCGAGCAGTGGTGTTTGTCGCGGGAGTTTGTGCTGTGGCTCGGCGCGCATTTTCAGACCGGCGAACGCTTGAGCGCCACACGGGTCGACGCGGCACTGTCAGCTGCTCAGGCCCACTCCAGCCGGCAGCAGGCCTTGTTGCTGATGGGGGCGATGATTGATTTCGAGCTGCACCTGACCCCCGGCGACGGGCGCTCGGTCGAGGAGGTCTGCACCGACGTGCAGCGCAGCCTGAGTCCTCTGCAACTGCCGGGCGATCACCGGTTTGCCAATGGATTCGATTACATGGTGACCCAGTACGACGCTTCGGTTTACGCCTACGTCTGGTCGGGCGCGCTGGCTCAGGAAGCGTTCAAGCGCTTCAACCGGGACTGGGTGTTCAACGCGCAAACCGGCCGAGAGTTCCGCGCCACGTTCTTTGCACCAGGTGCGGGGCGTCCGTTGCTGGACGCGGTAGAAGCGTTCATCGGCCGGCCGGTCGCCGGTCTCGTTGACGTGGAGGCCGGACGGGTCACTTCAGATTGACCGTCTGAAACCAGCTCTTCATCGAGCACGTGGCAAACGCGCTGGTGCTGCAATCGCCATTGGCCAGCGCGGTGCGCAATTTATCGACATCGGCCTGCATCACGTAGCGCACGCTGTCCCGGAAGTGCCCACTCTCCCCAAACCCGCCCTGGGTCATTTCGTTCAGGGCGTCTTCCTTGCTCCAGCCCTGCACGACGATCCGGTACATCGCCGCCATCAGGCCGGTGCGATCGGAGCCGTGCTTGCAGTGCATCAACACCGGGCCATCGGCTTCGGCGGACTGGATGGCACGCAGGGTCTTGAGCACGTCACTGTCGTCCACGTGATTGGTGCGATAGGGCAATTGCACCTGATGGATACCGGGGGCTTTCAACCATTTGGAATCCGCTTCCGGCAGGAAGTTGATGACCGTGGCCACCTTCAGGTTGTTCAGCAACGGTACCGCGCCGTCGTCGGGGAGCGCGCTGCGATACAGCGTGGGCGACATCTGGAACAAGTTGTATTGCACTTCTACCGGTTGCGCCCACTCGACGGGACGGGAAGCCGGAGTGTCCGCAGCCTGAGCGGGAATCCAGCTAAACAGCGCAAGCAGCGACAAACAGAATGCGGAGGAAAAACGCGTCAGGAACATGCTTTACGGCGACCGTGTGGGTTTCGTCAGTGAAGGCCGCAGCTTGCTAGCCACGTAGTCAAATCCCCGTGAGGCGCTTGTAAAAGAATCGTGAAGACACCGGTTCCCTTGGTCGAAAAGCGGTCTTTTTTCGGCTGAATCGGTTCATCCGGTTGCTTAGCCTGCTACCATTTGTCACATCATGTTGCAGACGCGTCCCCTTTCTCCCGGTCATTCCGGCCACGTCGCAGCCAGAAAATTCTTGAGCCGTTCACAGAAACGGCTGACAACCATCAATGCCTGATGAGGTGCATCCCCATGTCTGATGAAGATCGAGACAACCCGCGGCGTGAGTTTTTGCGCAAATCCCTGACCCTGATTCCGGTCGTGACTCTGGCCGGAAGCGGTCTCGGCAGCACGGTGCTGCAAGCAGCGCCTGAAAGCGCGCCTGCCACAGCTCCGGCGAAAACGGCCGCCGTTGAGGCCAGCACTTATCAGCCGAGCTACTTCACCGCCGAAGAGTGGGCGTTCATCAATGCCGCCGTCGCGCAATTGATCCCCAAAGATGCGCAGGGTCCAGGTGCGCTCGAGGCCGGCGTGCCGGAATACATCGACCGTCAGATGAACACCCCGTACGCCGCCGGTGCTCTTTGGTACATGCAGGGCCCGTTCAATGCCGACGCCGCGCCAGAGATGGGCTGGCAGAGCAAACTGGTGCCAAAAGAGATCTATCGCCTCGGCATCGCCGCCACGGATCAGTGGGCAAAATCCATCAACGGTAAAACATTTGCCGAGCAAGACAGCGCTACCCGAGACGATCTGCTCAAGCAGCTTGAAGCCGGAAAACCGCAATTCGACGCGGTTCCGGCGAAGATTTTCTTCAGCTTGCTGCTGCAAAACACCAAGGAAGGGTTCTTCTGCGACCCGATCCACGGCGGCAATAAAGGCATGGTCGGCTGGACCATGATCGGCTTCCCCGGCGCCCGCGCCGATTTCATGGATTGGGTGGAACGCAACGAGCAGTACCCCTTCCCGGCAGTTTCGATTCGCGGCGAGAGGGCGTGAGCATGGCAACGGTAATGAAGAAGGTCGACGCAGTGATCGTCGGTTTCGGCTGGACAGGCGCGATCATGGCCAAGGAGCTGACCGAAGCCGGACTCAACGTGCTGGCGCTGGAACGCGGACCGATGCAGGACACCTACCCGGACGGCAACTATCCCCAGGTGATCGACGAACTCACCTACAGCGTGCGGAAAAAACTCTTCCAGGACGTTTCCAAGGAAACCGTCACCATCCGTCACAGCGTCAACGACATCGCCCTGCCGAACCGCCAACTGGGCGCGTTCCTGCCGGGCAATGGCGTGGGCGGCGCCGGTTTGCACTGGTCGGGCGTGCACTTTCGGGTCGACCCGATCGAGTTGCGCATGCGCAGCCACTACGAAGAGCGCTACGGCAAAAGTTTCATCCCCAAGGACATGACCATCCAGGACTTCGGTGTCAGCTATGAAGAGCTGGAACCGTTCTTCGATTTCGCCGAAAAAGTCTTCGGCACCTCCGGCCAGGCCTGGACCGTGAAAGGCCAATTGGTCGGCCAGGGCAAGGGCGGCAACCCGTACGCACCGGATCGCTCGAACCCGTTCCCGCTGGAAGCGCAGAAGAACACGGTTTCCGCACAGCTGTTCGGCAAAGCGGCTACCGAAGTCGGTTACAAACCCTACAACCTGCCTTCCGCGAATACTTCAGGGCCGTACACCAACCCTTACGGCGCGCAGATGGGCCCGTGCAACTTCTGCGGTTTCTGCAGCGGTTACGTCTGCTACATGTATTCCAAGGCGTCGCCGAACGTGAACATTCTGCCGGCGCTGAAACCGCTGCCGAATTTCGAACTGCGGCCCAACGCCCACGTCCTGCGGGTCAACCTCGACAGCACGAAAACCAAGGCCACCGGCGTCACCTACATCGACGGCCAGGGTCGCGAGATCGAGCAACCGGCGGATCTGGTGATCCTCGGCGCGTTCCAGTTGCACAACGTGCGCCTGATGCTGCTTTCCGGCATCGGCAAACCCTACGACCCGGTCAGCGGTGAAGGCGTGGTCGGGCGCAACTTCGCCTACCAGAACATGGCCACCATCAAGGCGTTCTTCGACAAGGACACCCACACCAACAACTTCATCGGCGCCGGCGGCAACGGTGTGGCGGTGGATGACTTCAACGCCGACAACTTCGATCACGGACCGCATGGCTTCGTCGGTGGCTCGCCGATGTGGGTCAACCAGGCCGGCAGCCGACCGATCGCCGGCACCTCCAACCCGCCGGGCACTCCGGCCTGGGGCAGTGCGTGGAAACGCGCCACCGCCGATTACTACACCCACCAAGTGTCGATGGACGCCCACGGCGCGCATCAGTCCTACCGTGGCAACTACCTCGATCTGGACCCGGTGTACCGCGATGCCTACGGCATGCCGCTGCTGCGGATGACGTTCGACTGGCAGGAAAACGACATCAAGATGAACCGCTTCATGGTCGAGAAAATGGGCAAGATAGCCGAGGCCATGGGCCCGAAAGCCATCGCCGTAATCGGCAAGAAAGTCGGCGACCACTTCAACACCGCGTCCTACCAGACCACCCACCTCAACGGTGGCGCGATCATGGGCACCGATCCGAAGACCAGCGCGCTGAACCGCTACCTGCAGAGCTGGGACGTGCACAACGTATTCGTCCCGGGCGCCTCGGCATTCCCGCAAGGCCTGGGCTACAACCCGACCGGCCTAGTTGCCGCGCTGACCTACTGGTCGGCGAAAGCGATCCGCGAGCAATACCTAAAAAACCCCGGCCCGCTGGTTCAGGCTTAAGGAGCGATGACCATGAAGACTCTCGTTATCGCGACCCTGGCCCTGCTCGGCAGCACTGCCGTTCATGGCGCCGAAGTTGATCAATCCTTGATCAAGCAAGGCGAATACCTCGCCCGAGCCGGCGACTGTGTGGCCTGCCACACGGCCAGGGACGGCAAGCCGTTCGCCGGTGGCCTGCCGATGGAAACCCCGATCGGCACGATCTACTCGACCAACATCACCCCGGATAAAACCGGCGTCGGTGACTACAGCTTCGAGGATTTCGACCAGGCCGTGCGGCATGGCGTGGCCAAAAACGGCAGTACCTTGTACCCGGCAATGCCGTACCCGTCCTACGCCCGTGTCAGCGAAACCGACATGCAGGCGCTTTACGCCTACTTCATGCACGGCGTGGAACCGGTGGCGCAAGAGAACAAGGCCAGCGACATCCCGTGGCCACTGAGCATGCGCTGGCCGCTGATGGGCTGGCGCTGGCTGTTCGCACCGAAGGTCGAGGATTACAAAGCCGCGTCGGAGGATGCCGTCGTCAGCCGTGGGGCGTATCTGGTGGAAGGCCTCGGACATTGCGGCGCCTGCCATACGCCACGGGCCCTGACCATGCAGGAAAAATCCCTGAGCGCGGCCGAAGGCAGCAGTTTTCTGTCAGGCAGTGCGCCGCTGGAAGGCTGGATCGCCAAGAGCCTGCGCGGCGACCACAAGGACGGTCTCGGCAGCTGGAGCGAAGAACAACTGGTGCAATTCCTCAAGACCGGTCGCAGCGACCGCAGCGCGGTGTTCGGCGGCATGAGCGACGTGGTCACCCACAGCATGCAGTACATGACCGACGCCGACCTGACCGCGATTGCCCGTTACCTGAAATCGCTGCCGGCCAATGATCCTGCCGACCAGCCGCACCAGTACGACGAGAAAGCCGCCAAGGCACTCTGGAACGGTGATGACAGTCAACGTGGCGCGTCTGTGTACATCGACAACTGCGCGGCGTGCCACCGCACGGACGGCCACGGATACACCCGGGTGTTCCCGGCGCTGGCAGGCAATCCGGTGCTGCAATCGGACGACCCGACCTCGCTGATTCACATCGTGTTCAAGGGCGGCACCCTGCCTGCGACGCACGCAGCGCCATCGACCTTCACCATGCCGGGTTTCGCCTGGCGACTGTCGGATCAGGAAGTGGCGGATGTCGTGAGCTTTATTCGTGGAAGTTGGGGTAACAAGGGCTCCACCGTCACCGCAAAAGATGTTGCCAAGTTACGTACCGACGATATGACTACAACATCAGCCGGTGATCTTGGACAAGTAACAAACCACAACTAAACGCAGTAACCCCTGCATGATCAGTCATGCAGGGGTTATTTATTTAATGGCTGTTACGGATTGGTAATACTGGCATAGGCTTTGGCCAGAGCAACCAGTTTGGCTCGATCCTGCTCACCGATTTCACCGTCACGATCCACATCGTGCTCCAGACGGCCGATGCTGAAGATATGGCCGCCATCCCGGGAGGTCGCGGTGACAAAAATCGGATCAACCAGCATTTCGGTCTGCACGCCAGCCTCGGCATCCCATCCCAGTTCCTTACGCGCCAGTTGCATGGAAACCAGTGTATTGGGTTCCGATGGACCGGGCTGCATCAGTTGCAGAAAAATACCGCGCGAATTAAAAAACGACATCATCAAATCCTTTTGTCTTTTATATAGTCAAGTGGTGTGAAGCGAAGTGGATACTACGAACTTGAACAGTAAACGAACAGCCAACTTATGTTTCTTCAATTTGCACAACTACAACTTTAGCTCTAGACAAACTTGCAACTAACCGCTCGATTTATTGATCGACGGCTGAACGGTAGTGGATCATCCGCCACCTTGCGGATACTGTATGCATGTACAGACAAAGGACACCCGTGATGACCAGCCCCTTGCCCCCGCGCGGTCGCGGCACCGCGACCAACCCGCACAACCGCTTCGCGCCGAGTCGTTCGGTGGCCGAGGATGACGGCTGGTTTCAGGAAGTGCCTTTGACCCAGGGCACCGAAGTCAGCTTCGAAACCGCGAAGACCATCATCACCCGCAACACCTCGCCGGACCTGCCCTTCGACCGCTCGATCAATCCCTATCGCGGCTGCGAGCACGGCTGCATTTATTGCTATGCACGACCCAGCCACGCCTATTGGGACATGTCGCCGGGGCTGGATTTCGAAACCAAACTGATCGCCAAAACCAACGCCGCCCAAGTGCTGGAAGAACAGCTGGGGAAAAAAGGCTATCAATGCGCGCCGATCAACCTCGGCTCCAATACCGATCCCTATCAGCCGATCGAACGCGAACACCGGATCACCCGCCAGACCCTCGAAGTGCTGCTGCGCTACCGGCATCCGGTGACCATCGTCACCAAGGGCTCGCTGATCCTGCGCGACCTCGACCTGCTCACCGAACTGGCGCAACAACGGCTGGTGGCGGTGATGATCAGCCTGACCACCCTGGACGACGAACTTAAACGCATTCTCGAGCCCCGCGCCGCCGCGCCCAAGGCCCGGTTGCGGGCAATCCGGGTCATGCGCGAGGCGGGGATTCCGGTCGGTGTGCTGTGTTCGCCGATGATTCCGATGATCAACGACAGCGAAATCGAAAGCCTGCTGACCGAAGCCCACGCCGCCGGTGCCCAGAGCGCGGCCTACATGATGCTGCGCCTGCCGCTGGAGGTGGCGCCGCTGTTCGAGGAATGGCTTGAGGCACACTACCCGCAACGTGCGGCGCATGTGCTAAGCCTGATCCGCCAGAGCCGTGGCGGCGAGCTTTACGACAGCCGTTTCGGTGCCCGGATGCGCGGCGAGGGTCCGTTCGCCGATCTGCTCGCCCAGCGCTTCGCCAAAGCGATCAAGCGCCTGGGGCTCAATCACCGCGAAGGCTTCAACCTCGACTGCACAGCCTTCTGTCCGCCGGGTCGCCAGATGGCGCTGATTTAGGGTCAATTGGCCTATGGTTGAGAGGAAGGAATGCTTGGCCCGGTTTACGCCGGTCACGTTTTTTGTGACCTGGAACACACGTTCTAGAGCGCTTGATTCAGTTTGAGTTAAGTTTCGGCGGTTACCTTGTTCATCGAGTGACTGACGGGTCGGGATGACCCGGATGTTCTAAACAGCCACTGGCTTCACACCGGAATACACGGGAACGACTCCCCGAATCCGCCAATGAGGATGAATCATGAGTGACAAGGATAAACAGCCGTTGGCTGCGTCGGCGCAAGCCGCCCCTGTGGCGGAATCCGCCGATGCAGCGTTGAATCGTATCGTTGACGGCTTTTTGCATTTTCATCATGAGGTCTTTCCGCAGCAGGAAGAACTCTTCAAGAAACTCGCCACGGCCCAGTCGCCACGGGCCATGTTCATCACCTGCGCCGATTCGCGCATCGTGCCCGAACTGATCACCCAGAGTTCGCCCGGCGATCTGTTCGTGACGCGGAACGTCGGCAACGTGGTGCCACCCTACGGCCAGATGAACGGCGGCGTTTCCACCGCCATCGAATATGCGGTTCTGGCACTTGGCGTGCAGCACATCATCATCTGCGGCCACTCCGACTGCGGCGCCATGCGCGCGGTGCTCAACCCGGACAGCCTGGAAAAGATGCCGACGGTCAAAGCCTGGCTGCGCCACGCCGAAGTCGCGAAAACCATGGTGCATGACAACTGCAACTGCGCCGACGAAAAAGAAAGCATGCCGATCCTCACCGAGGAAAACGTCATCGCCCAACTGCAGCACTTGCGTACCCATCCTTCGGTAGCCTCGCGCATGGCGAACGGTCATCTGTTCATCCATGGCTGGGTCTACAACATCGAAACCAGCGAAATCAAAGCTTACGACGCGGATCAGGGATGCTTCCTGCCGCTCGACGGCAGCCATCCGATCCCGGTGGCGACGCCCAAAGCGCGCTTCTAAATCCTCCTAAAAATCCGTGTGGTTTGACGCCGGCCGCTGTTTCAGCGGCCAGGCCTTGCCACGCCTGAAGAAAACTTCGGGAGTATCGCCATGCGTGCGGCTCAATTGAAAGCTATGTTGCCACGGGAGCTGCTCGCTTCAGTGGTTGTGTTTCTGGTCGCGTTGCCGCTGTGCATGGGCATTGCCATTGCGTCAGGGCTGCCGCCGGCCAAAGGCCTGATCACCGGGATCATCGGCGGTCTGGTGGTGGGCTGGCTGGCGGGGTCGCCGTTGCAGGTCAGCGGGCCGGCGGCGGGTCTGGCGGTGCTGGTGTTCGAGCTGGTGCGCCAGCACGGCATCGAAATGCTCGGGCCGATCCTGCTGCTCGCCGGTTTTCTGCAACTGGTGGCCGGACGGCTGAAGCTCGGTTGCTGGTTCCGGGTCACGGCGCCAGCGGTGGTGTACGGCATGCTCGCGGGGATTGGCGTGCTGATTGTGCTGTCGCAAGTGCATGTGATGCTCGATGCGTCACCGAAACCCTCCGGCCTCGACAACCTCACGGCATTCCCCGGCGCAGTGGCGCAGGCCTTGCCGTCCTTAGGCTGGCAGGCCGGGTTGCTCGGGCTGTCGACCATAGCCGTGATGTGGTTGTGGGAGAAATTCCGCCCGCATTCGCTGCGCTTTATTCCGGGCGCGCTGCTCGGGGTCGGGCTGGCGACAGGCGCCAGCCTGCTGTTGGCGTTGCAAGTGAAACGGGTTGAAGTGCCAGAGAACCTGGCCGAAGCCATCGACTGGCTGAAACCGGCGGATCTGCTCAGTCTCGCCGATCCAACGCTGCTGATCGCCGCATTCGCCGTGGCCTTCATCGCCAGCGCCGAAACCCTGCTGTCCGCCGCTGCGGTGGATCGCATGCACAGCGGCCCGCGTTCGGATTTCGACCGTGAGCTGTCGGCGCAAGGTGTCGGCAACATGCTCTGCGGTCTGGTCGGCGCGCTGCCGATGACCGGGGTGATCGTGCGCAGTTCGGCCAACGTCCAGGCCGGCGCCACCACACGCTACTCGACGATTTTCCATGGCCTGTGGCTGCTGGCGTTCGTGCTGTTGCTGTCGAGCGTGTTGCAGAGCATTCCGGTGGCGAGTCTGGCGGGCGTTCTGGTCTACACCGGCTTCAAACTGGTGGACCTCAAGGCATTCCGTGGTCTGGCCCGATATGGCCGGATGCCGATGTTCACCTACGCCGCCACAGCACTGGCGATCATCTTCACCGACCTGTTGACCGGCGTGCTGATCGGTTTCGGTCTGACCCTGGTGAAACTGGCGTTCAAGGCCTCACGCCTGAAAATCAGCCTGATCGATCTGCCGCAGGACGGGGAAATGGAGTTGCGCCTGGTGGGCGCCGCGACGTTCCTCAAAGTGCCGGCACTGACTCAGGTACTGGGCAGCATTCCGCCGGGCACCACGGTGCATGTGCCGCTCAATAACCTGAGCTACATCGACCATTCGTGTCTGGAACTGCTCGAGGAGTGGGGCCGGGCGAATGCGGCCAAGGGGGCGAAGCTGTTGATCGAGTCGCGCGGGTTGAAACGACGGCTCGAGGGGCGGATCCGCACCACCACCGGGATCGGAGCGGCGGGCTGAAAACATTTGGGGGAACAGAGCAATCTGTTCCCCCAATCGTTTGCGCCGGGATCAAGCCGCAGGCTGATCCAGCTCCAGGCCCACGCCCAGACGGCGGCTCATGCACGGCCAGCGTTTCCACGCCGCACCGGTGTCCGGGCTGCTGAGTTTCTCGCGGTAGGCTTCCACCGACTCCAGCGCAAAGCTGTCGTCGTCGAGCATGCTGTCCACCGCGTGATGCACCACTTCGTCGAGTTGGTTGGCAAATTCCTCACCGATCAGTTGGTGAGCAATCAGATTGGCGACCGTCATGTCCAAGGGGATCAGTGGCTGGCCGAAATGCTTGATGTACAGGTCGTTGACCTCTTCGACAAAACGGTGCGCCAGATAGGCTTCGTCCAGCAGACTGTCCAGGCCCACGGGCGGCTGGATGAAGTACTGCTCGGCGATTTTCAGCACCGGTTTGATCTGCGATTCGATTCCCGCTTCCCTGGCGACTTCATTGGCTGCATCCAGCAGGTCTGGCACTTCGTCGATGTAGGCGGCGACAAACCGCGTCAGCACGCCGTTGGCGTCGGTTTCCGGCAACTGGATGGCCGGGTGCAGGTGTTGCAGTTGGGCTTCCAGCTGACGGGTCAGCTTTCCGGTTTCAATCTCGTGTTGTCGGGCTATGTGGATCTGCTCGCGCAATGCGGCGGTGTTCATGAAAACTCCAGGAAACAAGGCAATGAAATAGGGAAGACATAACTTAGCTGGCTTACGAAAAATGCTAAGACGCATTTGTCATAATTATTTCATCCTTGATGCACCGGCGTTATATCGGTTTGCCAACACTCGTCTGCATCCTTCTCCATTCGTGCCCTGGAACGCAAGCGTCAGCTGTTCCATACGATTTACGTCCTCACATTGCATTTCTCAGCGGCTGTCTATACTCGCCATTGAATGGAGTTAGCTGATGACGCCCGACTGCCCACGCAGCAAGGCCCGGCGATTCAAGTTCGTAGTCTGATGCAGCCGCTCCCTTGCCTCTGGTGAAAGCCGGCGGGATAACAAGAACGATAAGGGGAACCCGCAATGATGCGACATCCACACGTCTGGATGGGCCTCCTGTTGTGGTCGATTTTCAGCCCGGTGCAAGCTGCCTGGACTGTGAATATGGCGCCTGGAGCGACTGAAATCAGTCACGCAGTATTCGACCTGCACATGACCATTTTCTGGATCTGTGTGGTGATCGGGATCATCGTCTTCGGCGCCATGTTCTGGTCGATGATGGTGCACCGCCGTTCTACCGGGCAGGTCGCCGCAAAATTCCACGAAAGCACCACCGTCGAAATTCTCTGGACCGTCGTCCCGCTGCTGATCCTGGTGGCGATGGCCGTTCCGGCGACCGCGACCCTGATCAAGATGTACGACACCAGTGAGCCGGATATCGATATCCAGATCACCGGTTATCAGTGGAAGTGGCACTACAAATACCTGGGCCAGGACGTCGAGTTCTTCAGCAACCTGGCCACGCCCGCCGAGCAGATCCACAACAAGGAAGCCAAGGGCGAGCATTACCTGCTCGAGGTCGACAAGCCACTGGTGCTGCCGACCGGCGCCAAGGTGCGCTTCCTCGTGACCTCCGCCGACGTGATCCACTCCTGGTGGGTGCCGGCCTTCGCGGTCAAGCGCGATGCGATTCCCGGGTTCGTCAACGAAGCCTGGACCCGCATCGACAAGCCGGGCCTCTACCGTGGCCAGTGCGCCGAACTGTGCGGCAAGGACCACGGCTTCATGCCGATCGTGGTCGACGTCAAGGAGAAGGCCGACTACGAAAAATGGCTCGCCGAGCGCAAGGCCGAAGCGATGCAGCTCAAGGAGCTGACCAGCAAGGAATGGACTCTCGACGAGCTCAAGGAGCGCGGCGACAAGATCTACCACACCACCTGCGTCGCCTGTCACCAGGCCGAAGGCCAGGGCCTGCCGCCGATGTTCCCGGCCCTCAAGGGCTCGAAAATCGCCACCGGCCCGAAAGACGCGCACCTGAGCATTGTCTTCCACGGCAAGCCCGGCACCGCCATGGCGGCGTTCGGCAAGCAGTTGTCGGAAGTCGATATCGCAGCGGTCGTGACCTACGAACGTAACGCCTGGGGCAACAACAAGGGCGACATGGTCACGCCAAAAGAAGTGCTGGAGCTGAAACAGGCGGAAAGCAAATGAGCCGGTCTATTGCGTACTTCGTGAACCGGTCGGGGCCCTGCGTCCCGGCCTGCCCAGTCCACTCACTTGAAGGAGACCGGCCATGAGCGCTGTCATCGATGACCACGGTCATGCCGACCACGACCACGCCCACGGCCCCGCCAAAGGCCTGATGCGCTGGGTACTGACCACCAACCACAAGGACATCGGCACGCTGTACCTGTGGTTTGCGTTCTGCATGTTCCTGCTCGGCGGCTCGTTCGCCATGGTGATCCGCGCCGAGCTGTTCCAGCCCGGACTGCAGATCGTGGAACCTGCGTTCTTCAACCAGATGACCACCATGCACGGCCTGGTGATGGTGTTCGGTGCGGTGATGCCGGCGTTCGTCGGCCTCGCCAACTGGATGATCCCGTTGATGGTCGGTGCGCCGGACATGGCCCTGCCGCGGATGAACAACTTCAGCTTCTGGCTGCTGCCGGCGGCGTTCCTGCTGCTGGTCTCGACCCTGTTCACCCCCGGTGGCGGGCCGAACTTCGGCTGGACGTTCTACGCGCCGCTGTCCACCACCTATGCCCCGGAAAGCGTGACGTTCTTCATCTTCGCCATCCACCTGATGGGGATCAGTTCGATCATGGGCGCGATCAACGTGATCGCCACCATCCTCAACCTGCGCGCCCCCGGCATGACCCTGATGAAAATGCCGCTGTTCGTCTGGACCTGGCTGATCACCGCGTTCCTGCTGATCGCGGTGATGCCGGTGCTGGCCGGGTGCGTGACGATGATGCTGATGGACATCCACTTCGGCACCAGCTTCTTCAGTGCTGCCGGCGGCGGTGACCCGGTGCTGTTCCAGCATGTGTTCTGGTTCTTCGGCCACCCCGAGGTGTACATCATGATCCTGCCGGCCTTCGGTGCCGTCAGCCAGATCATCCCGACCTTTTCGCGCAAGCCGCTGTTCGGCTACACCTCGATGGTCTACGCCACGGCGAGCATCGCGTTCCTGTCGTTTATCGTCTGGGCGCACCACATGTTCGTGGTGGGCATTCCGCTGGTGGGCGAGTTGTTCTTCATGTACGCGACGATGCTGATCGCGGTGCCGACCGGGGTGAAGGTGTTCAACTGGGCCAGCACCATGTGGCAGGGTTCGATGACCTTCGAGACACCGATGCTGTTTGCCGTGGCGTTCGTGATCCTGTTCTCCATCGGCGGTTTCTCCGGGCTGATGCTGGCCATCGCCCCGGCGGACTTCCAGTACCAGGATACCTACTTCGTGGTCGCGCACTTCCACTACGTGCTGGTGCCGGGGGCGATCTTCGGGATCTTCGCGTCGGCCTATTACTGGCTGCCGAAATGGACCGGTCACATGTACGACGAAACCCTGGGCAAGCTGCACTTCTGGCTGTCCTTCGTCGGCATGAACCTGACGTTCTTCCCGATGCACTTCGTGGGCCTGGCGGGCATGCCCCGGCGGATTCCGGACTACAACCTGCAGTTCGCCGACTTCAACATGGTCTCGTCGATCGGCGCGTTCATGTTCGGCGCCACGCAGATCTTCTTCCTGTTCATCGTGATCAAGACCATCCGTGGCGGCGAGCCGGCTCCGGCCAAACCGTGGGATGGTGCCGAAGGTCTGGAATGGAGCGTGCCGTCTCCGGCGCCGTATCACACCTTCACCACGCCGCCGGAAGTGAAATGAACCCTGTAGCCGTTGAGGGCCGCCACCATGGCTGACTCGATTTCGATGAAGAAGCTGGTCACCCGACTGCTCGGCGTGGTGGTGGCGATGTTCGTCTTCGGCTTTGCCCTGGTGCCGATCTACGACGTGATGTGCAAGGCGTTCGGTATCAACGGCAAGACCGCCGGGCAGTACGAGGGCGAGCAGACCGTCGATGCTTCGCGGCAGGTCCGGGTGCAGTTTCTGTCGACCAACACCGCCGACATGCCGTGGGATTTCTATCCCAAGCATGACGAACTGACGGCCAACCCCGGCGCGGTGAACGAGATGATCTTCATCGCGCGCAACCCCACCGACAAACCGATGAGCGCTCAAGCCGTACCGAGCATCGCGCCGAGCAATGCGGCGGCGTATTTCCACAAGACCGAATGCTTTTGCTTTACCCAGCAGGTGCTGCAGCCCGGTCAGCAGATCGAGATGCCGGTGCGTTTCATCGTTGACCGCGACATGCCCAAGGACGTGAAGCACCTGACGCTGTCCTACACGCTGTTCGATATCACCGCCCGACATCCTCCGGTGGCTGCAAACACTGGCGGTTAAGCGTGCCCGATAAGGAGAACAATAAATGGCAACTCATGAGCACTATTACGTCCCGGCCCAGAGCAAGTGGCCGATCGTCGCCACGGTGGGGATGTTCGTCACCGTGTACGGTCTGGCGACCTGGTTCAACGATCTGAAGGCAGCGCGTCCGGAATCCCACGGCCCGCTGATCTTTTTCGTCGGCGGCCTGTTGCTGGCGTACATGCTGTTCGGCTGGTTCGGCACGGTGATCAAGGAGAGCCGCGCGGGGTTGTACAGCCCGCAACTGGACCGCTCGTTCCGCTGGGGCATGAGCTGGTTCATCTTCTCCGAGGTGATGTTCTTCATCGCCTTCTTCGGCGCGCTGTTCTACGTGCGACACATCTCCGGCCCGGCGCTGGGCGGCGAAGGCACCAAAGGCATCGCCCACATGCTCTGGCCGAATTTCCAGTTCACCTGGCCGCTGTTGCACACGCCGGATCCGAAACTGTTCCCGCCGCCCAAGGAAGTCATCAGCCCCTGGGGCCTGCCGCTGATCAACACCATCCTGCTGGTGAGTTCCAGCGTGACCATCACCATCGCCCACCACGCGCTGAAGAAAGGTCATCGCGGCGCGCTGAAACTGTGGCTGGCGATCACCGTGCTGCTGGGTTGCGCGTTCCTCGGCTTCCAGGCCGAAGAATACATCCACGCCTACCACGAACTGGGGCTGACCCTCGGCTCGGGCATCTACGGCGCGACGTTCTTCATGCTCACCGGTTTCCACGGCGCCCACGTGACCATCGGCACGATCATTCTGTTCGTGATGCTGATGCGCATCATGAAGGGCCACTTCGACAACGAACATCAGTTCGGTTTTGAAGCGGCGAGCTGGTATTGGCACTTCGTCGATGTGGTTTGGATCGGCTTGTTCATCTTCGTTTATGTGCTTTAACAGCAGCTGCGAGCCGCGAGCTGCGAGCTTCAAGTCAAAACGGTAAGGCTTGTAGCTTGTAGCTTGGCGCTTGCAGCTACCACGGCACGTGGGACACCAGTTGGCCGCTGTAGAAACCCCAGGCAATCAAGCCGACGGTGCAAGCGGCCAACGCCACCCGAACACTCAAGGCGATCACCAGCCGATTCGAGCTGCTGTCGTCCTTGACCAGGAAAAACAGGCCGCTGAACAGGCTGACCACCGTGGCAATCAGCATCAGGACGATGGCTGCTTTGAGCATGGGAAGAACTCCGGGGGAACAAGCGATGCAGTTGAGTATAGTGATCGCACTGACTGATTTTCTGGCGCGACCATGAAGCGCTTCCGGCCGGGCGTGGTGCCGACACTGGTGGTCGGCCTGCTGCTGCCGTTGCTGATTTCGCTGGGCTTCTGGCAACTGGGCCGGGGCGCGGAGAAAACCGCCCTGCTCGCCAGCTACGCCGAACGCCGTGCCGCCGAACCGATGGCCAGCACCGAGTTGCTGCACAGCGCCGATCCGGCCTTTCGCCGGGTGCATCTGTACGGCCAGTTCGATGCCGCCCACAGCCTGTTGCTGGACAACCGTCAGCGCAACGGCAAGGTCGGCGTCGAATTGCTGCAACCGTTTCAGGATCAACGCAGCGGCCAGTGGCTGCTGGTCAATCGCGGCTGGCTGCCGTGGCCGGATCGGCGCACGGCCCCGCAATTCAACACACCGACCGACGCCGTGAATGTCGATGCCTGGGTGTACGTCGCCCCCGGCGCCACCTTCCAGCTGCATGCCGATCCGGTCAGCAGCCGCTGGCCGCAAACCGTCACCGCCGTCGAACCCGCGAAATTGTGGAAAACCCTCGAACGCGACGGCTTCGCCTACGAATTACGCGCCGAACCCGGCCCCGCCAGCTATCAGGCCGACTGGCCGGTGGTCGCAATGGGCCCGGAAAAACACCTCGGTTACGCCGTGCAGTGGTTCGCCATGGCCACCGCCCTGTTCGGTCTCTACCTCTATCTCGGCTGGCACAACGCAAAGGAGAAACACCATGGGAGCGGCCATGAATCCACCCAGCATGTCTGAAGCAAAAGCCCCGGCCAGTCGCCGTCGCGGACGTATCCAGCTGCTGTTGATCGTGCTCGGCGTGGTCGGTCCGATGATCCTCGCCACCGGCATGTACAAGTTGCAGTTCTGGGTGCCGGAAGGTCGCAGCTATCACGGCGAACTGATCGGCAACGGCCAGACCCGCGCCGACCTTGGCATCCAGGCTGACGAAACGCGCTGGCAGATGCTGGTCACCGCGCCGAAGGATTGCGCGGTGGACTGCCAGCAACTGGTGTACCTGGCGCGGCAGATCCAGATCGGCCTGGGCCGCGAAGCCGGGCGCGCCAGCCACGCCCTGGCCGCCGCGCAACCACTGGCCGCCGACTACGAAGCCAAGCTGACCCGCGAATACCCGCAGCTGCAACGCTACCCGCTGGACGCAGCCACCTTCAGCAAGGCCATGGGCGACAAGGCCACAGCGCAGCTGTGGATCATCGACCCCCACGGCAACCTCGTGCTGCGCTACGACCCGAGCGTCAAGGGCAAGGATCTGCTCAACGACCTGCGCCACCTGCTGAAACTGTCGAACATCGGATAAGGGCATCGTCATGGCCAAACCTGGATTTCGCCTCGCGCTGTTTGCCACCCTGCTGGCACTGATCGTCGTGCTGCTCGGCGCCTACACCCGCCTGACCCACGCCGGCCTCGGCTGTCCGGACTGGCCGGGCTGCTACGGGTTCATCAGCGTGCCGAAAAGCGAAGCCCAACTGGCCCATGCCGAACTGCATTACCCCGACTCGCCGGTGGAGGCGCATAAAGGCTGGAACGAGATGATCCACCGCTACTTCGCCGGCACCCTCGGCATGCTGATCTCGGTACTGGCCGGGCGCGCGTGGGTCAATCGTCGTCATCCCGGGCAACCGCTGAAACTGCCGCTGTTTCTGCTGGCGGTGGTGTTCGCCCAGGCGGCGTTCGGCATGTGGACGGTGACACTCAAGCTCTGGCCGCAAGTGGTGACCGGGCATTTGCTCGGTGGCTTCGCGACCTTGAGCCTGCTGTTTCTGCTGACCTTGCGACTGTCCGGAGTGCTGCCGGCGCTGACCGTGCCCAAGCGCCTGCAATATTGGGCCACTGCTGGATTGCTGCTGGTGATCGGCCAGATCGCACTGGGTGGCTGGGTCAGCTCCAACTATGCGGCGGTGGCCTGCATCGACTTCCCGACCTGCCACGGCCAATGGCTGCCGCCGGCAGATTTCGCCAACGGCTTTCATCTGACCCAACACATCGGCCCCAACTACCTCGGCGGGCAACTCGACAGCGATGCACGCACGGCGATTCACCTGACCCATCGCATTGGCGCGTTGCTGGTGACGCTCGTCCTGCTCGGTCTGGCCTGGCAACTGAAAGTGGTGGGCATGACCCGACTGGCCGGGCTGGTGCTGATCGCCCTCGCGGCGCAGATCACCCTCGGCATCAGCAACGTGCTGTTCCATCTGCCGCTGCCGGTGGCCGTGGCGCATAACGCCGGCGGTGCGGCGCTGCTGCTGACGATGGTGCTGGTCAACTACCACGCGCGGACCAGTCTGGTTCGGGTCAAGCAGCCGATGATCGCGCGCTGGCGCCTGAGCCCGCGCAAACACTCGGCGGCGCCCATCACTATTAAAGGAGAGACGCCATGGCGATTCTGATCGGCGAACGTCCGGCGCAGGCGCTGTGGCGTGATTATCTGGAGCTGACCAAACCGAAAGTCGTGGTGCTGATGCTGATCACCTCGCTGGTCGGCATGTTCCTCGCAACCCGCGCCGGGGTGCCGTGGACGGTGCTGGTGTTCGGCAACCTCGGGATCGCGCTGTGTGCCGGTGGCGCGGCGGCGGTCAATCATGTGGTGGACCGACGCATCGATGCGGTCATGGCCCGCACCCATAAAAGGCCGCTGGCCGAGGGCCGGGTTTCGCCCACAGGCGCACTGACCTTTGCGCTGGTGCTGGCGCTGCTCGGCCAGGCCTTGCTGCTGACTTTCACCAATCCGCTGACCGCCTGGCTGACCTTGGCCTCGCTGCTCGGCTACGCGGTGATCTACACAGGTTTTCTCAAACGTGCGACGCCGCAGAACATCGTCATCGGCGGCCTCGCCGGCGCCGCTCCGCCACTGCTCGGCTGGACCGCGGCCACCGGCCACGTCAGTGCCGAACCGCTGCTGCTGGTGCTGATCATCTTCGCCTGGACCCCGCCGCACTTCTGGGCGCTGGCCATCCATCGCAAAGAGGAATACGCCAAGGCCGACATTCCGATGCTGCCGGTCACCCACGGCGAGCACTACACCAAGGTGCACATTCTGCTGTACACCTTCGCCCTGCTGGCGGTCAGCCTGTTGCCGTACGTGATCCACATGAGCGGCCTGCTGTACCTGATCTGCGCGCTCGGTCTGGGCGCCAGGTTTCTGCAATGGGCCGTGGTGCTGTACCGTGGCACTCGACCGCACGCGGCGATCAACACCTTCAAGTACTCTATCTGGTACTTGTTTCTGCTGTTCATCGCCCTGCTCGTAGACCACTACTTACTGTTGAACCTATGACTCGAACCCAGAAAACCGTCTTCATCCTCGTCGCCGTGATCGCGCTGATCCTCGGCCTGACCGTCAACAAAGTGCTGAGCGGCAAGGGCCAGGGCGACCCGACCGCACTGATCGACGCCGGCATCATCCTGCTGCCGCAGAGCCGTAACCTGCCGGACGTGACGATGACCAATCAGGACGGCCAACCGGTCACGGTCAACGAGCTCAAGGGCAAGTGGAGCCTGCTGTTCTTCGGCTACACCTTCTGCCCGGACATCTGCCCGACCACCCTCGCCCAGTTGCGCCAGATCAAGAGCGAACTGCCGAAGGATGCGGTGGATAAATTGCAGATCGTGCTGGTCAGCGTCGACCCGAACCGCGACAACCCCGCGCAGTTGAAGCAGTACCTGGGTTACTTCGATCCACAATTCATCGGCCTGACGCCGAAGTCGATCGACGAGCTGCAGAAGGTGGCGAACGCGGTGAGCATTCCGTTCATTCCGGCGGACACCAGCAAGCCGAACTACACGGTGGATCACAGTGGGAACCTGGCGGTGATCGGGCCTGATGGTACGCAGCGCGGGTTTATTCGGGCGCCGTTAAATAATGCCAAGCTGGTGGCGCAGTTGCCGGTGATGTTGAACCGCAAGTAAGAAGATCAAAAGCTAGCCCTCACCCTAACCCTCCCGAAACGTCGGACCGCCCGGAGGGAGAGGGGACTGAATGGGGAATATTGGCGAGCTACACCGAATTGAACGTACTGCTTCGAATCCATAATCGCCAAGATCTTTCAGGTCGATGCAGGACGCAGGACACCTCGGTCGGCCCCCTCTCCCTTCGGGAGAGGGCTGGGGTGAGGGACGAATACACAGTGGGTCCAAAGCTGAACACCCGGCCACAAAAAAGGGGACGCCACTGGCGTCCCCTTTTTCGTTGCGGCGTCCGAATCAGAACGCCGGCAACACCGCGCCTTTGTACTTCTCGGTAATGAATTTCTTCACTTCCGGGCTGTGCAGCGCAGCGGCCAGTTTTTTCATGGCGTCGCTGTCCTTGTTGTCCGCGCGGGACACGAGGATGTTCACGTAAGGCGAATCGCTGCCTTCGATGACCAGCGCATCCTTGGACGGATCAAGCTTGGCTTCCAGCGCGTAGTTGGTGTTGATCAGCGCCAGGTCGACCTGGGTCAGCACGCGCGGGATGGTCGCGGCTTCCAGTTCACGGATCTTCAGGTCTTTCGGGTTCTGGGCGATGTCCTTGACGGTCGACAGGATGTTGGTCGGATCCTTCAGGGTGATCACGCCGGCCTTGGCCAGCAGCAACAGCGCACGGCCGCCGTTGGTGGCGTCGTTCGGGATCACCACGTTGGCGCCGCTTGGCAGCTCTTCGATTTTCTTGAATTTGCTGGAGTAGGCGCCCAGCGGTTCCAGGTGCACGCCGGTCACGGACACCAGGCTGGTGCCCTTGGCCTTGTTGAACTCATCGAGGTACGGCTGGTGCTGGAAGAAGTTGGCGTCCAGACGCTTCTCGGCCACCTGGACGTTCGGCTGAACGTAGTCGGTGAAGACCTTGACCTTCAGATCCACGCCTTCTTTGGCCAGTACCGGCTTCACGAACTCGAGGATTTCCGCGTGCGGCACCGGAGTGGCAGCAACGGTCAGGGTTTCGTCGGCGTGGGCCGAGAACGCTGCAACGGCAGCCAGGGCAACGATCAGTTTTTTCATTCAGCTAACTCCTTTTTACGGCGCCCGTCTGGCGCCTGCCAGCGAATGGCCGGCTCATGTCATTACAAAACCGGTTATTTGCGCGAGAAGTGCACGACCAGTCGGTCGCCTACCATTTGCAGCACTTGCACCAGAATCAGCAGCAACACCACGGTGACGATCATCACGTCGGTCTGGAACCGCTGATAGCCGAAACGGATCGCCAGGTCACCCAGGCCACCGGCGCCGACCACACCGGCCATCGCCGTGTAGGAAACCAGTGTAATCGCCGTCACCGTAATCGCTGCGAAGATGCCCGGACGGGCCTCCGGCAGCAAGGCGTTCATGATGATCTGGCGAGTGGTCGCGCCCATCGACTGGGTCGCTTCGATGATGCCGCGATCGACTTCACGCAGGGCGGTTTCCACCAGCCGCGCGAAGAACGGCGTCGCGCCCACTACCAGCGGCGGAATCGCACCGGCCACGCCCAGCGAGGTGCCGGTGATCAGCACGGTGAACGGGATCATCACGATCAACAGAATGATGAACGGCAGCGAACGCAGGATGTTCACCACCAGCGACAGCAAGGCGTACACGCCTTTGGCTTCGAGCAACTGGCGTGGGCTGCACAGGAACAGCAGCACGCCCAGCGGCAGGCCGAGCAGCACGGTGAACAGCAGCGAACCGCCGAGCATCATCATGGTGTCGCCGGTGGCGAGCCAGATTTCGTACCAGTCGATATTGGTGAAGAAACTCATCAGGTCTTCCATTAGCGCAACACCTCCATGTGAACGTCAGCGGCGGTGAAGCGGGCGAAGGCTGCTTCCATGTCGCCACCGGTGACGGCGAGGGTCAATTGCCCGTAAGGAATGTCTTTGATGCGGTCGATACGACCGGCCAGGATGCTGTAGTCCACACCGGTTTCCCGGGCGACGGTACCGAGCAACGGCGCGTAGGTCGCTTCGCCCTGGAAGGTCAGACGCACGATGCGGCCCGGCACGTGAGCAAAGTCATCGCGCTGCTCGCTTTCGTCGATCTGCTCGCTTTCCTGAACAAAGCGCTTGGTGGTCGGGTGTTTCGGATGCAGGAACACATCGGCCACCGAACCTTGCTCGACGATCACGCCGGCATCCATCACGCCGACCTGATCGCACACGCGGCGGATCACATCCATCTCGTGGGTGATCAGGACGATGGTCAGTTTCAGCTCGCGGTTGATCTCGGCCAGCAGTTGCAGGACCGACGCCGTGGTCTGCGGGTCGAGGGCGCTGGTGGCTTCGTCGCACAGCAGGATCTTCGGCTTGGTCGCCAGGGCGCGGGCGATGCCGACGCGCTGCTTCTGACCGCCGGACAGCTGCGCCGGGTACTTTTTGGCGTGATCGGACAGACCGACCCGCGCCAGCAACTCGGCCACACGCTGGTCGATCTCGGCGCGGGACAGTTCACCGGCCAGGGTCAGTGGCAGCGCGACGTTGTCGGCCACGGTCTTGGATGCCAGCAGGTTGAAGTGCTGGAAGATCATCCCGACCTGCTGACGGAAACGGCGCAGGCCGTTGGCGTCCAGCGCGGTGACTTCTTCGCCGTCGACGATAATCTTGCCGCCACTGGATTGCTCCAGGCGATTGATCAGACGCAGCAGGGTACTTTTTCCCGCGCCGGAATGGCCAATCAGGCCGAACACCTGACCGTTCTCGATGGAGAAGCTGGTCGGGTGCAGCGCGGTGATGTCCTTACCGGCGACGCGGTAAGTCTTATGGACGTTTTGAAACTCGATCACGTAGCGAACCTTGTGGGGCGCGTTGGAAAAGGATCAGCGGTTAGCCGGGCGCGCATTTTAGCCTGTCCGTATAGAGGTTCTTAGCATTTATTTCGCGAATAACCTTCGATTTGGCAATAACAGGATCAAAGGTCATAAAAAAGGAACGCCCGAAACCCTCGTCAGTCACTACTTAAGCGACTTGAAAACCCTGGGTGCCGTGCCTGGGAAACACTCAAGCGTTCCGGAGCAATCCCGGGACAAACAGGAGTTCATGACTGATGAGTACCAAGAAACCTGCCAATGACAAAAGCCAACTGGCCGGCACCGATACCCCGGATCGCGCCAACACCAATGCCAAACTCGACAGCCTGGAGAAGTTTCGCTCCGACGCTACCGGTCAGGCCCTGCGCACCAACCAGGGCGTGAAAATTGCTGATAATCAGAACACCCTCAAGGCCGGAGCTCGCGGGCCGTCGCTTTTGGAAGACTTCATCATGCGTGAAAAGATCACGCACTTTGACCATGAACGGATTCCCGAGCGCATCGTCCACGCCCGCGGCACCGGCGCCCATGGTTTCTTTCAGAGCTACGAGAACCATTCGACGCTGACCAAGGCTGGCTTCCTGCAGGATCCGGGGAAGAAAACCCCAGTGTTCGTGCGTTTTTCCACGGTGCAGGGGCCGCGTGGTTCCGGCGACACCGTGCGTGACGTGCGTGGTTTTGCCGTGAAATTCTTCACCGACGAAGGCAACTTCGATCTGGTCGGTAACAACATGCCGGTGTTCTTCATTCAGGACGCGATCAAGTTTCCTGACTTCGTCCACGCGGTAAAACCCGAGCCGCACAATGAAATCCCCACCGGCGGCTCGGCACACGACACCTTCTGGGACTTCGTGTCGCTGGTGCCGGAGTCGGCGCACATGGTTATCTGGGCCATGTCCGACCGGGCCATCCCGAAAAGCCTGCGCAGCATGCAGGGCTTCGGCGTGCACACCTTCCGGCTGATCAACGCCGAGGGCAAATCGCGCTTCGTCAAATTCCACTGGCGCCCTACTGCCGGCACTTGTTCGCTGGTATGGGACGAGGCGCAAAAACTCGCGGGTAAAGACACCGACTACCATCGGCGCGATCTGTGGGAAGCCATCGAGATGGGCGATTACCCGGAGTGGGAACTCGGTGTACAGATCATCGAGGAGGAAAACGAGCACGACTTCGACTTCGACATCCTCGACCCGACCAAACTGATTCCCGAGGAAATCGTTCCGATTACGCCGCTGGGCAAGATGACCCTCAATCGCAACCCGGACAATTTCTTCGCCGAGACCGAGCAGGTCGCGTTCTGCCCCGGCCATATCGTGCCGGGGATCGACTTCTCCAATGACCCGCTGCTGCAAGGTCGGCTGTTTTCCTACACCGACACGCAGATCAGCCGACTCGGTGGGCCGAACTTTCATGAGCTGCCGATCAATCGTCCGGTCGCGCCGTTCCACAACGGCCAGCGCGATGCCCAACACCGCACGGTGATCGACAAGGGTCGCGCGTCCTACGAACCGAACTCCATCGATGGCGGCTGGCCGAAAGAAACCCCGCCGGCCGCGCAGGACGGCGGTTTCGAGAGTTATCCGGAGCGTATCGACGCCAACAAGATCCGCCAGCGCAGCGAGTCGTTCAGCGACCACTTTTCCCAGGCGCGGCTGTTCTTCAACAGCATGAGCCCGCACGAGAAAGAGCACATCATCGCCGCCTACAGTTTCGAACTCGGCAAGGTTGAGCGTGAGTTCATCCGGGCGCGGCAAGTGAACGAGATTCTCGCCAACATCGATCTGGAGCTGGCCAAACGCGTGGCGGCCAACCTGGGTCTGCCAGCGCCAGGCAAAGGCACCGTCGACGTACCGAAAACATCACTGGATCACTCGCCATCGCTGAGTCAGGCCAACTTGTTGCCGGAAAACATCAAGACGCGGAAAGTCGCGATCCTTGCGGCCAACGGCGTCGATGGTGCAGCGATTGATGCGATGAAGAAGGCGCTGGCGGCAGAAGGTGCGCACGCCAAACTGCTCGGCCCGACCTCGGCGCCGGTGAAAACCGCCGATGGCAAAAGCCTGGCGGTGGATGCGTCGATGGAAGGTTTGCCTTCGGTGGCGTTCGACGCGGTGTTCGTGCCGGGTGGCGCGGCGTCGGTCAAGGCATTGAGCGGTGACGGCGTGGCGTTGCATTACCTGCTGGAGGCGTACAAACACTTGAAGGCGATTGCGCTGCATGGCGAGGCCAAACAGTTGCTGGATGTGCTGAAGCTGGAGACGGATGCGGGGTTGATCGAGGGCAAGGATGTGAAGGCGCTGACCCAGCCGTTCTTTGCGGCGATCGGGCAGCATCGGGTCTGGGATCGTGAGGCGAAGGCCAAGGCGATTCCGGCCTGAAAAAAACCGCAGCCTGCGAAAAGCAGGCTGCGGTTAATTCAAGGTTTACGCGGGCTCAGAACCATCTGCGCCGGCACCGTGCGCAGGATCTGTTTTTCGATCTTCAGATCGAAATCCGGATCCAGCTTCTTCACGCGCTTGGTGATCAACGTCGCCAGCCACGGGTAATCATTGGTGCGCGGGGCCTGAATGCTCACCGCACAGTCGTAATTCACCACATCGGCGGCGATCGCATCCAGTTGGCGGCGAAGTTTGCGGCTATCGGTGATATTCAGCGCGACCGTGGTGCTTTCGGCAGTCGGATCGATCACCTTGGCTTTGGGCTTGGCTTCAGCGGCTTGGAGCGCCGCTTCGGCTTTCTCCAGCTCGGCTTTGCGCGCTTCGGTGATGGCGCCGTTGACGCCACCGGTCAGCGCCGGGGCCTTGGGCATCAGCACACGTGCACGGGCCAGTGCGGTCGCGGCCGCATTCACATCGCCCTTCTGCAGGACGATCTGGCTGCGACGCAGATAGGCTTCAGCCAACTGGCGCTGGTATTGCTCAAGGGATTGATCGTTGGGGGTTTCGGCCTGCAAGGCTGCCAATTGGTCTTCGGCAGTGGCCAGTTCGCTGCTGGCCAGGCTTTGCTCCAGCTGTGCGATGGCCGTGGCCCGCGCATCGGGGACTTCGGCCACCGGCGGCGTGCTTTGGCAGGCGCCCAGCAGCACTGAAAAGGCCACAAGGAGCAGATAACGGGAGGCGAACGGCTTCATTCCTGCGACTCTCTATTTGCGCAAAAAACGAGCAAGTCTACACCCCTCGACGGGGCAGAACAAAACTCAGCAGAAACAGTGCGGCCGCCGTCACAACGATTGACGGGCCGGCCGGGGTGTCCTTGAACCAGGACAGCGCCAGCCCGCCACACACGGCGAGCATGCCCAGCACGCTCGCGCCCAGTGCCATCTGCTCGGGCGAACGGGCGTGACGTTGTGCCGCAGCCGCCGGGATGATCAACAGCGAAGTAATCAGCAACACACCGACGATTTTCATCGCCACCGCGATCACCACCGCGATCAACAGCATCAGCGCCATGCGCAGACCGGCCACCGGCAGGCCTTCGACCCGGGCCAGCTCTTCGTGCACGGTGATTGCCAGCAGCGGCCGCCACAGCGTCACCAGCAATACCAGCACCGCCGCGCTGCCGCCGAGGATCCACGCCAGATCGGTCGGGCTGATCGCCAGCAGGTCGCCGAACAGATAGGCCATCAGGTCGATCCGCACTTCATGCATGAAGCTTAGTACCACCAGCCCGAGGGAGAGCGTGCTCGGTGCGAGAATTCCCAAAAGCGTGTCGGACGCTAGCGGCTGGCGCTGTTGCAAAGTCACCAGCAACACCGCCAGCAACAGGCAGCCAACGGTGACCGCGACAGTCGGGCTGACATCCAGCAGAAAGCCCAGGGCCACGCCGAGCAGTGCGGCGTGAGACAGCGTATCGCCGAAATAGGCCATGCGCCGCCAGACCACGAACGAGCCCAGCGGCCCCGCGACCATCGCCAGCGCCAGACCTGCAAGCAGGGCGTAGAACAGAAAATCAGCCATGCTTGCAGCTATCTCCGTGAACGTGAGGTTGGCCCGTCACAGGCCCTTTGACCACCGAACCGTGCAGGTCGTGGGCGTGGTCATGATGGTGGTGATAGATCGCCAGGCTCGGCGCGTTGTTGCCGAACAGCTCGACGAAGGCCGGATCGCCACTGACCTGCTCGGGATGCCCGGAGCAGCAGACGTGACGGTTGAGGCACACCACCTGATCGGTGGTGCTCATCACCAGATGCAGATCGTGGGACACCATCAGCACGCCGCAGCCATGACGGTCGCGAAGGCGAGTGATCAGGCTGTACAGCTCGGCTTGCCCGGCGACATCGACGCCTTGCACCGGCTCGTCGAGCACCAGCAGTTCCGGCTCGCGAAGCAGTGCCCGGGCCAGCAGCACGCGCTGCATTTCACCGCCGGAAACGCTTTGCACCGGGCTGTCGATGACATGCTCGGCGCCGACTTCCTTGAGTGCCGCCAGCGCACGCGGGCGATCGACGCCCGGCACCAGCCGCAGGAAGCGCAGCACTGACAGCGGCAGGGTCGGATCGACGTGAAGTTTTTGCGGCATGTAACCCACGCGCAGTTTCGGCTTGCGCCAGACGCTGCCGCTGTCGGGTTTCAACAGCCCGAGCACGGCGCGCACCAGCGTGGTCTTGCCGGCGCCGTTGGGGCCGATCAGGGTGACGATCTGCCCCGGCTCGACGCTCAGGTGAATGTTGTCCAGCACGTTCTGCCCGGCAAACCGGACCGCCACCTGCTCCAGACGGATCAGCGCATCGCTCATCAAGCCCCCCGGCAACCGGAGCAGAGGCCGACCACTTCGACGGTCTGGGCCTCGACGATGAAGCCGACGTCCTTGGCGCTGTGGACGATGGCGTCGCTGATGGTTTTTTGCTCAAGTTCGATGGCGGCGTGGCATTCGCGGCAGATCAGGAACTGGCCCTGGTGCGAATGTTTCGGGTGAACGCAGCCGACGAAGGCGTTGAGCGAGGAGATGCGGTGCACCAGGCCGTTTTCCAGCAGGAAGTCCAGCGCCCGGTACACGGTCGGCGGCGCAGCGCGGCGGCCGTCCTGCTCGCTGAGCACCGCCAGGATGTCGTAGGCACCCAGCGGCTTGTGGCTCTGCCAGACCAGTTCCAGCACTCGTCGGCGCAGCGCGGTCAGGCGCAGGCCTTTCTGTGCACACAAGGCATCGGCCTCGGACAGCGCGCTGTGAACGCAGTGCGAGTGGTCGTGGGGACGGCTGGCAATCGGTGTAATAGGCATGAGCGGCGACGAGTTTGGTTAGAGACGTTATTATGTTACCCGTTCTCGCCTCATTGAGTGGTCATCGTGTCCCG
This sequence comes from Pseudomonas sp. R45(2017), assembly GCF_002112305.1. Lineage (NCBI taxonomy): Bacteria > Pseudomonadati > Pseudomonadota > Gammaproteobacteria > Pseudomonadales > Pseudomonadaceae > Pseudomonas > Pseudomonas sp. R45(2017). The sequence goes on along the minus strand of NZ_NEHH01000011.1, from coordinate 228,345 downwards.
ACTTTTTTCTGTTTTTGTCGTATTCATCACCGGTTTTCTGCTGATCGGTCCGGCTCAGGCCGAGGTCAGAGTCCTCACCAGCATCAAGCCCCTGCAACTGATTGCCGCTGCGGTGCAGGACGGCGTGGCGATTCCGGAAGTGCTGCTGCCGCCGGGGGCTTCGCCGCATAACTACGCGTTGCGTCCGTCCGATGTACGCAAGGTGCAATCGGTGGACCTGCTGTACTGGATCGGCCCGGACATGGAAGGATTCCTGCCTCGCGTGCTGAACGGTCGTACGCTGCCGAGCGTTGCCGTGCAGGATCTGCCGGGCATGAAACTGCGCCGCTTCGCCGCAGACAGCCATTCCCATGCCGAAGAAGCCGACGAACACGATCACGACCATCGCCCGGGCAGCCTCGATGCGCATTTGTGGCTATCGCCGGTGAACGCGCGGGTCATTGCCGACAAAATGGCCGCTGACCTGAGCGCCGCCGACCCGGCCAATGCCGAGCGCTATCAGAGCAACGCCAAGGCGTTCGACGAGCGTCTCGATGCGCTGGATCAGCGTTTGAAGAAACGCCTGGCCAGCGTTGAAGGCAAACCCTACTTCGTCTTCCACGAAGCCTTCGACTACTTCGAAGACGCCTACGGCTTGAAACACACCGGCGTGTTCAGCGTGGCAGCGGAAGTGCAGCCGGGCGCCCAGCATGTGGCGGCGATGCGTACGCGTTTGCAGGAAGTCGGCAAGACCTGCGTGTTCAGTGAGCCGCCGCTGCGTCCACGTCTGGCCGAAACCCTGGTGGCGGGCTTGCCGGTGAAACTGGCGGAACTGGATGCGTTGGGCGGCTACACGCCAGCGACGGCTCAGGGTTATGAGCAAGTGCTGGAGAAGCTGGGGAATGATCTGGCGGGTTGTCTCGAATCGCTCTGATACAAAAAAACCGCAGCCTGCACAGGCTGCGGTTTTTTCTTTTACAGGGCGAAAGGTAGCGGCGTACTGACCGTCTGACGCTGCGCCAGACGCTGCTCGAACTCCTTCGGATCGTGGATCAACACGTCCTGTCCGGCGAACGATTCCGCTGCAATCAGGCGGGATAGCCAGAACCGCACGCACGCCACTCGCAGCATGGTCGGCCACAGCTCGGCTTCTGCTGCCGTGAACGGACGCAGTGCCGCGTAGGCACCCAAGAATGCACGCGCACGCGGGCCGTCGATCAGGCCGTCATCGTCCGAGCACCAGTCGTTCAGGGCAATCGCCACGTCATAAAGCATCGGACCAGAGCAGGCGTTGTAGAAGTCGATCAGCCCGGTCAGATGCGTGCCTTCGAACATCGCGTTGTCGCGGAACAGGTCGGCGTGAATGTTCGCCCGTGGCAGTGCGAGAATTTTCTCTTTCTGTCGGGTGATTTCGTCCAGCGCGGTTTGCAGGAGCGCACGAGGTTCATCGCTCAGGTGCGAAAGAAACTGCGTGCCCTCTTCCAGCATCCAGTCCAGGCCACGATCGGTCTTGCGCTTGATCATGTTGTCGCCCTGGGTCGCCAGGTGCAGGTGCGCCTGCAACTCACCGACCTGCGCGCAATGCTGGGCGTTGGCCTGCTTGATGTGCTTGCCGGCCAGGCGCGGTTGCAGCAGCGCCGGTTTGCCTTTCAGCTCGCGCAGGGCCACGCCGTCAGTGGTGCGCAGTGCGTAAGGCACCGGCAGATCGGCTTCGTGCAACACGTCGAGCAGGTCGATGAAGAACGGCATTTCCTGCACCGGGCCGCGCTCGACCAAGGTCAGGACGAACTCGCCCTTTTCCATGCTGATGAAGAAGTTGGTGTTTTCGCTACCGGCGGCGATCCCCTGGAAATCGAGCAGACGGCCGAGCCCGTAAGGGGCGAGAAAGGTTTCCAGCTCGGGCCGAGCCAGGGGGGTAAACACAGACATGGTTAAAAACTGCTCAGTTCTGGCGCCGCCATCAAACGGCGCCGATTAAAAGTCAGGAAACTTACTTCCAGGTAAAGATTTCCCACGCTGGAATCAACATATTCGGCTGGTCGGACCGGATGTAATTCGCGTCCGTACCATCGGCGCGCACCAGGAAATAGGGTTTGCCGACCTTCGGTGTGACCTTGATCGCATACACGAATCCACTCCGGCTGTATTCCTGAATGACCTTGTCGCCTTCCGTGTGCGTGCTAATGGTAACTTCCGGCTCCGACGATGGCGCATCATCCGCCGCGATCGCGGCCAGCGGTGAGACAGCAATCAGACTGACCAGCAGCAAGCGATTTAACGTACGCATGATAACCTTGTCCCTTTGTCGTCAACGGTCCCGCTATTCTAGCGCCGGGCCCGCCGAAAAGGTTGATTCTGCTCATGAGCCAAGCCCCCCTCGTCCTGGTGGACGGTTCGTCTTACCTGTACCGCGCCTTTCACGCGCTGCCACCGCTGACCACCTCCAAAGGCCTGCCGACCGGCGCGGTCAAAGGCGTTCTGAACATGCTCAAGAGCCTGCGCAAGCAGTATCCGGACAGCCCGTTCGCCGTGGTGTTCGACGCCAAGGGTGGGACATTTCGCGATGAGATGTACGCCGAATACAAAGCCAACCGCCCAAGCATGCCCGACGACATGCGCGTGCAGATCGAACCGCTGCACCAGAGCGTGATCGCTCTCGGTTTTCCGCTGCTGTGTGTCGAAGGCGTCGAGGCCGATGACGTGATCGGCACCCTGGCCCGCAGCAGCGCGGCCGCCGACCGCCCGGTGATCATCTCCACCGGTGACAAGGACATGGCGCAACTGGTCGACGGGCACATTACCTTGGTCAACACCATGTCCGGTAGCTCGATGGACGTGGAGGGCGTGAAGGAGAAATTCGGCGTCGCTCCCGAGCAGATCATCGATTATCTGGCACTTATGGGCGATTCTTCCGACAACATCCCCGGTGTTCCCGGCATCGGCCCGAAGACTGCTTCCGGCCTGCTGGTGGGGGTCAACGGCGGTCTGACCGAGCTGTATGCGCAGCTCGACATCGTGCCGACCCTGCCGATTCGCGGCGCCAAGACCCTGCCAGCCAAGCTCGAAGAACACAAGGAGATGGCGTTCCTCTCCTATCAACTGGCGACCATCAAGGTCGACGTGCCACTGGATATCGGCCTCGACGACCTGCAAATGGGCCCGGAAGATCCGGCCAAACTGCTTGAGCTCTACACCCTGCTGGAGTTCAAGAGCTGGATCAACGATCTGGAGCGGGATGCCAAGCGTCTGGAACTGAGCGCTGCCACCGAGCCTGCGCCGGCCGGCGATCTGTTCAGCGCGCCAGCCGAAGAAGAAGCGCCTGCCGCTCCGGCTGAAGCCGCGTACGAAACCATCCTCGATCAGGCACGATTCGACGTCTGGCTGGAAAAGCTGAAAAGCGCCAAGCTGTTCGCCTTCGACACCGAAACCACCGGGATCGACGCCCAGCAGGCACAACTGGTCGGTCTGTCCTTCGCGGTGCAGGCCAACGAAGCGGCCTACATCCCGCTGACCCACTCCTACATCGGCGTACCGGAGCAGCTGGATCGCGACACCGTGCTGCGCGCGCTCAAGCCGATCCTTGAAGACCCGAACAAGCTCAAGGTCGGCCAGCACGCCAAGTTCGACATGAACATCCTGGCCAACTGCGCCATCGGTGGCGATCAGAACGAAGGCATCACCGTGCGCGGGATCGCCTTCGACACGATGCTTGAGTCCTACGTGCTCAACTCCACCGCCACCCGTCACGACATGGACAGCCTGGCGCAGAAATACCTTGACCACACCACCTTGAGCTTCCAGGACATCGCCGGCAAAGGCGCCAAGCAGCTGACCTTCGACCAGATCGCCCTGGAACAGGCCGGGCCGTATGCCGCCGAAGATGCCGACGTGACCCTGCGCCTGCACCAGACCCTGTTCGAAAAACTCAGCGCCATCCCGAGCCTGGCAAGCGTGCTGACCGATATCGAGATCCCGCTGGTGCCGGTGCTCGCTCGCATCGAGCGCCAGGGCGCGTTCGTCGACGCTGAACTGCTTGGCATCCAGAGCATCGAGCTGGGCAACAAGATGGTCGCGCTGGAGCGCGAAGCGTTCGAGATCGCCGGTGAAGAGTTCAACCTCGGTTCGCCGAAGCAACTGGGCGTGATCCTCTACGAAAAACTTGGCCTGCCGGTGCTGAAGAAAACCGCCAAGGGCCAGCCATCCACCGCCGAAGAAGTGCTGGCGAAACTGGCCGAAGACGATCACCGCTTGCCAAAAGTGCTGATGGAACACCGCTCCATGAGCAAGCTGAAAAGCACCTACACCGATCGCCTGCCGGAGCAGATCAACCCGCGTACAGGGCGTATCCACACTTCGTACCATCAGGCTGTGGCATCGACCGGTCGCCTGTCGTCGAGCGATCCGAACCTGCAGAACATTCCTGTGCGTACTGCTGAAGGCCGACGCATCCGTCAGGCGTTCGTTGCGCCGAAAGGCTACAAACTGCTGGCGGCGGACTATTCGCAGATCGAACTGCGGATCATGGCCCACCTGTCTCGCGACGAAGGCTTGATGAACGCGTTCCGCAACAATCTGGACGTGCACACTGCCACGGCGGCCGAAGTGTTCAAGGTCGAGCTGAACGAAGTGAGCTCAGACCAGCGCCGTGGCGCCAAGGCGATCAACTTCGGCCTGATCTACGGCATGGGCGCGCAGAAGCTCGGCAAGGACATCGGCGTCGACACCAAAACCGCCAAGGCCTACATCGACGCCTACTTCGCGCGTTACCCGGGCGTGCGTGAATACATGGATCGCACCCGCGCCCAGGCGGCGGATCAGGGCTTCGTGGAAACGATCTTCGGTCGTCGCCTGTATCTGCCGGACATCAACTCCAACAAGCCGCAGGAACGCGCTGCCGCCGAGCGCACGGCGATCAACGCGCCGATGCAGGGCACTGCAGCGGACATCATCAAGAAAGCCATGGTGGCGGTGGACAACTGGCTGAGCGCTTCCGGGCTGGACGCCAAAGTCATCCTGCAGGTGCACGACGAACTGGTGCTGGAGGTTCGCGAGGATCTGGTCGATCAGGTTCGCGAAGAAATTCGCGTGCACATGAGCGAAGCGGCAAAACTGGACGTGCCGTTGCTGGTGGAAGTGGGGGTTGGCAACAACTGGGACGAGGCGCACTGAGGCCTCTGGATTGGGGTTTTGCCGCGACAGGGCGTCGCGGCAAAGGCATCGAAAACCGCTTAGGCCTGATCGTTCTTGAGCTTATTCCAAAGTTTTTTGAAAAGATTCTGAACTAATCTTGCGACAGGGTACTCAGAGATACTGAATGGCTGGTGAAGCCCTTCGATGCTCCTATGTTGTGTTAAGTGTTGGCAGATATCTGAACCCCGCCCTAGCGGTTCGGAACTTAAACCCCGGAACTTCTCCCTCCCCATATGAAGTCCGGGGCTTTTTTTGCCCAAAAATCGGCTGTAGCGCGGTCATGCTACGTTAAAAGCGTTACTAAAAATGCTCATTTAGGTCCCCTAAACTCCGCTTTTTAGTAACGCTTTTGCCTTGCCTGACCGCACTACAACCAATTTTCCATATTCCGATTATTCGGCCGCCGCTTCGGCGCCTTTATCTGCCAGTTCCATCCAGCCCGCCAACACAGTGTAGGCCTCTTCCAGGCCCATGCGTTTCGGGGCGGAGAACAGCTGGATCGTCACTTGATCGCCCCAACCCTTACGGATTTCCGACTGCACCTTGAGCAGCGTGTTCTTGGCTGCGCCGTAGGTCAGTTTGTCGGCCTTGGTCAGCAGGATGTGCATCGGCATGCCGGCGGCAACGGCCCAGTCGAGCATCAGCAGGTCGAAGTCGGTCATTGGATGACGGATGTCCATCATCAGAATCAAACCCTTCAAACTCTCGCGGCCACCGAGGTAAGCCTCAAGGTGACGCTGCCAGTGTTGCTTGAGCGGGATCGGTACTTTTGCATAACCGTAGCCCGGGAGGTCGACCAGACGCCGTTCATCGTCTAGCTTGAAGAAGTTCAACAGCTGTGTGCGACCCGGGGTTTTCGAGGTGCGCGCCAGGCTGGCGTGAGTCAAAGTGTTCAGTGCGCTGGATTTACCGGCGTTGGAACGACCGGCGAACGCCACTTCGAAGCCTTCGTCGTCGGGGCACTGATCGACTTTGGCGGCACTGAGCATGAACGTGGACTGTTGGCACAGGCCGAGGATGGGATTCTTGAGTTGCATGGGATTTCCGATGTGGGCGGCGCCGGGATTAGGCGCGGAACGCGGTGTCGCTTCCGTTTCAGTGACGCCAGTATATAATGCCGCAGATTTTGTGTGTGCTTTGTCCCAGCGAAGGATGAAGTTCACGAGAGCGACAGACCTTGATTGCGCATTAGAACGCAGAACGCTCTCAACCCTGAAAAGGTCGTTTTATGACGAAATGGCTGCTGGCTGCCGGAGTCTTGATGCCGCTTTACAGCGCACAGGCTACACAGGATCCGGAAGCCGTGTACAACCGTGTTTGTGGAGCCTGTCATTCCGGCCAACTACCCATGGCGCCCAAAAGAGGCGATCAGGAAGCTTGGACGCCGAGGTTGGCGAAAGGTATGGAGACGCTGGTGCAACACGTGACCCAGGGTTTCAAGGCGATGCCGCCGCGTGGTTTGTGCATGGACTGCAGTGCCGAGGATTACCAGGCCCTCATCCTCTGGATGAGCGAGAGTAAGCCCGGTCCATAACTCTTAACCCTTAGCCGTAGTTGGATTAGCTGATGAACAAACTGATCGTGAGTCTGCTGTTGACCGTGGGAATCTCAGGCTTCGCCCATGCTGCCGGTGACGCAGCCGCAGGCCAGGCCAAAGCCGCCGTATGCGGCGCCTGCCATGGCCCGGATGGCAACAGCATGGCGCCAAACTTTCCAAAACTGGCCGGACAGGGCGAACGCTACCTGACCAAGCAACTGCACGACATCAAGTCGGGCAAGCGCACCGTTCTGGAAATGACCGGCCTGCTGACCAACCTGAGCGATCAGGACCTGGCCGACATCGCCGCCTACTTCGCCAGCCAGAAAGGCAGCGTCGGCGCCGCCGATCCGAAGATCGTCGCTCGCGGTGAAGCCCTGTTCCGTGGCGGCAACCTCGAGAAAGGCCTACCAGCCTGCACCGGCTGCCATTCGCCGAACGGCGCCGGCAACGCAGCCGCCGGCTTTCCGCACCTGGGTGGCCAACACGCTCAGTACATCGCCAAGCAGCTGACCGACTTCCGCAAGGAAGAAGCCGGCCGCAGCAACGACGGCGACGCGATGACCATGCGCACCATCGCCCGCAAGCTGAGCGACGAAGACATCGCGGCAGTCTCCAGCTACATTCAAGGTCTGCACTAAGAAGCGCGATTCGAGCGCTGCGTGCAATGGCCAACGCCTGCCACGTTAACGCTCGATTAATCCGTTGCAGCAAGTATAAAAAGGGTGGCTTTGGCCGCCCTTTTTTGTGGCCGCTGCCGTTACACTACAGAACTCATGCCCGCCAGGATCTGTCTGAAAACAGGTCGCGCGAGGCGACCAAAATTGTCCAGGAGTAAAGCATGCGTAATCTGATCATCAGCGCCGCCCTCGTCGCTGCCAGCCTGTTCGGCGTGACCGCCCAGGCTGCCGAAGCCCCTGCTGCCCCTTACGTCGAACTGAGCAACCCGGTGCCGGTCGCCGTGCCTGGCAAGATCGAAGTGGTCGAGCTGTTCTGGTATGGCTGCCCGCATTGCTACGCGTTCGAGCCGGTGATCAATCCGTGGGTTGAAAAACTGCCGTCCGACGTCAACTTCGTACGCATTCCTGCGATGTTCGGTGGCCCGTGGGACGCTCACGGTCAAATGTTCCTGACCCTGGAAGCCATGGGCGTCGAGCACAACGTGCACGCTGCCGTATTCAACGCCATCCAGAAAGAACACAAGAAGCTGACCGACAAGAACGACATGGCCGATTTCCTCGCCACTCAAGGCGTGGACAAGGACAAGTTCCTGGCAACCTTCGATTCGTTCGCCATCAAGGGGCAGATCGTGAAAGCCCGCGAACTGGCCAAGAAGTATGAAATCTCCGGCGTTCCAACCATGATCGTCAACGGTAAGTACCGCTTCGATATCGGCTCCGCCGGCGGCGCCGAACAGGCGCTGAAACTGGCTGATCAACTGGTGGCCAAAGAGCGAGCGGCCAACAAGGCAGCCGCCAACTAAGCGCGGCAATCGCCATGCGCCGCTGGGGAACCGAACGCGTCGTTGGCCTGCATGAACCGCAGGTCAACGAGCATCACCTGGAATCGACGGGCCTGCCCGCAGAAAGCCGTCTGCGCTTGCTCAGCTTCAATATTCAGGTCGGCATCAGCACCGAGCGCTATCGGCACTACCTGACCCGCAGCTGGCAGCATCTGCTGCCGCACCCCGGGCGCTCCACCAATCTGCAAAAGATCGGCAATCTGCTCGGCGACTTCGATCTGGTCGCCCTGCAGGAAGCCGATGGCGGCAGCCTGCGTTCAGGCTACGTCAATCAGGTCGAACACCTGGCCCAGCTCGGCGCCTTCCCCTACTGGTATCAACAACTCAATCGCAACCTTGGCCGACTGGCCCAGCACAGCAATGGCGTGCTCAGTCGCCTGCGGCCGTGGGCGATCGAAGACCATCCGCTGCCGGGTCCGAAAGGACGCGGGGCAATTCTGGTGCGCTTCGGCGAAGGCCCGGAAGCGCTGGTGGTGGTGATGATGCACCTGGCGCTCGGCGCTCGCGTGCGCAGCATGCAACTGGCCTACATCCGCGAGCTGATCGGCGGCTACAAGCATCAGGTGCTGATGGGCGACATGAACACCCACGCCAGCGATCTGCTGCAACACTCGCCGTTGCGCGACCTCGGCCTGCTGGCCCCGCAACTCGAAGCGACATTCCCCAGCTGGCGCCCGCAGCGCTGCCTGGACCATATTCTGCTCAGCCCGACCCTGACCCTGGAAAAGGTCGAAGTGCTGGCACAACCGATTTCCGATCACCTGCCGGTCGCGGTAGAGATTCGTCTGCCGGGTTCGCTCACGGCCGATGCATTGCCCGCGTTGAGCACTGCCCTTCGCGGAACCCCTGAATGAGCGACGAAGCCCAGCGCTGGAAAGAGAAATACCTCAAAAGCATCGAACAACAGGAAAAGCTCGAACGTCGATGGGACGCCCGGCTCGACCTGCTGCGCCGTGGTCTGGTACGCAGCACCCTGGCGGCGGAAGGCACTGATCGCGTGGTCGATCAGTGCATGAAAGAGATGCGCGACGTAGTGCGCACCGATGACATGGACGCTGGACTCGCCGCCCTGCTGCCGCGCCTGGAAAAGGCCGTGCTCGATTCCGAGCAGCGCCGGGAAACCCGGATCGAACAGGTCAGCACGGCACTGACTGCGCTGGTTACTCAGTTGCAATCTCTCCCGCTACCCCGAGATGTGGCCCAGCCGCTGAAGAAATTCGCCAAGCAGCTGGACGGCCGGGTAAGTCAGGCAAGGGAAATGCCGCTGTTGCTCAGCGAGCTCAGCGGCTTGCAAGGCAAGGCCTTGAGCCAGCTGGAGACGCCGGCGGAACCGGGGCGACCGGGGTTGTTGCAGCGCCTGTTCGGCAGCCGCGACAACGAGGAAGCGCCTGTTCCAGTGATGCAGCCCGCTGCGGTCGTACTACCGGCACAAACAGAACAACCGCCCGTCACGCATGAAACCGCGCCCTTGCAGGAAGCGCCTGTCACGACCGCCGAACCGGTCGCCCCTGCGCCCGTCAGCCAGGCACCGCTCGCCGCCCCCGTGGCCGAACCCGCGAAAACTCCAGCGCCACCCCCCGAATATCATGCGGAGCCGGAGGTGGTGCCCTTCGAGCCGGCCAGAATCCTCACCGAATCCCCCTCCGCCCCCAGCGAACCAGAACCCGCCGAGCCTGAACCGGAGCCGCAGGCCTTCACGCCTCCACCGGTTTTCGCGCCGGCAGTGCCAACAGCCATCAACCCGGACGAACTGATCCACCCCGGCGATACCCCGCCGCCCGTGATCCTCGACAGCCTGCCCATCCCCGAGCCCATCGCCCAGGCATTGGCCGCAATCGATCCGGAGCAATCCGAACACGACATTCTCTATGCCCTGCCGGACTCGCCGGAACCGTCCTACAGCTCCGTCGCCAAACACATCGAAGAAACACTGATCGGGTTGCTGGACGACTTGACCTTGCCGGAGCGCCACCGCCCGCAAGCAGAGGCGATGCGCGACCGGCTGAAGAATGGGCTGAACTGGTACGAACTGTTGCCGATCCTCGACGATCTGGCGACTTTGATGCTGGCGATTACCGACAGCGGCCAGCACGAATTCGAAGCCTATCTGCAGCAACTCAACGAACGCCTGGAAGCGTTCCAGAGCAACTTGCAGGCCGCCAGCGAAGGCCACGCGGACAACAGCTCCGCGGCGCGGGCGATGGACACGCAGATCCGCGAGCAGGTCGACGGCTTGCAGAACAGCGTGCAGGAAGCGGCCGATCTGGACGATTTGAAGCAGGTGCTGGAAAACCACCTCGAAGGCCTGCTCGGCACGATGGATCAGCATCAGAAACAGCGTGACGCCCGGGAGCAGGAAGTGGCTGTGCGCCTGAAAAGCCTGGCCGAGCGCGTCGCGCACATGGAGCAGGAAGCGCTGGGCTATCGCGAACACCTTGAAGAGCAGCGCCAGAAAGCCCTGATCGATCCGCTCACCGGCTTGCCCAACCGCGCCGCCTGGACCGAACGGCTCGAACATGAGATTGCCCAATGGCAGCAGCACGGCAACACTTTGAGCCTCGCCATGCTCGACCTCGATCACTTCAAACGGATCAACGACAACTACGGCCACCTGGCGGGCGACAAGGTGTTGAAGATCATCGCCACGGTGCTGCGCAAGCGTATGCGTGGCAACGATTTCATTGCCCGGTTTGGCGGAGAGGAATTTGTATTACTGCTGCCGGCAACACCGCCCGCCGTCGGTGCCAAGTTTTTGGAAACCCTGCGCGCGGCCATCGAAGCCTGCCCATTTCACTTCAAGGGTGAGCGCGTCACGATCACCGTTTCCATGGGTCTGACGACGTTCCGGGCGGGTGAGCACAGCGATCTGGTACTCAAAAGAGCCGATCAGGCGCTTTATCGGGCGAAAAACGCAGGGCGAAACCGGGTGGAGCTGGGCTGAGGCAATTGTTCCATATTGTTTAAATCAGCCATTCAAGCGTCGTAGCGCAAGGCGATACGTTACACTGTTGCATTATCGTCTTGCGTGTACTGCCCTCTGCCATGAAATTTTTTACCCTCCTCGCGTCGCTACTCTTACTGGCCGGTTGTGCCAGCGGGCCGCGTTTTGACACCAGCCACCCTTCGGTCAATCACGACAGCCGTGTGCAGTTCGTGATCGTGCACTACACCTCTGCATCACTCGAACGCTCATTGCAGTTGCTGACCCACGGCGAAGTCAGCAGTCATTACCTGATCGGCGACGACAAGAGCGCCACCATCTACAAACTGATGGACGAAAACCTGCGTGCCTGGCACGCCGGCGAAAGCGAATGGCAAGGTCGTACCTGGCTCAACTCCAGCTCGATCGGCATCGAGATCGTCAATCCGGGCTTCAAGGACACACCGACCGGTCGCCTCTGGTATCCCTACAGCGAAGCCCAGGTGCAATCGCTCATCGTTCTGCTCAAGGACATCAGCAAACGCCAGGGCATCAGCCCGCGCCACATCATCGGCCATAGCGACATCGCCCCGCTGCGCAAGCTCGACCCGGGGCCGCTGTTCCCCTGGAAACGCCTGGCGGCCGAAGGGCTGGGTCTGTGGCCCGACGAGCAAGCGGTGGCACGCCAGCAGGCGCAATTCAACGCCGAACTGCCGAGCATCACCTGGTTCCAGAGCCAACTGGCGCGTCTGGGCTACTCGACGCCACAGACCGGCGAACTGGATGTGGCGACCCGGCATGTGCTCGCGGCCTTCCAGATGCACTACCGCCCTACACGCTTTGACGGCACGCCGGACGCGCAAACGGCAGCGTTGCTGCTGGTGTTGAATCAGACAAAATAATGACGCCCGCCCGACGGTCAGGGCGAAAGTGTAATCAGCAGCTATAACTCATTGGTAATTCTTCGGATATCCATGATGGTTGCTACCCGAGAGACGCTGCGTAGCTGGTTTTATCGCCCCTGGTTTCTGGCGATGATCGCGGCTGTCCTCAGTGCGAGCCTGCTGATCACCGGCGGGCTGTTCGTGGCCATGCGTCAGGTCGAACAAAGCGAAAGCCAGGAAATGAACGCCCAGGGCGAGCGGTTTCTGGCACGTCTGGAGCAACTGTTCGGCCAATTGCGCGAAAGCCTCGACGACCTTGAAGCCCAGCCCTTGCGCAGCTGCGACGACGAAATGATCGCGACGTTGCAGCAAGTGACGTTCAACTACCGCTTCGTCTATGAAGCGGCCTACATGGACGCCACGCGGATCTGCTCCAACCGTCCGCGCCAGGAAGGCCTGTCGGTGATCCGTCCTCCGGACATCAAGGGCCCGACCTACAGCTACTGGCTGAACACCACCACCGAACCCGATGAAAACCGCGCAGCGCTGATGCTCGGGCGCGGCAACTTTCGCGTAGCCACCTCGCGCGGACATCTCACCGACATGGTCGACCTGCTGCCCGGCAGCAGCCTGTTGGTAGTGCTGGATCACGGGACCCGGGCGATTCCGGTACTCGGCGTTCCACAGGCATGGCCACCCACCGAACCCTGGCCGCCGAAAACCCCGAACGCGCTGCAAGTCACCCAGTCGCATCTGATTTACCGCATGCCAACCGACAACCCGGAATACCAACTGGTGCTGATCAGCCCGCGCACGGGCATGCATATTCCGGAGCTCTGGTGGTGGATGGTGCCTTTCTGTCTGGTGCTCGGTGCGCTGGTGGGCGTTCTGGTTTTCTGGGTCGTGCGCCAGCGCCAGTCGCTCGACGCCGAGCTGCACGGCGCCATCCGCCGTGGCGAGTTGCAGGTGCTTTATCAACCGATCTTCGATCTCGACAGCCGCAACTGCGTCGGCGCCGAAGCCCTGCTGCGCTGGCGACGACCGGACGGCACGCTGACCAGCCCCGACCTGTTCATCCCGATGGCCGAGAACACGGGGCAGATTCGCCAGATGACCGACTTTGTCCTGCAACGCTTGCTTGAGCAGTTAGGGCAGTTGCTACGAGCCAACCCGCAGCTGTACATCTCGGTGAACCTGGCCGCCTGCGACGTGATGGTGCCGCGCATCGGCCAGGTCATGGCGCGGCTGTTGACCCTGCATAGAGTCGCGGCGCGGCAGATTGCTTTCGAGGTGACCGAACGCGGCCTGATCGATGTGGTGGTAGCCCGGGAAAACCTGCAAGCACTGCGGGATGTCGGCCATCAGGTGCTGATCGACGATTTCGGCACCGGCTATTGCAGCCTCGCCTACCTGCAAACCTTGCCGGTGGACTGCCTGAAGATCGACAAGGCATTCATCGACGCCCTCGGCCATGACGCCGCCAGCAGCGGCGTCGCGCCGCACATCATTCACATGGCCCAGGCGCTGGATCTGAAGGTGATCGCTGAAGGGATCGAATTCGAGTCCCAAGCGGCACTGCTGAGCAGCGAAGGGGTGAAGTTCGGTCAAGGCTGGCTGTTCGCCCATGCCTTGAGCGCGGTGCAGTTCATTGAACTGATCACTCGTGGGCGGCGGCTCGCCGGCCGCCGGATCGACGACGAAGCCTAGACCGCCAGCGCCATATAGAACTGCGTGCCCTGCCCCGGCCGCGAGTAAACGCCCATCCGTCCACCGTGCAACTGCACAATTTCCTTGCACAGCGCCAGACCCAGCCCGGCTCCGCCCTTCTTGCGCCCGACTTGAACGAACGGTTCGAAGATCCGCCCTTGTTGACCGTAGGCAATTCCTTCGCCGTTGTCTTCGACGCTGATGATCACCCGTTCGCCATGGCGCCGGGCCTGCAAGCGGATCAGCCCGTCGCGCGCCGTGTGGCGCAAGGCGTTGTCGATCAGGTTGTCGAGGACTCGATCGAGCTGCGCCTGATCCGCCTGCAAGCGTGGCAGCGGGCCTTGCGCTTCGACTTGCAGGGTAACGCCCTTCTGCGCCGCCGAATCGGCGAAACGCAAACGCGCCTGCTCCAGCAGATCCTCGATGGAGCACGGCGCCAGCGTGAGCTTCTGCAAACCGCTCTGATAACGCGAGAAATTCAGCAGATCGTTGATCAGCTGCATCAGGCGCTGCATTTCTTCATTGACCGTGTCGAGCAGGTCGGACTCGCGCGACTCCGGAGGAAACTTAGCCCGCTCGCGGAACAGCCCGAAAGCCATGTGCATGCCCGTGACCGGTGTGCGCAATTCGTGAGACGCGCGCAGCACGAACTCGCTGCGCACCCGTTCGAAGGCGCGCTGCTCGGTGACGTCATGCAAAACCATCACGGCGCCTAGGATATGCCCCTGGGTATGGCTGACCGGCGTAAGGCTGTAGGTCAGCAGGCGCGACTCGCCATCGACCTCGATGCTCAAGTCTTCCGGCGCCCGCTCGAGGGTGCCGCCGCGCAATACCAATTGAAGTTGTGCATCCAGCTCCGGACGTTGAAGCGCTGTGCCCAGGCCCTCGCCGAAACGGTCGCTTTCCCAGCCCAATTGTCGCTGGGCCACCGGGTTCAAGTGTTCCAGACGACCCTGACGGTCGATCATCAGCAAACCATCATCGATGCTGTCGAGTACCGCTTGCAGGCGCTGCTGGCCAGCGAGCAGTTCGTCGACATTGGTCGCCTGATGCTCGCGCAGGGCTTCGGCCATCAGCCCGAAGCGGCGCGTCAACAGATTGATCTCCATCGCCGAGGACACCGGCAGGGTCACTTCGAAATTGCCCTGGCCGATATTGTCCGCCGCTTTGGCCAACGCTTCGATCGGCGCACCAAAACGCCGCGCAATGCCCTGGGCGGTAACGAAACCAATGATCAGCACTGCCAGCCCCACCAGCCCGAGCAGGCCGGAAATCAGCAGCGCCCGGTCACGGGCAGCGTGCTGGACAGCGTTGATGTTATCCAGCGCGTGCTTGTGCTCGGTGATCAAACCGTTACGCAGGGTGTTGAATCGTTCGCGCAAGTCGCCACTACCACTCAGGGCGGCGCCCGGATCGCGGGAGATATCGAACGCCTCAAGGAAGGTCAGGTAATCGCTCTTCGCCTGACTGAATCCATATTGGCGATTGTCGTTTTTCTGCTCTTGGGCGATACCCTCGTCGAGCAATTCGAAATAGCGTTGTTTGGATGCTTCGAACGCCACGGGATCGGGTTTCTCGGCAAGCATCATGATCAGTTGATCGCCAAGCGTCTGCCGCAGCTTGAGCCCCAGATCGAGGGTGACGAAGTTGTTGCGGATCAGCGCCTCCTGAGTCCCGGCCATCTGCATCACGCTGACCAGCCCGAGCATCAGCCCGAGCAAGGCCACGGTGATCAGCGCGGAAATGCTCAGGAACAAGCGAGTCCGCAACTTCATCGCCAGTTTCATCGGCGGATGCTCACAGGTTGTACTGCTTGCGCTTGCGATACAGGGTCGAGGCGTCGATCCCCAGAGTCTTGGCGGCCTGATCGAGAGTGCCGGCAGTCGCCAGTACTGCGCCGATGTGGGCTTTCTCCAGCTCATCGAGGCTCAGCGCGGCGCCAACCCGTGGCGCGTTGTTCGCCGGTTGTTCGGCCATGCCGAGGTGGCTGATTTCCACACGCTCCTGCGGGCAGATGATGCTCGCCCGCTCGACCACGTTGCGCAGCTCACGGATGTTGCCGGGCCAGCGATAACCCAACAGTGCTTCGCGAGCCTCGTCGCTGAAACCCCGGGCCGGGCGCGCGTATTCCTTCACAAAGCGAGCGAGGAAACGGTCGGCCAGGGTCAGGATGTCTTCGGCCCGCTCGCGCAGCGGCGGCAGATGCAGGGTGATGACGTTCAGGCGATAGAGCAGGTCTTCACGGAAACGCCCGTCGCGCACCATGTCTTCAAGATTGAGGTTGGTGGCGGCGAGAATACGCACATCGGCGCGGCGGGTGACCGGATCCCCTACCCGCTCGTATTCCTTGTCCTGGATGAAACGCAGCAACTTGGGTTGCAACGTCAGCGGAAAATCGCCGATCTCGTCGAGAAACAGCGTGCCGCCATCGGCTTGGTTAACCCGACCCAGCGTGCTTTCGCTGGCCCCGGTGAACGCGCCACGACTGTGACCGAACAGCTCGCTCTCCATCAGTTCGGCGGTCAGCGACGGGCAATTGATGGTGACGCAGGATTTCTTCTCGCGCTTGCTCCAGCCGTGAATGGCTCGGGCCAGCTCACCTTTACCGGTGCCCGACTCACCCAGGATCAGGATGTTGGCGTCGGTGCCCGCCACTTGCCGCGCGGTTTCCAGTACGACTTTCATCGCCGGGCTGTGGGAATCGAGACCGTCCTTGGGTTTGCGGATCTCGCCTTCGAGGGCTTCCAGACGCGCCGACAGCTGGCGCACTTCAAGCTGCTTGGCGGTCGCAAGGCGCAATTGATCCGGGCTGCACGGTTTGACCAGATAATCGGCAGCGCCGGCCTGAATCGCGTCTACCGCGGTATCGACAGCCGAATGCGCGGTGACGATCACCACCCGCATCCACGGCGCCTGAATGCGCATCTGCGCCAATACATCCAGGCCGTTGTCTTCACCCAGGCGCAAATCAAGGAAGCACAGGTCGAACACCTGGCGTTGCAGCAGCGCGTCAGCCTGAGCCGCGCTGTTGGCGGTGGCGACGGTATAACCTTCGTCTTCGAGGCAATAACGAAAGGTTCGCAGGATGGCGGATTCATCGTCCACCAGCAGAATGCGGCCTTGGTGCTCAGTGGCTGATTCCATTTTTCCTACGCTCCATAAGTGAATGTCTTGGGTTAGTCCCGGAAAAATCGGGCAAGTTGCATGGTTGATTCTGATCGATTCCAGTCATAGCAGGGTAGCTCTCTCCTGCCCTAACGGCTAATGCACTGATTTCATTGGTTTTTTAAACATCACACAGTTTCAGGTCGGTTTCCTGCCTACTTTTCTGACATCCGTACCCTGTCCTCAATTCAAAAATAATGATTTCTCCTACGAAATAATCGTGCATTACGCACGACCCTATGCGGACCATCGTGCAGGATGCGTCGTCAGGAATTTTCATACCGTTTGTAACTAGCTGATTTTATTGGTTTTTTTTCAAACAAAAAAGCTGGCACGCAGGCTGCAATACCTCTTTCAGCCCGGGCAGATATGCACTGCCCCAATCGAACAAGAGTGAGGAACCCAGGATGACTCGCCCACGTGCCGCCCAAATGCGTATCTCGCCACTGCACTTGCAGCAGGCCCTGTTTGGCGCACTTGCGCTGCTGATCACTTTGATCGCCTGCCAGCAATACCTGCGCTGGGAGCACAGTCAGCAACCTGAGCCTTTGATCTCGATGCAACACGCGACGCAGACGCACTTCAGCGCCGTCAGCAGCAGCCAGGCCGACAACGGCGCGATGCGCATGATGGACGTCGACCAGCCACAGCCACTGGGCGACATGCCCCGTGAAGAACGCTGGGTTTTCTGATCAACGAATCTGGGCGTCCCCGCGCCGAGACCGGCAACATCCCTAAATAGAAGCAAGGAGAATCACCATGTTGAGCTGGGCAATCACATTCCTGATCATTGCCATCATCGCTGCAGTACTGGGCTTCGGTGGTATCGCGGGCACCGCCACGGGTATCGCCAAGATTCTCTTTGTCGTGTTCCTGGTGATGTTCATCGCTTCCTTCTTCTTTGGCCGTCGCGGTCGAGGTTGAACATGAAGGGTTTAAAGACACTGGCAGCCGCCCTGCTCCTGGGCGGTAGTGCCATGGCGATGGCGGCCAATGACGGCCAGGCGCGGGTCAACGAACTGTTGAGTTCCGACCCGCAATACAGGGAAACCTGGGAAGGTGTGGTGAAGAAGGAAGAACGCCTGCCGGAATGGGTGATGAACCTGTCCGGTACGCCTGACCAGCAGATGAATGCCGTAACCGAAGATGGCGACAAGTATCTGGTCGGCCCGCTCTGCGAATCCGCAGACAAGTGCATGAACCATCGCTTGATCGTCGCGTTCAGTTTCGACAAGAAAGACGCTTACGCCATGCTTGTGGATGTGCCTGAAGGGCTGCCGGCAGACAAGTCGCCCACGCGACATGCCACTTACCGCTTCCTCGGCAAACCCGATCAGGGCATGCAGGATCTTCTGATGGAAACGCTGAAGAAAGATCCGAACTGGTATTGAACACGAGGGCAGCCGAAAGGCTGTCCTCCATTGCGTCGGCCCGAGGAAGGCCGGTGCATGACCAGGGGGCCGGGATGTTCTGACTGTTGCAGGGTCGGAGTGACCTACGGGTACAGGGAGTGCCTGCGATGAGGGCCGGGTCAGGGTAAAAGCTGCGACGCAAGTTCGCCAACCGAAGCGGTTTGACGGACTTGCGCTGAGCTTTCAACACGACAAAATGTTGATCCAGAGCGTCCTGCTCTTCATTTTTATCGCCCACACTGCGTGCTAAAGCATTTCGCGGTGTTTCGTCGCGACCGTATATCGAGAAAGAGTCGATCCACCAAGTCGGACATTTAGTTTCCGAACGTAGGCTTTTTCCCAAATTTTTCGTCGAAATCACTCGTTCAAAAAATAACCAACCTACGCTGTAATGGCCGGTTCACGGCACTTATGCCTGCCGAAATGTCGTATTCGAACCGGTTGGGACGACAGTTTCATTTAAAAAAGCTCATGCCGATTCGGCATAGGGTAGGCGTTTACGGCATTAGACGGCGCAACCTTGCATCGGAATAGTTGCGCCTTTTTTCGCCTGCCGGAGAGCCGTAAACACGCGCTTCGGGGCACCTTATACGGAGGCAGATGCACAGACTTTTCCGCTGATGAGCGTTCCAGTTCCTGCATGTGCCTGAGTCAAACGCAAGTAAGGGTAAAGATAATGAAGAAGGCAAAGCTTAGCCTCGCCTGGCAGATCCTCATCGGTCTGGTATTGGGGATTGCAATCGGTGCGTTGCTCAACCATTTCAGTGCCGAGAAGGCCTGGTGGATCAGCAACGTCCTGCAACCGGCAGGCGATATCTTTATCCGTCTGATCAAGATGATCGTGATCCCGATCGTCATCTCTTCCCTGATCGTCGGCATCGCCGGCGTGGGCGACGCCAAGAAGCTCGGGCGCATCGGCCTGAAGACCATCATCTACTTCGAAATCGTCACTACCATCGCCATCGTCGTCGGCCTGCTGCTGGCCAACCTGTTCCATCCGGGTGCCGGCATCGACATGAGCACCCTGGGCACTGTGGACATCTCCAAGTACCAGGCGACCGCCGCCGAAGTGCAGCATGAACACGCGTTCATCGAGACCATCCTCAACCTGATCCCGTCGAACATCTTCGCGGCCATGGCCCGCGGCGAAATGCTGCCGATCATCTTCTTCTCCGTGCTGTTCGGTCTCGGTCTGTCGAGCCTGCAGTCGGACCTGCGCGAGCCGCTGGTGAAGATGTTCCAGGGCGTCTCGGAAAGCATGTTCAAAGTCACCCACATGATCATGAACTACGCCCCTATCGGCGTATTCGCACTGATCGCGGTGACCGTGGCCAACTTCGGTTTCGCCTCGCTGCTGCCGCTGGCCAAGCTGGTGATCCTGGTTTACGTCGCCATCGCCTTCTTCGCCTTCGTGATTCTGGGCCTGATCGCCAAGATGTTCGGCTTCTCGGTGATCAAGCTGATGCGCATCTTCAAGGATGAGCTGGTGCTGGCTTACTCCACCGCCTCCTCGGAAACCGTACTGCCACGCGTGATCGAGAAGATGGAAGCCTACGGCGCACCGAAAGCCATCTGCAGCTTCGTGGTACCGACCGGCTACTCGTTCAACCTCGACGGTTCGACCCTGTACCAGTCCATCGCGGCGATCTTCATTGCCCAGCTGTACGGCATTGACCTGTCGATCAGCCAGCAACTGCTGCTGGTCCTGACCCTGATGGTTACCTCCAAAGGTATCGCCGGCGTGCCGGGCGTGTCCTTCGTGGTACTGCTGGCCACTCTGGGCAGCGTGGGTATCCCGCTGGAAGGCCTGGCCTTCATCGCCGGTGTCGACCGTGTGATGGACATGGCGCGTACCGCCCTGAACGTGATCGGCAACGCCCTCGCCGTACTGGTCATCGCCCGCTGGGAAGGCATGTACGACGACGCCAAGGGCCAGCGCTACTGGAACTCGCTGCCGCACTGGCGCAGCAAGGAAAAACTGCCGGCCGGTGAAATCTCCAAAAACTGATGCAAAACCCTGTGGGAGCTGGCTTGCCAGCGATGAGGTGCGCACATTCAACATATTCGCTGAATGAACACCGCCATCGCGGGCAAGCCCGCTCCCACAGTGGTTGATGCAAGCCTTACCAACAAACCCCGGAGAAATCCGGGGTTTGTCGTTTCTGGCGACCCCGCTATCATTCGCCGCATCTTCCGGGGGATTTGACTGATGCTTAATGGCCTGTGGCTTGGCTTCTTCGTCGTGGCAGCCGTTTCGGCGCTGGGGCAATGGCTGATCGGCGGCAACGCCGGGATCTTCGCGGCGATGGTGGAAAGCATTTTTGCCATGGCCAAGCTGTCGGTCGAAGTCATGGTGCTGCTGTTCGGCACGCTGACCCTGTGGCTGGGCTTCCTGCGCATTGCCGAAAAGGCCGGCATCGTTGAATGGCTGGCCAAAGTGCTCGGGCCACTGTTCCTGCGGCTGATGCCGGAAGTTCCAGCCGGACATCCCGCGCTGGGCCTGATCACCCTGAACTTCGCCGCCAACGGTCTGGGCCTGGACAACGCCGCCACGCCGATCGGCCTTAAAGCCATGAAGGCGCTACAGGAGCTCAACCCCAGCTCGACCATCGCCAGCAACGCGCAGATCCTGTTCCTGGTACTCAACGCATCTTCCCTGACCCTGCTGCCGGTGACGATCTTCATGTACCGCGCCCAGCAAGGCGCGCCGGACCCGACGCTGGTGTTCCTGCCGATCCTGCTGGCCACCAGTTGCTCGACCATCGTCGGCTTCTTGTCGGTGGCATTCATGCAGCGCCTGCGCGTGTGGGACCCGGTGGTGCTGGCTTACTTGATTCCCGGCGCGCTGATTCTCGGCGGTTTCATGGCGTTGCTCGCGACAATGTCGGCCACTGCGCTGGCGGGCCTGTCGTCGATCCTCGGCAACCTGACGCTATTCGGCCTGATCATGCTGTTCCTGGTGATCGGCGCCTTGCGCAAGGTGAAGGTCTACGAGGCCTTCGTCGAAGGTGCGAAGGAAGGTTTCGACGTGGCCAAGAACCTGCTGCCGTATCTGGTGGCGATGCTCTGCGCGATCGGCGTATTGCGCGCATCGGGCGCGCTGGACTTCGGCCTCGACGGCATCCGCCATCTGGTGGAGTGGGCAGGGTGGGACACGCGCTTCGTCGATGCGCTGCCGACTGCGATGGTCAAACCGTTCTCCGGCAGCGCCGCCCGGGCGATGCTGATCGAAACGATGAAGACCTCGGGCGTGGACAGCTTCCCGGCGCTGGTGGCCGCCACGATCCAGGGCAGCACCGAAACCACGTTCTACGTATTGGCGGTGTACTTCGGCGCGGTGGGCATTCAGCGCGCCCGGCATGCCGTCGGTTGCGCGTTGCTGGCCGAGCTGGCGGGTGTGCTCGGCGCTATCGGCGTCTGCTACTGGTTCTTCGGCTGATATTCAGGGCCGGGCAGGTGGGGCAACTTTCTGCCCTTGCTCCACCGCCCACGCCACCACCTTCGCGGTGAGGCGATCACTGGCCTGACCGAAGCCGGCCACCACCGCCGGCACCTTCACATCACTGAGCGGCTGACGTTCTTCGAAGCGGCGACTGGCGAGGATCCGCTGGTCGTAACCGCGCACCAGCAACGCATCGACCCGCACCACCACGCTGGCCTGCGTGCCCTGATACTCGGTCTGAAACGCCTGCAGGCTGCCACCCAGTTCCAGGTCCGCCTGGAAATTGCTGTCGTCGGTGCTCAACAGCGACACCCGGCCATCGCGCTGGAAGCCATCGAGCAAGCGGTTACGCACCAGCACCGGCGCCGGATCGCTCCAGCGCGAGGCCTTGTAACTGCTGATCACATCGCCCTGAGGAATCACCGCGATGCTCGGCCGGTTCAGCGCTTCACTGGCCTGCAGTTTGTTCAGGCGCAGCGACCAGTGCTGGGTAGATGCCGAACTGGCCGAGGCGGGCGCCTGTGCCGTCGGCAGGCGATAGACATCCGACGGTTCGGACTTGGGCAGGATCGAGCACGCGCTGATCAGCGTGAAGCCGGCGAGGAGGGCGAGGCGAATCAGCTTCATGGCGTGAACTCCTTGTTCTTGTCACTGCCCAGCAGGTAACCGCTGGGGTTGGCCTCCAGGCGTTGGGAAATGGCGCGCAGCGAATTCAGGGTTTCACGCAGTTCGCGGATCGCCGGGGCCAGGCCGTTGAGGCCCTGCATGCCGCTGTCGAGGGAATTCTGATTCTTGCTCAACAGACCATTGATGGTGGCGCTGCTCTGCTCCAGGGATTTCATCGCCTGCTCGGCGCTGCCGAGCGCCTGTTTGCCCTGATCGTTGAGCAGGCCGTTGGCGTTGCGCATCAACGCGGACGTCTGTTCAAGCATGTTGCCGGCCTGTTTGCCGACCGTCGCCAGTTGCTGCATGGCCTGACGCAGGTCGCCGCGCTGATCGTTGATCGAGCCGGTGGTCTGCTCCAGATGTTCAAGGGTTTTGCTCACGCGCTCGATGTTGTCGGCGGAGAACATCTGATTGGCATTGTTCAGCAGCGTGCTGACACCGCTCATCAAGTCGTTGCTGTCATTGAGCAGCCGCGAGATGGGCGAGGGAGAGGCGACAATCGTCGGCAGATTGCCGTCATGGCCCTTGAGTTTCGGGCTTTGCGGCGTGCCTCCGCTGAGCTGGATGATCGAGGTGCCGGTGATCCCGGCCAAGGCCAGTTTGGCCTCGGTGTCTTCCTTGACCGGCGTGTCGCCAGCCAGGCGAATCCGTGCCAGCACTCGACGCGGGTCCTTCGGATCAAGGCGCAGGCTGACCACGTCGCCGACCTTGATCCCGCTGTACTGCACCGGGCTGCCCCGGGACAGGCCGCTGACCGCCTCGTTGAAGACGATTTCGTAATCCTTGAACTCGGTGTCGACACTGGACTTGGCCAGCCACAGACCGAAGAGCAGGGCGCCCGCCACCACAATCACCGTGAACAGGCCGATCAATACATGATGGGCTCGGGTTTCCATGTCAGACCTCGTTGAGCTGTTTGGCGGCGTCCAGCGCCGAGCGGCCGCGAGGGCCGTGGAAGTATTCGTGAATCCACGCGTCGTCGGTTTCCGAGACCACGTCGATGGGACCGGCCACCAGCACCTTCTTCTGCGCCAATACCGCAACGCGGTCGGTGATGGTGTAGAGCGTGTCGAGGTCGTGGGTCACCAGAAATACGCTCAGACCCAGCGCGTCGCGCAGGGTCAGGATCAATTGGTCGAACTGCGCGGCGCCAATCGGATCGAGGCCGGCAGTGGGTTCGTCGAGAAACAGGATGTCCGGATCCAGCGCCAGCGCCCGGGCCAGTGCCGCGCGTTTGATCATGCCGCCGGACAGCGAGGCCGGGTACTTGTCCGCCGCCGACAACGGCAGCCCGGCCAGCGCCAGCTTCACCGCCGCCAGATGTTCGGCGTCATCACGGCTGAGCCCGGCGTGCTCGATGAGGGGCAGGGCGACGTTCTCGGTGACCGTCAGCGACGAGAACAGCGCGCCTTTCTGAAACAGCACACCAAAACGCCGCTCAATCAGCGAGCGCTCATGCTCCGGCAAGCTTGGCAGGTTCTGGCCGAACACTTTGACCATGCCTTCGCTGGGCTGGCGCAGGCCGACGATGCTGCGCAGCAACACCGATTTGCCGCTGCCGGAGCCGCCGACCACGGCCAGGATTTCGCCTTTGTACAAGTCCAGGTCGAGGTTCTCGTGCACGCTTTGGCTGCCGAAGCGATTGCACAGGCCACGGACTTCGATCACCGCCTCGGAAGGCGCGCGGGGTAGACGACTCACCAGCCCATCTCCATGAAAAACAGCGCGGCAACCGCATCGAGCACGATCACCACGAAAATCGATTGCACCACGCTTGAGGTGGTGTGGGCGCCGACCGATTCGGCGCTGCCGCTGACCTTGAAGCCTTCCAGACAACCTATGGCGGCGATCAGGAACGCGAAGATCGGGGCTTTGACCAGGCCCACCAGGAAATGTTGAATCCCTATGTCGCTTTGCAGCAGCGACAGGAACATCGCCGGCGAGATATCCAGCGATACCGCGCAGACCACCGCGCCGCCGACGATCCCGCAGATCATCGCGAGGAAGGTCAGCATCGGCAGCGCCACCAGCAGCGCCAGCACCCGGGGCACCACCAGCAATTCCATCGGATCGAGGCCGAGGGTGCGAATGGCGTCGATTTCCTCGTTGGCCTTCATCGAGCCGATCTGCGCGGTAAAGGCACTGGCGGTGCGGCCGGCCATCAGAATCGCCGTGAGCAGCACGCCGAACTCACGCAGAAAGGCGAAGCCCACCAGATCCACGGTGAACACGCTGGCACCGAAACTGGCCAGCACCGTCGCCCCGAGGAACGCCACCACCGCGCCCACCAGAAAGGTCAGCAACGCGACGATGGGCGCGGCGTCGAGGCCGGTCTGTTCGATGTGGGCGATCATCGGCGTGATCCGCCAGCGCTTGGGCCGGAACAGGCTGCGAGCGATGGTTTCGAGGATCAGGCCGACGAAACCGAGCAGCTGCAAAGTGTCCTGCCAGACCGTATCAACGGCCCGGCCGATACGGGTCAGCAATTGCACGCTGACGCTGATTTCCGGTTCCTTGATCGGCACGCAGAAGTCGGTCAGCGAGCGATACACGGTTTGCAGCAAGGCGCGGTCGGCGCTGGAAATCGTGCAGTCAGGGTGTTCGGCGGATTTTCCCAGCCGCTCGGAGCCGAGCAGTTCGACGAGCAGCGACGCGCCGGCGGTGTCGAGGGCGCCGAGGCCGTTGAGGTCGATGGGGGTGTTGGCGTCGTACTGGCCGTGGAGCGTTTCGCTCAGTTGCTTGAGGTCGGCGTAATGGGCAAGCGTCCAGTCCCCGGTGACCCGCAGGCGGGCAGGGGTGATCGAGGTGTCCAGGCGGGCACTGCCGGTCATTGGGCTGCTGGTCATAAGCTCCGTGCTTGTTCGGCTTTTGAGACGAACCTACGTAATAGCACGAACACGGTTACTTTTCTTTGGTCGGTGTGCTGTCCGTGACTTCGAAGCGCAGCACGCCAATCACCTGACCGTCCTCGGTCAACACCCGCACCTGCCACTTGCCTGTCGGGTTGCCGGGGAAATTCTGTTTGTGAGTCCAGGCCCGGTAGCCCTCCTTGCGCCCGCCGTGGATGTCGAGGGCGATGCGGTCGACCTCTTTGCCGTTGAATTGCCAGACGTGATAAATCCGCTCATCAAGCCCGCGCGGCGCGTTGATCGCGGTGTAGGCATAGAGCCCGCCGCCACGGATCTGTTCGGCGCTGACTTCCTTGAGGCTGGCGCCCGGAACCCGGTCCTGCACCTGAGTGCTGATCGCCACGTCGGTCATCCACAGCGTCGCCGGCGGCACCCACGAACGCAGAACCCAACCGACGCCACCGATGCCGACCGTGATACACAGGATCGCCAGCGCATTGCGCACGGTGCGGATCGGGAAGATCGACGCCAGGCTCGGGAACGACAACACCACCGCAATCCCCAGCGCCCATTTGAAGCTTTGCGAGGTGGTCAGGTGCATGATCACCGGCAGCGCGGTGAGCAGGGCGGCGAACAGGGTCAGGGTGTGCAGCGCGAGGAACGCCCAGCGCCGTGGCGCCAGCCATTTGTAGTAGAGCGGGTCAACGATCGAGATCAGCGCCGCGATGCACAGCAGCCCGGTGAAAAACAGCTGGCCGCTGTTCCAGGTGGTGGTGATGAAGAAGAACGGCAGGACGAAAAACAGGCTTTCCTGGTGGATCATCTGCGTCGCGTAACGCAGCAGCGGCTGGGGGATTTCCCGTTTGAAGATCCGCGTGAACAGCTTGGTCAGGCTGTTTTCCAGCATCAGCCAGATCCAGCTCAGCAGCATGATCGTGGTGATCCAGCTCGCCAGCCCCTGTTGCCGGTCGACCAGAATGAAACTGCCGACCCCGGAGATGAAACCGCCGAGCGCAATGACCCCGGGGTAGCGCTTCATCAGTTCGAGAATGCGCTGGATCAGTAGGGTCAATTTAGACATTTGGGCGGTTCACGACAGTCGAGGAAAAAACCCCGACAGAGTACCGCCCGCCGGGCCGTGTGGCGAGGCTGCCGGTCAGTCTGGATCCACGGACTTGCGCCGATGCAGGCGCCAGCCAAGCAGAATCAGCACCAGCACGCCCAATCCGCCCGCCAGCAGCCACAACACCTGATCGTCGCTGAGCAGCGGTTTCTCGATCCGCAGATAACCCGGTTGCAGCAACAACTCGCGCATGGCCTTGTTCGCCGCCTCCAGCGTCACGCCTTGCAGCTCCCGCGCAGGATCGGCAAAGCGCCCGTCCTCGTAGTCGCCCAACGCGCTCCAGTAATAGTCGGCCATGGCGCTGGTGCCTTGCACGGCCCAGGCCTGGTGGGCGATGGCGGCTTGTTTCAAGCGATTGAAGGTGTCGGCGTCGAGGCCGTTTTTCAGCAGGTCGGCCTTGAGGTCTTCCAGCACTTGTTCGGCTTCGGCGATGTCACCGCGATCCAGGTCGGCGTTGAGGCTCATGAAGCCGACGCCACCGAACACCTCGCGTTCGGCCCACGGCCCGTAGGACAAACCGTGGTTCAGGCGCAGTTGGCGGTACAACGCCCACTCCAGGTATTCCTTGAGCAGGTCGAAGGTTTCGTCGTACTGATCGTCCAGCACCGGCTCCGGCACCAGCCAGTGCAGCTTGGCGCTGTTGCCGATGAAACCGCGAGTGATCGTGCGTTCGTGAGCGGCGCTGGCGCGGATGTCCGGCAGCGGACGGTGTTCGCTCGGCTCGACCGCTTCCAGCGCGCCCCACGCCCGTTCCAGATAGGCCGGCAGCAATTTATCGAGGTCGCCGACGACGATCAGGGTCATGTTGTTCGGCGCGTACCAGGCCTTGCGTACCTTCTCCAGCTGTTCGCGGGTCAGGCCATCGACCTCGGCCCGCTGCGGGCATTTGATGCCCAGTTCGACCGCCAGCTGATTGCTCGCGGTGTGGCCCAGGTCCTGCCGGTCGAGAAAGCGTTGCAGCCGGGTGTAATGACCGCCGTCCTCACGCTCGACCACTCGCTTGGCAGCGTTGATCGCGTTGTCGTCGAAGCGGGTCTGGGTCAGCAGGTCCAGCAGCAGGTCGAGGACCTTGCGCTGGTTTTTCGCCGGGGCTTCGATGACGAAGGTGGTGTCGGCGTTGCTGGTGAAGGCGTTCCAGTCACCACCGAGGGCCTGCATGCGCTCTTCGAGACCGCCTTCGCCGGTGGCGTCGATGCCGCTGAACAGCAAGTGTTCGAGCAGGTGCGGCAGCTCTTTTTCATTGCAGTCGAAATCGTCCAGACCGACGCCGATCACCAAGCGGATCGCCACGTGCCCACGCTCGGTGCCGGGCTTGAGCAGCAATTGCAGACCGTTGGGCAGCGCATAGCCTTCGACCTGAAAACGATCCAGGGCGAAAGCGGGCAGGGAACCGAGCAACAGACAGGCGAACAACAGGCAACGCATAACGAGCTTCCATACGGCTGAATTGGAGATCCGTGTCGTCAGTCCGGCTGCGAGGCCGAACCTTGAGTTACTGACTGACCACAACCCCAGACGTTCAAGGCGAATGCGTGATGTCCGCCATATCGTCCGCCGCCAGCGCGCCGGTATCGGAAGTTTCCAGCACCACATAGGCGCTGCTGCAGAACAGCGAGTTCAGGCGTTTCATGTCGGCAATCAACTCCAGGTGCAACGAACTGGTCTCGATACTCTGCACGATCTTACGTTGCAACCGGCTGACATGGGCGTGGGCCAGACGCCGTTCCTGTGCGCGAAAGCGACGTTTCTCGCGCAGCAACTGGCGGGCGCTTTCCTTGTCGCCGCTGAGGAACACCGACAGCCCCAGCCGCAGGTTGGCGATCAGTTGCTGGTGCAGCCCGGCCAGTTCTTCCAGCCCGTCTTCGGAGAACGACCGGCGTTGAGAAGTCTTCTGCTGCTGCACTTTGCGCAGCATGCGTTCGATCAGGTCGCTGGCCAGTTTGAGGTTGATCGCCAGCTCGATGATCTCCGCCCAGCGTCGACTGTCCTGTTCGCCGAGATCTTCGCGGGGCATCTGCGCCAGGTACAGCTTGATCGCGCTGTACAGCGCTTCGACATCATCGGTCAGCTTGCGCATTTCCTGAGTGATGGCGGTCTGCTTGCCGCGCAGCACGTCGAGGGTCGCGTCGAGCATGTTGTCGATCAGGTCGCCCATGCGCAGGGTTTCCCGAGCGGCGTTGGCCAGCGCCAGACTCGGCGTGACCAGCGCGGTGGCGTCGAGGTGACGCGGCTTGGCGGTGCCGTTGACCTCCGGCCGCTCCGGCAGCAGCCAGGCGCACAGCCGCGCCATCGGCCCGACGCTCGGCAGCAGGATCAGGCAACGCGCGGTGTTGTAGAGCAGGTGGAAGCCGATGACCATTTCCTGCGGGCTGAAATCCAGGCTGTCGATCCAGTGCACCAGCGGGTCGAGTACCGGAATGATCAGCAGCAGCCCGATCAGTTTGTACAGCAGGCTGCCCAGCGCCACCTGCCGGCCGGCGGCGTTCTGCATGCTGGTGCTCATGAACGCCAGCACGCCGCTGCCGATATTGGCGCCGATCACCAGACCGATAGCCACCGGCAGACTGATCACCGCAGCGCCGGCGAGCGTGGCGGTCAGCAGCACGGCGGCGAGGCTGGAATAGGAAATCATCGCGAACAACGCGCCGACCAGGGCGTCGAGCAGGATATCGCCGGTCAGCGACGCAAAAATCACCTTCACCCCTTGGGCATGGGTGATCGGCGCAGCGGCCTCGACGATCAGTTGCAGCGCCAGAATGATCAGCCCCAACCCGATGGACACGCGGCCCATCTGCCCGAGCCGCGTCTGTTTGCGCGACAGAAAGAAAATCACCCCGATAAAAATCAGCAGCGGCGACAGCCACGACAGGTCGAACGTCAGCACCCGCGCCATCAGCGCCGTACCGACATCGGCACCGAGCATGGTCGCCAGGGCCGGGGTCAACGCCATCAGGCCCTGACCGACAAAGGACGTCACGAGCATGGCGGTGGCGTTGCTGCTCTGCACCATCGCGGTGACGACGATGCCGGCGACAAAGGCCAGCCAGCGTTTGGACATGTTCTGGCCGATCACGTGGCGCAGATTGGTGCCGTACACCCGCAGGATGCCGGTTCGGACGATGTGCGTGCCCCAGATCAGCAGGGCCACGGCAGAAAGCAGATTGAGCAGGGTGAGCATGCAGACCCCCTGTAATGGCAGCGCCCCAGAGGGGCAAGTGGACGGTACCGCGCAATTTCTACGTTCTGATACTTAAGCTGTAGTTGGCTAACGGTCTGGGCGCCAGCATTGCACAGCTAAAGCGGGGATTGAAACAAAAGTGTCATGAAAACAGGTTCATGCAGCCATGAAAAAAGGGCCCGAAGGCCCTTTGATCTGTTGCGCAGCGTTCGGGTTACTGACCCGGAATATCCTTGCGCAGTTTCACCGGATCCTGCTGTTTGCGTTTTTTCGCAATGGCGGTGCGCATCTTGATGTTGATCGCTTCGACCGCCAGCGAGAACGCCATGGCGAAGTAGACGTAGCCTTTCGGTACGTGCACGTCGAACGATTCGGCAATCAGCACGGTGCCGACCACCAGCAGGAACGACAGCGCGAGCATTTTCAGCGACGGGTGCTTGTCGATGAACTCGCTGATCTTGCCCGAGGCCAGCATCATCACCAGCACGGCCACGATGATCGCCGCAACCATGACCGGAACGTGGGACACCATGCCGACGGCGGTGATCACCGAGTCCAGCGAGAACACGATGTCGATGATCGCGATCTGGATGATGGTGTAGAGGAAATTGCCGCCCTTGCCCGAAGGCTCGTCGCCGCTCTCATCTTCACCTTCCAGCGCGTGGTACATCTCCTGGGAGCTTTTCCACAGCAGGAACAGGCCACCGAAGAACAGGATCAGGTCGCGACCGGAAATGCCCTGGCCGAACACTTCGAACAGGTCGGCGGTGAGGCGCATGACCCAGGTGATCGACAGCAGCAACAGGATCCGCGTGATCATGGCCAGGCCAAGACCGAAGATCCGGGTGCGCTGCTGCATGTGTTTGGGCATGCGGCTGACCAGGATCGAAATCATGATGATGTTATCGATGCCCAGAACGATTTCCAGGGCGGTCAGGGTGAAGAAGGCAACCCAGATCTCAGGGTTGGTCAGCCATTCCATGTGTATTCCTTTGAGCGAGTGTTAAACCAGGACGCCAGCAATCAGCTGGCGTCCTGGTGAGTTTGGTGCCGTTACAACGTGCTGAACAGCGGGAAAGTCCCCAACAGCAAGGCTGCGACCAGTATGCACAGGCAGACCAGCACTGCCCACTTCAGGGTGAAACGCTGATGATCGCCGAACTCGATCCCCGCCAGTGCGACCAGCAGGTATGTCGACGGCACCAGTGGGCTCAGCAGGTGAACCGGCTGACCGACGATCGAGGCACGGGCCATTTCCACCGCGGTGATGCCGTAATGGCTGGCCGCTTCGGACAACACCGGCAACACACCGTAGTAGAACGCATCGTTCGACATGAAGAACGTGAACGGCATGCTCACCAGCGCCGTGATCACCGCCAGGTACGGGCCGAGGAAATCAGGGATCACCGCCAGCAGGCTTTTCGACATCGCATCGACCATGCCGGTGCCCGACAGGATACCGGTGAAAATGCCTGCCGCGAAGATCAGACTGACCACCGACAGCACGCTGCCGGCGTGGGCGGCGACGCGATCCTTCTGCATTTGCAGGCAAGGGTAGTTGACGATCATGGCAATACTGAACGCCACCATGAACAGCACCGGCAGCGGCAACAGGCCGGCGATCAGAGTGCACATCAGGGCCAGGGTCAGCAGGCCGTTGAACCAGATCAGTTTCGGACGGCGGGCATCCGGGAATTGCGAAACGCTGATTTCGCTGTGATCGATTTCGTCGCCGATCAGGTGCAGCTCGCCCAGACGCGCACGCTCACGTTTGCCGTAGAAGTAGGCAATGATCAGGATCGCCACCACACCGGCAGCCATCGCCGGGATCATCGGTACGAAAATGTCCGACGGGTCCACGTGCAGCGCACTGGCGGCACGGGCGGTCGGGCCACCCCATGGGGTCATGTTCATCACGCCGCCGGCGAGGATGATCAGACCGGCCATGATCCGCGGGCTCATGCCGATGCGGCTGTACAGCGGCAGCATGGCGGCCACGCAGATCATGTAAGTGGTCGCGCCGTCACCATCGAGGGAAACGACGAGCGCCAGTACGGCGGTGCCGACCGAAACTTTCAGCGGGTCGCCCTTGACCAGTTTGAGGATCTTGCGCACGGCCGGGTCGAACAGGCCGGAGTCGATCATCAGGGCGAAATACAGAATCGCGAACATCAGCATCACGCCGGTCGGCGCAAGCTTGGTAATACCTTCGAGCATCATCGGGCCGATCTTCGGCGCAAAGCCACCGAACAAAGCGAACAGGATCGGGATGATGATCAGAGCGATCAGCGCAGACAGGCGCTTGGTCATGATCAGGAACATGAACGTGATGACCATGGCGAAGCCAAGGAAAGTCAGCATGGGAATACTCCAGGCGTAGCGCGGCTAGGTAAGTGAGCGGATCGGCGGGATCAGCGCAGAACGGGAAGCACGAGGCGTACGGGCGGAGTTGCAGCGAGGAGGCGGGTTACAGAGGACATCAGAATCACCATTGTTGTTGTTAATTGGGCCTGTCGTGCGAGCAATCACACGCGTTGGCCAACCGGTCTGTTGCCGGCAGTGGGGGCGATCCTAATCGGGGAACCTTTCAGCTACCTTTCGCGCAAGAAAGCTTTGGGCGAACGGCCAACCGGCCGTCGGATGCGGGCTAGAGTCAATGAACACGGGAAGCGGAGGGCAGGGCGATGACTGAGTTGCACGGCGGTGGCTGCCATTGCGGACATATCCGCTATCAGTTCAGCGGCGCGTTGCAGGACATCGCCCACTGTCATTGTTCGATCTGTCGAAAGGTCAGCGGTGGCATCGTCACTACCTGGATCACGCTGCCGGCGGCGAACTTCCAGTGGCTGGCGGGGACGCCTTCGCGCTATGACTCATCGACCAGTTGCGCCCGGTTCTTCTGTCCGAACTGCGGCGCACAACTGGCGCTGGTAACGTTGCTCAGTCCCGAGAGCATCGATCTGACGATTGCCACACTGGATCACCCGGAGCAGGCCGCCGCCGAGCGGCATATCTGGACCGACAGCCAGTTGCCGTGGCTGCACCTGGACGAGCATTTGCCGGGCGAGCCCGAAGAAACCATCTGATTAAAAAACAGACAGATCCAGCGGCCGCATCGCGCCCATCCAGATCGCGTGTTCGGTGTGATCGAGCAAGTCATCGCCGGTGTCCGGGTGCAGGAACACCACCAAACCCTTGCGATTGAGCGCCAGCCACGGCAGCACGTCGCCGATCAGCTCCGGGCCGAAGGCCAACTGGCAGCTCCAGTCCGGGTGCGGGCCGATCGGACGTTCATGCACGCGGCCCATCTTCAATGGGAATAATTGCGCGGCCTGCTCACACAGCGCCCGCGCCTGTTCGATCGTGCTGGCGTCGTAATAAACATGGGCGTGATAACCCTTGATCGTCTGCATCGCAAACCCTCTGAATCGGTTCGAACCCTCGGCGTTGCCCGTATGTCACACGCCATACAAGGGAAAACAAAAGGGACCTCAGCCATGAAAAATGCCGAAACCCCGGCGGTGAAAGTGGTGCTCTATGGTGCCATGAGTAGCCTGGGCAGTGCGTTGATGGCTGAACTGCTGCGTCGCCAGCACGAAGTCATCGCGATCCTCGACGATCTGACGGCGCTCGCGCCACGGCCGGGGCTGCGCACCAAAAGCGGCGATCTGCTCGATGCCGAGCGGGTCAACCAGAGTGTCGCCGGCAGCTCGGTAGTGATCTGCCTGCTGAATGCGCCGGGCTTGCCGCTGATCAGCGATCATGTCGAGAAATCCGTGGTGCTGGGGCCGGTGGAACAGGTGCTGGCGGTGGATGCGCTGATCGACGGACTGCAGGCGGCGAACGTCTCGCGGCTGTTTGTCATCGGCGAATTCGAAGCCCTGGACGACCCGGAAAACGCAGACCCATTGCAACGCCACGCCGCCGAAGAAGTGCGCGAAGCCCTGCAAAGCAGCCCGCTGCACTGGACGCTGGTGAACGCACCGCGCAGCGTCGCCGGGCTGACGATCGAGCATTTCAATCAGGTCGGCCGCACGCTCGAACCGGGTCTGGCCGAACCGCTGGAGCGCCTGAACCGGGTGGCGGTGGGCATTGCCGATGAGCTGCGGCTGAATTTGCATCTGCGCCAGCACTTGGATTTTGTCGCCGCCTCTTGATCCGTTACACCGCAATCGACGGCAGCGCCAGCCCGGCCAGGGATTCGGCGCTGCTCGCCTGTTCAGCCATCAGCCAATCCACGAACGTCTGGATCAACGCGCCCCGGCGTTTGCGCTGCGGCAGCACCACGTAATAACCGAGGCGCGACAGGGTGGTTTCGGCGATCGGCCGGCACAGCAGACCCTGGGTAAGCAAGTTATCCACAAGGTGCCGCCAGCCGATCGCCACACCCTGACCGCCAATCGCGGCTTGAATCAACAAGGTGTAATTGTCGAAGCGCAGCTGGCCCGGGGCTGGCGGCGTGCTGATGTTCAGTGCGCGGAAGAGACCGCTCCAATCGAACCAGTTACTGCTGTTTTCCCCGCGCAGGTGCAGCAGCGGAAACTCCATCAATGCCTGGGCCGGCAAGGGCAGGGGGCGATCCTTGAGCAGTTGCGGGCTGCACACCGGAAACACTTCTTCGCTGAACAACCAGTGACTTTCGCCCTGTTTGAAGCGACCGTCGCCGAACAGAACGGCAACGTCGATATCCGGACGCAGCATGTTGTGATTGCGTTCGCTGGTGACCAGGCTCACGTCCACCTGTGGATTAGCTTCATGGAAGCGGTGCAGACGCGGCATCAGCCAATACGCGGCGAAAGCGAAATCGGTGGCGACCTGCAGCACTTCATGTTGCTGTTGCGTGCTGATCGCGCTCAATCCTGCGTCGATATTCTGCAAACCGAGGGTAACCTGCTCGAACAGGATCGAGCCGACCTCGGTCAGTTCGATGCCCCGGTAGATGCGATCGAACAGTCGCGTTCCGAGCTGTTCCTCCAGCCGTTTGATCTGCTGACTGATCGCCGGTTGCGTCGTGCCGAGCTCCACCGCCGCAGCGGTAAAACTGCGATGACGGGCCGCCGCCTCGAAGGCGCGCAACAGGTCCAGCGACAAAACACCGAGGGCTTCATACATAAGCTGTGCTTATCCTAGTCATTGTCCGGCGCGGGCTTTACCGGATATTGCGGGGAATCCATGCTCGATCGCAGCAATGTCGCATAAATATTCACTATGGAATGCCGCGATCACATGAAGCGCAAGAACATTCTTTTCATCATGGCCGATCAAATGGCCGCGCCAATGTTGCCGTTCTACGGCCCATCGCCGATCAAACTGCCGAATCTCAGCCGCCTCGCCGAACAAGGCGTGGTGTTCGATGCCGCCTACTGCAACAGCCCGCTGTGCGCGCCTTCGCGCTTCACCCTGGTCAGCGGCCAGTTGCCGAGCAAGATCGGCGCCTACGACAACGCCGCCGATTTCCCCGCCGACATTCCCACTTACGCGCATTACCTGCGCCGCCTCGGTTATCGCACCGCGCTGTCGGGCAAGATGCATTTCTGCGGCCCCGATCAACTGCACGGTTACGAAGAGCGCCTGACCAGTGACATTTATCCGGCCGACTACGGCTGGGCGGTGAATTGGGACGAGCCCGACGTGCGGCCGAGCTGGTATCACAACATGTCTTCGGTGCTTCAGGCCGGCCCGTGCGTGCGTACCAACCAGCTCGATTTCGATGAAGAGGTGGTGTTCAGGGCTCAGCAATACCTGTTCGACCATATCCGCGAGGACGGCGATCAGCCGTTCTGCCTGACCGTGTCGATGACTCACCCTCACGATCCGTACACGATTCCCAAGGCGTTCTGGGATTTGTACGACGATGCGAATATCCCGCTTCCGACGACGCCGGATCAGCATTCACTCGATCCGCACTCCCAGCGTTTGCTCAAGGTCTACGACCTGTGGGACAAGCCGCTGCCTGTGGATAAAATCCGCGACGCACGCCGCGCGTACTTCGGTGCATGCAGTTATATCGACGCCAACGTCGGCAAACTTCTGCAAACCCTCGAAGATTGTGGGCTGACGGACGACACCGTCATCGTGTTCTCCGGCGACCATGGCGACATGCTGGGAGAGAAGGGCCTCTGGTACAAAATGCACTGGTACGAAATGGCCGCGCGGGTGCCCCTGTTGATAAGTGCGCCCGGGCAGTTCAAATCGGGCCGTGTGAGCGCTGCCGTCTCCACCGCCGACCTGTTGCCGACCTTCGTCGAACTGGCTGGCGGCAGCTTGGAGCCGAACCTGCCGCTGGACGGCCGTTCGTTGGTGCCGCATCTGCAAGGGCAGGGCGGTCACGACGAGGTATTCGGCGAATACATGGCCGAAGGCACTGTCAGCCCGCTGATGATGATCCGCCGTGGCGCCTTCAAATTTATCTACAGCGAAACCGACCCTTGCCTACTCTTCGATGTGGATAACGATCCGCGCGAGCAGGAAGAACTCAGCCAATCACCGCAACATCGCCAGCTTTTCGACGATTTTCTTGCTGAAGCACGGGCCAAGTGGGACATCCCGGCGATCCACCGTGAAGTCCTCGAAAGCCAGCGTCGCCGGCGCTTCGTCTCCGAGGCGCTGACGATCGGCAAGCTGAAGAGCTGGGATCACCAGCCGCTGGTGGACGCCAGTCAGCAGTACATGCGCAACCACATCGACCTCGATGACCTGGAGCGCAAGGCCCGTTATCCACAACCCTGCCAAAACCAATAACGTTAAGGGGAAGTCCATGGTCAAGTTATCCACAGTCGTGACGGTCAGTCTGCTGGCACTGGGCAGCGCATCCGCGTTCGCCGAGAGCTGCGACACGGTGAAAATGGCCGACCCCGGCTGGAGCGACATCGCCGCGACCAACGCCATCACCGGGTTTCTGCTGGAGGGCATGGGCTACAAGGCCAAGGTCGACACGCTCGCGGTGCCGATCACCTTCGGCGGCTTGAAGGACGGGCAGGTCGACGTGTTCCTCGGCAACTGGATGCCGGCGCAGCAGGGCTTCTACGACAAGTTCGTCGCCACCGGTGACGTCACCCAACTGGCGAAGAACCTCGACGGCACCGAATTCACCCTGGCCGTGCCGGATTACGTGTGGGACGCGGGTGTGCATAACTTTGCCGACCTGAATAAGTACGCCGATAAATTCGAGAAGAAGATTTACGGCATCGGCTCCGGCGCGCCGGCGAACATCTCGCTGCAGGAGATCATCAAGAAGAACGACTTCGACCTGGGCCAGTGGAAGCTGATCGAGTCCAGCGAACAGGCGATGCTGGCCGAAGTCTCGCGGGCGGTGAAGAAGCAGAAGTTCGTCACCTTCCTCGGCTGGACTCCGCACCCGATGAACGTGCAGCTGAAAATGCATTACCTCAAGGGTGGCGAGAAGTACTTTGGCGACACGGGTAGCGTCTACACCCTGACCCGCAAGGGCTACGCCGAGGCCTGTCCGAATGTGGGTAAATTGCTGACCAATCTTTCGTTCACTCAGGAGATGGAGAACAGCATCATGGCCGAGGTGGTGAACAAGAAGGTCAGCAATGCGGAGGCGGTGAAGGCGTGGATCAAGGCGAATCCGGCGGTGTTGGACAAGTGGCTTGATGGGGTGAAGACCGTGGACGGCAAAGATGCGTTGCCGGCCGTTAAAGCCAAACTGTAACTGCGCGGGCCGATCGTTCCCACGCTCTGCGTGGGAATGCCGCAATGGACGCTCCGCGTCCCGGGCTGCGTACAATGCGCAAAATTTCACCCGAGAGGATCCATGGCCCTCCCCAGCCGTCGCTCACTTTTCCCCTTCCTGACCTGGCTGCCCCGGCAGACTCGCGCCAGCGTCGGGCGGGACCTGGTCGTCGGGCTCAGCGGGGCGATTCTCGCGTTGCCCCAGTCGATTGCCTACGCCCTGATCGCCGGTCTCCCACCGGAATACGGGCTCTATGCCGCCATCGTCCCGGTATTGATCGCCTGCCTGTGGGGCTCGTCGTGGCATCTGATCTGCGGCCCGACAGCAGCGATTTCGATTGTGCTGTTCGCCAGTGTCAGTCCGTTGGCCGTGCCTGCGTCACAGGACTACATCACCCTGATCCTGCTGCTGACCTTCCTTGCCGGGATTTTCCAGTGGCTGCTCGGCCTGTTGCGCTTCGGCGCGCTGGTAAATTTCGTCTCGCATTCCGTTGTGCTCGGTTTCACCCTCGGCGCGGCGGTGGTGATTGCGATCGGTCAATTGCCGAACCTGCTGGGGCTGGATCTGCCGGCCAAGGCCACGGCGCTGGCCAGCCTGATGGATTTGCTTCGCCATCTCGGGACTGTGGATAAACCATCGCTGGTCCTCGGTGCGGCCACGGTGGTGGTTGGCGCCTTGCTCAAACAATGGCTGCCGCGCTGGCCGACGCTGTTGATGACCTTGGTCCTCGGCAGTCTGGTGGTGTGGCTGTGGCCGGCGATGTTCGGCCATGTTCAACTGGTCAGCGCGTTTGTCGGGCGCTTGCCGCCGTTCAGTGGATTGCCGCTGGATATGGACCTGATCCTGCGCCTGCTGCCCAGCGCCGTGGCGGTGGGCATGCTCGGGCTGGTCACCAGCCTGTCGATTGCCCGTTCAATTTCCGCACGCTCGCAACAGCTGCTCGACGCCAACCAGGAAGTCCGCGCCCAGGGTCTTTCGAACATTGTCGGGGCGTTCTTTTCGGGATCGTTGTCGGCCGGCTCGTTCACCCGTTCCGGGCTGAGCTACGAGGCCGGGGCCTGTTCGCCGCTGGCCGGGGTGTTTTCGGCGTTGTGGGTGGCGTTGTTCGCGATCTTCGGTGCCGGGCTGATCGCGCACATTCCGATCCCGGCCATGGCCGGCAGCATTCTGCTGATCGCCTGGGGACTGGTGGATCATCGCGGCATTCGCGCGTTGCTGCGGGTCAGCCGGGCGGAATTTGTGGTGATGAGCCTGACCTGCGTCGCCACGTTGCTGCTGGAATTGCAGACGGCGATCTATGCCGGCGTGCTGGCCTCGTTGTTTTTCTACCTCAAGCGCACTTCGCAGCCGAGGGTGCAGCATTGGCGCGATGGTGAAGACGATGTGTTGCGGGTCGGCGGGTCGATCTTTTTCGGCGCGAGCCACTACCTGCAAGTACGCCTGCAACGGATGCATGGCGCGCGGGTGGTGATCGAGGCGCAGCAGATCAACTTCATCGACTATTCAGGCGTGGAAATGCTCCATCAGGAAGCCCGGCGGCTTCTGCGCCAGGATCGCAGCCTGACCTTGCGTCAGGCGCGACCGCAGGTGGTGGAGGAGTTGCGCAAACTCGAAGGGCCGGAGAAATGCCCGATCCGGTTCGAGGACTGAGGGCGCCTTACAGCGCCAACTGCCGACGCAATTCCGCCAGAACCGGCGCAGTGTCCGGACGCACACCGCGCCACAGGAAGAACGCTTCGGCAGCCTGTTCGGCCAGCATGCCCAAGCCGTCCATCACCACGCCTGCGCCATGCTCGCTGGCCCAGCGGCAGAACGCGGTCGGTTCCTTGCCGTACATCATGTCGTAGCACAGCGTCTTGCCGGGCTCGATCAGGCTTGGGGCAATCGGCGGCACGTCGCCGGTGAGGCTGGCGGAGGTGGCGTTGATGATCACGTCCACCGGCTCGCGCAACCAGTCGTAACCACTGGCCGACACCGGTCCCAAATCACAGAACAGTTCGGCCAGCAGCTCGGCCTTGTCCACCGTGCGGTTGGCGATGATCACCGAGGCCGGTTTCTCCGCCAGCAACGGCTCCAGCGCACCGCGCACTGCGCCACCGGCGCCGAGCAGCAGAATGCGTTTGCCGGTGAGGCTGAACCCGGCGTTGACCGTCAGATCCCGCACCAGACCGGCGCCGTCGGTGTTATCGCCGAGCAGGCTGCCGTCGGCCAGTTTGCTCAGGGTGTTCACCGCACCCGCGCGTTCGGCGCGGGCGGTCAGGCTGTTGGCCAGGCGATAAGCATCTTCCTTGAACGGTACGGTCACGTTGGCGCCGCGACCTTCCTGGAAAAACGCCGTTGCGCAGCCGGAAAAATCGTCGAGCGGCGCCAGCAGGGTGCTGTAGTCGAGGCTTTGCCCGGTTTGTTCGGCGAACAGTTTGTGAATCATCGGCGACTTGCTGTGGCCGATCGGGTTACCGAAAACGACGTAACGATCCATCGGAAATCCTCAGGCCTGGGCCAGCCAGTCGCGATCTTGCAGGAAGTACTCGGTCAGGCGCGCTTCTTCGCTGCCCGGCTCGGCTTTCCAGTCGTAGGCCCAGCGCACTTGCGGCGGCAGCGACATCAGGATCGACTCGGTGCGCCCGCCCGATTGCAGGCCGAACAGGGTGCCACGGTCGTAAACCAGGTTGAACTCGACATAACGGCCGCGACGGAATTCCTGGAACTCGCGCTGCTTGGCGGTGAACGCATCGTTCTTGCGTCGCTGCACGATCGGCAGATAAGCGTCGATGTACGCATCGCCGATGGCGCGCATGAAGGCGAAACTGGTGTCGAAGTCCCACTCGTTCAGGTCATCGAAGAACAGGCCACCGATGCCGCGCGGCTCGTGGCGATGCTTGATGTGGAAGTAGGTGTCGCACCAGGCCTTGTAGCGCGGGTAGACGTCCGGGCCGAACGGCGCGCAGGCCTGTTCGGCGACGCGGTGCCAGTGGATGCAGTCTTCTTCGTTGCCGTAGTACGGGGTCAGGTCGAAGCCACCGCCGAACCACCAGACCGGTTCTTCACCTTCCTTCTCGGCGATGAAAAAACGTACGTTGGCGTGGGACGTCGGCACATGCGGGTTGTGCGGATGGATCACCAGCGACACGCCAAGGGCTTCGAAACCACGCCCGGCCAGCTCCGGCCGATGGGCACTGGCAGACGGTGGCAGGCCACTGCCGAAGACGTGGGAAAAGTTGACGCCGCCCTTTTCGATCACCGTGCCGTTCTCGATCACCCGGGTCCGACCGCCACCGCCGGCCGGACGGGTCCAGGCGTCTTCGACAAAGCGCGTGCCGCCGTCTTCAGTTTCCAGCGCGGCGCAGATGCGGTCTTGCAGGTCGAGCAGATAGGCCTTTACGGCGTCGGTGCGGGTCGTCATGGCTTCACCTTGGATCGGGCGGAACTGCGCGGCGCCCCGCGCAAATGGGCGCGTAGCATACCATCGCAAACCGGCACGCCGCAGTTGACGAAGATCAAGCATGAGCGTTCGATAGGGACCTTCCCAAATGACCCAAGGAGTAGGCAGATGGCCAAGCGAATCCAGTTCCGCGCCCACGGCGGCCCCGAAGTGCTCGAGTACGTTGACTATCAACCCGCCGAACCCGGTCCGCAGCAGGTTCGCGTGAGCAACAAGGCCATCGGCCTGAACTTCATCGACACCTACTACCGCAGCGGTCTTTACTCGCCACCGACCTTGCCGTCGGGTGTGGGTGCGGAAGGCGCCGGTATCGTCGAGGCCGTGGGCAGCGAGGTCACCCGGTTCAAGGTCGGTGACCGTGTGGCGTACGGCAGCGGCCCGTTGGGCGCGTACAGCGACGTCCACGTCTTGCCGGAAGCGAATCTGGTGCACCTGCCGGACGCCATCAGCTTCGAAACCGCCGCCGGCGTGATGCTCAAGGGCCTGACCGTGCAGTACCTGCTGCGCCAGACCTACGAACTCAAGGGTGGTGAAACCATTCTGTTCCACGCAGCGGCCGGGGGCGTCGGTTTGCTCGCCTGCCAATGGGCCAGAGCCCTGGGCGTGAAGCTGATCGGCACCGTCAGCTCGAAAGCCAAAGCCGATCTCGCCAAGGCCCATGGCGCCTGGGAAACCATCGACTACAGCCACGAAAACGTCGCCCAGCGCGTGTTGGAATTGACCGACGGGAAAAAAGTCCCGGTGGTCTACGACGGCGTCGGCAAGGACACCTGGCCGGCTTCGCTGGACAGCGTGGCGCCCCGTGGCCTGCTGGTGAGCTTCGGCAATGCGTCGGGCGCGGTTGACGGCGTGAATCTGGGGATTCTGGCGGCGAAAGGCTCGCTGTACGTCACCCGGCCAACTCTGGCGACCTACGCCAACAACGCCGAAAACCTGCAGCGCATGGCCGACGAGCTGTTCGGGATGATCACCAGCGGCAAGCTGAAAGTGGATATCAGCCAGCGTTATCCGCTGGCTGACGCGGCCAAAGCCCAGACCGAACTGTCGGCGCGGCGCACCACGGGCTCGACTGTCCTGCTGCCCTGACCACCGATGACCTCGTCCCATCTTCATGACGGTGCCGGGGTCTGTTCAGACGTCACAAAAAACGGCGTCTTGCCGGCCAGGGTGGTTTCGAACTCCTGACGAGCAAGACGCTTCACCTCCAGCCCCAGCACACCGGGCAACCTGAACAGTGCGCTGGCTTGTCCTTCAACCTGCAACGCATCTTCAATGACGCTTCGTGTGTCGGCTGTCAGTGAGTCTTCGGCGAGGACCAGACGCATGCGTGCCCCCTCGGGCCGTCGATCAATCTGCACCTGGACATCGGTGGCCTGCAACTGCGGCAAAAGCTGCCGGAGTACGTGCAATACCTGTGACTGGGTGATGAGCGCGCCACCCAGTTTGATCGATGTCTCGACCCGCCCCTCAAGCGCCAGCACCGGCATGGGACTGCCACAGGCACACTTCGTCACTGTGCGCAGGATTCGCCCACGATCCCCGATCCGGTAGCGCAGCAACGGCAAATGATCGGGCAGCAGCGGCGTCAGTAAAAACTCACCGGTTTCTTCTTCAGCCACAGCTTGCAGGGTCAGCGGATCAACCACTTCGAGCAACATGGCATCGGCATGCAGGTGATAAGAACCGTGGTCCAGATGGGCACACTGAAAACCGATGGGACCGGTCTCAGTCGAGCTGTAACCCAGCGAGCGGATCTTCAGCGTCGGCCAATCCCGGGCCAACTGGTCCTGCAGCGTTTTACCGCAGGATTCTCCAATGTAGTAAAGCCACTGCAGGCTGCACAATTGCACAGCGCCGACTGTTTCATGATTGAACAACGCGGCGGCGAAGGAGGGTGTGCATATCAACGTATCCACCTTGTGTGCCTGAATCAGCTCGGCAACGCGCTGCACGCCCATCTGTGAACCGCCAGGCAGCAGGCGTGCGCCAATGTGCTGGACGATGGCCGACGCGTATTGAAAGGCGCCCTGCATTTCCCCGGCCATCAGGCAGTTGATGACCACCTCAGGGCGTTCGTCCGTCTCGCCGAACATCCGTGCCCCCAAGGGTACGATTGCAGCGTTGAACGCCCAGGAATGGGTGATCTGTTTGCGATTGCCGGTGCTGCCTCCCGAGGTCAGGGTCAGCCCGCCACCCAGTGCTCGATGTGAAGCTTCACCGAGCGCGGAAAACAGCCCGCCGCCGGACTCGTCTTCCACCGCCAGAACCGGCAGTCGATGCAGATCGGCCAATCCCTGTACTTCCAGGATTTTCGGATACAGCGCACGAAACCATGGCAGTGAGCGTGCGTAAGCCAATTTGTGTGTTAGAGCCTCGGCCGATACATCCGTGACGAGTTCATTGCTCATGGCCGCGCCCTCCCTGACGAATGCCCAGCTCATCGAATCCGCTACGGACGGCGTTCGCCAGACATTCCAGCTGGCGCTGACTGTGACTCGCGCTGATGGCCAGACGCAGAATCGCCTCGCCCTTGGCCACCACCGGAAACAGCGCGGTGGTGACCGCCATACCCTGCCGGCGCAAATGCTGCGCCAGGCTGATCGCATCTTTCTCGGCGCCGACGCGGACGAAACGAATGGGGGATGCGACGTGATGATTACCCAGCACTGGCCCCAGCAAACGGTCGATCGTGGCGATATTTCTCCACAGCGCCACCTGCAACTGACCCAATTCCGGCGACAAATGAATTTTCCCCGAAGCAACTGCCGCGCCCACCCCGCCAACTGACAATGGTCCGCCAAACGTGTAGGTCGACGCATGACGCCGGATCATTTCGGCATCCGCTTCGGTGCGCACAGTGATCGCCCCACCGGTTGCACCGAACGCCTTCGACAGCGACGACACCAGGATCAGCCGGCCGCGTTGTCGTTCATCCGCCGCGTCCAGTGCGTAACCACCTCCAGCCACGCCATGGATCGAGGTGCCGTGGGCGTCATCCGCATAGAGATAACCGTCGAAACGCTCCGCCAGTTGCAGCAGCCGGTTGATCGGGTAAACACCGCGCATCGAGCCAATGCTGTCGGTCAGGATAATGGGCGTATTACCCGCCGCGACCGCCGTTGAGCACGCTTCCTCCACCTGCTCTACATCGCTGCAATCGCGGCGCTGTATCGGCCCGAATTGCCAGAGAATGCCTTGCAGCACTTGCATCGAAGCATGAGCGGAACGGTCGACAACCCAGCAGGGGCCACGACGCATGGGATATGAGGGCATCTCGCCGGAGCCGAGAAGCGGCAGACAGCCAAGGTGCGCACTGCCCACCGAGTTGAAGGTGACCGAATGCCCCTGAAATATCCGGTTCAGCAGTTCATCCAGCTCACGCATGGGTGGCAACAGCGCCCGGGTTCGTGCGGCGGCGAACTGCACGCCGAAGGACTCGACGGAGTGCATCGCCTCCTGAATCAAGCGAGGATCACACTCCAGCCCCAGATAAGAACACGAGAGAAACTCGGTCAGCCGTTCACCGCTGTCGAGCTCGATCTCTTTGCCTTCACGTTTAGCCAGTTTCAGACCATTGAGCCCGGCATCGAATAGCTGTTGCTGATCGTCACGCGCTTGCCGGACACGGTTTTTGACCCAATTGACGGTCGGTTGAAAAGTGTTCATCGGGATACCTGCAAAGAGGGTGTGCGGCGATAGATCTGGACATGCCAGAGCTGGGTTTTTTCTCGCGCAATGTCTGCCTGGTACTGCTGGGTGATATCGCAGAAACCTGCGCAATCGGGTCGCACCACATGCAAATGCCCGCGCATGACCACCTGTGCGTTTTCCGACAGGGCCGGTGCCAGGCGCTGCAAAACGTTCTTGCCGGCCGCTTCGGGCATAAAGGAAGGCACGTCCGACAGCGATACGAAATCGATGGCTGTTTCCCCGGCAACACAGTCAAGGATGTCGGTCTGCACCACGCGTAACTCGCACTGCTGAAGCCCCTCGCGGGCCCGCTGGAAAATCTGCGGATCGCACTCCAGCGGAAAGCCTTGTGGATAACGCAGCTCACCGAAAAACAGCATTTGCAGGAAAAAGCTCTCGCGGACCACCTGAGTGGTGAACAACGTATGGAAAATTTCCAGATACGCCGCGCGGGAACTGATCCCCAGGTTGTTGGGTGGAAACGCGCCCTTGTACAGCAGCGAATTGAGGACTGCTGCGTTTCCCAGCAAAGCGATCACGGCTTTCCAGCGCTTGAGGGGAAAGCGGTTTCGGTAATACGCCGTT
This sequence comes from Pseudomonas sp. R45(2017), assembly GCF_002112305.1. NCBI lineage: Bacteria > Pseudomonadati > Pseudomonadota > Gammaproteobacteria > Pseudomonadales > Pseudomonadaceae > Pseudomonas > Pseudomonas sp. R45(2017). Next base: position 183,358 of record NZ_NEHH01000011.1, on the reverse strand, counting down.
TGCTCCTCGAGCTGGCTGAACTGAAAAATGCCCCGGCCGGCCTTGCCGGTGAACAGTCCGGTGATCTTCGCCAAGCGCTTCAGGGTCTGCTCGAATGCGCCCATGTAGATCGGCGCTTCCCAACGTCGGGACTGAAAAAACACGGACAGCCAGCGACGATCCGCCGGCGGTAAAACCAGTTGCTGGAAGATGGAGCGGCGTCGCGCCCTCATACTTTCCATTCGATAGCCCATGAACGCCATGAACGACTCGTGATCCGTCTGTTCCAGCAGGGCAAAACGCAATCGGGTAAACGCCAGTTGCGGCGCGCTGATATCGGTACAGGTCATGCGTGCCGGGGCGGCGGCCAATAACGGCAAGAGCCGGCCGCCGCATCCGGCGATACCCAGCACGTGCCCGGCATGTCTGGGCAGGATCGCGTACTCAAGCGCGGTGTCCTCATCGCCGAGCGTGTAGTTGAGCCGGTCGAAATAATCAGCCATGTCTGCCCCCAGCCTTCTGATCTGAACATGGGTGTGAGGCTGTCATTGGTTGTCCAGCGCATGGAGGAAGTCATAACGGGGCGCCAGCCCGTGTTGCCAGGCCTCGAACTGCTCATAAACCGCCTCGAGCATGTTGCCGGTCAGACGCAGACTGGTTTCCATGACGGTGCTAATCGCATCCCAGTCATCCTGACGCTTGCAGGTGCGCTGCAGCATGAGTTTGATTTCATTGAAGTGCTCGATATCAATGTCGGAATGCGCAATGAAGAAAGTCAGTTGCGCGGGTTTGAGCGCCAGCGTTTCACTCAGGCTATTAATGAGCGGAGTGATGAACTGATAGGCATTTTCTGCCCAATAACTATAACCAAGCCGTTGTAACGGGTTACCGGTAAAGGAAATCCAATATAAATAAGCGATCAGCACATCGGTGGCCGGAAGTGCTGGCGGAATATCGAAAATTTCATTCTTCAAACCTAGACTCATGACATCATGCAGAGCCATTTTTTCATGACCGACTTCCTGTGCCGCATGTTCAAAGCAGAACTTGGCATACACCGGATTATCCGCATGTCTAACACCCACCAGTCCTTGATTTCGCGCATTGTGCGCCGTGTAGTGAAAAGTCTGGATCATGTAGATCGCATACAAGGCTTTTGAAACGCTGCCTTCGCGGATGGCATTCACCAGCCGCGAACTTTCCAGAATATCGGCCCATGATTTTTCGATTCGCTCATCGAGCAGGCTTAATTGTTGTTCAAAACTGAGAGGCGTATTCATCAACGGGGGTCTCCAATGGGTTGGCGAGCAGGTGGGCGGACTGTTGAAGTGCTGTGAGGATTTGCTGCCATTGAGCCGAGAGCAGCCAGTAATCGCCGCGTTGGCGCTGTTCGATGCGAAGGGCGTCGGTGGTGATGGGCGTCAGGCCGAAGCGCTGGAACAGTCGCCGCTGCGGTGATCGGCACAGCGCGGTAACGCCCTCATAACCCCGCGTGACCGCCCATTCCGTGGCAGCGGCCAGCAGACCGTTGATCGACATGGGGAACTGAGTTTGCGAGTGACTGATCAAGCGACTGAACTCGACATGGCGCGACAGCGTCGTGGCGGGAGACAGTTGCTGCTGCGCCAGTGAGGCCCATTCGAACGGCGCAGGGGTCACTCTCAATACGGCCGTGGGCCTGTCGTGCTGATACAACAGAAAGTGGGTACTGCGCGAAATAATCGCCAGGCGTGTTTCAAGTGACCTGGCTCTGGGTGTCAACATGTAGTGTTGCAATCGCAATCGAAAATGACGGGAAACAAACCGTTCAAACTCTCGTGTGTCTGATCCTGCTTCAAGAATGACGATGCGATAGTTTTCATGACGCCTTTTAAAGGTCGCCTGAATCTCCTGCAGATAATCCGTTAATTGCGAATCCCTGATATCCATTTCTTCTCCGCAGCCGTTAACTTTTCGAAGTTTTCTGAGCGCATTGAAATAATGAATGGTTTTAGAAAAATCGCCACTGTGTGGCTTCTGAGAATAACGTCGGAAAAATTACAACAATTGAATACTTAAAGATTCATCTGACGTAGAAAGGAAAAATTCAAACAAAACGCGGGGCTATAACTTCAGCTAAATGAAGGAAAAATCGCAGGCACGCGTAGTACCCCTCGCCGTGAAAGCCGAGGAGTACTCACGAAATCAACCAAGGGTGGTATCAGGCCGGGCGCACGATATTGCCGGTGGCCAGATCCCGAATCAGGCTCGGGTTCTTGCGACCGCCAAGCGCTCCGCCGAGCACCAGATCGACCTGACCTCGGAAATATTGCTCGACCCGCAAGCGACTCTTCGCCGCCGGTCGCCCCTGTGGATTGGCCGACGTCGAAATCAACGGCCCGACCAGCGAGCACAGATCCCGCACCTGCGGATGATCGCTGACCCGCAGCGCCACGGTGTCATGCACCCCGGTCACCCACTCCGGCAACAGGTTCTGATGCGGCACCAGCCAGGTGTTCGGGCCCGGCCAGGTGCTGGCCATGCGGTCGATCCAGTCCTGGGGGAAATCCTCGAACAGAAAATCGAACTGACGAATATTGTCGGCGACCAGGATCAAGCCCTTGTCCACCGAACGGTTCTTGATCGCCAGCAGGCGATCCACCGCTTCTTCATTCCAAGGATCGCACCCCAGCCCCCAGACGGCTTCGGTTGGATAGGCAATCACCGCCCCGGCGCGAATCTCTCGTGCGGCTTGTTGCACACGCCAACTGTTGACCATGAAAAACTCTCCGCAAACAGGTTTCGCGCAGTTTACCGATCTTCAATGTAAAACCTAGCTCACGCGCGCAAACCAGCGGCCGTTTTCGCACACCGCGCGGCCATCCATCTCCAGTTCGGTCAGCGCCGCCAGCACTTTGGGCAGCGCCCAGCCACTGCTGTCGGCCAGCCCCTCGCTGGTGTGCGGCGCCGCGAGCAGCAGGCTCAACAATGGGTTCTCCGGATTCGCTGCAGCTGTGGATACCGGCAGGTGCTGCCAGCCGCGCAGCGCTTCGAGAATGTGCTCGATAGTTTCCACCAGCACGGCTCCGTCACGGATCAACTGATGACAACCCCGGGCGCCGGGGTGATGAATCGAACCCGGAATGGCGTAAACCTCGCGACCCTGTTCCGCCGCCAGCCGCGCAGTGATCAACGAACCGCTCGCAACGCTGGCCTCGACAACCAGCACGCCAAGGGACAAACCGCTGATGATCCGGTTGCGCCTGGGGAAGTTGCTCGCCGTTGGCCCGGTGTCCAGAGGAAACTCCGAAAGCACCGCACTGCCAGACGCAATCATCGCGTCCGCCAGCCGCCGGTTGCGCTGTGGATAAAAGTTTTCCAGACCGGTACCGAGCACGCCAACCGTTTGCCCGCCGACGTCGACAGCAGCTTGATGCGCGGCGGCATCGATGCCCAGCGCCAAGCCACTGGTGATGACAAATCCGGCCCCCGCGAGGCTGCGGGAAAACGCAGCGGCAGTGTCCATACCCGGGCGGGAAGCGCGGCGACTGCCGACCATCGCCAGTTGCGGTTTTTCCAGAATCCGTGGGTCGCCAGCGACGAACAGCAAGGGCGGCGGGTCGGGAATCTGCGCCAGCAAGGCCGGATAATCCGGGTGATCCCACATCAGCAAATGTTGATCCGGACGCTCTAGCCAGCGCAATGCGTGGCTGGCGCCATCACGAACTCCAGGGCAGCGTCGGGCCTCGGCGCAAGCCGCCGGCAAGCCCAGCGAGCGCCAGGCGCTGGCGGGAGCGCTGATAGCCTTTGAGGCACAGCCGAAGGCTTCGAACAGTTTGGTGAAACGCTTGGGACCGATTTCCGGCAAGCGGTGCAGGCGCAGGCGCGCTTCCAGTTCCGCCGGGGAAACCGATGGAGAGACAGGCATCATCATGGATCATCCTTGATCGTTATAAGGCCCGAACCTTTCGGAACAAGCTGTGGATAACTCTGTTGGTAACTTGTGAAGCCAGCTAAGGATTTCGCACCTTGTCCAGCACCGCCAGCGAGCGCGATGCGTTCAGCACGAGGCCGTAACTGAGTTTGTCGTAGGTGCGGAACACCATCAGCAATCCGGCGCGTTCATCGGGAATTTTCAGTGGCTGGCCAGTGATTCGGTCACGCACGGTTTCCCCGGTTTTCATCACCACCAGCACGTTGCCCTCGGCCAGGCCGTCGCGTTTGCCCTTGTTCAGGGTCACCACGTCCATCGCACCGATCTGCGTGACGCCGCGCGGCACATCGATGATCAGGCCGTTGATGTCGGTGGTGGGAGCGCTGGGCATGAAGGTCGAGTTGATCGAACGCTCTTCGCCGCTGAACAAGCGGTCGCCCAGGCGCACTTCCTGGGTCGTGCGTTGCAGGGCGAGGGTGGCGACGTCGCCTTCGGTGGCGACGATCTCACCGCCGCCGATGTCGTCGGCGTTGATCCCCAGAAACTCCTTGCTCTGCGGATCGGTGTAGACCTTGCCCTGGCGGAAGATGCCGTAGACCGGCTGGTTAGGATCGAAATGGCCACGGGCGAAGATCCGGTCACCGGTGCCGCTGAGCACCCGTTCGGCATCGCCGGCGACGATGTACGGCGCCTTGTCGAAGTCCTCGACCTTGTCGACGATGCGGTTGCTCAGCAGAAAGCTGTTGATGGATTTGAGCGGAATGCTCGGAATCGCCTCTGCTAACGGGCTGGTGCGGATGCGTGGCGACAACTTGATGGTGCCGCGCGACTCACCGCGATTGACGGTCAGGCGCGGCTGGCCGTTGACGTAACTGAGCGTCAGCGTGTCGCCGGGGTAGATCAGGTTGGGGTTTTCGATCTGCGGATTGGCCCGCCACAGCTGCGGCCACTGCCAGGGTTCGCGCAAATATTTACCGGAGATGTCCCAGAGCGTATCTCCCGAAACCACCGTGTATTGCTGTGGAAAACCTTCCTTGAGTTGCACTTGCCCGTGCGCGGCGCCGGCCGAGGCCAGAAACAGCAGGGCGAGTAGTGATTTCCTCATGCGGTGAATCCCTTTATTATGTGCGTTCGCGTGAAACGCCAGAGCCCCCGTGGCTCGCTCCCTGCTCTATGCTGAAAATCAAGGAGCTACGTTTCACAACGGTAGCCTGCATCTTCGGACCCGCCAGGCCATCGCCCGACTTTACCTCACACGTGCAGCAATCAAGCTTATGGCCATTTTGAACATCCTCGAATTTCCGGACCCGCGTCTGCGCACTATCGCCAAACCTGTGGCTGTAGTGGACGACGAAGTGCGTCAGCTGGTCGATGACATGTTTGAAACAATGTATGAAGCGCCGGGCATCGGCCTTGCCGCGACCCAGGTCAACGTGCACAAACGTATCGTCGTGATGGACCTTTCCGAAGACCGCACAGAACCGCGGGTGTTCATCAACCCCGAGTTCGAATCGCTGACCGAAGAAATGGAGCAATACCAGGAAGGCTGCCTCTCGGTGCCGGGTTTCTACGAAAACGTCGACCGCCCGCAGAAGGTCAAGATCAAGGCTCTGGACCGCGACGGCAAGCCTTACGAACTGATCGCCGAAGGCCTGCTCGCGGTGTGCATCCAGCACGAATGCGACCACCTCAACGGCAAGTTGTTCGTCGATTACCTGTCCACGCTCAAACGCGACCGGATCAAGAAGAAACTGGAAAAGCAGCACCGCCAGAACGCTTGATGCCCCTCTCCAAAGGCTTGCTGCGGCAAGCCTTTTTCTTTTTATGAGACTCCCCCATGACTGAGCCACTGCGCATCGTTTTTGCCGGCACCCCGGAATTCGCCGCCGAACACCTCAAGGCCCTGCTGGACAGCCCTTACGAGATCGTTGCGGTCTACACCCAACCGGATCGCCCGGCCGGTCGTGGGCAAAAACTGATGCCGAGCCCGGTCAAACAGCTCGCCCTGGAAAACAATATCCAGGTGTTGCAGCCGCCGACCCTGCGCAACGCTGACGCTCAGGCCGAGCTCGCTGCGCTGAAACCGGATTTGATGGTGGTGGTGGCCTACGGCCTGATCCTGCCGCAAGCGGTGCTGGATATTCCGCGTCTGGGCTGCATCAACAGTCACGCCTCGCTGCTGCCACGCTGGCGCGGTGCGGCGCCGATCCAGCGCGCCGTGGAAGCGGGCGATGCCGAGAGCGGCGTGACCGTGATGCGCATGGAAGCCGGCCTGGATACCGGACCGATGCTGCTCAAGGTCGTGACCCCGATCAGCGCCGAAGACACTGGCGGCAGCCTCCACGACCGCCTGGCCGAAATGGGCCCGCCCGCCGTGGTGCAGGCGATTGCCGGTCTGGCCGCTGGCACCCTGGAAGGCGAAGTGCAGAACGACGAGCTCGCCACCTACGCGCACAAACTGAACAAGGACGAAGCGCGCATCGACTGGAGCCGCCCGGCCGTTGAGCTGGAGCGTCTGGTCCGCGCCTTCAATCCATGGCCGATCACCCACAGCACGCTCAACGGCGAAGCGCTGAAGGTGCTGGCGGCGACCCTGGCCGAAGGCAAAGGCGCACCGGGCACGATTCTCGGCGCCAGCAAGGACGGTCTGCTCGTCGCCTGTGGCGAACAGGCGCTGTGTCTGACCCGCCTGCAATTGCCCGGCGGCAAGGCGCTGAACTTCAGCGATCTGTTCAACAGCCGTCGTGAGAAATTCGCCACCGGCACCGTGCTGGGTACAGCGGTGGACGCGCAATGAACCCGCGTCTGGCCGCCGCCAAGGCACTCGCTGCTGTCCTGAGCGGCAAGGCTTCGCTCAACAGCTCCCTGCCGACGCAACTGGACAAGGTCGAGGACCGCGATCGCGGTTTCACCCAGGACCTGGCGTTCGGCACCGCCCGTTGGCAGCCACGCTTGTCGGCGCTGGCGGAAAAACTGCTGCAGAAGCCGTTCAAGGCAGCGGACGCCGATGTCGAGGCTTTGTTGCTGGTCGGTCTCTATCAACTGCTCTACACCCGCGTCCCGCCGCACGCCGCGATCGGCGAAACTGTCGGTTGCGCCGACAAGCTGAAAAAGCCGTGGGCCAAAGGCTTGCTCAACGCCGTGCTGCGCAATGCCCAGCGCGAACATGAGGCGATCTTCGCCGAACTGGAGCGCGATCCGGTGGTGCGCACCGCCCACCCGCGCTGGCTACAAAAATCCCTGAAGGCCTTCTGGCCTGAGCAATGGGAAGCGATTTGCGAGGCCAACAACGCGCATCCGCCGATGATCCTGCGGGTCAACCGCCGTCATCACAGCCGTGACGCCTACCTTGGTCTGCTGACTGAAGCGGGTATCGCCGCGCAGCCGTGCACCTTCAGCCGCGACGGCATCGTGCTGGAGGCCGCTGCCGACGTGCGCAGCCTGCCTGGCTTCGCCGAAGGCTGGATCAGCGTGCAGGACGAGGCCGCGCAACTGGCCGCCGACCTGCTTGACCTCGCGCCGGGCCAGCGAGTGCTGGACGCCTGCTGCGCGCCGGGCGGCAAGACGTGCCACATCCTCGAAGCCGAACCGGCACTGGCCGGCGTGGTGGCGGTGGATCTGGAAGCCAAGCGGCTGGTGCGAGTGAAGGAAAACCTCGAGCGCCTCGGTCTGAACGCCGAACTGATCGCCGCCGACGGTCGCGACACGGCAGCCTGGTGGGACGGCAAACCGTTCCAGCGCATCCTGCTCGACGCGCCGTGCTCGGCCACCGGCGTGATCCGCCGCCATCCGGACATCAAGCTGACCCGTCAGGCCGACGACATTGCCGCCCTCGCGCAACTGCAAGGCGAGTTGCTCGACGCGATGTGGAAAACCCTCGAAGTGGGCGGCATCCTGCTTTACGCCACCTGCTCGACCTTGCCGACCGAGAACACCGAAGTGATCGCCGCGTTCCTTGAGCGCACACCGGGTGCCCGGGAGCTGGATCTGGCCACCACCGCCGGGATCAAGCAGCCCCATGGTCGCCAATTGCTGGCCCAGCGGGGCGGGCATGACGGGTTCTACTACGCCAAGCTGATCAAGATCGCTGCCGCGCGCGGCTAAACGGATTCAATGGAGTGACTGGATGAAAATCATCATCCTCGGTGCGGGACAGGTCGGCGGTTCGCTGGCTGAACATCTGGCCAGCGAGGCCAACGACATCACGGTGGTCGACACTGACGGCGACCGTCTGCGCGATCTTGGCGACCGCCTCGACATCCGTACCGTGCAGGGCCGTGGCTCGTTGCCGAACATTCTGCGTCAGGCCGGTGCCGACGACGCCGACATGCTAGTCGCGGTGACCAACAGCGACGAGACCAACATGGTCGCCTGCCAGGTCGCTCACACCCTGTTCCACACCCCGACCAAGATTGCCCGGGTGCGCGAAGCGTCGTACCTGACCCGCGAGGAGCAACTGTTCCAGAACGAGGCGATTCCGGTCGACGTGCTGATCAGTCCCGAGCAGGTCGTCACCAACTACATCAAGCGTCTGATCCAGCATCCCGGCGCCTTGCAGGTGATCGATTTCGCCGAAGGCCAGGCACAACTCGTCGCGGTGCGCGCCTACTACGGCGGGCCGTTGGTGGGTCAGCAACTGCGCCAGTTGCGCGAACACATGCCAAATGTGGAAACCCGAGTCGCCGCGATTTTCCGTCGTGACCGACCGATTCTTCCCCAGGGCGATACCGTGATCGAGGCCGACGACGAAGTCTTCTTCATCGCCGCCCGTGCGAACATTCGCGCAGTGATGAGCGAAATGCGCCGTCTAGACGAAAGCTACAAGCGCATCGTCATCGCCGGTGGCGGGCAGATCGGCGAGCGGCTGGCCGAGGCCATCGAAAGCCGCTACCAGGTGAAGATCATCGAGATGAACCCGGCGCGCTGCCGTTATCTCTCCGACACACTCGACAGCACCGTGGTGCTGCAGGGCAGCGCGTCGGATCGCGACCTGCTGCTGGAAGAGAATATTGCCGACGCGGACATCTTCCTTGCCCTGACCAACGACGACGAAGCCAACATCATGTCGTCGCTGCTGGCCAAACGTCTGGGCGCGAAGAAGGTGATGACGATCATCAACAACCCGGCGTACGTCGACCTGATCCAGGGCGGCGACATCGACATCGCCATCAGCCCGCAACTGGCGACTATCGGCACCTTGCTGGCCCACGTGCGGCGCGGCGATATCGTCAGCGTGCACTCATTGCGTCGGGGCGCGGCAGAGGCCATCGAAGCGGTGGCCCATGGCGATTCGAAGTCGAGCAAAGTCATCGGCAAGGCCATCGAAAACATCGCGCTGCCGCCAGGAACCACCATCGGCGCGATCATCCGCGATGAAGAAGTGATCATCGCTCATGACGATACGGTGATCGCAGCGGGCGACCATGTGATCCTGTTCCTTGTGGATAAAAAGCATATTCGCGATGTGGAGAAGCTGTTCCACGTAGGACTGAGTTTCTTCTGACCGACCAAGAGGCGAGACCGATGATCGAATCCCTGGAAAAAATGCTCGCCAAGGGTGTGGATAACTCGCTGCTGCGCTTCGGCCTAGGCAAGGGTTATCTGGATCTGGGGGAGAATGCGAAAGCGGCCGAGCATTTCCAGCGTTGCGTCGGCTTCGATCCGAAATACTCGGCGGCGTGGAAATTGTTGGGCAAAGCGCAAGTGGCGCTGGGTGACATGGCGGCTGCGCGTCATGCGTGGGAGCAGGGGCTGGAAGCGGCCCGGGCCCATGGCGACAAGCAGGCCGAGAAGGAAATGACGGTGTTTCTGAAGAAGCTCGAACGGCAGAAGCCGTGACGGCTGTGGATAACCCGTTTGGTCAGGTTATCCACAAACGCCCATCGTCTATCAGTACCAGCGCGCCTCGCCCGGCGGACGCTTTTTGAAGCGTTTCATGCTCCACATGTACTGGCTCGGATAAGCCGCCACATAACGCTCGACGACTTTACTCATCGCCGCGCAGGAGGTCTCAGTGTCGGTGCTGTACATCGCTTCCGGCGCCGCTTCGAGGATCACCTTATAGCCGGAACCGTCCGGCAACCGCAGGGCATGCAGGAACACCCCAACCGCTTTGCCACCGGCCAGCATGTTCGGCACGAACTTGCTGGTCAGGGCCTGGGTGGCGAAGAACGGCACGAAGATCCCGGCGGATTCGGCCGGTTCCGGGTCCGCGGGAATCCCCACCTGACCACCCTTGCGCACTTCCTTGATGACACTGAGGATGCCTTCCTTGGTCGACGCAGCGACCTTGTTGCCCAGTTGCACGCGTTGTTTGCGCAGCAATTCGTCCACAGCCTTGAGCTTCGGCGGCCGGTAGAAAATGATCGGTTTGCACTGGCTGCAATAGAAGTGGTTGAGCACCTCCCAGTTGCCCAGGTGGCTGGTGATGCCGACCACGCCCTTGCCCGAGGCCAGCGCTTCTTTCAGCACTTCGAGCCCTTCGACTTCGCGCACCAGGTCGATGGAACGCTGGGCCGGCCAGATCCAGGCGCAGGCGCTTTCGGTCAGAGACTTGCCGATGTCTTTCAGGGTCTGGCCGACCAGACGCTCGCGTTCGGCCGGGTCCATCTGTGGAAAACATTTGGCGAGGTTGATCCGCACCACATCGCGGGAACGGTTGGGGGTTTTCCACATGATCCAGCCGATCGCCGAACCCACGGCCTGCACGGCCCGCCACGGAAGCAGGGCAAACAGCCGCAGAGCGCCAACCAGCATGGCGCCTTTAAACTTTTCCACAGGTCACTCCTGATCTTGTGCTGTGCGCGAGGCGGCCATTCTAACCGGCGTTGACGAGCTGCGCGTAGCGGTCGCAGTCCTGGGTGTGATCCATGACCATGCCCGAGGCCTGCATCAGCGCGTAGCAGATGGTCGGACCGACAAAGGTGAAACCGGCCTTTTTCAGGCCTTTGCTCATGGCCACGGCCTGCGGGGTGATCGCCGGGACTTCGCTGCGATCCTTGAAATGATTGATCACCGGGCGGTTATCCACAAACGACCAGAGGAAGGCCACCGGATCCTCCAGCGCCAGCCAGGCCTGGGCGTTGCGTCGGGCGGCGTTGAGCTTGAGGCGGTTGCGGATGATCCCCGGATCGAGCATCAATTGATCGATTTCCGCGTCGCTCATCTGCGCCACGCGCTGTACGTCGAAGCCGAACAACACCTCGCGATACCGCTCGCGTTTACGCAGTACGGTGATCCACGAAAGCCCGGCCTGGAACCCTTCGAGCAAAAGCAACTCGAACAAACCCTGCGCATCGCGTAGCGGCGTGCCCCACTCCTGATCGTGGTAAGCCATGTACAGCGGATCTTCGTTGCACCAAAAGCAGCGTGGCATAAGGCTCCAGGGGGTGGAGGTGCGACTGAATCGGGTATACTCCCGCTCTTTAAATCGCAGCCCAAGAAACAGGTGAATTTCGTGAGCCAGCCTACGCCAGCCGTGCGTACCTTCCAAGACTTGATCCTCGCGCTCCAGCAATACTGGGCCGAGCAAGGTTGTGTGGTACTTCAGCCCTACGATATGGAAGTAGGCGCCGGCACTTTCCACACCGCGACATTCCTGCGCGCCATCGGCCCGGAAACCTGGAACGCCGCCTACGTGCAGCCAAGCCGCCGTCCGACTGACGGCCGTTACGGCGAAAACCCGAACCGTCTGCAGCACTACTACCAGTTCCAGGTCGTCCTGAAGCCGAACCCGGACAACTTTCAGGAGCTGTACCTGGGCTCCCTCAAGCATGTCGGCCTGGACCCGCTGGTCCACGACATCCGCTTCGTCGAAGACAACTGGGAATCGCCGACCCTCGGCGCCTGGGGTCTGGGCTGGGAAGTCTGGCTGAACGGTATGGAAGTGACCCAGTTCACTTACTTCCAGCAGGCGGGCGGCATCGAGTGCTACCCGGTGACCGGCGAGATCACCTACGGTCTGGAGCGTCTGGCCATGTACCTGCAGGGCGTGGACTCGGTCTACGACCTGGTCTGGGCTGACGGTCCGTTCGGCAAAGTGACCTACGGCGACGTGTTCCACCAGAACGAAGTGGAGCAGTCCACCTACAACTTCGAACACGCCAACGTCGACAAGCTGTTCGAACTGTTCGATTTCTATGAAAGCGAAGCCAAGCGCCTGATCGAACTCGACCAGCCGCTGCCGTTGCCAAGCTACGAAATGGTTCTGAAGGCCTCGCACACCTTCAACCTGCTGGATGCGCGCCGGGCGATCTCGGTGACTGCGCGTCAGCAATACATTCTGCGCGTTCGCACCCTGGCGCGTTCCGTCGCCCAAGCCTACCTGCTGGCCCGCGCCAAGCTGGGCTTCCCGATGGCAACCCCGGACCTGCGTGACGAAGTACTGGCCAAGCTGGAGGCTGCACAATGAGTGCTCAAGATTTTCTGGTTGAACTGGGCACCGAAGAACTGCCACCCAAAGCCCTGAACACCCTGGCCGAAGCGTTCCTGGCCGGTATCGACAAGGGCCTGCAAGCTGCCGGCCTGAATTACGAGACCAAAACCGTCTACGCCGCGCCGCGTCGTCTGGCCGTGCTGATCACTGCGCTGGCCACCCAGCAGCCGGATCGCAGCATCAACCTCGACGGCCCGCCGCGTCAGGCCGCGTTCGATGCCGAAGGCAACCCGACTCAAGCGGCACTGGGCTTCGCCAAGAAGTGCGGCGTCGAGCTGAGCGAAATCGACCAGAGCGGTCCGAAACTGCGCTACAGCCAGAACATCGCCGGCAAGCCGACCGCCAGCCTGCTGCCGACCATCGTCGAAGACTCGCTGAACGACCTGCCGATCCCGAAACGCATGCGTTGGGGTGCGCGCAAGGAAGAGTTCGTGCGTCCGACCCAGTGGCTGGTGATGCTGCTCGGCGACCAGGTCATCGACTGCACGATCCTTGCCCAAAAGGCTGGTCGTGAATCCCGTGGCCACCGTTTCCACCACCCGGAAAGCGTGCGCATCGGTTCGCCGTCGAGCTATCTGGCAGACCTGCGTGCCGCCTACGTGCTGGCCGACGCCAACGAGCGTCGCGAAATCATCAGCAAGCGCACCGAAGAGCTGGCGACCCGTCAGGAAGGCACCGCGATCGTGCCACCGGCGCTGCTCGACGAAGTGACTGCGCTGGTCGAGTGGCCGGTGCCGCTGGTGTGCTCGTTCGAGGAACGTTTCCTGGACGTGCCGCAGGAAGCGCTGATCACCACCATGCAGGACAACCAGAAGTACTTCTGCCTGCTGGATGCCGATGGCAAGTTGCTGCCGCGTTTTATCACCGTGGCCAACATCGAATCCAAAGACCCGCAGCAGATCATCGCCGGTAACGAGAAAGTGGTTCGCCCACGTCTGACCGACGCCGAGTTCTTCTTCAAGCAGGACAAGAAGCAGAAGCTCGAAGCGTTCAACGATCGCCTGCAGAACGTGGTGTTCCAGGAAAAACTCGGCAGCGTCTACGACAAGGCCGAGCGCGTATCGAAACTGGCCGCGTACATCGCCGCTCGCATCGGCGGCAACGCTTCGTGGGCTGCCCGCGCAGGCCTGCTGTCCAAGTGCGACCTGGCGACCGAGATGGTCGGCGAATTCCCGGAGATGCAAGGTGTCGCCGGTTACTACTACGCCCTCAATGACGGCGAGCCGGAAGACGTTGCCCTGGCGCTGAACGAGCAGTACATGCCGCGCGGTGCCGGTGCTGAACTGCCAGCCACCCTGACCGGTGCGGCCGTGGCCATCGCCGACAAACTCGACACCCTGGTCGGCATCTTCGGCATCGGCATGCTGCCGACCGGCAGCAAAGACCCGTATGCCCTGCGCCGTGCGGCACTGGGCGTGCTGCGGATCCTGATCGAGAAACAACTGGATCTGGACCTGAACGACGCCGTGGCTTTCGCCGTGAATGCGTTCGGTGCCAAGGTCAAGGCTGCCGGCCTGAACGACGCGGTGCTGGAGTTCATCTTCGACCGTCTGCGTGCGCGTTACGAAGACGAAGGCGTGGATGTCGCGACGTACCTGTCGGTACGTGCCCTGAAGCCGGGTTCGGCGCTGGACTTCGACCAGCGTGTGCAAGCGGTTCAGGCCTTCCGCAAACTGCCGGAAGCGGCAGCGCTGGCGGCGGTGAACAAGCGTGTGTCGAACCTGCTGAGCAAGGTGGAAGGCTCGGTGCCGACCGAAGTCCAGGCCAAGTACTTCGACAACGCCAACGAGTTCTCCCTGTACTCGGCGATCCAGCAAGCGGACCAGGCTGTACAGCCAATGGCTGCGGCGCGTCAGTACAACGAATCGCTGGCACGCCTGGCCGCTCTGCGCGAGCCGGTGGACGCGTTCTTCGACGCGGTGATGGTCAATGCCGACGACGCCAATGTGCGGGCCAACCGCTACGCGCTGCTGGCGCGTCTGCGTGGCCTGTTCCTGGGCGTTGCCGACATTTCGCTGCTGGGTTGAGGGATTGCTGTTGAAACTGCTGATTCTCGATCGGGACGGAGTGATCAATTACGACTCCGACGCTTACATCAAGTCGGTGGAGGAGTGGATTCCGCTGCCCGGCTCGATCGAAGCGATTGCGCAGTTGAGCAAGGCCGGCTGGACGGTGGCGGTCGCCACCAACCAGTCGGGCATTGCTCGCGGCTACTACGACCTCGCCACCCTCGATGCCATGCACGCGCGTCTGCGCGAACTGGTGGCGGAGCAGGGCGGTGAAGTCGGGTTGATCGTGTACTGCCCGCATGGGCCGGACGAGGGTTGCGACTGCCGCAAGCCAAAACCGGGGATGTTGAAAACCATCGCGCAGCATTACAACGTCGCGCTGACGAATGTCTGGTTCGTCGGCGACAGCCTTGGTGACCTGGAGGCCGCCAACGCCGTCGATTCACAGCCCGTTTTGGTAAAGACCGGGAAAGGCGAAAAGACTCAGGCCAAGACCTTGCCGGTGGGCACCCTGATTTTTGACGATCTCGCGGCGATTGCCGCAGAACTTATCCACAACTAGAGTGCTTCTGAAGTTCCTGACCAGGGATTGATCGGGAGTGCGCTTGAACAGTCGGGCATTGCCCGTAACGGTAAACGTCGCCATGTCGATACTGCAGGCCATCAGAATCTTCCTCTTTTACCTGCTGCTGGGCACCACCGCTCTGCTGTGGTGCAGCCTGAGCTTTTTTATCGCGCCCTTTCTGCCGTTCAAGGCGCGCTATCGCTTCATCAACGTGTACTGGTGTCGTTGCGCCTTGTGGTTGACCAAGGTGTTCCTCGGTATCCGTTACGAAATCAAAGGCGCGGAAAACGTGCCTGACCGGCCCTGCGTGATTCAATCGAACCACCAGAGCACCTGGGAGACGTTCTTTCTCTCCGCTTATTTCTCGCCCTTGAGCCAGGTGCTCAAGCGCGAATTGCTGTATGTGCCGTTCTTCGGCTGGGCGATGGCCATGCTGCGGCCGATCGCGATTGACCGCGACAACCCGAAAGCCGCCCTCAAGCAAGTCGCTGCGAAAGGTGACGAGCTGCTCAAGGACAATGTCTGGGTGCTGATCTTCCCTGAAGGCACTCGCGTTCCTCATGGCACCATCGGCAAGTTCTCCCGCAGTGGCAGTGCATTGGCAGTGAATGCTGCGCTTCCGGTACTGCCGATTGCGCACAATGCCGGCAAGTTCTGGCCGAAAATCGGTTGGGGTAAAAAGCCGGGCGTGATCACTGTGGTGATTGGTGAGCCGATGTACGCCGAGGGCAGTGGCCCCCGCTCCATCGCCGATCTGAATGATCGGGTGCAGGCGTGGAACGAGAAGACCCAACGGGAAATGGGCTCGCTGCCTCCGGCCCCTGAGGCACCGGCTGCGAACGATCAGATCGCTGTCTGAGATTTGTGGATAACCTGTGTACGGTTTGTTCGCAAAGTCCCTAATTATCTGATTAAGTTACTGATTTACTTATATATTTCCGAAGCTGATAAAACACCGTAAAAGGTGCATAAGTTTTTTTCGGAAGTAAGGAAACCGGCTGATATAGCCGGTTTTTTTATGCCTGCTCTTCGGCGATCAGCGGCAGCTCCAGGCGGAACGTCGTGCCTTGATCGACCACGCTCAGGCACTCGATCCGACCGCCATGGTGATCGACCACGGCTTTGACCATCGACAACCCCAGGCCCACGCCGTCGATGCCCTGTGCAGAAGAAAAGCGCCGGTACTGGCTGAACAGGTCGGGCAGCTCCTCTGCAGCGATGCCTTTGCCTTGATCGGTCAGTTCACAACGCAGCCAGTCGTCGTGGCAACTGACACGCAGATCGACGGTTGATCCGGCCGGGCTGTACTTGATTGCATTTTCCAGCAGGTTGAACAGTGCGCGGGTCAGCAAGCCCTGATCGGCCAGGATCAGGCGCTCGTGTGATTGTTCGTCCATGTCGCTCAAAAGCTCAATGCGTTTTTGCTGGGCGATGGGCAAGGCCTGATCCAGCACGTCCATGACCAGCATCCCGAACAGGCTCGGTTGAAACTGATACGTCTCGGATTCGGCCCGTGCCAGCAGAACGAAGCCGTCGGTGAGCTCCAGCGCCCGGCGTACCTGGCGCTCAATCTGTTCGAACAGCGGCGAATCCGTTCCCGTCTGATGCCGGTGTACCTCGAGCAGGGCAAGAATCGCCGAATGAGGGGCACGCAGGTCATGGGACAGAAAGCGCAGCAATACACCGCGCTGTTCCTCGGCGGCGCGTTCGGCGCTCAGGTCAGTGAGGCTCAGGAGCCAGCCGATCGGCAAGTCGCCATCGACCGGCAATAAAGCGGCGCGCTCCAGACGCAGGCTACGCTCCTTGTGGTCACGAAATTCCAGCAGAGGAAGCTCGGATAGCGGCGGACGCGACTCTGTGGACAACTCCGGATAGCCCAGGCTCGCGAGTTGATCGAGCACATCCTCGCCCACCAGATTGTGATCGAACAGGCTCCGGGCCTTGCGGTTGCCCAACAAGACTTGTCCCCATGGATCGCTGATCAGCGTTGCGACCGGCAGATACTCCAGCCCGTCGGCAATGAATCGGCGGGTATCGCGGGTGCGGCTCATGGCTTGCTCAAGCGCCATGATCTGCCCCTGCAAGCGGTCGGCGCTTGGAAACTGCGCCCGGCGCCGCTCGGGAAAGACTTTCGGTTCGCTGTCCAGCCGCGCCAGCTCCCAGCCGAAGTAGGTCAGTACCACACTCAGGCGTCGCCAGTTCCAGATCAGATAACCGAACAACATGCCCAGCACCGCAGGCGTGGGTGACCACCAACGCCGCATTTCAGCCAGGCCTGCACTGGTCAGCAGCACACAGGCCATCCCGCCCAATGTCAGCCAGAGTGCCAGACGCGGGCGCCACAGCAGCAACCCAAGTACGCACGCGACCAAGGCAACTGAAAGTCCCGCGCCCATCAACGGCGCCGGATCATGCAAATTGATCTGCGCACGCCAGGAAAGCAGTGCAGTCAGCGGCAACAGCACTAGACTTATCCACACCCACTCGCGCACCAGTTGCCGGAACAAGCGCTGAACCTGGCTGGGTACGCGGCTTTCATGTCGGCGCTGGTTATTCATGGGAAACAGGGCAGGGCGGGTTGAATGGTTTCATAGGCGGCCGGTCTGAGGACGTAGACCCGAAGAATCATAGCGACTCGCCCTATGGCGTGCCGCTTACTTTCACTGCATGGAGTGAGCCGATCCGGTCGGCACCCACCCGAGCGACAAGGAACCACCGCGTATGCGCGTTGCGATACTGGACGATGAACCCGCCGAACTGCGCCGGGTCGAGCAGACCCTGCAACAAATGGCCGAGGCCGGAGGACAGCCCTGGTCACTGCACAGCTTCGAAAGCGGTGAAGACCTGCTGCGACAATTGCGCCGGGAAACCTTCGACCTGCTGATCCTCGACTGGCAATTGCCCGACCTCACCGGCATGGCGCTGCTGCGCTGGACCCGCGAACACATGGAAGCCCCGCCAGCGGCCATCATGCTGACCAGCCGCGATGGTGAAAGCGACATCGTCCAGGCCCTGAATGCCGGGGCCGACGATTACGTCAGCAAGCCGTTTCGGCCCAATGAATTGAAAGCCCGGGTTGCAGCGGTACTGCGTCGGCACAGCCTGCAACGTAACGCCCCGGCCGAAATCCTGCGTTTCAATGACCTGGTGTTCGACGACGCCGAGCTGACCGTCACCCGCGACGGGAAACCGATCGTCATGACCGAGCGCGAGTATCGACTCGCTCACTGCCTGTTCAGCAATCTTGGCCGACCGCTTTCACGGGATTACCTGTACGAACGATTCTGGCCCCACGAAGAGATGTCCACATCGCGACCGCTGGACACCCATATCTATCGCCTGCGCAACAAGCTCGGGCTGACGGCGGATCGGGGTTGGCAGTTGCTGACGATTTATGGGTATGGGTATCGGTTGGAGAGTGTGGCGGCAGGGGAGTGAATCGCAGGCAATAAAAAAGGCCAACGCTTGTGCGTTGGCCTTTTCGTTAGCGCCGACCGGGATCAGAAATCCAGGTTGGAAACCGCCAGAGCGTTGCTCTCGATGAAGTCACGGCGAGGTTCGACCGCATCACCCATCAGGGTGTTGAAGATCTGGTCTGCGCCAATGGCGTCTTCGATAGTGACTTTCAGCATGCGGCGCACGCTTGGGTCCATGGTGGTTTCCCACAGCTGATCCGGGTTCATTTCGCCCAGACCTTTGTATCGCTGAATGGTGTGGCGCTTGGTACTTTCGGCCATCAGCCAGTCCAGGGCTTCCTTGAACTCGGTGACCGCTTTCTTGCGCTCGCCACGCTGGATGTACGCGCCTTCGTCGAGCAGGGTGCTCAGTTGAGCACCGAGGGTGACGACGGTCTTGTAATCGTTGCTGCCGAAGAAGTCGCGGTTGAAGGTGACGTAGTTCGACAGGCCGTGGGAGATCAGTTCGACCTCTGGCAGCCACACGCCACGTTCACGGTCTTCACGCAGGCTGGCCTTGTAGACCAGGCCCGACTTCTCGACGGTGCGCAGACGGACTTCGTACTGGGCCAGCCAGTCTTGCATCTTGGCGTGGTCGCCGAGCATTTCCAGGCTCACGGCCGGCAGGTAGATGAAGTGCTCGGTCAGCTCCTGCGGGTAAAGGCGCGACAGACGCTTGAGGGTCTTCATCACCATGCGGAAGTCGTTCACCAGTCGTTCCAGCGCTTCGCCGGAAATGCCTGGGGCGTCTTCGTTCAGGTGCAGGCTCGCATCTTCCAGGGCCGACTGCGTCATGTACTCTTCCATGGCGTCGTCGTCTTTGATGTATTGCTCTTGCTTGCCTTTCTTGACCTTGTACAGCGGCGGCTGGGCGATGTAGATGTAGCCGCGCTCGATCAGCTCAGGCAGCTGACGGAAGAAGAAGGTCAGCAGCAGGGTACGGATGTGCGAACCGTCGACGTCAGCATCGGTCATGATGATGATGTTGTGATAGCGCAACTTGTCGATGTTGTACTCTTCGCGACCGATACCGCAGCCCAGTGCGGTGATCAGGGTGCCCACTTCCTGGGACGAGATCATCTTGTCGAAACGGGCTTTCTCGACGTTGAGGATCTTGCCCTTCAGCGGCAGGATGGCCTGGGTCTTGCGGTTACGACCCTGCTTGGCAGAGCCGCCCGCGGAGTCACCTTCCACGAGGTACAGTTCGGACAGCGCCGGGTCTTTTTCCTGGCAGTCAGCGAGCTTGCCCGGCAGGCCGGCGATGTCCAGCGCGCCTTTGCGGCGGGTCATCTCACGGGCCTTGCGCGCCGCTTCACGGGCACGGGCGGCGTCGATCATCTTGCCGACAACCAGTTTGGCTTCGTTCGGGTTTTCCAGCAGGAAGTCGGAGAAGTACTTGCCCATTTCCTGTTCGACTGCGGTCTTCACTTCGGAAGACACCAGCTTGTCTTTGGTCTGGGAACTGAACTTCGGATCCGGCACCTTCACCGAGATGATCGCGGTCAGGCCTTCACGGGCATCGTCACCGGTGGTGGCGACTTTGTGCTTCTTCGCCAGACCTTCCTGCTCGATGTAGTTGTTCAGGTTACGCGTCAGTGCGGAACGGAAGCCCACCAGGTGGGTGCCGCCGTCGCGCTGCGGAATGTTGTTGGTGAAGCACAACAGGTTCTCGTTGAAACTGTCGTTCCACTGCAGGGCGATTTCCACGCCGATGCCGTCTTCACGCTGGATGTTGAAGTGGAACACCTGGTTGACCGCAGTCTTGTTGGTGTTCAGGTATTCAACGAACGCACGCAGGCCGCCTTCGTACTTGAACAGCTCTTCCTTTCCGCTGCGCTCATCCTTGAGGACGATGCCGACACCGGAGTTGAGGAAGGACAGTTCACGAATGCGCTTGGCCAGGATGTCCCAGCTGAAGTGAATGTTCTTGAAGGTTTCGCTGGAAGCCTTGAAGTGAATCTGGGTACCGGTGGTTTCGCTGTCGCCAACGATCGCCATCGGTGCCTGAGGCACGCCGTGAACGTAGGTCTGTTCCCAGATCTTGCCGCTGCGGCGAACGGTCAGTACCAGCTCTTCGGACAGCGCGTTCACTACCGAAACACCTACGCCGTGCAGACCGCCGGATACCTTGTAGGAGTTATCGTCGAACTTACCGCCAGCGTGGAGGACGGTCATGATGACCTCGGCGGCGGAAACGCCTTCCTCCTTGTGCACGTCTACCGGGATGCCACGGCCGTTGTCTTTAACGGTGATGGACTCATCCGGGTGGATGATGATGCTGATGTCGTCGCAGTGGCCGGCGAGGGCTTCGTCGATCGAGTTGTCGACCACCTCGAACACCATGTGGTGCAGACCGCTGCCATCGTCGGTGTCACCAATGTACATACCGGGACGTTTGCGCACGGCATCCAGGCCTTTCAGCACTTTAATGCTCGATGAGTCGTACGTATTTTCTTCGCTCAATGCCTTCACTCCCGATGGTCGTGGGTCTGGGTGATACGGCCCTGTTCCACGTGGAACAGAGCGACTGGCGTTTCCGTCTGCCAGCCTTCCCTCAATAATTCGTGATCTACACAGGTGATAAAGACCTGGCAGCGTAAGTCTTCCAGCAAGCGGCACAGCGCGCGACGGTGGCTCTCGTCCAGTTCGGACGGCAAGTCATCCACCAGATAAATACACTGGCCGCGTCGGGCCTGGCTCACCAGATGCCCCTGGGCAATCCGCAATGCACAGACCACCAACTTCTGCTGACCCCGGGACAAGATGTCCGCGGCATTGTGCGCGCCCAATCTAAGACGCAAGTCAGCCCGTTGTGGCCCGGCCTGGGTATGACCCATTTGCTGGTCCCGTTGCACGGATCCGGCGAGTACAGCGCTCAATTCCCGGTCCTTGTCCCAGCCTCGGTAATAGCTGAGCGTCAAACCTTCGAGCTCAACCAGTTCGCTCAAGGTTTGTTCAAAGACTGGTTTCAAGGCTTTGATGTAAGCGCGGCGGTATTCATCGATTTCAGCGCTGGCCTGGCACAGTTCCCTGTCCCAAACCGCTTGCGAAACGGCGTCAAGTGTACCATGCCGCAGCCAGGAGTTTCTCTGGCGCAAGGCCTTCTGCAAACGCTGCCAGGTGGCCATGAACCGCGGCTCGACGTGGAACACACCCCAGTCGAGGAACTGCCGGCGAATCTTCGGCGCGCCTTCCAGCAGGCGAAAGCTGTCGGGGTTGATCAACTGCAGCGGCAGGATTTCCGCCAGTTGTGCAGCGCTACGAGCATTCTGACCATCGATGCGAATCTGGAACTCGCCCTGACGGTCGCGGGATATCCCCAATGCGCTGTGGCCACCCTCGGCGAGTTCGACCTGACCGAATACGGTGCAAGCGAGTTGCTCATATTGGATGACCGGCAACAGTCGCGTGCTACGAAACGAACGGGCAAGCCCCAGCAGGTGAATGGCTTCCAGAACACTGGTTTTGCCGCTGCCGTTGGCGCCGTAAAGAATGTTGATTCGGGGGGAGGGGGAGAAGGTCACCGGGTGCAGATTGCGCACCGCGGTGACCGAGACGCGACTTAAAGACATCCAGAGTCAGCTGATTACAGACGCATCGGCATGACAACGTAAGCCGAATCGTCGTTGTCGGACTCTTGCACCAGCGCACTGCTGTTGGAGTCGGACAGAATCAGACGAACCTGCTCGGTAGTCATCACGCCCAGCACGTCGAGCAGATAGCTGACGTTGAAGCCGATTTCCAGGGAGCCGCCGTTGTATTCCACGCCTACTTCTTCTTCCGCTTCTTCCTGCTCCGGGTTGTTGGCCTGGATCTTCAACTGACCGCTGGCCAGTTGCAGACGGATACCGCGGTACTTCTCGTTGGACAGAATCGCGGTACGGCTGAACGCTTCGCGCAACGCCTGACGATCACCTAGTACCAGCTTGTCGCCGCCCTTCGGCAAAACGCGCTCGTAGTCCGGGAACTTGCCGTCGACCAGTTTCGAGGTGAAGGTGAATTCGCCGGTGGTCGCACGGATGTGGTGCTGGCCCAGGACGATGCTGACGTTACCGTCCGGCTCGGTGAGCAGACGTGCCAGTTCGAGAATGCCTTTACGCGGCACGATCACCTGATGGCGTTCCTGCTGACCGATGTCGGCCTGCATCGAGCACATGGCCAGACGGTGACCGTCGGTAGCCACGGCACGGATCACACCGGTCGACACTTCCAGCAACATACCATTGAGGTAGTAACGCACGTCCTGCTGGGCCATGGCGAAACTGGTGCGTTCGATCAGACGACGCAGCTTGCTCTGTTCCAGGCTGGTGGTCAGCGAACCCGGGCCTTCTTCCACAGTCGGGAAGTCATTGGCCGGCAGGGTCGACAGGGTGAAACGGCTACGGCCGGCTTTCACCACCAGCTTCTGCTCGTCGACCTTGATATCGATCAGCGCATCGTTCGGCAGGCTCTTGCAGATGTCCATCAGCTTGCGCGCCGGCACGGTGATGGAACCTGTTTCAGCCGGCTCCTCGAGTTGCACGCGACCGACCAGCTCGACTTCCAGGTCGGTACCGGTCAGCGACAGTTGCTGGCCATCGACAACCAGCAGCACGTTGGACAGTACCGGCAAGGTCTGTCGGCGCTCGACGACGCCTGCGACCAGTTGCAGGGGTTTCAACAGGGCTTCGCGTTGAATGGTGAAATGCATGGTCTAGTCCCTTGCCTTAATAAGCTGCGCTGGTGTTCATCAAGTGGTCAGTGTACGCAGCAGGTTCTTGTAGTCCTCGCGGATGTCCGCGTCGGATTCCTTAAGTTCGTTGATCTTGCGGCAGGCGTGCAACACGGTCGTGTGATCCCGGCCGCCAAACACATCGCCGATTTCCGGCAGGCTGTGGTTGGTCAGTTCCTTGGACAATGCCATGGCCACCTGACGCGGACGAGCGACCGAACGCGAACGGCGTTTGGACAGCAGGTCGGAGATCTTGATCTTGTAGTACTCGGCGACGGTGCGCTGAATGTTATCCACAGAGACCAGTTTGTCCTGCAACGCCAACAGGTCTTTCAGGGATTCGCGAATCAACTCGATGGTGATGTCGCGGCCCATGAAGTGCGAGTGGGCGATCACGCGTTTCAGCGCGCCTTCCAGTTCACGGACGTTGGAGCGAATGCGCTGGGCAATGAAGAACGCCGCATCGTGTGGCAACTCGACTTTGGCCTGGTCGGCCTTCTTCATCAAGATGGCGACGCGGGTTTCCAGCTCCGGCGGCTCGACGGCAACCGTCAGGCCCCAGCCAAAGCGGGATTTAAGGCGCTCTTCAAGGCCTTCGATTTCTTTCGGGTAGCGGTCACTGGTGAGAATGACCTGCTGACCACCTTCAAGCAGGGCGTTGAAGGTGTGGAAAAACTCTTCCTGGGAACGTTCCTTGCGGGCGAAGAACTGAATGTCGTCAATCAGCAGGGCGTCCACCGAACGGTAGAAACGCTTGAACTCGTTGATCGCGTTCAGTTGCAGTGCCTTGACCATGTCGGCAACGAAACGCTCGGAATGCAGGTACACGACCTTGGCATTCGGGTTCTTCTTTAAGAGATGGTTACCCACCGCGTGCATCAAGTGCGTCTTACCCAGACCTACGCCGCCATAAAGGAAGAGCGGGTTGTAGCCGTGCTTCGGGTTGTCTGCCACCTGCCAGGCCGCCGCACGGGCGAGCTGGTTGGATTTACCTTCGACAAAGTTTTCGAAGGTAAAGGTGCGGTTCAGGTAGCTGGTGTGCTTGAGCGCGCCTTCGACCTGCACGGTGCGCTGTTCTGCGCGAACCGGGGCCTGTTGCGAAGCGGCACCAGCCATCGGATCGAAGCTGTCGCGGGACGGCTCTTCACTGATCTCTTCTGTTTTCTGCGTTGTGCGCTTGGTCGGCGCAGGCGTCGGAGCTGGTGCTGGCGCACTGGCCGGCGCGGCATTGGCCTGAGCCTGGGACACTTGCGCAGCAGCCAACGGTGCGTTCGGTGCGGCACGAGGAGCCGAACTGCGCTTGCTGCCTATTAATAAGGAGAGCGACGGTGCGAGACCGTTGCCATGCTCATCCAGCAGTTCAAGGACGCGCCCCAGGTACTTTTCGTTGACCCAGTCCAGAACAAAACGGTTCGGTGCGTAGACGCGCAACTCGTCGCCTTCGGCTTCGACCTGTAGTGGACGGATCCAGGTGTTGAATTGTTGGGCAGGCAGCTCTTCGCGCAAAAGCTCCACGCACTGCTGCCAAAGTTCCACTGACACGGATATCCCCTAAGTTGAAAGCCGGTGAGGCAAAAACAAGCGGCCATTGTAGCGGCCAGTCGTCCACTTATCCACATGCAGGTTGCCCGGTGGACATGATTTATCAATGCGTTAAACGCGAAAAAGGCGACCGACGGTGTGTGCATAAGCTCTGTGGATAACCCTATCTGAGCACACTGGACAACTGGGGGCGAAAGTCGGTGGATAACCAGCCTGTGGATAAACACCTATTCCACACACAGGTTATCCGACAGCGCAGCACAGGCTGAACACGGTTTTCCACTGTAGTTGTCATTCTCTGTACATCGCTTGAAACAAGGCCTTGAGCCAGTTATCCACAGATAACTGTGTACCTAGCTTTTACAAGCTTTACAGAAAAGCTTTAAATAATTCCCTTCTTTATTTTTATCTTTGGCAAACCGGGTAAACAGGTCCTGGCGGCTCCGAAGATCTATTTATAAGGAAACGTTGGTTGGAAATTGACCTATTGGCTTGCTTTCTCTAGAATCCCCGGTCTCTTAAAACGGGGGCCATTCCGGCCCGTTGTGGACGAACCAGGTAACACGACATGAAACGTACTTTCCAACCAAGCACTATCAAACGCGCTCGTACCCACGGTTTCCGTGCTCGCATGGCTACCAAGAACGGTCGTGCCGTACTGTCGCGTCGTCGCGCCAAAGGCCGCGCACGTCTGGCAGTTTGATAATCCGGCACTGGAGGTGAGTCAGGACTTCAGTCGGGAAAAGCGTCTGCTTACTCCCCGGCATTTCAAGGCAGTCTTTGACTCCCCTACCGGCAAGGTTCCGGGGAAAAATCTCCTGCTCCTTGCGCGCAACAACGATCTCGATCACCCCCGTCTCGGGCTGGTTATCGGGAAAAAGAGCGTCAAGCTCTCCGTCGAGCGCAATCGCCTCAAACGTCTTATGCGCGAATCGTTTCGCCTGCACCAGGATTCACTGGTCGGCTGGGACATCGTTATCGTCGCGCGCAAAGGTTTGGGTGACGTAGAAAACCCCGAATTGATTCAGCATTTCGGCAAACTCTGGAAACGTCTGGCACGCAACAAGCCGGTACCAGCAGTCAAAACCGAAACTGTAGGGGTAGACAGTCCAGATGCGTAAACTGGCGCTCGTTCCGATCCAGTTTTATCGCTACGCCATTAGTCCCCTGATGGCCAGTCACTGTCGTTTCTACCCCAGTTGTTCTTGCTACGCGTATGAAGCCATCGAAAATCATGGCCTTCTGCGCGGTGGCTGGCTGACCTTTCGTCGTTTAGGTCGCTGTCATCCGTGGAATCCCGGTGGTTATGACCCGGTTCCACCTATCCCTACCTCCCGTTCTTCTTCGATGGCCGAGTAATCATGGATATCAAACGCACGATCCTGATCGTCGCCCTGGCAATCGTGTCCTACGTCATGGTCCTTAAATGGAACCAGGACTATGGCCAGGCTGCCCTGCCGACTCAGAATGTTGCTTCCAGTACGACTACATCCGGTTTGCCGGACACCGCCACTGGCAATAATGCTGCTGCCAGTGACGATATTCCGCGCGCCGCAAGCGATACCAGCGCACCTGCCGAAACGCCGGTCGCCGTCAGCAAGGATCTGATCCAGATCAAAACCGATGTGCTCGATCTCGCGATCGATCCACAAGGTGGCGATGTTGCCCAGCTGACCTTGCCGCTGTATCCACGTCGTCAGGATCGTCCGGACGTTCCGTTCCAGCTGTTCGACAACGGTGGCGAACGTACTTATCTGGCACAGAGCGGTCTGATTGGCACCAACGGTCCGGATGCAAACCCGGCCGGTCGTCCGGTCTACTCCTCGGAGAAGAAGACTTATCAACTGGCTGACGGTCAGGACCAACTGGTCGTCGACCTGAAGTTCAGCAAGGACGGCGTCAATTACATCAAGCGTTTCACCTTGAAACGTGGCCTGTATGACGTGACCGTGACCTATCTGATCGACAACCAGAGCGCTCAGCCTTGGTCCGGTTCGATGTTTGCTCAGCTGAAACGCGATGCCAGCGCTGATCCTTCGTCGACCACTGCTACCGGTACCGCGACTTACCTGGGCGCCGCCCTGTGGACAAGTTCCGAGCCGTACAAGAAAGTGTCCATGAAGGACATGGACAAAGCTCAGCTCAAGGAAACTGTCACCGGTGGTTGGGTAGCCTGGCTGCAACACTACTTCGTGACTGCATGGGTTGCTCCGAAGGGCGAAAACAACATCGTCCAGACCCGTAAAGACAGCAAAGGCAACTACATCATCGGTTACACCGGTCCTTCGCTGACCGCTGCACCGGGTGCGAAAGTCGAAACCAGCGCTGTTCTGTACGCCGGTCCGAAAAGCCAGGCTGTGCTGAAAGAGTTGTCCCCAGGTCTGGAACTGACTGTCGACTACGGCATTCTGTGGTTCATTGCCCAGCCAATCTTCTGGCTGCTGCAACATATCCACAGCATCGTCGGCAACTGGGGCTGGTCGATCATCTTCCTGACCATGCTGATCAAAGGGATCTTCTTCCCTCTGTCGGCCGCCAGCTACAAGTCGATGGCCCGCATGCGCGCCGTGGCTCCGAAACTGGCTGCACTGAAAGAGCAACATGGCGATGACCGGCAGAAAATGTCGCAAGCCATGATGGAGCTGTACAAGAAAGAGAAGATCAATCCGCTGGGCGGCTGCTTGCCGATCCTGGTGCAGATGCCGGTTTTCCTTTCCCTGTACTGGGTTCTGCTGGAAAGCGTGGAAATGCGCCAGGCGCCGTTCATGCTGTGGATTACCGACCTGTCGATCAAGGATCCGTTCTTCATCCTGCCGATCATCATGGGTGCGACCATGTTCATCCAGCAGCGTCTGAACCCTACACCTCCGGATCCGATGCAGGCCAAGGTGATGAAAATGATGCCAATCATCTTCACCTTCTTCTTCCTGTGGTTCCCGGCGGGTCTGGTGCTGTACTGGGTTGTGAACAACTGCCTGTCGATTGCCCAACAGTGGTACATCACGCGTAAGATCGAAGCGGCGACGAAAAAAGCCGAGGCGTAACTTACTCTGTGGATAACACCACTCAAAACGCCCCCTAGTGGGGCGTTTTGCTATCTGCCATTTTTGTCTGGATACCGGTTTATGAGCGCACCTCGTGAAACCATCGCAGCCGTCGCTACTGCCCAGGGCCGTGGCGGCGTGGGCATCGTTCGAATTTCCGGGCCGCTGGCCAGCGTTGCGGCCAAAGCCATCAGCGGCCGCGAGCTGAAACCACGGTTTGCCCACTACGGCCCGTTCTTCAGTGACGATCAACAGGTGCTGGATGAAGGTCTGGCGCTGTATTTCCCCGGGCCGAACTCGTTCACCGGCGAAGACGTATTGGAACTGCAGGGCCACGGTGGCCCGATCGTCCTCGACATGTTGCTAAAGCGTTGTCTGGAACTGGGCTGCCGTCTGGCTCGTCCCGGTGAGTTCAGCGAAAGAGCGTTCCTCAATGACAAACTCGATCTTGCTCAGGCCGAGGCCATCGCCGATCTGATCGAAGCCAGTTCTGCACAGGCCGCGCGCAATGCCTTGCGCTCCTTGAAAGGGGCCTTCTCCCAACGTGTGCATAATCTCACCGAACAGCTGATCGGCCTGCGGATCTATGTTGAAGCGGCGATCGACTTCCCGGAAGAAGAAATCGACTTCCTCGCCGACGGCCATGTGCTGAGCATGCTCGACAAGGTTCGTAACGAGTTATCCACCGTATTGCGCGAAGCCGGGCAGGGTGCGTTACTGCGTGACGGCATGACCGTGGTGATTGCCGGTCGTCCGAATGCCGGCAAATCCAGCCTGCTGAACGCACTGGCCGGTCGTGAAGCCGCGATCGTGACCGAAATCGCCGGCACCACTCGGGATATCCTGCGTGAACATATCCACATCGATGGCATGCCGCTGCATGTTGTGGATACCGCTGGTCTGCGTGATACCGATGACCATGTGGAAAAGATCGGCGTTGAACGAGCGTTGAAAGCCATAGGCGAAGCTGACCGAGTGCTGCTGGTCGTCGATGCCACTGCGCCAGAGGCCGCCGATCCGTTCGCCTTGTGGCCGGAATTCCTTGAAACCCGGCCAGATCCGGCGAAGGTCACCCTGATTCGTAACAAGGCTGATCTCACCGGTGAACCCATTGCCCTGGAAGTCAGTGACGATGGCCACGTGACGATCAGCCTGAGCGCCAAGTCTGCCGGTGAAGGTCTGGACCTGCTACGTGATCACCTCAAAGCCTGCATGGGCTACGAACAAACATCGGAAAGCAGCTTCAGCGCACGCCGCCGGCACCTCGAAGCCCTGCGTCATGCCAGTGATGCCCTGGAACATGGACGTGCCCAACTGACCTTGGCGGGTGCTGGTGAGCTGTTGGCCGAAGACCTGCGTCAGGCCCAGCAGTCTCTCGGGGAAATCACCGGCGCCTTCAGCTCCGATGATCTGCTGGGACGGATCTTTTCCAGCTTCTGCATCGGTAAATAAACCTCCCGTTGTCCACAGACAGGTCCGTTCGCGACCTGTCTGTCCTCCTTCCTCGTTTTTCCTTCCTCCAGTGCCGGACACATTTCTGTTCCTGAGCGGATGTTCCGTGCCCGCGATTCCTTCATTCATCCGATTTCTGTGGATTAATCCCTGTGAATAACTGCCGCTGAGGGCAGTTGATAACAGGGCCTGAAAACTGAACATAACTGCCGCTGTGGATAACCACCTCATTCATCCACAGGCTTACACCGGTTATCCAAGGGCCTCATGGCGACATGGCCACAGGGTTTTGAATCTCTGTACACATTGAAAATAAAGGCCTGCAGAAATCTATCCACAGAAAACATGGGCAGTAAGAATAAGCTTTAAAACAAAGGTTTTATAAATTTCTCTCTTTTTTATTCTTTTAACCGCGAGTTCTCCACAGCTGGTTAAATTTTGTGCAAAGGGTTCTTTAGGAAGGGCGAAGTCCCTATACTTGCCGACCAGGTCCAGAAACCTGATCTCAAACTATTCCTGAATTACCTACTTAAGCAGGCACGAGGTGCGTGGTGGATTTCCCTTCCCGTTTTGAAGTGATCGTCATCGGCGGCGGTCATGCCGGTACCGAGGCAGCACTGGCCTCAGCACGCATGGGTGCAAAAACCCTTCTGCTGACGCACAACGTGGAAACCCTCGGTGCCATGAGTTGCAACCCGGCCATCGGCGGCATTGGCAAAAGCCATCTGGTCAAGGAAATCGACGCCCTCGGCGGCGCGATGGCCATGGCCACCGATCTGGGCGGTATCCAGTTTCGCGTGTTGAACAGCCGCAAAGGCCCGGCCGTACGTGCAACCCGTGCGCAAGCCGACCGGATTTTGTACAAGGCCGCTGTCCGCGAAATTCTGGAAAACCAGCCGAACCTGTGGATATTTCAACAAGCCGCTGACGACCTGATCGTTGAGCAGGAACAAGTACGCGGTGTCGTCACGCAAATGGGTCTGCGTTTCTTCGCCGATTCCGTGGTGTTGACCACCGGTACGTTCTTGGGCGGACTTATCCACATCGGCTTGCAGAATTTTTCCGGTGGTCGCGCCGGTGATCCACCATCGATCGCCCTGGCGCATCGTCTGCGTGAATTGCCGCTGCGTGTCGGTCGCCTGAAAACCGGTACGCCACCGCGTATCGACGGCAAGTCGGTGGATTTCTCGGTGATGACTGAGCAGCCAGGCGATACGCCGATCCCGGTGATGTCGTTCATGGGCAACAAGGAACAACATCCACGGCAAGTCAGTTGCTGGATCACCCACACCAACGCCCGCACCCACGAAATCATTGCCGCAAACCTTGATCGTTCGCCGATGTATTCCGCTGCCGGCGAAATTGAAGGCATTGGCCCGCGTTATTGCCCGTCGATCGAAGACAAGATCCACCGCTTTGCCGACAAGGAAAGCCATCAGGTGTTCATCGAGCCGGAAGGCCTGACCACCCACGAGCTGTATCCGAACGGGATATCCACAAGCCTGCCGTTCGACGTGCAGTTGCAGATCGTGCAATCGATCCGCGGCATGGAAAACGCGCACATCGTGCGTCCGGGTTATGCGATCGAGTACGACTACTTCGATCCGCGCGACCTGAAGTACAGCCTGGAGACCAAAGTCATCGGCGGTCTGTTCTTCGCTGGTCAGATCAACGGCACCACCGGTTACGAAGAAGCCGGCGCCCAGGGTTTGCTCGCCGGCGCGAACGCCGCATTGCGTGCGAAAGGCAAAGAAGCCTGGTGCCCGCGTCGTGATGAGGCGTACATCGGGGTACTGGTCGACGACCTGATCACCCTAGGTACCCAAGAGCCGTACCGCATGTTCACTTCCCGTGCCGAGTACCGCCTGATCCTGCGTGAGGACAACGCCGACCTGCGTCTGACCGAAAAAGGTCGCGAACTGGGCCTGGTCGATGACGCGCGCTGGGCAGCGTTCTGCAAAAAACGCGAGAGCATCGAACTCGAAGAGCAGCGCCTGAAAAGCACCTGGGTTCGCCCGGGCACTCCGCAGGGCGATGCGATTGCCGAGAAATTCGGTACGCCGCTGACTCACGAATACAACCTGCTCAATCTCTTGAGCCGTCCGGAAATCGACTACGCTGGTCTGGTCGAAGTGACCGGGCAGGGCGCGGAAGATCCACAGGTCGCCGAACAGGTCGAGATCAAGACCAAATACGCCGGTTACATCGACCGTCAACAGGACGAAATCGCCCGTCTGCGTGCAAGCGAAGACACGAAACTGCCTGTGGATATCGATTACACCAACATTTCCGGTCTCTCCAAGGAGATCCAGAGCAAGCTTGGCGCGACTCGTCCCGAGACGCTGGGCCAGGCTTCGCGGATCCCGGGTGTGACCCCGGCAGCGATTTCGCTGTTGATGATCCATTTGAAAAAACGCGGCGCGGGCCGTCAGTTGGAGCAAAGCGCTTGAGTTCTAAGGTCACTTCGCAACACGCCGAAGAGTTATCCACAGGAGCCCGCGAGCTCGGTGTCAATCTCACTGAAACCCAGCACGAATTGTTGCTGGGTTATCTGGCCCTGTTGATCAAATGGAACCAGGCCTACAACCTGACCGCGGTCCGCGATCCGGACGAAATGGTTTCCCGTCACTTGCTCGATAGCCTCAGCGTGATGTCGTTCATCGAAAACGGCCGCTGGCTGGATGTCGGCAGCGGCGGCGGCATGCCGGGGATCCCTTTGGCGATCCTGTATCCGGACTCGCAAGTGACTTGCCTGGACAGCAACGGTAAGAAAACCCGCTTCCTGACCCAGGTCAAACTCGAACTCAAACTGGATAACCTCCAAGTTATCCACAGTCGCGTCGAAGCATTCCAGCCTGCACAGCCGTTCAACGGGATCATTTCCCGGGCCTTCAGCAGCATGGAGAACTTCACCAACTGGACTCGCCACCTCGGCGACGCCGATACGCGCTGGTTGGCAATGAAGGGCGTCCATCCGGCCGATGAGCTGGTAGCATTGCCGGCAGACTTCAAACTCGATAGCGAACACGCCCTGGCCGTACCCGGTTGCCAAGGCCAACGCCATCTGCTGATACTGCGCCGCACGGCATGATTGGGAACACAAGCAAGAATGGCTAAGGTATTCGCGATAGCGAACCAGAAGGGTGGTGTGGGCAAGACCACCACCTGCATCAACCTCGCAGCATCCCTGGTCGCGACCAAGCGCCGGGTGCTGTTGATCGATCTCGATCCACAGGGCAACGCCACCATGGGTAGCGGTGTGGATAAACATGGCCTGGAAAACTCGGTCTACGACCTGCTGATCAACGAATGCGATCTGGCCCAGGCCATGCACTACTCCGAACACGGCGGTTATCAACTGCTGCCGGCCAACCGCGACCTGACGGCGGCCGAAGTGGTGCTGCTGGAAATGCAGATGAAGGAAAGCCGTCTGCGCAGTGCGCTGGCGCCGATCCGTGAAAACTACGATTACATTCTGATCGACTGCCCGCCGTCGCTGTCGATGCTCACACTGAACGCACTGGTCGCTGCTGACGGGGTGATTATCCCCATGCAGTGCGAGTACTTTGCGCTCGAAGGTTTGAGCGACCTTGTGGATAACATCAAGCGCATCGCCGAACTGCTGAACCCGAACCTGAAAGTCGAAGGCCTGCTGCGGACCATGTATGACCCGCGCCTGAGCCTGATGAACGATGTATCGGCCCAGCTCAAGGAACACTTCGGTGATCAGCTGTACGACACGGTGATCCCGCGCAACATCCGACTGGCTGAAGCCCCGAGCTACGGCATGCCAGCGCTGGCCTACGACAAGCAATCGCGTGGCGCGCTGGCCTATCTGGCCCTGGCGGGCGAGATGGTTCGCCGTCAGCGCAAAAATTCACGCATCGCCGCTGCCCAGCCAACTTAAGGAATCCCCATGGCCGTCAAGAAACGAGGTCTCGGACGAGGACTGGATGCACTGCTGAGCGGTCCGACTGTCAGCTCGCTGGAAGAACAAGCGGCGCAGGCTGACAGCCGTGAGTTGCAGCACCTGCCACTGGACCTGCTGCAGCGCGGCAAGTATCAGCCACGTCGGGACATGGATCCACAGGCGCTGGAAGAGCTGGCGCAGTCGATCAAGGCCCAGGGCGTGATGCAGCCGATCGTGGTTCGCCCGATTGGCGGTGGTCGTTTTGAAATCATCGCCGGCGAACGTCGCTGGCGCGCCAGTCAGCAGGCCGGCCAGGAAACCATTCCTGCGATGGTCCGCGACGTGCCGGATGAAACGGCGATCGCCATTGCGCTGATCGAGAACATCCAGCGCGAAGACCTGAACCCGATTGAAGAAGCGGTGGCCCTGCAGCGCTTGCAGCAGGAATTCCAGCTCACCCAGCAACAGGTCGCCGAGGCTGTGGGTAAGTCCCGCGTCACTGTGGCCAACCTGTTGCGCCTGATTGCGCTGCCGGAAGTCATCAAGACCATGTTGTCCCACGGCGACCTGGAAATGGGTCATGCCCGTGCATTGCTCGGTCTGCCGGACAATCAGCAGGTGGAAGGGGCGCGACATGTTGTCGCACGCGGTCTCACCGTGCGCCAAACCGAGGCACTGGTTCGTCAGTGGTTGAGTGGCAAACCGGAGCCGGTCGAACCGTCCAAACCCGACCCGGATATCGCCCGGCTCGAGCAACGTCTGGCCGAGCGCCTAGGCTCTGCGGTGCAGATTCGCCACGGCAAGAAGGGAAAGGGTCAGTTGGTGATCGGTTACAACTCCCTCGACGAGCTTCAAGGTGTGCTTGCACACATCCGCTGAAACAATTCCTCTTGTAGCGCGCAGTCGGAAATCACTACCTGACAGTTGAATAGGGGCAGAACCGCCCCTATACTCTGCGCGCATTTTGTCGGCACAAATTATGCCAAGTTATTGAATTTCGGCAGCCGACCATTGGAGAGCAATAGTGATGGAAACCCGCAAGCCAAACCGCCTGCCGTTCCATCGCCTGGCGGTTTTTCCGGTGTTGATGGCTCAATTTGTCATTTTGCTCATTGCTGCTTTGGCGCTCTGGCAATGGCACGGAGTCGTTGCCGGATACTCGGGACTTTGCGGAGGCCTGATAGCCTTGCTGCCCAATGTTTATTTCGCTCACAAGGCATTTCGGTTTTCCGGCGCCCGAGCAGCCCAGTCCATCGTCCGGTCTTTCTATGCCGGCGAGGCAGGCAAACTGATTTTGACGGCAGTGCTGTTTGCACTGGTGTTTGCAGGTGTGAAGCCACTGGCGCCGATCGCTGTATTCGGCGCCTTCGTGCTGACTCAGTCGGTCAGCTGGTTCGCTCCCCTGCTGATGAGAACAAGACTTTCGAGACCTTAGGGCGTTTGAGGCAACCATGGCAGAAACAACCGCTTCGGGCTATATCCAGCACCACTTGCAGAACCTGACCTTCGGGCAGCTACCCAACGGCGGCTGGGGCTTTGCCCACACCGCAGCAGAGGCCAAGGAAATGGGCTTCTGGGCTTTCCACGTCGATACCCTCGGCTGGTCGGTCGCGCTGGGTCTGATCTTCGTTCTTCTTTTCCGCATGGCGGCCAAGAAGGCGACTTCCGGTCAGCCGGGTGCATTGCAGAACTTCGTTGAAGTCCTGGTCGAATTCGTCGATGGCAGCGTGAAAGACAGCTTCCATGGCCGTAGCCCGGTGATCGCACCGCTGGCACTGACCATCTTCGTCTGGGTGTTCCTGATGAACGCCGTCGACCTGGTACCGGTCGACTGGATTCCTCAGCTGGCCATCCTGATCTCCGGCGACCACCACATCCCGTTCCGCGCCGTGTCGACCACCGACCCGAACGCGACCCTGGGCATGGCGTTCTCGGTTTTCGCACTGATCATTTTCTATAGCATCAAGGTCAAGGGCCTCGGCGGCTTCATCGGCGAGCTGACCCTGCACCCGTTCGGCAGCAAGAACATCTTCGTTCAGGCCCTGCTGATCCCGGTGAACTTCCTGCTGGAATTCGTGACCCTGATCGCCAAACCGATCTCTCTGGCTCTGCGTCTGTTCGGCAACATGTATGCCGGCGAGCTGGTGTTCATCCTGATCGCTGTGATGTTCGGCAGCGGCCTGCTCTGGCTGAGCGGCCTGGGTGTTGTCCTGCAGTGGGCGTGGGCTGTGTTCCACATCCTGATCATCACCCTGCAGGCGTTCATCTTCATGATGCTGACCATCGTCTACCTGTCGATGGCGCACGAAGAAAACCATTAAGACCAGTCTCGACTAGTCTGATGTCCTTCCCGGTCAAACGGGAAGGGGCTCCTCACGGGGCACCATGAAACGATTTGTTTTAACGCTTTAATCTAAAAAACCTAAACCATACGACGTAAAAGTCGGGAGGAAAGATGGAAACTGTAGTTGGTCTAACCGCTATCGCTGTTGCACTGTTGATCGGCCTGGGCGCACTGGGTACCGCAATTGGTTTCGGCCTGCTGGGCGGCAAGTTCCTGGAAGGCGCAGCGCGTCAGCCAGAAATGGTTCCAATGCTGCAAGTTAAAATGTTCATCGTTGCCGGTCTGCTCGACGCCGTAACCATGATCGGTGTTGGTATCGCTCTGTTCTTCACCTTTGCGAACCCGTTCGTTGGTCAGATCGCTGGCTAATCATTCGGATCTCCGAGTGATTTGGTGTGATGGACAACGTAACTGCGAGGTGTTGGCGTGAACATTAATGCGACCCTGATTGGCCAGTCCGTTGCGTTCCTGATTTTTGTACTGTTCTGCATGAAGTTCGTATGGCCTCCGGTCATCGCAGCTCTGCACGAACGTCAAAAGAAGATCGCTGATGGTCTGGACGCTGCCAGCCGTGCAGCTCGCGACCTGGAGTTGGCCCAAGAAAAAGCGGGTCAGCAACTGCGCGAAGCGAAAGCTCAGGCAGCTGAAATCATCGAGCAAGCCAAGAAACGCGGTAACCAGATTGTCGAAGAGGCCGTTGAAAAGGCCCGCATCGACGCTGACCGTGTGAAGGTTCAGGCTCAAGCCGAGATCGAACAGGAACTGAACAGCGTCAAAGACAAGCTGCGCGCCCAAGTGGGCTTGCTGGCTGTCGGCGGCGCCGAGAAGATCCTGGGTGCCACAATCGATCAAAACGCGCACGCAGAGCTGGTTAACCAACTGGCTGCTGAAATCTAAGCGAGGGCGATCATGGCAGAACTGACCACGTTGGCCCGACCTTACGCTAAGGCGGCCTTCGAGCACGCTCAGGCCCACCAGCAACTGGCCAATTGGTCAGCCATGCTCGGCCTGGCAGCAGCGGTGTCGCAAGACGACACCATGCAGCGCGTGCTCAAGGCCCCGCGACTGACGAGCGCAGAAAAGGCCGCCACGTTCATTGACGTGTGCGGCGACAAGTTTGATGCCAAGGCACAGAACTTCATCAATGTCGTTGCCGAAAACGACCGTCTCCCGCTTCTGCCGGAGATCGCCGCTCTGTTTGACCTGTACAAGGCCGAGCAAGAGAAATCGGTAGACGTTGAAGTGACCAGTGCTTTTGCATTGAACCAAGAACAGCAAGACAAACTCGCCAAGGTTCTCAGTGCACGACTCAACCGGGAAGTGCGCCTGCAAGTCGAGGAAGACAGCTCCCTTATCGGGGGGGTGGTCATCCGCGCCGGCGACCTGGTTATCGATGGCTCGATTCGCGGCAAAATCGCGAAACTTGCCGAAGCATTGAAATCTTGAGTTTGAAGGGGCAGCAGAGCAATGCAGCAACTCAATCCTTCCGAAATAAGTGAAATTATCAAGGGCCGCATCGAAAAGCTCGATGTGACCTCCCAAGCCCGTAACGAAGGCACTGTCGTCAGCGTATCTGACGGTATCGTGCGGATTCACGGTCTGGCCGACGTCATGTACGGCGAGATGATCGAGTTTCCGGGCGGCGTCTACGGTATGGCCCTCAACCTGGAGCAAGACTCCGTAGGTGCCGTTGTACTGGGCGCATACACCAGTCTGGCTGAAGGCATGAGCGCCAAGTGCACCGGCCGCATCCTCGAAGTTCCGGTTGGTAAGGAACTGCTGGGTCGCGTTGTCGACGCACTGGGTAACCCTGTTGACGGCAAAGGTCCACTGGGCAACACCGAGACCGACGCGGTCGAGAAAGTTGCTCCGGGCGTGATCTGGCGTAAGTCGGTAGACCAGCCTGTACAGACTGGCTACAAGGCTGTCGATGCCATGATCCCTGTCGGCCGTGGCCAGCGTGAGCTGATCATCGGTGACCGTCAGATCGGTAAAACCGCTCTGGCGATTGACGCGATCATCAACCAGAAAGACAGCGGCATTTTCTGCGTCTACGTGGCAATCGGTCAGAAGCAATCGACCATCGCCAACGTGGTTCGCAAGCTGGAAGAAAACGGTGCACTGGCTAACACCATCATCGTTGCAGCGAGCGCTTCGGAATCTGCAGCACTGCAATTCCTGGCTCCGTACTCCGGTTGCACCATGGGTGAATTCTTCCGCGACCGCGGTGAAGACGCGCTGATCGTTTATGACGATCTGTCCAAGCAAGCAGTGGCTTACCGCCAGATTTCCCTGCTGCTGCGCCGTCCACCAGGCCGTGAAGCTTACCCAGGCGACGTGTTCTATCTCCACTCCCGTCTGCTGGAGCGCGCATCCCGCGTTTCGGAAGAGTACGTAGAGAAGTTCACCAACGGCGCAGTGACCGGCAAAACCGGTTCCCTGACCGCACTGCCGATCATCGAAACCCAGGCTGGCGACGTTTCCGCGTTCGTTCCGACCAACGTGATTTCCATCACCGACGGTCAGATCTTCCTGGAATCGGCCATGTTCAACTCGGGCATCCGCCCTGCAGTGAACGCCGGTGTTTCGGTATCCCGTGTGGGTGGTGCCGCTCAGACCAAGATCATCAAGAAGCTGTCCGGTGGTATCCGTACCGCTCTGGCTCAGTACCGTGAACTGGCGGCATTCGCCCAGTTCGCTTCTGACCTGGACGAAGCGACCCGCAAGCAACTTGAGCATGGTCAGCGCGTTACCGAGCTGATGAAGCAGAAGCAATACGCACCGATGTCGATCGCTGACATGGCGCTGTCGCTGTATGCCGCTGAGCGTGGGTTCCTGACTGACATTGAAATCGCCAAGATCGGCAGCTTCGAACAAGCGCTGATTGCTTTCTTCAACCGCGATCACGCCGACTTGATGGCGAAGATCAACGTTAAAGGTGACTTCAATGACGAAATCGACGCTGGCCTGAAGGCTGGTATCGAGAAGTTCAAGGCCACCCAAACCTGGTAAGCCGCAGCGGGAGCCGCAAGGCTCCCGCTTGCTAACCTGATAGGTGTTACATGGCAGGCGCAAAAGAGATTCGCAGTAAGATTGCGAGCATCAAAAGCACGCAAAAAATTACCAGCGCCATGGAAAAAGTGGCGGTCAGCAAAATGCGCAAGGCACAAATGCGCATGGCTGCTAGCCGTCCTTATGCGGAGCGTATCCGCCAGGTAATTGGGCATCTGGCCAACGCCAACCCGGAATACCGCCACCCGTTCATGATCGATCGCGAAGTAAAGCGCGTCGGTTATGTCGTCGTGAGCAGTGACCGTGGTCTGTGCGGCGGCTTGAACACCAACCTGTTCAAGGCCCTGGTCAAGGACATGGCGGTAAACCGCGAAAACGGCGTCGAGATCGATCTGTGTGTCGTTGGTAGCAAGGGTGCGGCCTTTTTCCGCAACTTCGGCGGTAACGTCGTTGCAGCTATCAGCCACCTGGGTGAAGAGCCGTCGATCAATGATCTGATCGGCAGCGTCAAGGTGATGCTGGATGCCTACCTGGACGGCCGTATTGACCGCCTGTCCGTGGTATCCAACAAGTTCATCAACACCATGACGCAACAGCCTACCGTGGAGCAGTTGATTCCACTGGTGGCGACCCCGGATCAGGAACTCAAGCACCACTGGGACTACCTCTACGAACCAGACGCCAAAGAGCTGCTTGACGGCTTGATGGTGCGTTACGTGGAGTCGCAGGTGTACCAGGCGGTGGTCGAGAACAACGCGGCTGAACAGGCTGCGCGGATGATCGCGATGAAGAACGCTACCGACAACGCCGGTGATTTGATCAGCGATTTGCAGCTGATCTACAACAAGGCGCGTCAGGCTGCGATCACCCAAGAGATCTCGGAAATCGTCGGCGGCGCTGCCGCGGTTTAACGGTTCAAATATTCAGAGGATCCAGCTATGAGTAGCGGACGTATCGTTCAAATCATCGGCGCCGTTATCGACGTGGAATTTCCACGCGACAGCGTACCGAGCATCTACGACGCCTTGAAGGTTCAAGGCGCCGAAACCACTCTGGAAGTTCAGCAGCAGCTGGGCGACGGCGTGGTTCGTACCATTGCGATGGGCTCCACCGAAGGCTTGAAGCGCGGTCTGGACGTCAACAACACTGGCGCAGCCATCTCCGTACCGGTCGGTAAAGCGACTCTGGGCCGGATCATGGACGTACTGGGCAACCCGATCGACGAAGCTGGCCCGATCGGCGAAGAAGAGCGCTGGGGTATCCACCGCGCCGCTCCTTCCTTCGCTGAACAGGCCGGTGGCAACGAGCTGCTGGAAACAGGCATCAAGGTTATCGACCTGGTTTGCCCGTTCGCCAAGGGCGGTAAAGTCGGTCTGTTCGGTGGTGCCGGTGTAGGCAAGACCGTAAACATGATGGAACTGATCCGTAACATCGCCATCGAGCACAGCGGTTATTCCGTGTTCGCCGGTGTGGGTGAGCGTACTCGTGAGGGTAACGACTTCTACCACGAGATGAAGGACTCCAACGTTCTCGACAAGGTAGCCCTGGTCTACGGTCAGATGAACGAGCCACCGGGAAACCGTCTGCGCGTAGCGCTGACCGGTCTGACCATGGCCGAGAAGTTCCGTGACGAAGGTAACGACGTTCTGCTGTTCGTCGACAACATCTATCGTTACACCCTGGCCGGTACCGAAGTATCCGCACTGCTGGGCCGTATGCCTTCGGCAGTAGGTTACCAGCCGACCCTGGCAGAAGAGATGGGCGTGCTGCAAGAGCGCATCACTTCGACCAAGCAAGGTTCGATTACTTCGATCCAGGCCGTATACGTACCAGCGGACGACTTGACTGACCCGTCGCCAGCGACCACGTTTGCTCACCTGGACGCCACCGTCGTTCTGTCCCGTGACATCGCTTCCCTGGGTATCTACCCGGCGGTAGACCCACTGGACTCGACTTCGCGTCAGCTGGACCCGAACGTGATCGGCAACGATCACTACGAGACCGCTCGTGGTGTTCAGTACGTGCTGCAGCGTTACAAAGAGCTGAAGGACATCATCGCGATCCTGGGTATGGACGAGCTGTCGGAAGCCGACAAGCAGTTGGTAAACCGTGCTCGTAAGATCCAGCGCTTCTTGTCGCAGCCGTTCTTCGTGGCTGAAGTCTTCACCGGTGCTTCGGGTAAATACGTTTCCCTGAAAGACACCATTGCTGGCTTCAAAGGCATCCTCAACGGTGACTACGACCACCTGCCAGAACAAGCGTTCTACATGGTCGGCGGCATCGAAGAAGCGATCGAGAAAGCCAAGAAACTGTAATCCAGGCGCCCGGCAACGGGCGCTAATTTAGGTTGAGGCAATCAGATGGCTATGACAGTCCATTGCGACATCGTCAGCGCGGAAGGAGAAATCTTTTCCGGCCTGGTCGAGATGGTGATTGCGCACGGTGCTCTGGGTGATCTTGGTATCGCTCTGGGCCACGCGCCGCTGATCACTAATCTGAAGCCAGGTCCGATCCGCCTGATCAAGCAAGGCGGGGAAGCCGAGGTGTTCTACATCTCCGGTGGTTTCCTCGAGGTTCAGCCGAACATGGTCAAGGTGCTTGCCGATACCGTGCAACGTGCCGCCGACCTGGATGAAGCTCAGGCTCAAGCAGCTCTCAAGGCTGCCGAAGCTGCTCTGCATGAGAAGAGCGCAGATTTCGACTACGGAGCTGCATCCGCACGTCTGGCCGAGGCTGCAGCTCAGCTGCGCACCGTCCAGCAGATCCGCAAGAAGTTTGGCGGTTAATCCGTCAGCCACTTGTTGTGCGATTGATAAAAAAGGGTAGCCTCGGCTACCCTTTTTTCTTTTCAGAATTCCCGAAACCCGGTCGCAGTTGCTGACCACCCAGGATTGGTAGCCAGTCATGTCTCTTGAAATCGTTATCCTCGCGGCCGGTCAAGGCACCCGCATGCGTTCCGCGCTGCCAAAAGTGCTGCACCCGATTGCCGGCGACTCCATGCTCGGTCATGTTATCCACAGCGCCCGTCAACTTGATCCACAGCGCATCCATGTCGTCATCGGCCATGGTGCGGATGTAGTACGCGAACGTCTGGCCGCAGACGACCTGAACTTCGTGTTGCAGGACAAGCAGCTGGGCACCGGCCACGCCACGGCCCAGGCTGTTCCGTTCATTACGGCCGATACCGTACTGATTCTCTACGGTGACGTGCCGTTGATCGAGGTCGAGACCTTGCAGCGTCTGCTCAAGCACGTTGTACCGGGGCAAATGGGTCTGCTCACCGTCGAACTGGACGACCCCACCGGTTATGGCCGCATCGTGCGCGACGCCGACGGCAAGGTGGCCGCCATCGTTGAGCACAAAGACG
Organism: Pseudomonas sp. R45(2017); assembly: GCF_002112305.1. Lineage (NCBI taxonomy): Bacteria > Pseudomonadati > Pseudomonadota > Gammaproteobacteria > Pseudomonadales > Pseudomonadaceae > Pseudomonas > Pseudomonas sp. R45(2017). The sequence goes on along the minus strand of NZ_NEHH01000011.1, from coordinate 141,621 downwards.
CCAGCGAAGCACAACGGGCGATCACCGAAGGCAATACCGGCATCCTGGCTGTGCCGGCCAACCGCCTGGCGGACTGGATGAGTCGCCTGTCGAACAACAACGCGCAGGGCGAGTATTACTTGACCGACGTGATCGAGATGGCAGTCAACGACGGCCTGACTGTCGCCACCGAACAACCGCACGACCCGATGGAAGTGCAGGGCGCCAACGATCGCAAACAGCTCTCCGAGCTGGAGCGTCATTATCAGTTGCGCGCCGGTCGTCGCCTGATGGCTCAGGGTGTCACTCTTCGCGATCCGGCCCGGTTTGATGTACGTGGTGAAGTGACCGTCGGTCGCGACGTGCTGATCGATATCAACGTGATTCTCGAAGGCAAGGTCGTCATTGAGGACAACGTGGTCATCGGCCCGAACTGCGTGATCAAGGACAGCACCCTGCGCAAAGGCGTGGTGATCAAGGCCAACAGTCATATTGAAGGCGCAGTGTTGGGTGAAGGCAGCGATGCCGGCCCGTTTGCCCGTCTGCGTCCGGGCACTGTGCTTGAGGCCCGCGCCCATGTGGGTAACTTCGTCGAACTGAAAAATGCCCGCTTGGGCGAGGGCGCCAAGGCCGGACACCTGACATACCTTGGTGACGCCGAGATCGGTGCGCGCACCAATATCGGCGCCGGCACCATCACCTGCAACTACGATGGCGCCAACAAGTGGAAAACCGTGTTGGGCGAAGATGTGTTCATCGGCTCCAACAACTCGCTGGTCGCACCTGTGGATATCTCCGCCGGTGCAACCACTGCGGCCGGTTCGACCATTACCCAGAATGTGGATAACGCGCAGTTGGCGGTTGGTCGGGCACGGCAGAAGAACATCGATGGCTGGAAGCGGCCTGAGAAGATCAAGAGGAGCTGAGTTATCCACAATGCTCGATGTATGAAAAAGACCGCCGCCGGCGGTCTTTTTTATTGGGCACGTCTTGACGATTTGCAGCTGATAGGTTTTGATTGCTTCCGTTATCTTTCGAATCGAAACTTAATCAGCCATGTCGAAACGCAACACACCTCAGCGTCGTCACAACATTCTGGCTTTGCTTAATGAGCAGGGCGAAGTGAGTGTGGACGAACTGGCCAAGCGCTTCGAAACTTCGGAAGTTACGATTCGCAAGGATCTCGCTGCTCTGGAAAGTCACGGTCTGTTGCTGCGCCGTTACGGGGGAGCGATCACCATGCCTCAAGAGTTGGTGGCAGACGTCAGTCAGAACGTTTCCAAATACAAACAGGCGATTGCCCGCGCCGCGGTTACACGCATCCGCGAGCACGCCCGCATCATCATCGACAGCGGCAGCACCACCGCCGCCATGATTCCCGAGCTTGGCCAGCAGCCAGGCCTGGTGGTGATGACCAATTCCCTGCACGTGGCCAACGCCCTGAGCGAGCTCGAACACGAGCCGGTACTGCTGATGACCGGCGGTACGTGGGATCCCCACTCGGAATCCTTTCAGGGCCAGGTCGCCGAGCAGGTACTACGCTCTTACGACTTCGATCAGTTGTTTATTGGTGCCGATGGCATCGACCTGGTGCGCGGCACCACCACTTTCAATGAGCTGCTCGGCCTGAGCCGGGTGATGGCGGAAGTGGCGCGGGAAGTGATCGTGATGGTCGAGGCCGACAAGATCGGCCGCAAGATTCCCAACCTGGAGCTGCCATGGAGCAGCGTCCATACCCTAATTACCGATGATCACCTGCCCCTTGAGGCACGCGCTCAGATTCAGGCTCGCGGTATCAACTTGATTTGCGCGACTGTCAGTCAGGAGAAATAAGCATGTGTGGAATTGTCGGCGCGGTAGCTGAACGTAACATCACCGCCATTCTGGTCGAAGGCCTCAAGCGCCTCGAATACCGGGGTTATGACAGCGCCGGTGTGGCGGTGTACACCAATGACGGCACTCTGGAACGCACCCGTCGTGTGGGCAAGGTCAGCGAACTCGACGCGGCGCTTGCCGAACATCCGCTGGTAGGCCGTCTCGGCATTGCCCACACCCGTTGGGCCACTCACGGTGCGCCGAGCGAGCGCAATGCCCACCCGCATTTCTCCGGTGACGTTGCCGTCGTGCACAACGGCATCATCGAAAACCATGAGGCGCTGCGTGAACAACTCAAGGCGCTGGGCTACGTGTTCACCTCGGACACCGACACCGAAGTCATCGCCCACCTGCTGACTGAAAAGCTCAAAAATCTGCCGGACCTGACCGACGCCCTGAAGGCCGCGGTCAAGGAACTGCATGGCGCCTACGGTCTGGCGGTTATCCACGCACAGCAGCCGGATCGACTGGTCGCAGCCCGCAGCGGCAGCCCGCTGGTGATCGGTCTGGGCCTGGGCGAGAACTTCCTCGCTTCCGACCAACTGGCCCTGCGTCAGGTCACCGACCGTTTCATGTACCTGGAAGAGGGCGATATCGCCGAAATCCAGCGTGACAAGGTGCAGATCTGGGACGTGAGCGGCAAAGCCGTCGAGCGCCAGACCGTCCAGTACACCGATGGCGCCGAAGCCGCCGACAAAGGCGAGTTCCGTCACTACATGCTCAAGGAAATCCACGAGCAGCCATCCGTGGTGCAGCGCACCCTGGAAGGTCGATTGAGTTCGGATCAGGTGCTGGTGCAGGCGTTTGGCCCGCAAGCGGCCGAACTGTTCGCCAAAGTGTGCAACGTGCAGATCGTGGCGTGCGGCACCAGCTACCACGCCGGCATGGTTGCCCGTTACTGGCTCGAAGAGCTGGCCGGCATTCCATGCCAGGTCGAAGTCGCCAGCGAGTTCCGCTACCGCAAGGTAGTGGTGCAGCCGGACACCCTGTTCGTCACCATTTCCCAGTCCGGCGAAACCGCCGACACCCTGGCTGCGCTGCGCAACGCCAAGGAACTGGGCTTCCTCGGTAGCCTGGCGATCTGCAACGTTGGGATCAGTTCGCTGGTGCGCGAATCCGACCTGACTCTGCTGACCCAGGCCGGTCGCGAAATCGGCGTGGCTTCGACCAAAGCTTTCACTACGCAACTGGTCGGTCTGCTGTTGCTGACCCTGTCTTTGGGTCAGGTGCGCGGTACTTTGGGCAAAGGCGTTGAAGCCACGCTGGTCGAAGAGCTGCGTCGTCTGCCAACCCGTCTGGGCGAAGCGCTGGCCATGGACAGCACGGTGGAAAAAATCGCAGAGCTGTTTGCCGAGAAAAACCACACCCTGTTCCTGGGCCGTGGCGCGCAATTCCCGGTGGCGATGGAAGGGGCCTTGAAGCTCAAGGAAATCTCGTACATCCACGCCGAAGCCTATCCGGCTGGCGAACTGAAACACGGCCCGCTGGCGCTTGTGGATAACGACATGCCGGTGGTCACCGTCGCACCGAACAACGAACTGCTGGAGAAGCTCAAGTCCAACCTGCAGGAAGTCCGCGCCCGCGGCGGCGAACTGATCGTGTTCGCTGACGAGAAAGCCGGGATGACCAACGGCGAAGGCACCCACGTGGTGCAGATGCCGCACATCCACGACATCCTGTCGCCGATCCTCTACACCATTCCGCTGCAATTGCTGTCGTACTACGTTGCTGTGCTCAAGGGCACTGACGTTGATCAGCCGCGTAACCTGGCGAAGTCGGTAACGGTGGAATAAGTTATCCACAGTTGAATCACCCCCATAAAATCGCAGCTTCGGCTGCGATTTTTTTATCCGGATCGAGGGCACCATGGATCGCTTCCAGGAAATGCAGGTCTTCGCCATCGTCGCCCAGGAGCAGGGCTTCTCCGCTGCCGCGCGGCGCCTGGGTTTGTCGGCAGCCAGCGTGACCCGGGCGGTGGCGGGGCTGGAGCAGCGAATTGGTACGCAGTTGTTGATCCGTACCACCCGCAGCGTGCATTTGAGCGAAGCGGGTCTGCGTTATCTGGAAGACTGTCGGAGAATTCTCGCCGAGGTGCAGGAAGCGGAGGATTCCGCTGCCGGCAGTCATACCCAGCCCCGTGGGCAGTTGACGGTGACGGCGCCAGTTTTATTCGGAGAACAGTTCGTCACGCCGGTAATGGCGCGTTATCTGACGCAATACCCGGACGTTTCCATCAATGCCCTGTTGCTCGACCGGGTGGTGAACATGGTCGAGGAGGGCGTCGACGTCGCGGTGCGCATCGGCGAGTTGCCGGACAGCAATCAGCATGCGATCCGGGTCGGTGAGGTGCGGCGGGTGATTTGTGGTTCGCCGGAATACTTTGCGGTCCATGGCCGGCCGACCCATCCGCAGGCCTTGGCCGGGGCGCCGGTGGTGGCGACGTCGGCCATCGGCCAGCAGCGCAGTTGGCCATTCATGGAAAACGGTGAGCTCATTGGCGTAAAACCGGAGCCGCGTCTGGTGGTTACCGCCAATCAAGCTGCGATCACAGCGGCGTCGTTGGGTCTGGGGTTGACCCGGGTGCTGTCTTATCAGGTGGCCGGCAAGGTGGCTTCCGGCGAACTGGAAATCGTCCTCGCCGAGTTTGAACTGCCTGCTCTGCCGATCCATGTGGTGTATCAGGGCGGGCGCAAGGCGCCGGCGCGGATACGCAGTTTTGTCGACTTCATCGTGCAGGCGCTGCGCGAGCATCCGGCGCTGAAAAACGCTGCGTTATTTCATCCAGAGAAATAATGGATTGCATTTACTGGTGATTCTGTTGTTTTCGCGATGGGTGGAAGATGGCTCCCACGGCCACCGTCCATCCTGAACGGCGCCATCATCCAGCGGAGTCGACCATGCAAGCGATCAAACTCTACAACTTCCCGCGTTCCGGCCACGCCCATCGCGTCGAACTGATGTTGTCACTGTTGCAACTGCCGACCGAGCTGATCTTCGTCGATCTGGCCAAGGGCGAACATAAACAGGCGGCATATCTGGCCATCAACAGCTTCGGCCAGGTTCCGGCCATTGATGACAATGGTGTGGTGCTCGCGGACTCCAACGCGATTCTTGTCTACCTGGCACAGAAATACGGCAATGGCCGCTGGCTGCCAAGTGATCCGGTCGGCGCCGCGCACGTGCAGCGCTGGTTGTCGGCCGCCGCCGGACCGATTGCCTTTGGTCCGGCTGCGGCGAGGCTTATCACGGTGTTCGGGGCGAAGTTCAACGCCGAGGAAGTCATCACCCGTGCACACAATTTTCTCAAGGTGATGGATGCGGAACTGGGCAAAACCCCGTACCTGACCGGCACTGAGCCGACCATTGCCGATGTCTCGGCCTACAGTTACATCGCCCATGCGCCGGAAGGCAATGTGTCGCTGGACGACTACGCTAACGTTCGCGCCTGGCTTTCGCGGATTGAGGCGCTGCCCGGTTTTGTCGGCATGCCACGCACCGTTGCCGGCCTGCAAACCACCGTCTGACATTCAATCTGCGCCGACGGCGCAGGGGAGAGACCGTGATGGAACGTTCACCGTGGCACGCTGGCGAGCAACAGTTGCAGGCCCATGTCGGCGTTGCCGAGCGCATGGAGGAATTCGGTCGTAAGGTGATTCGCACCTGGATGCCGGATCAACACCGCCAGTTCTATCAGCAATTGCCCTTCATGCTGTACGGCGCGGTGGATGCCGAAGGTCGCCCCTGGGCCAGTGTGCTGGAGGGCGAGCCGGGCTTTGCTCACTCTCCCGAGCCGACGCAACTGCAGTTCGCCGGTCTGCCGGCTGCCGATGATCCGGCACAGCTAGAGGCCGGCGCCGCGATCGGCCTGCTCGGTATCGAGCTGCACACCCGTCGGCGAAATCGGCTCAATGGTCACATCAGCAGCCTTGGGGCGGATGGTTTTGCGCTGACGGTGGATCAGTCCTTCGGCAACTGTCCGCAGTACATACAGCTGCGCCAGTTCCAACGGGTCCCCCTGACGGATCCGCAGACCCGCAAAGCCGAACACCGTGATAGTCTCGATGACGCCGCGATTGCGCTGATCGAAAGCGCCGACACTTTCTTCGTCGCCAGTTACGTCGATGTCGACGGTGAGCGTTCGGTGGATGTCTCCCACCGCGGCGGCCAGCCTGGTTTCGTACGGATCGAAGGCAATCGCCTGACGATCCCGGATTTTGCCGGCAACCTGCATTTCAACACCCTCGGCAATCTGTTGCTCAATCCCTTGGCCGGGTTGCTGTTCATCGACTTTTCCACAGGCGACGTATTGCAGCTCAGCGGTCGCACCGAGGTGATTCTCGAGGCACCACAGATCGAAGCCTTTCAGGGCGCCGAACGGTTGTGGACCTTCGAGGTGGAGAAACTGGTTCGACGTCCGGCGGCATTGGCTCTGCGCTGGCGCTTCGACGGCATGTCGCCCACCAGCCTGCTGACCGGCAACTGGGCCCAGGCCGATGCACGGTTGCAGGCCAAGGCATTGGGTGACAGCTGGCGTCCATTGCGAGTGGCAAGGATCGAAATGGAAAGCCGCCACATTCGCTCGATTTATCTGGAACCGAACGATGGCGCGGGTCTGCCGGTGTTTTTGGCGGGCCAGCATCTGCCGCTTCGGTTCAACCTCGACGGTGAGGTGCACATCCGTACTTACAGCCTGTCGGGCGCGCCGTCGGATGATTTCTTCCGGATCAGCGTGAAACGCGAAGGGCGGGTATCGACCCACCTTCACGAAAAGATTCGCGTCGGCGACGTGCTGGAGGCGCGATTGCCCCAGGGGCATTTCACTGTAGCGGCGCTGGAACGCCGTCCATTGGTGCTGCTGGCTGCGGGCGTCGGCATCACGCCATTGCTTTCGATGCTGCGTGAGGTGGTGTATCAGGGCCTGCGGACCCGGCGGATTCGTCCGACCTTGTTTGTTCAGAGTTCCCGCAGCCTCGCCGACCAGCCGTTTCGCGCCGAGCTGGACCGGTTGCTGGAGGATGCCGGTGATGCCGTGAAAGTGTTGCGAGTGCTAAGTCAGCCGGAAGACGATCTGGTCGAAGGAAAAGACTTCGACCTGCGTGGCCGTATCGATGGCGATCTGTTGCGCAATCTGCTGACCGACGAGGACTTCGATCAGGTCGACTTCGTGCTCTGCGGTCCCGGCGGTTTTACCCAGGGTATCTATGACACTCTGCGTGAACTGGATGTGCGGGACGGGCAGATCCATGCCGAAACCTTCGGCCCTTCGACCCTCAAGCGCCAACCCGATCCGGATGCGATCGTGATCGAGCAATTGCCCGCCGCGACCACATCGGTACCGGTGGTGTTCGAGCGTTCGGCCAAGGAAGCACGTTGGCAGCCCGACGGCGGCAGTTTGCTGGAGCTGGCGGAAAGCCGTGGATTGCGTCCGGAGTTCAGTTGCCGCGGTGGTTCGTGCGGCACCTGCAAGACCCGGCTGATCAGCGGCGCGGTGAATTATCCACAGCCTCCGGCTGAAGTGCCGGAGGAGGGGCAGGTGCTGATTTGCTGCGCGGTGCCGGCGCAGAGTGCCCAGTCGCTGGTGCTGGATCTGTAAGGGATCAGGCGTAGGACAACGCCTTTTCCTCCAGCAGCTCCTGATACAACTCGGTCCACTTGCGGCCCATTTCGTCGGCTGTGAATAACTGCCGATAGCGGGCCTCTGCCTTGAGGCCCATTTCGGCGGCGCGGGCCGGGTTTTCCCACAGGGTGCGCATCGCTTCGCGAAACGCCTGGGGATGACTCGGTGGCACCACCAGCCCGGTTTCGTTGTGGATATTGATGTAGCTGGTGCCGGTGCCGATCTCGCTGGAAATCATCGGTTTGCCGTACATCGCGCCTTCGAGCAGAGAAATGCCGAACGCTTCCGAGCGCAGGTGCGACGGGAAGACGATGGCGTAGCTCAGTTGCAGCAGGGCGACCTTGTCTTCATCGCTCAGACGGCCGAGGAAATGAATGTTTTTCAGGCCAAGCGCGGCGGCCTGGGCGTGCAGCTCCTGCTCCAGCGGGCCCGCGCCGACGATCACCACCGGGTAGTCAACGTCCTTCAAGGCATCAAGCAGGATGTGCAGGCCTTTGTAATAGCGCATCACCCCGACAAACAGGAAAAACTTATCCCCAAGCTGCTGGCGCCAGCGGTTCATGCGCTCGACATCGGCCTGTGGATAACCTGCCTTGTTCAAGCCATAAGGGATGACGCGGGTCTTGTCCTGGAATTGCTGCAACACATCGCTGGTGTGCAGATAGTTAGGCGAGGCCGCGACAATCCGGTCGGCGCTGGCGAGGAAGCGGTTCATCAGCGGGCGATAGAGTTTGAGCAGGTGCTTCTGGCGAATGATGTCCGAGTGGTACGTCACCACCGTCGGTTTGTTCACGCCGCTGGCGAAGTGCACCAGATCCATGAACGGCCACGGGAAGTGGTAGTTGATCACGTCGGCTTCGGCGGCCAGTTCGCGAAACTGCTTGAACACGCTCCAGGAAAAACCGGTGGAGGCGAACTGGATATCCAGTTTTGCCCGATGCACTTCGTGCTGGCCGAGACGCACCACAGCAGGCTCTGGATTGGCGCTAAGGGTCAGCACCTGGCCGTCGATGCCGTGCTGGGCGCCGCTCTCGCAGAGTTGAAAGATCACTTGTTCGATACCGCCGACCGAGTCAGGCAGGTACGTCTTGAAAAAATGCAGAACCCGCATTCAACCTCCCATGGCCTGGAGGTAGGCGCCGGCCGTGGCCTGCGCGCAACGCTTCCAGGAAAAAAGCCGTGCCTGCTGCAATCCGGCTTTCCGGCATGCCTGCCAGTGCGCTTGATCTTCGATCAGTCGGCTCATCGCATCACGCAAGCCGTCTGTATCGTCAGCTTCAATATAGTTGCCGGCGTCTCCCGCCACTTCCGGCATGGCCGAGGAGTGGGTGAGCACCACCGGCGTGCCGCTGGCCATCGCTTCCAGCACCGGCAGGCCGAAACCTTCATACAGCGACGGAAAAATCAGCGCCCGGGCGCCGGACAGCAATTGCGCGACTTGCTCATCGGGCAAGTAGCCGAGCAGGCACACGTGCCCGCAAGCCAGCGCCTGCTGCAATTCATCACTGAACTGGTCGCGCTGCCAGCCGGCCATGCCGACGATCAACAGCGGAAAACGCTGGCGTACCAGATCCGGCAACAGCGCGTGGGCGCGCAGAGCCAGGTTCAGGTTCTTGCGTGGCTCCAGAGTGCCGACGCAGAGGAAATACTCCCGGAACTCGACCGCATGGGCCTTGAGCACCGTGTCGATGCCTTCCGGCTCGCGCGGATGGAAACGCTCGGCAACACCCAGCGGCGCGACCACGAAACGCTCGGCAGGCAGTCCGAAATATTCCCGTGCCTCGTCAGCGATGGCTTGCGAGTCTGTCAGGATGATCCGTGCCCGGCGTACGCCGTCGGCGAGTCGTCGCTCGATTTCCCGCAGCCGTGCCGGCGGCTGGGTCTCGGGGAAATGCAGGTGCGTCAGATCGTGCAGGGTGATCACGGTCGGGCCATCGAAGGCCAGCGGCCACAGGCTCGGTTCGTGATACAGATCGACCGGGTGCGCCGGGCCCTGATCGAAGCGTTTCTGCTCCAGCCAGCGGCGGGCCTGATAGGCGCCGGGGATCTGCCGCAGCAATGGCGTCAGACGCGAATAACCGGGCATCGCTGCTTCCGGCAGCTGCGAACTCCAGCCCCAGCCATGGAAGAGCGCCACGTCGATATCGGTGTCCGCGTGCAAGGCATTTACCAGCTCGGCGACGTAATGGCCGATGCCGGTGCGCGGTGCCTGGAGAATCCGGGCGTTAAGGGCTATGCGCATGTTGCCTCGCTGGCACCTGAGGCGCCTCCAGCACATGGCGTGCGGTACGCTCGGCCAGTTGCGCGCTGGCTTCGCGCCAACCGTTCCACTGCCAGTCGCTGACATCGCGGGCGGCGGGGAATCGACCGCTGCGTTCAAAGGACTGCACCAGATCGGCGAGGCTTTGCGGGGCCTGCAGATCGAAATAGGCCATGAACTCACCGCCGATCTCGCGAAACACCGGGATGTCGCTGCCCATCGCCGGCAGCCCGCGCTGCATGGCTTCCACCAGCGGCAGGCCGAATCCTTCGACGAACGACGGAAACACCAGCGCGCTGGCATGGGCGTAGGCGTGTTCGAGGCTGGTGTCGCTCAGGTCGTTGAACATGAACAGGCGCCGGTTCAGTTCGGGATGATGGCGGATCCGGGCGAGCAGCGTGTCGCACTTCCAGCCAATGCGTCCGGCGATGCACAACCGGGCTTTCGAGCCGTCCGCCCAGGCATGATCAAAGGCATCCAGCAGATAGTCATGGTTCTTGCGCGGCTCGATGGTGCTGACCATCAGGAACACTGGCTCCGGCGTTGCGAACAGCCGTTCCAGACGCGGTTCGACGGCAACTTCAACGCTCTGCAGATCCAGCTCGGAACCGAGGTGAAAATAGTCGAACCAGCGTTTGCCGGTCTGTTCCGATCCGAGGCGACGTTGCAGTTCTGCACGCACTTGATCGCGCACGGTGGTGGAAATCGCCATGAAACCGTCGGCGTTGTGGGCGATCCAGTCGAACCACTCGCTGTACACCTCGACCAGCCGCGTGTCGTAAAACTGCGGGTGGGACAGGGGAATCAGGTCGTAGATCACCGCGACGATGCCCAGACCTTCATGTTTGAGGCGTTCGGCGTGCAGAAAAAAGTCCGAATGCCAGGACGAGTCCAGCAACACCAGATGATCGCCGGGCTGGTGTTGCAGCGGCTCACAGCGTCGATCCAGTTGATAGCGATTGATCTGCTCGACCAACCGCAGTGGTATCCCGAATACACCGAACGACGTGAGGCGATAGCCGACGTACAACAAACGTCGTGTCAGCTTTGTGCGGCAGCGTGTGTCCAGCCGCTGATGCACTTGCCAGAAGCGGTGGGCAAGCCGTTCCAGGCGTTCGCCAAGCGTGGCGATGGTATTGAACAGCGGTGAGTCCAGCGGCGCCAGACGCGTCACACGGTAGAGCCTGCCCTTGAGCAGGATCACCGGCACGCATTCGACCCCTTCGGCGCTCGGCGGCAGCTGTTTGATGACGTTGCGCACCACCCGCTGAATCCCCGAATTGACCTTCGGGTGTTTGAACACGTGGGTGCATTCGACCAGCAGCCGGGTCATGGCGCGCGCTCAGTCAGCGCAGCGGCGGTATGGCGGGTTATCGAGGCCTTGGCGTCGAGCCACGAGCAGCCGACAAAATTTTCCTGCCGGCCGTTGATCACATGAAACACCAGGCCATAGTCGCGCCACTCGAAGTTCCGATCCATATGAGAGTCCAGTCGCGACAGGCTCAGCGATACCGAGTAATTGCCCTTGCCCAGACCCATCACGAAGGCAAAGCGATAGGTGAAACGTTCTCCGGCGTGCAGATCCGTCAGGGCCTTGTCGAGGCGATGGGTATTGATGCCATACATCATCTGGCCCAGGCGGTCCTTGATGAGAAAGCCGAGCACCATTCGTTCGATGTCGCTGCGCACCTCAACCTGTACTTCCAATACCACCGGCTGACCGACCTCTGCAGCCTCGATGGAGCGCTCCTGTTCATCCAGCAGGCGCACCCCGAGGATGACGGCCTCACCGGTGCCGGACACAGTCCGCACCTCGCCGCCGGCGAGCATTTCCTGACGCACGATCTGGCCTTCGCGTTCGGCCATCAGGGCGTTGTAGTAATCGAGCACCACTTCCGGCTTGTCGTACATGGCCATCTGGCCGTCCTTGAGCAGGATCGCCGAGTCGCAGATCGACTGGATCGCCGAGCGGTCGTGGGACACGATCAGCAGTGTCGTGCCCGCCTTGCGGAAGCTGCGGATGCGGTCGAAACTCTTGTGCTGAAAGTAGGCGTCACCCACCGACAGCGCCTCGTCGACGATCAGGATATCCGGTCGCCGTGCGGTGGCGACGCTGAAGGCCAGGCGCATCTGCATGCCGCTGGAGTAGGTGCGGACCGGATGGTCGATGGCCTCGCCGATTTCGGCGAAATGTTCGATCTCGGGCATCATCGCTTCGATTTCGTCGACCTGCAGACCCAGCAATTGCCCGGCCATGATTGCGTTCTGGCGGCCGGTAAAGTCCGGGTGAAAGCCCATGCCCAATTCCAGCAATGCGGCGACGCGACCTTCAATTTCAATCTTGCCGCACGTGGGTTGAGTGGTGCCGGTGATCATCTTCAGCAAGGTGCTTTTACCCGCACCGTTGGCGCCGACGATGCCCACCGCCTCGCCGGAAGCGATTTCGAAAGCGACATCCTGCAGCACCCAATGCTGGTGGTGGCGCAGGGGCGAAAACGGGATCAGCCATTCCGCCAGGCGACTCCAGCGATTGGGATACTGCTTATAGGCCTTGCCCAGGCCGGTGACGCGAATATGTCCCATCAGAGTTCATCCACCATTTCACCGACACGCCTGCGAAACAGCCGCAGGCCGATCAGGCACATCACCAGCGCGGTGATGAACACCGGCAGCAGCGAACTCCAGACGGGCCACTGCCCATACAGGAACAGGTTCTGATAGCTGCCGATCAGGTTGGTCAACGGGTTGAGTTGCAGCAGCCGCTGAACCCACTCCGGCAGGATGCTCATCGGGTACACGATCGGCGTCAGCCAGAACCAGAACTGCAGGCAGATGGCGAAGAGCTGACCGACATCGCGAAAGAACACATTCAATACGCCGAGGATCATGCCCAGCCCGGCGCAGAACATCATTTGCAGCGCGATCAGGGGGATCAGCGCCAGCAGCGCCATGCCCGGCCAGCGCCCGGTGATCAGCAGAAAGCCGAGGAACAGGCCGATGATGATGGCGAAGTTGATTGCCGCGTTGCAGAGCACAATCACCGGCAGGCAGATTCTGGGGAAGCTGATTTTCTTCAGCAGGTTGGCGTTGTCCAGAAACATGGTCTGGCTGCGCAGGGTGATTTCAGAGAACAGCCCCCAGGCCAGCAGACCGGCGCAGAGGTAGACGCTGTAGGCCATGCTGTCATCCACGCCCGGCAGGCGTGCGCGCATGATGTGGGAAAAGATCACGGTGTAGACGATGATCATCGACAGCGGGTTGAACACGGGCCACAAGGCACCGAGCAGTGAATTGCGATAGCGCGATTGAAACTCTCGCTGCACGCTGCCGAGAATGAAGCCTCGATAGTCATGCAGCGAGCGATACAGGGAAAGCAGCATTTAAACCGTCCTGCCGTACTGGTCTTCGAAGCGGACGATGTCGTCCTCTCCCAGGTATTCGCCACTTTGCACTTCGATGATCACCAGGTCGATCACGCCGGGGTTCTCCAGACGGTGCTTGTGACCGGCGGCGATGAACGTCGATTCGTTCTTCGCCACCAGGGTCGTGCCGCTGCCGTTGTTGGTGACCTTGGCCATGCCTTCGACCACCACCCAGTGTTCGTTGCGGTGATGGTGCATCTGCAACGACAGCTTGCCGCCGGGTTTGACCACGATGCGCTTGATCTTGAAGCGCGGGCCTTCCTCGAGCACGGTGTAGGTGCCCCACGGACGGCTGACCGTACGATGCAGGCGATAGGCTTCGTGGGATTTGTCCTTGAGCTGCTTGGCCACGCGCCGCACATCCTGAGCACGGTCGGCGTGGGCCACCAGCACGGCGTCGGCGGTGTCGATGATGATCAGGTCTTCCACACCGACGGCGGCCACCAGCCGGCCTTCGCTTTGAACGAAGTTGTTGCGGCTGTCGATGAAGATCGCCTCGCCGCTCGCACGGTTGTTGTCAGCGTCGGCCGGCACCAGCGCCGCTACGGCACCCCACGAACCGATGTCGCTCCAGTCGAAACCGGCGGGCACCACCACGACTTTCTCCGAACGCTCCATCAATGCGTAGTCGATGGAAATGTCGGTGATCTCGGCGAACAGCTGCGGCGACAGTTCCTGTTGCAGATAACCCGTGGTTTCCAGCGGTTCGCTGGCGGCCATGCAGGCGCGGGTCTGTTCCAGCAACTCGGGGGCGTGCAGCGCCAACTCGGCGATCAGGGTCGCGGTGGTGAAACAGAACATCCCCGAGTTCCACAGGAAGTTGCCGCTCTCCAGATAATGGGTCGCGGTTTGCAGGTCGGGCTTTTCCACGAAGCGCTGCACCTTGGCTGCGCCGTTTGCGTCCAGTGGCGCGCCGGTTTCGATGTAGCCGAATCCGGTTTCCGGGGCGGTCGGCACCACACCGAAGGTCACCAGATAACCGTCTTTTGCCAGATTGACTGCATGTTCGACCGCGCTCTTGAGCGCGTCTTCGTTGACGATCAGATGGTCGGCAGGCATCACCACCATGATCGCTGCATCACCGTGCAGGGCTTGCAGCGACAGCGCTGCCGCCGCGATGGCCGGCGCGGTGTTGCGCCCGGTGGGTTCGAGCAGAAAGTGCCCGCGATGGCGTGAAAGGCGCGCGGCCTGATAGTGATCCTTGCTCTGGAAGTAGTACTCGCGGTTGGTCACCGTGACGATGTCGCCCCAGCCGTCCAGCAGCGCCGCGGCGCGCCGGTAGGTCTTGCCCAGCAGCGACTGGCCGTCGGGCAGGGTCATGAACGGCTTCGGGTGGCCCTCGCGGGACACCGGCCACAAACGGGTGCCGGCACCGCCGGACAGAATCACGGGGATCAGCATGGCCTACTCCTTGGCGACGCGTTTCATGTCTGCATCCATCATCATGCGGATCAGGGTGTCGAGGTCGGTCCTGGGTTTCCAGCCGAGCACGCGCTGGGCCTTGGCCGGGTTGCCGAGCAGCACTTCGACTTCGGCCGGGCGGAAGAACGCCGGGTCGATCTTCACGTAGTCGCGGTAGTTCAGGCCAACGTGATCGAAGGCGATTCGGCACATCTCGCGCACGGTGGTGGTGACGCCGGTGGCGACCACGAAATCGTCGGGCTTGTCCTGTTGCAGCATCAGCCACATGGCCTCGACGTAGTCACCGGCGAAGCCCCAGTCGCGCTTGGCATCGATGTTGCCCAGGGCCAGCTCCTGCTGTTTGCCCTGTTTGATCCGGGCGGCGGCATCGGTGACCTTGCGGGTCACGAATTCGATGCCGCGCAGGGGTGATTCATGATTGAACAAAATGCCGCTGCTGGCGTGCAGATTGAAGCTTTCGCGGTAGTTTACAGTGATCCAGTGGCCATAGAGTTTGGCCACGCCGTACGGGCTGCGCGGGTAGAACGGGGTGTTCTCGTCCTGTTGCTCGGCCTGGATCAGGCCAAACATTTCGCTGGTGGACGCCTGATAGAAACGCGTGTGCGGGCTGAACTGACGGATCGCTTCGAGCAAGTGAGTCACGCCCAGGCCGTCGACGATGCCGGTGGTCACCGGTTGGTCCCAGGAGGCAGCGACGAAGCTCTGGGCCGCCAGGTTATACACCTCGTCCGGTGCCGACTTGATCACCGCGCGCTGCACTGAGCAGGCGTCGGCCATGTCGCCGTCCAGATAAACGATGTCAGCCTCGACACCCATCTCGCGCAGGCGCCAGCGCGAGTCGCTGCTGCGTCGCGCCACCAGGCCGTGAACCTTGTAACCCTTGTCGAGCAACAGTCTGGCCAGATACGCGCCATCCTGGCCGGTGATCCCTGTGATCAATGCACTTTTTGTCATTCTTGTCGTACTCGCGTCTCCCAGTCGGACAGGATCGCCCGCAGGGATTGTTGTGTAGTGATTTGCGGCGTCCATCCTGTGATCCGGGCCAGCCGTTGGTGGCTGCCGCAGACGCGACGCTGATCCGCGCGGCGCATACGTGCCGGATCCTGAACCAGTTGCAGCTTGACCTGGGCCAGGTCGGCCATCTGTTCGATGAGGCTGCGGATGCTTTGCTCATGGCCCGAGCAAATGTTGTAGACCTGCCCCGGCGTGCCTTTTTCCAGCAGCGCGAAATAGGCCGAGACCACATCGCCGACGTCGAGGAAATCGCGGGTGACATCAATGTCACCGACTTCCAGTTGCGGCGCTTGCAGGCCTTGCTTGATACGGTTGATCTGCCGCGCGGCGCTGGCGATGACAAAACTGTCTTTCTGCCCGGTGCCGATGTGGTTGAACGGACGCGCGACCAGTACCGGCCAACCTTCGCTCAGCCCCCATTGCAGGCTGAGAAACTCCGCCGACAGCTTGCTGACTGCATAGGGATTGCGCGGGCAGGGTGGTTGTTGTTCGGTGATCGGCAGCGCGGGTTCTTCGACCTGGCCATAGACGTCGCCCGAGCTGACATACAGGAACGTGCCCTTGAAGCCGCGGGCCTTGAGGGCCTGCAACAGGTTCAGAGTGCCGAGCAGGTTGATGTCGAGAGTACGTGCCGGGTCGCGGAAAGCTTCGGGGACGAAGGTTTGTCCAGCCAGGTGAATGATCGCATCGGGCAGCTGCGGCCACAGATCGATAAGGCTGTCCGGTTTTGTCAGGTCGTAGGCCGAGGCGGCAGGCAGCAGCTGCCACGACGCGTCTTCCCCTTGCAGACGTGACTGGATGTGTTGTCCTACGAACCCACTGAGGCCCGTGATGAACAGACTTTTTTTCAAACAGCGACCCCTTGGTCTTTAACTTTCACCTCTTCCCACAGGCTTTAAGGGAATGTCTGTCAGCCCCCTGGTAAAACCGGGCAGAACGGCAGGTGAAGTCATTGTTGTAGTTGTTTGGCTGCCAATCTGTGCCAATTGCGCAGCAATTTCAACCGGCCAAACCGTGACCGGTCAGTTCTCGTCAGCGTAGTCGCGTTTTTCTCGTCGGGCGGTTCCCGAACCTTCAACGGATGTGTTTAGAATGCCCCTCGTCACGGTTCCCCGAACGCTGCCGGAGTGGGTGTGCAACCGGGTGAATCTGACCACTAAAACAAGAACGAAGACGTGTCCCGGAACACTGGACGAGCATCGGCCCTGCCGACTCGATCCAATGGCCAGGCCGTCATAGCGTGAAGTTGCCGGGATGGCGGTTTCACCGTGGGATGCCATGAATTTCATTCTCTACTCGGACGTCAACGACCGCTCCATCAGCCAGAGTCTCGGGCGTCCCGAATACAGCTATTACTTCGTGCTCAAGGCCTATCGCCCGGTGCTTGAAAGCCTCGGGCAGGTGCATGTGGTGTCCACCACCGCCGAGGTCGATCCGCTCTATCGACGGCTGCTTGCTGCCGGCGAGTCCAGCGTGTTTCTGTCTTTTACTCCGCCGCAAAATACCCCGAGCGATCTTGAATGCCCGACGATCTGCGTGATCGCATGGGAGTTCGATTCGATCCCGGACGAGTCGTGGGACGATGATCCGCGCCACGACTGGACGCAAATGCTCGCACGACAGGGACGGGCCATCACGCTGTCGAGCCACACCGCCCGCGCGATTAGCCGCGCCATGGGCGAGGACTTTCCGGTACTCGTGCTGCCGACGCCCTTGTGGGAAAACTTCGCCGTCATTCGTGAGCAGCACGTCAGTGCGCCGATCAATCCAGGCGCGACCCTGGCGATCAAGGGCTGCATTTTCGACAGCCGCACGCTGGGACTGTCTGCCGACGATTTGTTGCCCAAACCGCTGACCGCCGAACAACTGGCTGAAATCGAGGCACTGCGCCCGCCACCGCTGACGGTCAAACGACGCCTGGTCATTGCCCGTCACTATCTGCGTCTGTGGAGGCTGGGCGCGGGTGAAGAACGGGTGAAATTCCTGCACCACTGGTACTGGGAAGGTGTGCAGGATCTGCTGTCGGACAGCGCACACGCCTGGCTTGAAAAACGTTTCCCGGCCATCGCCGCTCCGCATGCGGTGGCGGTGGTCGAGCCACCCCCGCTGGATTTGCCGGACACCTCCTCAGTGGTCGAGACCGCGGTGGAAGGCGTGATCTACGTCACCGTGTTCAACCCCAAAGACGGCCGCAAGAACTGGCACCACCTGATCACCGCGTTCTGCTGGGCCTTTCGCGAAACGCCTGACGCGACGCTGGTGCTGAAGATTACCCAGAATGATCTGGCGTCCTACTACAGCGAACTGATGACCCTGCTCGCGCAACTGACACCGTTCGCCTGCCGGGTGCTGGTGATGCACGGTTACCTGGACGACGCGCAATACGCGCGGCTTTACCAGGCCGCCAGTTTTTACGTCAACGCCTCACGCTGCGAAGGCCTGTGCCTGCCGCTGATGGAGTTCATGTCCAGCGGCAAACCGGTGATCGCCCCGGACCATACGGCCATGGAAGACTACATCGACGATACGGTGGCCTTCGTCGTCCGGTCCAGCGAAGAGCTGACGATCTGGCCTCAGGACACCCGGATAATTTATCGCACGCTGCGCTATCGGCCGGACTGGGCTTCGCTCAAAAGCGCCTATGAGAACAGCTACCGGATGGCCAGGGCGCAGCCGCAGGAGTACGCGCGCATGTCTGCCGCCGCTGTCGAACGCATGCGCGACTATTGCGCGTTCGCCCCGGTGCAACGGCGCATGGCGGACTTTTTCGGCCTCGAGCCACTGGCCGCCGATGCCGCCCCTGTGACGGACAACGCCTCATGCTGATCATCATTCATTCGGAAACCAACCAGCACACCATCGCGCAAAACCTCGGCCGTTCGGAGTACAGCTACTACTTCGTACTCAAGGAGTACCGGCCGGTGCTCGAACGCCTTGGGCGTGTGGTGGAAGTCGTTGATCCGGCGCGCGAAGTCGATGCGTTGTATCTGGAATGCCTGGCCCGTGGCGAGCCCTGCGTGTTTCTGTCGTTCTCGCCGCCGCACCGCACGCCGATCCACCTCGCGTGCCCGACACTGCCGGTATTCGCCTGGGAATTCAGCACCATCCCCAACGAACCCTTCGACAACGAGCCGCGCAACGACTGGCGCACGGTGCTCCGGGCCTGCGGTGCGGCGATCACCCATTCCGGTTACACGGTCAATGCCGTGCGCGAGGCCATGGGCGCCGATTACCCGATTGTCGCGGTCCCGGCGCCTGTATGGGATCGCTTCGCAGCCCGAGGCGCGCAGCTTCAGGGTCAGTCTCCGACCGGACCGGTGCGACTGACGATCAAGGGACTGATCGCCGACAGTCGCCAGCTCGACCTCGACGCCTTCGGCCCGGAACATTTGCGCCGTGGTGAGGGCATCGATTTCCAGGCACCGGTGTGCGAGCAAGAGTTGTTGCTGGACGGGGTCGTCTACACGTCGGTGTTCAATCCCGGTGACGGCCGCAAGAACTGGGAAGACATGCTGAGCGCATTCTGCGTGACGTTTCGCGACATCGAAGACGCGACGCTGGTACTCAAGCTCACGCACCACGATGCCGAAGAAGCGCTCAGCGACATTCTTCATCACCTGTATAAGAACCAGTCCTATCGCTGTCGCATCGTGCTGATTTATGGCTACCTCGCGGACGCGGACTACGAGCGTCTGGTACAGGCCACGCGTTACGTGGTGAATACTTCTTACGGTGAGGGCCAGTGCCTGCCGTTGATGGAATTCATGTCCTGCGGCAAGCCGGCCGTGGCGCCGCGGACCACGGCGATGATCGATTACCTGAGTGCCGAGAACGCATTCCTGGTCGAGTCCTCCGATGAACTTACCGCCTGGCCTCACGATCCGCGCAGGGCTTTCCGTACCCTGCGCTACATGACCAACTGGGCGTCGGTCTGCGTGGCCTACCGCGACAGCTACGAAGTGGCGAAACACGATCCGCAGCGTTACGCACACATGGCGGCCCGGGCCGTCAGCAGTCTGCAGGGTTTCTGCAGTCAGGCAGTGGCAGAGCAGCGGTTGCAGGTTTTTCTCGCGCAACTGTTCGAGCATCAGGCATCCGCGGGCACCGAGGTGCCCCAGGCATGAGTGACAAACGAATCCTGGACATCGAAGTGCTGCGGGCGATCGCGGTGCTCGGTGTGCTGTTTCATCATTTGCAGGGCAGCCTGTTCACCGACCCGGTACCCCTGCTGGAAAAAATCCACGCCTGGGCGCAGCCGTGGTGGGGCGTCGATCTGTTTTTCGCGATCTCCGGATTCGTCATAGCCCGCAGCCTGATCCCGGCGTTGCGAGGTTGCACGACCCGTCAGGAATACTGGGAGCAGACGCGCAACTTCTGGTTGCGCCGGGTCTTTCGTCTGCTGCCGTCGGCGTGGCTGTGGCTGGCGCTGATGTTGCTGGCGTGCCTGTTTCTCAATCGCTCCGGAGCGTTCGGTACGCTGCACGCCAACCTGCAGGCGACGCTGGCGGGCGTGTTGCAGTACGCTAACTTCCGTTTTGCCGACAGTTTCTTTCATTACGAGTACGGCAGCAGTTTCGTGTATTGGAGCCTGGCGCTGGAGGAGCAGTTCTATCTGCTGTTCCCGCTGCTGATTCTGGTGTGCCGCAAGCATCTGGTCTGGGCGCTGCTGGCACTGGTTGCGGTGCAATTGTTCACCCTGCGCACGCCGATACTGATGGTCATCCGTACCGATGCGCTGGCCCTGGGTGTGTTGCTGGCGATGTGGAGCATGCAGCCGGGCTATCGCCGGTGGGAGCCGACTTTCCTGCACCGCCCGTGGGCCGGAGTGGGTGCGCTGATCGTGCTGGCGCTGCTGCTGAGCTACATGGCCACCGACCGTTTCACCTTTGTTTCTTACCGCATCGGCTCGATTGCCGTGCTCGGTGCGCTGCTGGTGTGGATCGCTTCGTACAACCGCGATTACCTGCTGCCTGCCGGCAGGCTGCAACAGTTGATGGCATGGGTCGGCAGCCGTTCCTACGGGATCTACCTCATCCACATTCCGGCTTACCAACTGGTGCGTGAGCTGATCTTCCGCTTGCAGGAGGCGGGAATGTCCAGCCCTGCCGGTCACCCGATCATCACGCTGTTGCTGGCGTTCGGTCTGATCGTGCTGCTCAGCGAGCTCAATTACCGTCTCATCGAAATGCCGATGCGCAATCGAGGCGCTGCCCTGGTGCTGCGCCTCGGTACATCGCGAATCGCCGTCCCATCCTCTGGAGCCACCTCATGCTGAGCCTTTTGAAGAAACTCACGGCGTCGACGCCTGCACCGATGCCCGAGCAGCCAGCTGCCGGGAAGGTCGATTCGTACATGCTCGGCCTGCACGACGCGATGCTCAGCGGCTGGTTCAACCAGGAAACCGGTGAGCTGTTCAAAGGCTTCCCGGTGACCGCCGATGACACCTTGCTGGACGTTGGCTGCGGCGACGGTGGCAACGTGCATTTCTGCGGCATGCGCGGGGCGAAGATCATCATTGCCGACATCGACGGCGCCAAGGTCGAGGCGACCCGCCAGCGCCTGAGCGATACCCCGGCGCGTGGGGTCGAATGCCATGTCACCGACTGCAATCCGCTGCCGATCGCCGATGGCACCGCCACTCGTGTGGTGTCCACCGAAGTCATCGAGCACGTCGACGACCCGGCGCAGTTCCTTGCCGAGCTGGTGCGCGTCGGTCAGTCGGGCGCGCTGTACCTGTTGAGCGTGCCGCATCCGAGCTCCGAAGACCTGCAGAAAGATATCGCCGCGCCGGAGTATTTCCAGAAGCCCAACCACATTCGCATCATCAGTGAAGAGCAGTTCAAGGCGATGGTCAGCGAGGCGGGACTCGAGATCATCAGCCATAGCCAGTACGGCTTTTACTGGTCGATGTGGATGTTGCTGTTCTGGGAGGCCAAGGTCGATTTCAGCAACCCGGATCACCCGTTGCTAAACCATTGGGCCGAGACCTGGCAAGCGGTGCTCGACTCACCGCGCGGCGCGCAGATCAAGCAGGCGCTGGATGCGGTGGTGGCCAAGAGTCAGGTAATCATTGCCCGCAAGCCCTGAACGCTTTTGTGTAACCTTGCAGCTTGATGTCTCAGGGATCTGCAAGGTATGCGCTTTATCATCGGGTGGTTGGCCCTGGTGGCTGTGTTGTTGCTGTGTGCTTGTGAACGACAGGACGCGGTGCCGCTCGATCAGCAGCTTTACGTCTGGCAACGGCAATGGACGCCAGCCCATGAACGTGCCTTGAACGACAGTCGCAACGACTTTTCGACGTTGCGGGTATTGGCGTTGCAGGCTTTCCCGAATGACGGCTGGAGTCTCGCACGCGTCGATTTCGCGCTGCTGAAACACGATGCGCGGCCGTTGATTGCGGTGATTCGCCTCGACGGCCAGCTCAAGGCGCTCGATACGCAAGCGGTCACGGCGCAAATCCTTCAAGTGCTCGCTGACTGGCAAGGCCAGGGGCTGAACCTGAGCGGCGTCGAGATCGATCATGACGCCGGCAATGCCCGACTGCCTGCTTACACTGAATTTCTCACTCAGTTGCGCGGCGCATTGCCGGCCAATCTGCCCCTGAGCATCACCGCGTTGCCCGCCTGGCTCGACAGCCCGCAATTGCCGGCGCTGCTGGCGACCGTCGACAGCAGCGTGTTGCAGGTGCATGCCGTCAGCGATCCGCGTCGCGGTCTGTTCGATCCCGAGCTGGCCCAGCGCTGGGTCAAGGCCTGGGGGCGGGTGACCGACAAACCGTTTTATCTGGCACTGCCGGCCTATGGCGTGGCGTTGTTGGCGGCTGCCGACGGCGCCCCGGTGGTGGAAAGCGAAGTGCCGCTCGAGCGCGGTGGCCAGCGACGCGAATTGCTCGCCGATCCGCAACAACTGGGCCGGCTGGCCAATGAGTTACGCGAGGATCGCCCGGCGCATCTGGCCGGTCTGATCTGGTTTCGGCTGCCGTTGGCCAACGACCGCAGAGCCTGGAGCCTGAGCACGTTGCGTGCGGTCGCCCGAGGCGATGCATTGAGCAGCCAGCTCGGACTGACGTTCACCGAACAGAACGGCCTGCAAGACATCGCCCTGCGTAACGTCGGTAACCTCGACAGCGCCTGGCCCGCCCGCATCACCCTCAAGGCCCGGGGCTGCGAAGGTGCCGATGCGCTCGCCGGTTATGCGTTGCAACAGACGGCGGATCTGCTTACCTTCACCCGCCTGCGCGACGGCCGATTGCCGGCGAACGGGCAGCGTGCGATCGGTTGGGCACGCTGCGCAAATATTGATCAAGGAGGTTCGCATGTTGACCCGTAACTGGCCGCGCCATCTGCTTTGCCTGAGCCTCAGCCTGCCGCTGGGCTCGGCGCTGGCCTGCGGCCCGGATTTCCCGATGCGTCTGCTCGACGATCGCGGGCAATCGCTGGCGGAGCTGCCGGAGGGCAACTTCAGGTTCGAGATCAGTCGCCTCGGCAAAACCATCGCCGGGCTGAAGAACGTCACCGCCGCCACCCACAATCCGGATGACATCTACGCCGAGGCTCCAGAACCCGCCGAGGTGCGCGACAAGGCCGAGCAGATCGGCCTGACGCCTGATCAGCAAGCGCTGGTCAAACAACTGCGCGGCCTGACCGATGCGCATCAGGTCGACGTGCAGGGCGCGAGCCTGCCGGCGGAACTGCGTCTGTATGTGGCGGGCGCGGTGGCGTTCGGCGCCGGTGACCATCAACTGGCGGTCGAGTATTTCCGTCAGTTGCTGGCGCTGCCGGCCGATCAGCGGGCGTTACGCAGCACCTGGGCTGCCTATTCTCTGGGCCGGGCGTACTTTGCCATGAGCAGCGAATCGGGCGATGCGCTTGAAGCCTGGGAAAACGCTATCGACGCGTTCCGCCAGACGCGGCAACTGAGCATCGACGGCTTCAGCGATCCGCTGGAACTGGGCGTGGCCAGCCTTGGCGAAGAGGCGCGGGCGTTGCGCATGGCGGGTGACTGGAACAACGCCATCAAGCTGTATGCCGCGCAAAACCTGCACGGCTCGAACGTCGGGTATACCTCGCTAAAGCAGTTGATGAACGAACTGGCCGAGGAGCCCGAAGATCGGTTGGCGAAATTGCTGCGCCGCGAAGCGGTGCAGCAACTGGTGACCGCCTCGCTGATCAGCCGGATCGGCTGGTCGTTCGGTGATGAGCCGCCGAACGAGAAGAAGCTGGTCAAGGCCCTGCAAGCGAGCACCCGCGGCAGCCTCGATAACGCTGATCGTCTGGCGGCGATGAATTATCAACAGGGCGATTACGCCAGCGCCAAGGCGTTCCTCGAACACGCTGGCGACAGCGGCCTGGCGTGGTGGCTGCGGGCGAAACTGGCGGTGCGCGATGGCGACAGGAACGCGGCGGCTGCGGCTTATGCGAAAGCCGCGCAAGCGTTCCCGCAGGACGAATCCTGGGGCGAGCGGCGCACTGCCGACTGGAATCTCGAAAGCGTGCAGCCCAAATGCCGGGTCGAGGGTGAAAGCGCCATTCTGGCGCTGCAACGTGGCGAGTACCTGCAGGCCTTCGATCAGTTGTATCGCAGCCAGCACATTTACTGGTTCGACGCCGCGACCGTGGCCGAGCGCGTGCTGACGGTCGAGGAGTTGAAAAACTATGTCGATACCAACGTCCCGGCGCCGCCTGCGTTGAGCCAGCAGGATCGCGACAATTACGTGCCGCTGCCGGTGGCCGCCAGTCTGCGTAATCTGCTGGGGCGGCGTTTGTTGCGTGAGGGGCACTACGAAGAAGCGGTTGGCTATTTCGACAGCGCGGATCTGCAGAACAAGGCGCGGCTCTATGGTGAGCAACGCCTCAAAGCCGATTCGGCATGGTGGCCGACCAAACGTGCCAGCGCACTGTTCAATGCTGCGTGGACAGCCCGTGAGTGGGGCATGGACATACTGGGCTACGAAATGGCCCCGGATTACGCGACCTTTGGTGGCAACTTCAGTCTGGAAAACGCCGAGCTGAAAGTCGGACCGCTGGTGAGCGAGGCCGAAGTCCAACGTCAGAAGGCCAGTGAAGCGCAGCCGGATGAGCGCTATCACTATCGGTTTGTTGCCACGGCGCTGGCCAGCCGTGCGGCGGATAATCTGCCGCACACCAGTCAGGCGTTTGCCGCTGTGTTGTGCTCGGCGGCCGGTTTCAATAGCAGCCTGCAAGAGCAAAGCGCGCTGTATCAGCGATATGTGAAAGAAGGTCCGTACATGGGCTGGGGTGGCTATTTCGGCCAGCAATGCCCTTATCCGGATTTCGCCAGCGCCGACAAACGCTACGTCACCCAGGTTGTCGATGCTGTACGGGGAGTGTTGCGACCCTACAAGCGTGCAGTACAGATCGGCACCATTGTCGGGTTAACCGTGATTGTGCTGGTGATCATTACCCGCCGTCAGCGCAAGTCTCGCAAAGCCTAAGCCTGCTGGACGAACGTCAGGCGCACCGCAAAGCCGATCAACAGGCTGCCGAACAGCCACTGTTGCACCCGTTGGGCCGTCGGGCTGTGTTTCAGCCAGCGGCCCAGCGCGGCGCCGGTCAGGGCGTAGGCGCTGTCGAACAGCAGGCCGGCGCCCACCAGCATCGCGCCGAGCAGCGCAAACTGCGTCAGCACCGGTGCGCCATTTGCCACGATGAACTGCGGCAGCAACACCGAGCAGAACAGCAACGCTTTCGGGTTGAGCAGGTTGGTCAACAGGCCGCGACGGATGGCGGCGTAGCACTGCGCATGACTGTCCGTGATGGTGCCGGCGTTCAGATCCGGCAGCAGCGTGGTGCGCAGGCACTGAATGCCGATCCACAGCAAGTACGCCGCCCCGGCGATCCGCACGGCATCGAACGTCCACGGCGCCGCCTTGAACAGCGCCGCCAGCCCCAACGCCGCGAGCGCTACATGACAGCCTCGGGCGATGGCCAGACCCACCGCCGTGGCCAGCGCTGCACCGCGCCCCTGGCGAGCGCCGGTCTGCAGCAGCAGGATCATGTCCGGGCCGGGCAACAGAAAGACCACTGCCAGCGCCAGGAAAAACAGCCAGAGACTCGCCATGTCGCACCCCTTTCGTTGTCGATTCGGTCGCCTCAGTCTAGGGCCGAAAGGCAGGGCAGGTGGTTGCGTAGTCAGCTTCTAAAGGCCGCTGAATTGGCATAATCTGCGCTCTTTCACCGCCTAAACCATCAGGATCTGCCAACCATGAAACTGGATGCCTTTGATCGCAAGATTCTCGCCGCGCTGCAAAGGGACGGGCGCTTGAGCAATGTGCAGTTGGCCGACGAGATCGGTCTGTCGGCATCGCCGTGTCTGCGCCGGGTGCGGATGCTCGAAGAGGCTGGGGTGATTCGCGGTTATCAGGCCAATCTGGATCGCGATGAAGTGGGGTTGGGTCTGACGGTGTTTGTCGGGGTCAAGGTCGAGCGGCACAACGACGAACAAGCCGAGGCGTTCCACCGGGCGGTGACGGCGTTGCCGGAGGTGATTTCAGCGTTTCTGGTGTCCGGGGAGTCGGACTTTCTGCTGCAAGTGGTGGTGCCGGATCTACGCGCCTATGACCGCTTTCTCACCGGTTGCCTGTTGAAGCTGCCGGGGGTGAGCGACATCCGCAGCAATTTTGCGATCCACACGGTAAAGACGCCCGGCGTGTTGCCGCTGGGGCATCTGCCGTCCTGATACTTCCCGCATTGCGCGGGAAGTATTCGCACAGTGCTTACATCTGCGTTGCCATCCCCTCGACATTCATCGCCGCCTGACGCAACGCTTCAGAGCGGGTTGGATGCGGGTGACAGGTCAGGGCAATGTCTTCGGCCGAGGCACTGAACTCCATGGCGACGCAGAACTCCCCGATCATTTCACTGACGCTCGGGCCGACCAGGTGCACACCGAGGACTTCGTCGGTGCGCTCATCGGCGATGACTTTGGCAAAACCTTCGGTCTCGTGATTGATCTTCGCCCGGCTGTTGGCGGTGAACGGGAATTTGCCGACCTTGTACGCCCGACCTTCGGCCTTCAACTGCTCCTCGGTCTTGCCGACGCTGGCCAGCTCCGGGCGGGTGTAGATCACGTTGGGAATCAGGTCGTAATTGACCTCGCCGGCCTTGCCGACGATCTGTTCGATGCAGGCCATGGCTTCGTCTTCGGCCTTGTGCGCGAGCATCGGCCCGGACGTCACGTCACCAATTACCCACACGCCGGGTGCTTCGGTGCGATGCTGTTTGTTGGCGAGCATGCCGCGTTTGTCGGTGCTCAGGCCGACGTTTTCCAGGCCCAGGCCCTGGGTGTACGGACGACGCCCGATGGCCACCAGCACGTAGTCGGCTTCAAGGATTTCCGCGCTGCCGCCAGCGGCGGGTTCGACGCTGAGCTGTACGCCAGTGGCCGAAGAAGTGGCACTGGTCACTTTCGAGCTCAGCTTGAAGCTGATCCCCTGTTTGCTCAGCGAGCGTTGCAGAGTCTTACCGGCTTCGCCGTCGACGCCGGGGCAGATGCGATCGAGGTATTCCACCACCGTCACCTGCGCGCCGAGCCGGCGCCAGACCGAGCCGAGTTCGAGACCGATCACGCCCGCACCGATCACCACCAGATGCTTGGGCACTTCGCTCAAGGACAGCGCACCGGTCGAGTCGAGGATGCGCTTGTTGTCGATCTCCACACCGGGCAGGGGAGTGGGCTCGGAGCCGGTGGCGATGACGATGTCTTTTGCGGTGAGCTCGATCCTGCTGCCCTGATCGCCGGTCACGCTGACTTTTCCGGGACCGTCGATGTGGCCCCAGCCCTTGATCCAGTCGACCTTGTTTTTGCGGAACAGGAATTCGATGCCTTTGGTCAGGCCGCTCACGCTTTCGTCTTTCTGCTTCATCATTTGCGCGAGGTTGAGCGTGGGTTTGACCTCGATGCCCAGATTGGCGAACTCCGCGCCCAACGCCGCTTCGTAGAGCTCTGACGCATGCAAAAGCGCCTTGGACGGCATGCAGCCGACGTTCAGGCAGGTGCCACCCAGCGTGGCGCGGCCTTCGACACACGCGGCCTTGAGACCCAGTTGGCCGGCGCGGATCGCTGCGTTATAACCGCCGGGGCCACCGCCCAGAATCACCACGTCATAGTTGCTCATGCTCTTGCTCCTGGCTGAAGGATGCGGATCAGTAAAAGTAGTTCGTGCTAAAAATTACGAGCGTAATATGAGCGTTTCCCGACATTTCGGTCAAGGCTTCAGGCAAGCGACAGGTTGCGCATCTTTGAATGATGCAAATGAGTACAAATATTTCACGACTTTCGTTATATCGTAACGATATGTGCAGTGAGCCAAGGGTTTTGGGGGGATATGCAAGTCGATCTGGATGAAGGCACGCCAGTGACCGGGTTGCCGCGCTTTCAGCAAGCGGCGACGCAGGGCCGGCGCTTGCGTCGCCTGGCGATCGGTCTGGGTGCGTTGGCCGGGGCAGGGTGGGTGCTGGCGTTTTTTGTCGGGCTGTTTGCACCGCAATCGCTGTGGCCCGCGTTGCTGGTCAATCAGAGCGCGGCATTGCTGGTGCTGGTGGCCGGGCTGCAATCGGCGAGGTGGGTGACACAATGGCGGGCGCGGGTGATCAATCCCGTCGTGCCGGTGACGGCTGCTGAAGAACCTGCGCCGGATGGCTGGTACGAGCGACTGCTGGATCGCATGAGTCAGCGCAGTCTGCACCTGCTAGGGCAGATCGGCGCGGCCACATTGTGGCTGGGCGGGTGGTCGTTGCTGGTGCTGTTAAGCATCGAGCAAATGTGGAGCCTGACGCTGCCGGCGGCGGGAGTGGGGTTGTCCGCCACGGTCGGCGCGGCCATCGCGTTGCTGCTGGCGTTCGCTCTGCTGGTGCTGGAGCGGCAACTGGCGCAGGAAAACCCGGCGCAATGGCCCGAGGCCGAAGCGCTGGCACAACTGACGCGGGTGGCAATCATCAGTCTTGTGCTGGGCGCGTTGTGCCTGTTGTTCGCCAGTGACAGTGCAATCTGGCCGGTGCGTCTGGCAGTGCTGATTGGCATTCTGCCGGGTTTGGTCGCTGTGGAATTGCTGCTGCGTGCCTTGCTGTCGCTGTTCAGCCCGCGCCGCGAACAACTCGAACCGGTGCTGCTGGCGCGCAGTTTCGTTGCCGATTTGCTGCGCTGGCCGCCACAACCTTTGCTCGCGTTACAGCATGAATTGCACAACCGCTTCGGCATCGATCTGCGTCAGATCTGGGCCTTCAGTTACATGCGCCGCGCCTTCTTGCCGGTGTTGGTGTTGGTGGCAGCGGTGGGCTGGTTGCTCACCGGCCTTCACGAAATACCGATGCAAAGCCGTGGCATCTACGAGCGCTTCGGCAAACCGGTGCAGGTGTTCGGTCCGGGTTTGCACGCTGGTTTGCCCTGGCCGTTGGGTCGTGTGCTGAACGTTGAAAACGGCGTGGTGCATGAACTGGCAACCAGTGTCGGCGAGAACCCGGCACTCGTGCAGTTGGATCCGGCAGAAGGCCCGGCGCCATTTACTGCCAACCGTTTGTGGGACGCCAGCCACGTCAATGACAAGTCCCAGGTTATCGCCAGCAGCCGGGGCGATCAGCAGAGCTTTCAGATCGTCAACATGGACGTGCGCTTCGTCTATCGCATCGGCCTGAGCGATCAAGCCGCACTGGCCGCCAGCTACAACAGCGCGGATGTGCCGACGCTGATCCGCAGCACCGCCAGCCGGATTCTGGTGCATGACTTTGCCTCGCGTACCCTCGACGGATTGCTTGGCGAGGACAGGACCGGGCTCGCCGAAGAAATCGGCCGTGCCGTGCAAAGCGATCTGCAGAAACTCGACAGCGGTGTGGAAATTCTTGCCACGGTGGTCGAAGCGATTCACCCGCCGGCCGGGGCGGCCAATGCCTATCACAGCGTGCAAGCGGCGCAGATCGGCTCTCAGGCGTTGATCTCCCGCGAGCGCGGCGCTGCCGCCGAAGCGAGTAACCAGGCGCAGTTGCAGGCCAGCCTCGCTCGGGATCAGGCCAGTGCCAACGCCCATGAAATCAACGCCACCGCCCGAGCGGCGGATCTGAAATTCAGCGCCGAACAAAAGGCCTACGCCAGTGCCGGCCAGGCCTTCGTGCTGGAGCAATACCTCAGCCAACTCAGCCAGGGTTTGAGCAAAGCCAAACTGTTGGTACTCGACCATCGTCTGGGCGGCAGCAGTAACGCACCGACCATCGACCTGCGTACGTTCACGCTGCCGGCAGATCCGGCGCGCACCACCGCTCAGCCAGGAGCCACCCATTGAGCCAGTCGCACACTCACGATCACCATGACCACAGCGGCCACGATCATGCTCATGCCGGCGGTCATCACCATCACGGGCATCATCACCATCACCACGGTGCGCCGGAGGAGGTGGGTCCTTTTCCGTGGAGACGCATGGGCTGGGCAGCGTTACTGGTGGCGTTCGCCATCGCGGCGGCGAGCCTGGTGCAAGTGCGCTCCGGTGAAGCCACGGTCATCACCCGGTTCGGCAATCCATCCCGCGTGTTGCTGGATCCGGGTCTGAGCTGGCGCTGGCCGGCGCCGTTCGAAGCGGCGATTCCGGTGGATCTGCGTTTGCGCACGACCTCCAGCGGCTTGCAGGATGTCGGCACCCGCGACGGTTTGCGCATCATCGTTCAGGCTTACGTGGCCTGGCAGGTGCAGGGCGATCCTGACAACGTGCAGCGCTTCATGCGCGCTGTGCAGAACCAGCCGGACGAAGCGGCCCGGCAGATTCGCACGTTTGTCGGCTCGGCACTGGAAACAACCGCCAGCAGTTTCGATCTGGCCAATCTGGTGAACACCGATGCCAGCCAGGTTCGCATCGCCGATTTTGAAGCGCAGTTGCGTCAGCAAATCGATCAGCAGCTGCTCGCCACTTACGGCGTGCGCGTGGTGCAAGTGGGCATCGAACGGCTGACCTTGCCATCGGTGACCCTCACCGCAACGGTTGACCGGATGCGTGCCGAGCGTGAAACCATTGCCACCGAACGCACGGCTATCGGCAAACGTGAAGCGGCGCAAATCCGCTCCGCCGCCGAACGCGATGCGCGCATCGTGCAAGCCGATGCCACGGTGAAGGCCGCCGATATCGAAGCCCAATCGCGAGTGGAAGCGGCGCAGATTTACGGACGCGCTTATGCCGGTTCGCCGCAGCTGTACAACTTGCTGCGCTCGCTGGACACCCTCGGCACCATTGTTTCGCCGGATACCAAACTGATCCTGCGCACCGACGCCGCGCCGTTCCGGGTGTTGGTCGACGGTCCGCCGAATCTCGACAGCAAAAGCGGATCGCAGCCATGAATGAAGTTCCACGTGGAACACATTCGCTGAACAGTCCATGGATTCAAGCGGGACGTCTGGCGTTTTTCGCGCTGTATGCGGTAACCGTGCTCGCGGCATTGGCCTGGGCGTTTTCCAATGTCCGGCAGATCGACCCGCAAAATCGCGCGGTGGTTTTGCATTTCGGAGCGCTGGATCGCATTCAGAATGCCGGGTTGTTATTGGCCTGGCCGCAGCCGTTCGAGCAGGTGGTTTTGTTGCCGGCGGCAGATCGTGTCATCGAACGCAGGGTAGAAAATCTGCTGCGCAGTGATCAGGCCTTGCAGGCGGATCGCGTCGCGACCTTCGCCACGCCGCTGAGTGATGCCCTGGCCGGCTCCGGCTATCTGCTCACGGGTGATGCCGGAGTGGTGCAACTGGATGTGCGGGTGTTCTACAAGGTCACCGATCCCTATGACTTCGTACTTCAAGGCGAGCATGTGTTGCCGGCGCTGGATCGAGTGGTGACGCGCAGCGCGGTGGCGCTGACGGCGGCGCGGGATCTGGACACGATTCTGGTGGCGCGGCCGGAGTTGATCGGCGCTGATAATCAGGCCGCCGAACGTCGTGAACGGTTGCGCGGCGATCTGGTGCAAGGCATCAACCGACGTCTCGCCGAGTTGAAGGCGAGCGGTCAGGGCATCGGCATCGAAGTGGCTCGGGTCGATGTGCAATCGAGTCTGCCGGAGCCGGCGGTCAGTGCGTTCAACGCCGTCCTTACTGCCAGCCAGCAAGCCGACAAAGCGGTCGCCAATGCCCGCACCGAGGCCGAGAAACTTACCCAGTCCGCCAATGAACAGGCTGACCGCACGCTGCAAGTCGCTCATGCCCAGGCGGGTGAGCGCCTGGCCAAAGCCTCCGCCGACACGGCGACGGTGTTGAGCCTGGCCAAGGCGCAACAGCAGGGCACTGACCCGCAAATGCTGTTGCGTCTGTACCGCGAGCGGATGCCGAAGATTCTCGGTCAGGCCGGTTCGGTGACCACGGTCGATCCGAAAGACGATTCACGCCTGATCATTCAGGGAGCCAGCAAATGACTGCTACCACCTCATCTCCGAGCCTGTTGTCCTCGGCCGAACAACGCCGCGCCGCCCGCCAGTTGACCCTGGCGATGCTCGCCCTCGGCTTGCTCGGTCTGGGGCTGATCTGGCGCTGGTTGATGCCGGAACAGACGGGCGTCAGTCAGCTGTTGCTCGGATTCGCTTCTTTATTAGTCGCGGTGCCGGTGATGCGTTCGGCGTGGTTCAGCCTGCGTTATCCGAGCCTGCACGGCATCACCGATCAGTTGATCGCCCTGGCGATGATCGGGGCCTGGGCCACGGGCGATCTGCTCACCGCGGCGTTGTTGCCGATCATCATGATCTTTGGCCATGTGCTGGAAGAGCGCAGTGTGATCGGTTCCCAGGAAGCGATTCATGCCCTCGGCCAACTCACGCGCAGCCATGCACGCAAAGTGCAGGCGGACGGTTCGATCATCGAAGTCGAGAACGGCACGCTCAAGGCCGGCGACAAAGTCGAAGTGCGCGCCGGTGATCGGGTGCCGGCGGACGGTCGGGTTTTGTCCGGCCAGGCCAGCCTCGATACGGCGTCGATCACCGGTGAGTCGGTTCCGATGGAGGCGGGCGTCGGCATGGCGGTATTCGGCGGTGCGATCAACCTCGACGGGCTACTGCGAATTGAAGTAACTCGCACCGGGGATGAATCCACCCTCGGCAAGGTCATCGCGCTGATGCAGAACGCCGAACGCTCCAAGCCACCGATCACCCGGTTGCTCGAACGCTATGCCGGCAGTTACATGGTGTTGGTTTTGTTGCTCGCGGCGGTGACCTGGTTCATCACCAACGATGCACAGGCGATGCTCGCGGTGCTGGTGGCGGCATGCCCATGCGCGCTGGTGTTGTCGGCACCGGCCACGGCGATTGCCGGGGTGGCGGTGGCGGCGCGGCACGGGATTCTGATCCGCAGTTCGGCGTTCCTTGAGGAGCTGGCCGATCTCACCTCGCTGGTCGTCGACAAGACCGGCACCCTGACTTACGGCACGCTGCGCTTGCAGTCGATCAAAAGCCCGCGAGCGGATCACGGTTCGGTGATGGTGCTGGCTGCAAGCCTGGGGGCGGCGAGCAGCCATCCGGTCAGCCGCGCGCTGGCCGGACTGGTCAGCGCGGAAGAAGTGTTGGTGCTGACCGATATCCATGAGCGGCAGGGGTTGGGCGTTGTGGCCAAGACCGCGCAAGGCGAGGCCGCGCTCGGGCGCCCGGAGCTGTTTGCGCAGTTGGGCATCCCGACCACGGCGATCCCCGAACACGACGGCCCGATTGCCGGGCTGGCGTTGAACGGCGAATTCCTCGCCTGGCTGTTACTGGCCGACACGGTCAAACCGGAAGCGCGATTTGCCCTGAGTGAATTGCGTGGCCTCGGGCTGGGGCGGCAACTGCTGTTGACCGGTGACAGACAGAGCGTCGCGCAAACCCTCGCCAGTGATGTCGGCCTGCACGAAGTCGAAGCCCAGGCGTTGCCCGAAGACAAACTGAACCGAGTGCTCAAGGAAATCGACAACGGCTTCCGGCCGATGGTGGTCGGAGACGGGATCAACGATTCGCTGGCGCTCAAGGCGGGCGTGGTCGGTGTGGCGATGGGAGCGGGCGGCGCGGACATTGCGCTGGCCTCCGCCGACATCGTGCTGATCGGCAGTGACCTGCGTCGGCTCGGCACCTGCGTGCGCCTGAGTCGTCAGTGCCGACGCACCTTGCAAGTGAACGTGATCATCGGCCTGGGCTGGACGCTGGCCATCGTGGTATTCGCGGCCTTCGGCTGGCTCGGTGCAGCGGGGGCGATGATCGCTGCGTTGCTGCACAACCTGAGCACGTTGCTGGTGCTCGGCAATGCCGGTCGCCTGCTCCGTTTTCAAGAGCCACTGCTGAAGCTGAAAGCGTTGGATTGATCATTTTTCGAACTGTGCGCCGCTCTCGCAGTCATTTGAAAAGGCGCACTGAAACAGGGATGACAGCGCGGTGACAGCCGATGTGGCTGATAGTCGGCGACTATCAAATCGATAGCCTGCTAATTTTCAAGGATGGTCTACCCTCAGATCAGACGTCTGAAACCAGGGGGATATTCCATGCTCGCGCAACTTCCACCGGCCTTACAGAATCTGCAGCTTCCGCTTCGCCTGCGACTCTGGGACGGCCATGAATTCAATCTGGGCCCGACGCCCAGCGTCACCATTGTGGTCAAGGACCCATTGATGGTGTCCCAGTTGACTCATCCAAGTCTCGACGCGCTGGGGGCGGCGTTCGTCGAGGGCAAGCTCGAACTGGAGGGCTCGATCAGCGAAGTCATCCGGGTGTGCGATGAGCTGAGCTCCGCGCTACTCGATGAAGACGATGACAGTCAGCCGGTGCGCACGCTCCACGACAAGGAAACCGACGCCAAAGCCATCTCCTATCACTATGACCTATCGAACGCGTTCTACCAGCTGTGGCTGGACAGCGACATGGCGTATTCCTGCGCGTATTTCGAAACCGGCAGTGAATCCCTGGAGCAAGCCCAGCAAGCCAAGTTCCGGCACCTGTGCCGCAAGCTGCGTTTGCAGCCCGGCGATTATCTGCTGGACGTCGGTTGCGGCTGGGGCGGATTGGCGCGTTATGCCGCCCGCGAATTTGGCGCCAAGGTCTTCGGTATCACCCTGAGCAAAGAACAACTGGCCCTGGCCCGCGAGCGAGTCAAAGCCGAAGGTCTGGAGGATCAGATCGAACTGCAACTGCTCGACTACCGCGATCTGCCCCAGGACGGGCGTTTCGACAAAGTGGTCAGCGTCGGCATGTTCGAGCACGTCGGTCATGCCAACCTCGCCGAATACTGCAAAACCCTGTTCGGCGCGGTGAAAGAGGGCGGTCTGGTGATGAACCACGGCATCACCGCCAAGCACACCGATGGCCGCCCTGTAGGGCGCGGCGCTGGGGATTTCATCGAGAAATATGTGTTCCCCAACGGCGAACTGCCGCACCTGGCGATGATCTCGGCCGAGATCAGCGAAGCGGGTCTGGAGATCGTCGACGTCGAGAGTCTGCGCCTGCACTACGCGCGCACCCTGGACCACTGGAGCGAACGGCTGGAGGACAACCTTGAAGCCGCCGCGAAACTGGTGCCGGACCAGGCGCTGCGTATCTGGCGTCTGTACCTGGCAGGCTGCGCTTATGCATTCGCTCGCGGCTGGATCAACCTGCACCAGATCCTCGCCGTGAAGGCCCATGCCGACGGCAGCCATGAACTGCCGTGGACGAGGGACGACATCTACCACCCTTGAATCTAGAGAATCGGTGAAATCAGCCGGGCGATCCGCATGCCGACCTGTTGCAGGCGGTGGATCTCCCGGCTTTCTTCTTTGGCGACTTCATAGGCCTGGGTGAAGTCATCGTTGAGCATCTGTTCCACACTGGCGGCGAACTCGCTGTCGACGGTCAGCAGCATCACTTCGAAATTCAGCCGGAACGAACGGTTGTCCAGATTGGCGCTGCCGATCGCGCTGATTTCGCTGTCGATCAACACCACCTTCTGATGCAGGAAGCCCGGTTCGTAGCGGAATACCCGCACGCCGGCACGCACCGCTTCGAACGCATAAAGGCTGGAGGCGGCGTAGACGATGCGGTGGTCGGGACGCGAAGGCAGCAGCAGGCGCACATCGACCCCGCGCAGCACCGCGAGGCGTAATGCTGCGAACACGGCTTCGTCGGGAATGAAGTAGGGGCTGGTGATCCACACGCGCTCGGTGGCCGCGTGGATGGCTTCGACGAAGAACAGCGAGCAGGTCTCGTAGGCATCCGCCGGGCCGCTGGCGAGCAATTGGCAAAGCACGCCGTCCTCCGGGTATGCGTCCGGCAGGATCAGCGGCGGCAATGACCGTGCGGCCCAGAACCAGTCTTCGGCAAATGACTCCTGCATGCACGCCACCACCGGGCCGCGCACCTGGACGTGAGTGTCGCGCCACGGCGCCAGCGGTGGTTTTTCACCCATGTACTCGTCGCCGACGTTATGCCCGCCGACAAACCCGATCAGCCCGTCGACCACCACGATCTTGCGGTGGTTGCGGAAATTCACCTGGAACCGATTGAGCCAGCCGCTGCGGGTGGCGAATGCTTTTACCTCGACACCGCCGTCGCGCAGCGCCTGCACATAACTGTGGGGCAGGGCGTGGCTGCCGATGCGGTCGTAGAGCAAATGAATCACCACGCCTTCGGCCGCTTTCTTCAGCAGCAGGTCACGCAGGCGTTGACCGAGACGATCGTCGTGAATGATGAAAAACTGGATCAGCACCGCTTCCCGTGCCTGGTCGATTGCGTGGAAAATCGCCTCGAAGGTGGCCGCGCCGTTGATCAGCAATCGCACTTCATTGTTCGCCAGGCACGGCATGCGTCCCAGCTTTGGCATCGCGCGCAACGAGTCATAGGCATTCGAGGCGCGGGCGGTCAGGGCTTCTTCCACCCACGGGCGCCAGTTGAGTTCGGAAATCGCCTGGCGCATCTGTTCGTTGGCCTGGCGGCGGGCCTTGATGTAGCCATCGAAGGTGCTGCGGCCGAACACCAGATACGGGATGAGGGTGAGATAGGGAATGAAGATCAACGACAGCGCCCAGGCGATCGAGCCTTGGGCGGTGCGTACGGTCAATACGGCATGGATCGCGGCGATCGAGCCGAGGGTGTGTATCAGGGCGATCAGATAACCGAAAATGTGCGGTCCGAAATAATCCATGGGGCAACCTTGCTCCTGAAGATTCAATGCTTAACAGACCATGTTCCATGGCGATTGTCGCTATTTGTTTTCAAGCCGCCAGCGCCCGCCATGAACCGAAACAGGCGGCCGGCGTCTAACGGCCACTACTGATCAGGAGTTTTTCAATGAACGTTCGTCTGCTGGGTTTGGCGCTGGGCCTGGGTTTGGCCTTGCCGGTGGTTGCTCAGGCGCAAATGCTGCAGCCGGGGTTATGGGAAATGACGTCGAGCAATGTGAAGGTCGACGATCAGGTGATGGATGTGCAATCGATCCTCGGTCAGATTCAAGGCCAGATCACCCCGCAACAGCGGGCGGAACTGGAGAAGCAGGGGATCAACATCGGTGGCAAGGGCATCCGCGCCTGCCTGACGCCGCAGCAGGTGGCGACCAACGATATTCCGCTGGCGGACCCGCAGTCGGGCTGCAAACAGCAGATCACCGAGCGTGTCGGCAACCAGTGGAAATTCCGCTTCAGTTGCCCGAAAGCCCAGGGCACTGGCGTCGCGACGTTCCTCAGTGACCGTGAGTTCACCACCGTCGCCAATGGCACCTTCAATGCCATCGGGATCAACCAGAAGGGCAGTCTGGAAACCCGGGCAGTCTGGCTGGGTCAGGATTGCGGCACGGTCAAACCGCGAGCGTAACGTCACCATCGAAACCGCCTCCACATCGAGTGGAGGCGGTTTTTTTCAGCGCATGAACCGCAGCGGCAATCCCTGGCAGTTGTCATGGATCCGATGGTCATGCCACGCGATCTGCCCAGACACCATCGTCGTGCTGACCCGATGCCGAAAGCTGCGCTGAGCGAAGGGCGTCCAGCCGCATTGCGACAGAACCGGCTGACGTGACACAGCGACACCCTTGGGCTCCGGTTGAATCAACACCAGATCCGCCCAATATCCCTCACGCAAATAACCGCGATCCGGAATGGCAAACAGATCCGCCACCCGGTGGCTGGTCTTCGCCACCAGCGTGGTGATCGGCAACACGCCATCCGCCACCAGTTCCAATAACGCCGGCAGCGCGTGTTGCACCAGTGGCAGTCCTGACGGTGCCTGTTCATACGCTTGCTGTTTTTCCGCCCAGGTGTGCGGCGCGTGATCGCTGCCGATCACGTCCAGTCGATTGCTCAGCAGCGCCTGGCGCAGGGCGTCACGATCGCTCTGGGACTTGATCGCCGGATTGCATTTGATCAGGTTGCCGAGGTTCGGATAGTCACGGTCATCAAACAGCAAGTGATGCAGGCAGACTTCGGCAGTGATGCGTTTTTGCGTCAGCGGTTTGTCTTCGAACAGGGCCAGCTCGCACGCCGTGGTCAGGTGCAGGACGTGCAGACGAGTGCCGTAACGTCGGGCCAGATCCACCGCCAGAGACGATGAGCGAAAGCAGGCGTTGGCATTGCGGATCAGCGCATGGGCGTCGGGTGGCAGTTGGTTGCCGAAGCGTTCGCGAAGGTTTGCGGCATTCGTTTCGATGCTCGGCGTGTGCTCACAGTGGGCCAGCAGAATCGTCGGCACTTCTGCGAACAGGCGCTCGAGGGTGTTGGGGTCGTCCACCAGCATGTTGCCGGTGGACGCGCCCATGAACACTTTGACCCCGGCCACTTCGCTCGGATTGAGCGCCGCGACAATGTCCAGATTGTCGTGACTGACACCAAAGTGAAAACCGTAGTTGGCCACCGAATTGATCGCTGCCCGGCGCTTTTTGTCGGCCAGCGCGTCAAGGGTCAGGGTGGCAGGGTTGGTGTTCGGCATGTCCATGAAACTGGTGATGCCCCCGGCCACGGCTGCACGGGATTCGGTGTGGATACTGCCCTTGGCCGGCGCACCCGGCTCACGGAAATGCACCTGGTCGTCAATCATTCCCGGCAGCAGCCATTGGCCGGTGGCGTCGATTTCACGGGTCGCGTTTTCACCTTCGATGCTGCCGGCGATCTTGACGATGCGCCCGTTGCTGACCAACAGATCGGCGTCGAACTCACGCCCCTCGTTCACCAGCCGCGCATTGCGAATCAGCACACTGCTCATGGTTCAGAACTCGTTCTGCAGGGCTTTGTAGCCGCGCACCAGGTCGACGTTGGTGCGCGCAACGTCCTCGGAAAACTCCGAAGCGCTGACGCTCACTGGCGGGAATTGCGAGAGGTCGGTGCCCGGGCCGATGCGGGTGGTGGAGGGCACGTAGAACGCGTCCGGCAGATCTCGGCCGTCGACCACCGAGTTGTGCCGCACCACACAACCGTTGCCCACGACGCAATTGAACAGCACGCTGTTGAAACCGATGAACACCCGGTCGCCGACCGTGCACGGGCCATGCACGATCGAGCGGTGGGCGATGGAGCTGAATTCGCCGATGGTCACCGCCGCGCCGGATTTGGAGTGGATTACCACGCCGTCCTGGATGTTCGAATTGGCGCCGATGGTGATCGGTTCCATCTCGCCCGTGGCGTCCACTTCATCAGCGCGGATCACCGCGTACGGGCCGACGAACACGTTTTCGCCGATCACCACTTTGCCGCAGATGATCGCGGTTTTATCGACGTAGGCAGACTCGGCAATCTGCGGCAAATCACCGGAAGGATTTTTACGGATCATGGTTGGCTCAGGGCTTGGTAAAGAGTGTTGAGGTTGTATTCGAACAGCCCGGTGAAGGTGCTGGCCGGGCCACTGGCGGCGAGGGCGTCGGAGTACAGCGTGCCGCCGATGTGTGCGCCGCTTTCGTCGGCAATCTGTTTCAGCAGGCGCGCGTCCTTGATGTTTTCCATGAACACCGCTTTGACCTTGGCCTGGCGAATCTGGGTGATCAGCGCGGCGACTTCGGCAGCGGAAGGTTCGCGCTCGGTGGACAGACCTTGTGGCGCCATGAAGTCGATGCCGTAGGCCTGACCGAGATAACCGAAGGCATCGTGACTGGTGACGATCTTGCGGTTGCCCGGCGGCAGTGAACCGAGCTTGGCTTTCGCTTGGGCGAGGAGGGCGTAGATCTGTTTCAGGTAGGCCTGGCTGTTGCGCTCGTAGTCGGCTTTGTTTGCCGGGTCAGCGGCGATCAGCGCCTTGGTGATGTTGGCGATGTAGAGCTCGGCGTTCGCCAGGTTGTGCCAGGCGTGAGGGTCGGGAACGGTTTCGCCGTCCTCATCCAGCGAGCGCGGAATCACGCCGCGACTGGCGCTGATTACCGGAGCTCTGGTGTCGGTGCTGGCGACCAGCCGATCCAGCCACGGCTCGAAACCCAGTCCGTTCTTGACGATCAGTTTCGCCTTGAGCAGGGCCTTGGCGTCGTCCGGCGTCGGTTCGTAAGTGTGGGCATCGGCGTCAGGGCCGACCATGTTGGTGATCTGGATATGCTCGCCGCCGATCTGATGCACCATGTCGGCAAGGATGCTGAAACTGGTGACCACCGGCAGTTTTTCCGCCGCCGATAACGACATCGACAGCATCAGGCTGAACAGCACGAGTAGAGCGCGCATCGGGAAACACCTCATTGGGATGTGAGCATAGGTGGGCGGCGCAGCAGACCGTGCACCGGTCCGAACACCACGGACAACAGGTAACCACCACCGGCGACCAGCACGATGGCCGGGCCGCTGGGTAGCGAGTAGTAGAACGACAGCAACAGGCCGAGCCATACCGATGCGCAACCGATGAGCGCGGCGATGGCAATCAGGATCGGCAGGCGCCGGCTCCAGAAGCGTGAAGCGGCGGCGGGCAGCATCATCAGGCCGACCACCATTAGGGCGCCGATCGCCTGGAAACCGATCACCAGATTCAGAACCACCAGCGTCAGGAACACGCCATGGGCAACGGGGCCGAGTCGACTGACCGTGCGCAGGAAAAA
Organism: Pseudomonas sp. R45(2017); assembly: GCF_002112305.1. Classification (NCBI taxonomy): domain Bacteria; kingdom Pseudomonadati; phylum Pseudomonadota; class Gammaproteobacteria; order Pseudomonadales; family Pseudomonadaceae; genus Pseudomonas; species Pseudomonas sp. R45(2017). Next base: position 101,078 of record NZ_NEHH01000011.1, on the reverse strand, counting down.
CGGATCGAGGGTGTCGAGCAACAACGGTTTGTAGATCAGCGCCATGGCCATCAGACTGAGCGCCGATACCCACAACATGCCGTTGAGGGTCGGGCCGTCCACCGCCAGTGCGGAGCCGAACAACAGGTGCAGCAAATCGAGTCGCTTGCCGGCGATGCCGAGAATCAGCACGCCGCTGGCCAGCGAGATGGGATAGATCGCGGCGAGGCTGGCGTCTTCGCGCAGGCCGGTGCGTCGGGTGATCCACGCGGCGAGTCCGGCCATGCTCAGGCCGGCACCGAGTCCGCCGAGGGTCAGCGCCGGCAGACTCAGCCCGGCGAACCAGAACCCCAACGCGGCGCCGGGGAGGATGCCATGGGCGACGGCGTCGCCGATCAGGCTCATCCGGCGCAAGATCAGAAACACGCCCAGTGGTGCTGTGCTGCACGCCAATACCAGGCCGCCGAGCAGGGCCCGGCGCATGAAGACGAACTCGTGGAACGGTTGCCATAAATGGCTCAGCGTGAGCATCAGGCCACCTGCGTGTGAGGCGTTTGCTGGATGAGATCGATGCTGCTGCCGAATGCGCAGCCGTTCTGTCTGATCAGCAAGGTCTGTGGAATGTGTTGGCGCACGGCGGCAAGGTCATGGCAAACCACGACCAGGGTTCTTCCTTGTTCGTGCCAGGCGTGCAGGTGTTGCCACAACAGTGCCTGACCCAGTTCGTCGAGCGCGGCATGGGGTTCGTCGAGCAGCAGCAACGGTGTGTCGGCCAGACTCAATCGGGCGAGCAGGGCGCGTTGCAGTTCTCCGCCGGAGAGGGCCATCAGGGGGCGATGTTCCAGTCCGCTCAGGTGCCAGTCTTCCAGTGCGGACTCGAGACGTTGGGCTCTGAGTTGCGACGACAGTCGTCGTCCCCAGAAACCGGCCGCCACCAATTCCTGAAGGCTGATCGGGAACTGTCGATCCAGATGCTGTTGTTGAGGCAGAAAGGACAAACCGCTTTGGCGTGGAACACCCAACTCGACCTTGCCGGCCAACGGTCGCTGTAACCCGGCGATGACTTTGAGCAGGCTGCTTTTGCCGCTGCCGTTGATGCCGATGATTGCCGTCAGGCTGCCGCTTTCCAACTTCATGTTAAGCGGTGCGGTGAGCGGTTGGCCGGGTGCTCCCCAGCTCAGGTTCTGGCAGCGGATCATGGCTGCTCCCGGCGCCAATGACTCTCGGCGACAGCGTCGTGAGCATGAAGACTTTCGGCGTGGATGACTCGGACATGGAATTCGCTGACACCGGGTGAGCGGCGCAGTGCCTGGTTCAGGCGACGGGCAGCGTCTTCGCAGAACATCAGGTTCTGGCCATTGGCGAGGGCGAAGGCTTGTTCGTCGGCGCGCTTTACGGCGGTTTGTACGGCGGTGCCGAGGGCTGCTTCGGCGTCGTTGATGATGGACGTCAGGGGTAGTTCGTCGACAAATTCATCCAGGTACAGTTTCAATTGAGCGGTACTGCGTTGGCTGTGAGGTGTGGCCACGATGCCTTGGGTCGAGCCCAACCACGCCAACACATCGGCGTGTTGCAGCGGTTTGTTGGCAAAGTCGTCGACGAATTGTTGCTGGATCAACTGCCTCGCCAATGCCGCAGAACACGGGCAAGTTGAGGAATACGCGACGTCGATTTTCAGTTCCACGTGGAACACTTTGTTTTTTAGCTGGGCTGAAACGGTGACGGGATAGGTTTTCCACCCCGCCAAAGGACTGACCAATGCCGACCTTCTCAGCAACAAATCAGTTTGGATATTCAGATAAGCGGTTTCGGACAGATCTTCGTGGCTGTCGAGGAAACGCTTTAGGACCTGGCGTAAAACAGCAGGAGAAAGGTTCTGCTGCTCCAGCGCTTCCAGCCCAAGATAGAGCCGTGACATGTGAATGCCGCGTGCGTCTCCATCATCCAGGCTGACGCCTGCATCCGCTTTGGCAGCCAAGCGTTGGCCTTCGATAAACACAGGTAATGCGATGCCGCACATCCCCACCCATTCGAGAGGCAGGGCCTGGCGGGCGGCTTGAGCCGCGACATCCGGCAAAGTCAGCGCGTTCATGAGCAGTTCCATCATGGTGATTGAATTTGATGTTACATTATAACAATACAAACCACGATGCCTTTTTCATGAACAGGCTTTCATATGCACAGACGCCACTTGCTCAACCTGATGCTGGCCAGCGCGGCCTTTGTTTTGCCTTTTTCGGTGTCCGCCACGCAGATACGCAATGCGCGGCTTTGGCGTTCGGATGACAAGCTTCGGCTGGTGTTCGATCTGAGTGGTCCTGTGAGCTACAAGACCTTCACCTTGAGTGCGCCGGAGCGGTTGATCATCCATTTGAGCGGCGCCAGCCTGAGTGGGGATTTCAGCCAGTTGGCGTTATCCGGCACCCCTATTCATTCGATCCGCTCCGGCCATTTTGGCCAAGGGAACACCCGGATCGTGCTGGATCTAAGCAGCCCGGTTCAGCTCAATTCATTCTTGTTGGCGCCTCAGGATGGGCAAGGACATCGCCTGGTTTTGGACTTGATGAGCGCATCATCGGGACTGCCTCCGAGCGTTCCACGTGAAACACCCCAGGAAAAATCCCACCCCAAGCGCGACATCATGGTGGTGGTCGACCCTGGTCATGGCGGAAAAGATCCGGGTGCAATCGGCGCCAAAGGCGAGCGGGAAAAGGATGTGGTTTTGTCCATCGCGCAATTGCTCGCGCGTCGGCTTAAACGAGAGAAAGGCTTTGATGTGAAGCTGGTTCGTAACGACGATTTCTTCGTCCCGTTACGCAAGCGTGTGGAGATCGCGCGCCAGCACAAGGCTGACATGTTCATCTCGGTGCACGCCGATGCTGCGCCGCGTCTGACCGCCTCTGGCGCGTCGGTGTATTGCCTGTCCGAAGGCGGCGCAACATCCGCGACCGCGCGGTTCATGGCGCAGCGTGAGAACGGTGTGGATCTGCTTGGCGCCACCAGCCTGCTCAATCTCAAGGACAAGGATCCGATGCTCGCTGGCGTGATCCTCGATATGTCGATGAACGCAACCATCGCCGCCAGTTTGCAACTCGGAAGCACAATGCTGGGCAGCTTGGCCGGCATCACCACGCTACACCAAAAGCGCGTGGAACAGGCTGGATTTGCCGTTCTGAAATCGCCGGATGTGCCGTCAATCCTGGTGGAAACCGGTTTCATTTCCAACGCACGGGACAGTCAGCGCCTGGTGACGGCGCGTCATCAGCAAGCCGTGGCAGACGGTTTGTTTGAGGGCTTGCAGCGCTACTTCCAGAAGAATCCGCCTGTCGACAGCTACATGGCCTGGCAACAAGAGCAGAAAGGATCGCAGGTTTAGCAGCCAGTGATCCGGCTGCAGGTGAACTTCGCACTGCTGCCGCCTGAGCTGGAGAACCGATTGATCGTCGTCCAGCCCACGCGGCGGTTGTAGCCAACCCAGGCTTCCCCATCGGAAGCGATGCCGGTGAAAAAGGTCAGTTGCCCGTAGCGGCTGTTGGTTTGTGCCCAGTAGCGGTTGCCCGCTTTCTCGAATCCGCGCAGGTAAATCGTGCTGCCGACCGTGTTGACGCTATAGGCGTTGCCGTTGCCATCGATGCACGCCAGAAGGTTCGCGCTGCGCGTGCAATTGGCGAGCCCCGGCACTTGTGCTTCGGCAGTCAGCGTCAGCAATGCCAGGCAGATAAACGAGTATTTCAACGCGGTTTTCATGACGTAACTCGGCGGCGATCTGATTACAGCTTCGGGCCCTTTGTCACTTTGGGCAAGAAGAGAGTGGATTGATTTTGTTGTTATACTATAACATTAATCGGACAAGGCTTTCCGTGGCTTCCATTTCAAGCGTCCGCTTCCCTGGTGATCTCATCGAAGCCCAAGAACGCAGGCCCCTGAGAGCCTCCAGCGCTGTTTAGCGACCGTCTGATGAGGTTTATCCAATGTCTTCCCGACTTCCCGTGACCGTTTTGTCCGGCTTTCTCGGCGCCGGAAAAAGTACACTTTTGAATTACGTACTACGTAACAGAGACGATCTGCGCGTGGCCGTTATCGTTAACGATATGAGCGAGATCAACATCGATGGCGGCGAAGTCCAGCGTGATGTCAGCCTGAATCGTGCAGAAGAGAAGCTCGTGGAGATGAGCAATGGCTGTATCTGCTGTACGTTACGTGAAGACCTGCTTGAAGAGGTCAGCCAGTTGGCTCGTGAAGGCCGCTTCGATTACCTGCTGATCGAATCCACTGGAATCTCCGAGCCGTTACCCGTGGCCGAGACATTCACCTTCCGTGATGAGCAGGGACAAAGCCTCGCCGACATCGCTCGCCTCGACACCATGGTCACTGTAGTCGATGGCATGAACTTCCTGCCGGACTACCAGGCCGCGGAAAACTTAGCGTCCCGTGGCGAATTCCTCGGTGAAGAAGATGAGCGTTCGATCACCGATCTGCTGATCGAACAGATCGAGTTCGCCGACGTCCTGTTGATCAGCAAGATCGACTTGATCAGCAGCCGCGAGCGGGAGGAGTTGATGGCCATTCTCAGACGCCTCAACGCTCAGGCTGAGATCATCCCGATGGTCATGGGTGAAGTATCGCTGGCGAAGATTCTCAATACCGGTCGTTTCGACTTCGAAAAGGCCGCCCAGGCCCCGGGCTGGCTACAGGAACTGCGTGGCGAACATGTGCCAGAAACCGAGGAGTACGGCATCGCATCCACGGCTTATCGGGCACGCCGGCCCTTCCATCCGCAGCGTTTCTTCGACTTCATCGATCGCCCTTGGGTAAACGGCAAACTGCTGCGCTCCAAAGGCTTCTTCTGGCTGGCCAGCAAACCCACAGACGCCGGCAGCTGGTCCCAGGCAGGTGGCCTGATGCGTCACGGTTTCGCCGGACGCTGGTGGCGTTTTGTGCCAAAAGAACAGTGGCCGCAGGATCAGGAAAGTACCGCCGCGATCATGGAAAACTGGATCGCCAGCGTAGGTGATTGTCGCCAGGAGCTGGTGTTTATCGGGCAGAACATCGATTTCGCACAGCTGTCGTCGGAACTCGATGATTGCCTGCTGACCGATGACGAGATGGCGCTCGGTACTCAAGGCTGGCTACAGCTACGTGATCCTTTTGGCTCCTGGCACGACGAGGTCGCTTGATGCTCGCCCTGAAACCGCTGCCAGGCAGCACGCGTCATCAGTCTTTCGGCCAGACCCCTCAGGCGCTGGCAAACATACTCGACGATGAAATCAACCTCGCGGTCTGGCAACGCCAGCTTCCGCTGCACATTGCCGAATTTGCGGACTTGTTGCTGTCTCTGAACGAACCTTACGCCGAGGCACTGTGCCTGGAATTGCCGGACGAAGACGCAGAACCGGATCTCACGGGACTGGCCAGCGGCTTTCGCGATCTGGAAGGCTACGAAGGGTTTATCGCCGACCTGAAATGGCTGGTCAGTGCCTTCGCCTGCCTGCTGGGCGCGCGGCGGATCGGCTTGCGCCTGCGGGTATTGGACAAGGCCATGTGTCCGCGTTTTCACGTCGATCATGTGCCAGTGCGGTTGATCACGACATACGCCGGTGTCGGCAGTGAATGGCTAAGGGAAGGGGAGATGGATCGTCGGCAACTGGGAAAGCCGCAAGCCGAGCCGCAGGAAGCGTCACGGATTCAGCAATTGAATCGGGGCGAAGTGGCATTGCTCAAGGGCGAGAAATGGCACGGCAACGAAGGTTTCGGGCTGATCCATCGCTCGCCGCAACCGGCGCCGGGAGAGCGGCGGCTGATGCTGACCCTCGACTGGCTCGGATAGCGCCTCAGGGCTTGAGCCATTTCCCCTGGCTCTAAGCCTCGCAATAAGGCTGCAAATACGCCGCATCGGTGGCCACGCCGTAATAGTGGATATCCTGGCGATAAGGCATATTGGCGACTTGCGCGTTGCTGCACACGCCGAATGCGCCGGTGGGGCACTGGTCGACGTATTGAACCTCGACTTTCTGCCCGGCCAGGGTCGGCTGACAGAAGCCGTCGTTGAACAGTTTTTCCGGGATGTTGCGGTTCTGCTGGCAGACTTTCACGTCAAGCCGCTCCGCCTGGCTGTGCACCACGCAGGCCTGTGCCAGCGCCTCGCCCGACATCAGCGCCAGCAGCAACGACCATCCCATCCACCGCATCTTCGACCTCCAGAAAACCTTGATCATGTTGCAGAACATTCCCACCCACGTCATCGCCGGCCCTTTGGGTGCGGGCAAGACCAGCCTGATTCGCCAGCTCATGGCGCAGCGCCCGGCGGGTGAGCGCTGGGCGGTGCTGATCAACGAGTTCGGCCAGATCGGGCTCGACGCTGCGCTGCTGACCCGCGACGCCGATGGTATCGCACTGGGCGAAGTGGCCGGGGGCTGTTTGTGTTGCGTGAACGGTGCGCCGTTCCAGATTGGTCTGGGGCGTTTATTGCGCAAGGCGCGGCCGGATCGCCTGTTCATCGAGCCCTCGGGGCTTGGGCATCCGGCGCAGCTGCTGAAGCAACTGAAAGAGGCGCCGTGGCAAGGCGTACTCGCCGTACAACCTTGCGTGCTGGTGCTGGACACCCAGGCCCTCGCCGCGGGCAAACCGCTGCCGGACGCGCAGCAGGAAACCTTGTCCAGCGCAGGCCTGCTGCTGTTGAACAAGGCAGAAAACCTCGACGAGCCTACGCGTGAGCGAATCATCCGACAGTTGCCGCCTGTCCGGCTGATCTGGACGCAGCAGGCGACGTTGCCGCTCAGCGAGTTGCCGGGTCTGGCGGTACAGGCGCAAGCCGGTGTGGATAAGTTGATCGTCCCCCAAGGGCTGGCGCAGATGCCGGCCATCTGGAGCGATCCGGCGTTGCCGATCTGCTTGAGTCAGGCGCAGGAGGGTGGTTGGAGCATCGGTTGGCGCTGGCATCCGAGCCAGGTGTTCGATGTGTCGGGAATAACTCAATGGCTGAAAAGCCTGAACTGGCGCCGGGCCAAACTGGTGATTCACAGCCCGGACGGCTGGCAGTCAGCCAATGCCCTGGACAATGCCGAGCCCAGCTGGCTGCCCAGTGAATGGCGCAAGGATTCCCGGATCGAGCTGATTTTCGACGAACCGCAAGCGGTCGGTGAATTACAGGCCGGACTGGCCCGGTGTCGGCTTCAGGCGAGCTGATTCAAGGCTTCCACTTGGTGTGTTCCTGACGCCACTGGCTCAGCTCGATCACTTCACCACGCGGTTTGGTCACTTCTACCACCGGCGGTGAGTCATCGAACGGTGCCGGGTAGGGCGCCAGCTCAATCTGGGCGCTGTGCGCACCGAACTGGGTGATGGTGCCGTTGTGCCGGGTTTCGCCGGTCACGGTGAATTCGAAATTGTAGACCCGGGCCAGACGTCGCCGACCGCTGGCGTCCCTGATCAGGCCGATCTTCTTCAGCGCCACGTTACCGTCGAGCAACTCGACGCCGACATTAACGCAATGCTGTTTGACCCGCTCCAGCGCCCGCTCGCGCAAGCCGTGGTTGTGCCAGAGCCACGCACCGGCGACGGCGAACAGCATCAGCACGAAAATGTTTTCCAGGGTGAGCATCAACACGAAACTCCAAATGATGGCGTCAGCTTAACTGCGTCGCCGGTCTGTCGTACAGGCTGCGTTTCGTCGCATACTGCGCGGCTTGAATTTCAATCGTTTTACGGAAAAACCCGAATGAAACGTACGCCTCATCTGCTCGCCATCCAGTCCCATGTGGTGTTCGGCCACGCCGGCAACAGCGCTGCGGTTTTTCCGATGCAGCGGGTCGGGGTAAATGTCTGGCCGCTCAATACGGTGCAGTTCTCCAACCACACACAGTACGGCCAGTGGGCCGGCGAAGTGCTGGCGCCGCAGCGGATCCCCGAACTGGTCGAAGGCATCGCCGCGATCGGTGAGCTGGGCAATTGTGATGCGGTGCTGTCCGGCTATCTCGGCAGTGCGGCGCAGGGGCGGGCGATTCTCAGTGGCATCGAGCGGATCAAGGCAGCCAACCCGAAAGCCCTTTATCTGTGCGACCCGGTGATGGGGCATCCGGAAAAGGGCTGCAGCGTTCCTGCTGAAGTCAGTGATTTTCTGTTGGACGAAGCCGCTGCCGTTGCGGATTTCATGTGCCCGAACCAGTTGGAGCTGGACAGCTTCTCCGGACGCAAGCCGCAGTCGCTGTTCGATTGCCTGGCGATGGCGCGGGCGCTGCTGGCACGCGGGCCGAAAGCGGTGCTGGTCAAGCATCTGGATTATCCGGGCAAACCGGCGGATGGCTTTGAAATGTTGCTGGTGACGGCCGAGGGCAGCTGGCATCTGCGACGCCCGCTGCTGGCGTTTCCGCGTCAGCCGGTGGGGGTGGGCGATCTGACGTCCGGTCTGTTCCTGGCGCGTGTGCTGCTCGGGGATAGCCTGGTGGCGGCGTTTGAATTCACCGCAGCAGCGGTGCATGAAGTGCTGCTGGAAACCCAGGCCTGCGCCAGTTACGAGCTGCAGCTGGTGCGAGCGCAGGACCGGATTGCGCATCCGCGGGTGAAATTCGAGGCCACGCCGATCAGCCTCTGATGCCGCGTCGGCTTCAATCGCGAGCAGGCTCGCTCCCACGGATAAAACATCACCTGTGGGAGCGAGCCTGCTCGCGATAGCGGTCGTCAGATCGCTAAAATCTCAGGCGTCGCCCTTGATTTCCTGATAGCGCTTTTCCAGCTCCTGACGGATCTGCCGGCGTTGTTGCGCCTGCATGTAGCGGCGCTTGTCTTCGCTGTTCTGTGGTTGCAGCGGCGGTACGGCGGCGGGTTTGCGCTGATCGTCTACCGCGACCATGGTGAAGAAGCAGCTGTTGGTGTGGCGTACCGAGCGCTCGCGGATGTTCTCGGTCACCACTTTGATGCCGACTTCCATCGAGGTGTTGCCGGTGTAGTTGACCGACGCCAGGAAGGTCACCAGTTCGCCGACATGGATCGGCTCGCGGAAAATCACCTGATCCACCGACAGGGTCACCACGTAGCGGCCGGCATAACGGCTGGCGCAGGCGTAGGCCACTTCGTCGAGGTATTTGAGCAGGGTGCCGCCATGGACATTGCCAGAGAAGTTGGCCATGTCGGGGGTCATCAGTACCGTCATCGACAGCTGGGCGTTTCCGGGTTCCATAACGTTCTCACGGGTCAAGGCAGGGTTGCTGGAAGAAACACCTCTGCGGGTGCCTGGTCGCTTTTCAAAAGCACCGTTATCGGGACGCCAGGCAACTGGCCGCCGTCACGCCCGAAGCGATCTGTTTCCATATATTGCACCGCCTTTCAGCCGGAAGTCGCGGTGTTACCCTGCAAAAGCGCCTTCCCAAGGGCGATTCCTACACCCAAAGCGGATTTTTACTCAGCTCGCCCAGACATTTCCCATGCCTGCGTGAGCCTCGTCATTCAAGGAGCCCACACCATGCATGCCATCAGCTTTATTCAGGATCTGGCGGTGATCATGTTGGTCGCAGGTGTGGTGACCGTGCTGTTCCACCGCTTCAAGCAGCCGGTAGTGCTCGGCTACATCGTCGCCGGCTTCATCATCGGCCCGCACACACCGCCCTTCGGCCTGATCCACGACGAAGAAACCATCAAGACCCTCGCCGAGCTGGGGGTGATTTTCCTAATGTTCTGCCTGGGCCTGGAGTTCAGCCTGCGCAAGTTGTTCAAGGTCGGCGCCACGGCCTTCATCGCAGCGTTTCTCGAAATCGTGCTGATGATCTGGATCGGCTACGAAATCGGCCGCTGGTTCGACTGGAACACCATGGATTCGCTGTTCCTCGGCGCGATCCTGGCGATTTCCTCGACCACCATCATCGTCAAGGCGCTCAACGACCTGAAGATGAAAAACGAGCGCTTCGCGCAGTTGATCTTCGGTGTGCTGATCGTCGAGGACATTCTCGGCATCGGCATCATCGCCTTGCTGTCGAGCATCGCGGTCAGCGGCACGGTGAGCTCCGGCGAAGTGTTTTCCACGGTCGGCAAGCTCTCGCTGTTCATGATCGTCGCGCTGGTAATCGGCATTCTGCTGGTGCCGCGACTGTTGGCCTACGTGGCGAAATTCGAAAGCAACGAGATGCTGCTGATCACCGTGCTGGGCCTGTGTTTCGGCTTCTGCCTGCTGGTGGTCAAACTCGAGTACAGCATGGTGCTCGGGGCGTTCCTGATCGGCGCGATCATGGCCGAGTCGCGGCAACTGCTGAAAATCGAGCGCCTGATCGAGCCGGTACGCGACCTGTTCAGCGCGATCTTCTTCGTCGCCATCGGACTGATGCTCGACCCGATGATTCTTCTGCAGTACGCGTGGCCGATCGCGGTGATCACTGTGGCCGTGGTGCTGGGCAAGATGCTGTCCTGCGGCCTCGGGGCGTTTATCGCCGGCAATGACGGACGCACCTCACTGCGGGTCGGGATGGGGCTTTCGCAGATTGGCGAATTTTCTTTCATCATCGCGGCGCTGGGGATGACCCTGCAGGTCACCAGCAACTTCCTGTATCCGGTGGCCGTGGCGGTTTCGGTGATTACCACGTTGCTGACGCCGTACCTGATCCGGGCTGCCGATCCGCTGTCGATCAAGCTGTCCGCCGCGATGCCGCAGCGCCTCGGTCGAGTGTTCGGAATGTACGGCGAATGGCTGCGCAGCATTCAGCCGCAGGGTGAGGGCGCGATGCTGGCGTCGATGATCCGGCGGATCCTGCTGCAGGTCGGGGTCAATCTGGCGCTGGTGATCGCGATTTTCTTTGCTGGCGCTTTCTTTGCCGGACGCCTCTCGATCTGGATGCAGGACTGGATCAGCGATCCTAGCTGGCAGAAGGCGTTGATCTGGGGCGGGGCGTTGCTGGTGTCGTTGCCGTTCCTGATCGCGGCCTATCGCAAGCTCAAGGCGCTGTCGATGCTGCTGGCGGAGATGGGCGTGAAGCCGGAAATGGCCGGGCGTCACACGCAGCGAGTGCGCCGGGTGATCGCCGAAGTGATCCCGATCATCTCGCTGCTGGTGATTTTCCTGCTGTTGGCAGCCTTGTCGGCCAGTATCTTGCCGACCAACAAGTTGCTGGTGCTGATCGCCGTGGTCGCGGCCGCCGTGGCGGCGCTGCTCTGGCGCTGGTTCATCCGGGTGCACACGCGGATGCAGGTGGCCTTGCTGGAAACCCTCGACAACCACAAGGAGCCGTCGGGGCACTGACCACCCATGGGGAGAGGCGTTTCAGCTTTCCAGCCAGACGTCCCGAGCCCAGTGCCAGACCGATTCCCAGGACTCTTCGGTGATCAGTTCTTCTTCGCCCGACCACAGCACCACGGTGCCGTCTTCTTCGACGCAGTAGTAGTCATCACCGTCCTGGCAGATCGGAATCAGGTCGCGCGGCACGCCGGCATCCCAGGCGTTGGCGGCAACGTCCGGCAGGTAGGTGTGGGATTGCGGGTCGGTGACGGTCACCGGCTCCAGGCTGCCGTAAACCACGTCGCTGACGGTCAGCAGAAACTCTTTGAAGACGAACGGGATGTTGATGAAGAGCTCTTCTTCGATTTCCACCAACTGGTCTTCGTCGGGCAACTCCAGGGGAACCGGTACGGGTTCGTTGGCTTCGCGCAGTTGTTCGATGATTTCTTCCACGTCCGGGATCCTCTTGCTTGAATGGCGCGGTTTATATGGGGCGGTTTATACAGTAGCTCGCTATAGATGCAACCGCGAAATAGAAAACCCCGGCCGAGGCCGGGGTTTTCATTACTGCGGGTAAAACGTCGGAGGTGATCAGCCGTTCTGGCGGATACCGGCGACCAGCCAAGGCTGGTTGTCGCCCTGTGGACGTTCCATGTTCCAGCTTTCGCTGAACACTTCGCCCTGCTGGTCGAAACGCGAAGTCTTCGACACGCCGCTGAAGGTCAGCGTGGCAATGGTCTTGTCCGCACGGTCATCCACGCCATCCAGTTGCACCTGGAGATTGTCGATGTAGGTGGACTGGAACGCATCACCCAGTTCCGCACGCTCGCGCTTGAGGAACTCGAACATTTGCGGAGTCACGAACTCGGCGATCTTGTCCATTTCGTTGGCGTCCCAGTGCTGCTGCAGCGCCTGGAAGTGGCTGCGGGCGGCTTCAAGGAAGCGCTGTTCGTTGAACCAGGCCGGCGCGTTGATCACCGGACGGGTGGCAGCAGGCGCGGCCGAACCACCAAAGATCGAACCCATGGCTGCCGGTTTCTGTTCGAACACTTCACGCTGCATCGGCGCGCCGGCCGGAGCGAACTGCTCCTGCTGCTTGCGACGACGGGCGGCGATGAAGCGGAAGATCACGAACGCGATCACGGCCATGATCAGGATGTCGAAGAACTGCATGCCTTCGAAGCCACCGCCCATGAACATGGAAGCGAGCAGGCCACCGGCCGCGATGCCGGCCAGAGGGCCGAGCCATTTCGAAGCACCGCCGGCCTTGGCCGCAGCGCCTGCGGCACCGGCAGCACCAGCGGTCGCCGCAGCGCCGCCCATGCCTGGGGAAGAAGGAGCCATCTGGCTGGTCTGGTGCGTCGGCGCAGCGCCGGCGCTTTTGCCACCACCAAAGCGCTTGGCGTTGGCGTCGAGGCTCATCGTCAGGCCGATGCACAACGCCATGGCGATGCTAAGAAAACGTTTCATAAAGGGAATTCCCGTTTGTGGAGACACGCGCGCCATGTTGCACAGCTGAAGTGTTACTGGCTAGCGAGAGAGTGTTTCGGGCTTTTGCCTGACAGGTTACGTTCAGCTCGGTCGGGGCAATAAGGCCATTTACTTTTGTCTGTAGGAAAAGGCGATAGGTTCAGCAGGAAATGGATCAGCGCCGCAAGGCCAGCATCACCACACCGGCGGTGATCAGGCCGATGCCGCCCCACTGGCGCAGGTCGAGTTTCTCGCCCAGCAGGATCACACCGAGCACCGCCACGAAGACCACGCTGAGCTTGTCCACCGGGGCGACCAGCGATGCCGGTCCGACTTTCAACGCCCGGAAGTAGCACAGCCACGAAGCGCCGGTTCCCAGGCCCGACAACAGCAGGAACAGGTAGCTCTTGGCGGAGATCGATCCCAAGGACTGATATTGGCCCGTGGCGTACAAAATCAAGGCCAGACTGACCAATACGACGATTGTGCGCAGTAGGGTAGCGAAGTCGGAGTTGACGTTTTCGATGCCGATCTTGGCGAAGATGGCCGTCAGCGCGGCGAAAGTCGCCGAGAGCAGGGCCCAGAACGTCCAGGAAGAAAAGAAGCCCGAGCCCATCGATGTTGCCTCCAGTGCCCGTTCCCGCGCCGGGCGCGGGAACGAACGGTGACTTATATGGCTTCCAGCTTCGCGTACCCGAGCATCAGCCACTTGCTGCCTTCGGCGAAGTTCACCTGCACCCGCGCCTGGGCGCCGGCGCCCTCGAAATTGAGGATCACGCCGTCGCCGAAGATCGAGTGACGGACAGCCTGACCAAGGCTCAGGCCGGTTTCCGGAATCTCGCTGCCGCTGAACAGGTTGCTGCCGCCCATCGACTGGTTGCCGCCGAACGGCCGGCTGACGCTGTTGGACAGACGCACTTCCTGAATCAGGCCTTTCGGTACTTCCCGTACGAAACGCGACACCTTGTTGTAGGTTTCGCTGCCGTACAGGCGTCGGGTTTCAGCATAGGTCATCACCAGATTCTGCATCGCCCGGGTAATGCCGACATAGGCCAGTCGCCGCTCCTCCTCAAGGCGCCCCGGTTCTTCCAGGCTCATCTTGTGCGGGAACAGGCCTTCTTCCATGCCCACCAGGAACACGTAAGGGAATTCCAGGCCCTTGGCGCTGTGCAGGGTCATCAACTGAATGCTGTCTTCGTGCTCGTCGGCCTGGGTGTCGCCGGCCTCCAGCGAAGCGTGACCGAGGAACGCCGCCAGCGGCGTCAGCTCTTCGTCTTCTTCGGTGTTCTCGAAGTTGCGCGCGGCGCTGACCAGTTCCTCAAGGTTTTCCACCCGGGCCTGGCCTTTCTCGCCTTTTTCCGCTTCGTGGTAGGCGATCAGTCCGGATTGCTCGATAACGGTCTGGGTCATCAGGTGCAACGGCATCTCGGCGCACTTGGCGGCGAGATTTTCGATCAGCTCGATAAACGCGCCCAGCGCACCGGCGGCGCGACCGGTCAGACCCTTGTTGGCCACCAGCTGGCGCATGGCTTCCCACATCGACACATCGCTGTGACGGGCATGGTCGCGGATCGCTTCGACGGTTTTCTCGCCGATGCCGCGAGCCGGGACGTTGATCACCCGCTCCAGGGCCGCATCGTTGCCGCGACCTTCCAGCAAACGCAGGTAAGCCATGGCGTTCTTGATTTCCGCCCGTTCGAAGAAGCGCTGGCCGCCATAGATGCGGTACGGAATGCGTTCGCGCAGCAAGGCTTCTTCCAGAACGCGCGATTGGGCGTTGGAGCGGTAGAGAATCGCGATATCGCTGCGAGCCAGGCCGGTTTTCAGCGCACTTTCGATGGTTTCGACAACGTAGCGCGCTTCATCGTGTTCGTTGAAGGCGGCGTAAAGATTGATTGCTTCGCCGTCGCCACCATCGGTCCACAGCTCTTTGCCGAGACGTCCGGTATTGTTGGCGATCAGGGCGTTGGCAGCCTTGAGAATGCCGGCCGTGGAGCGGTAGTTCTGTTCCAGACGGATGGTCACCGAATCCGGGAAGTCCGAAGAATACTGGTGAATGTTTTCGATTTTCGCGCCGCGCCAGCCGTAGATCGACTGGTCGTCGTCGCCAACCACCATCAGGCTGTCGCCACCCTTGCCCAGCAGACGCAACCAGGCGTACTGCACGGCGTTGGTGTCCTGGAATTCGTCCACCAGAATATGTCGGAAACGCTTCTGGTAGTGCGCCAGCAGGCCCGGGTGGTCGCGCCACAGGTCGAGGGCGCGCAGCAGCAGTTCGGAGAAATCGATGACGCCGGCACGCTGGCACGCCGCCTCGTACGCTTCATAAATGCCGCGCATGGTGGCCAGGAACAGATCGCCGCTGGCTTGAATGTGTTGCGGACGCAGACCTTCGTCTTTCTGCCCGTTGATGAACCACTGGGCCTGACGGGCCGGCCAGCGTTGCTCGTCCAGCCCCAGCTCGCGGATCACCCGCTTGACCAGTCGTTGCTGGTCGTCGCTGTCGAGAATCTGAAAGGTCTGGCTCAGCCCGGCTTCCTGCCAGTGCGCCCGCAACAGGCGGTGCGCCAGGCCGTGGAAGGTACCAACCCACATGCCGGCCGGGTTGATGCCCAGCAATTGCTCGATGCGGTGACGCATCTCGGCAGCGGCTTTATTGGTGAAGGTCACCGACAGAATCGAGTGGGGCGAGGCGTTTTCGACCTGGATCAACCAGGCGATACGGTGCACCAGCACTCGGGTTTTGCCGGAGCCGGCACCGGCCAGGACCAATTGACGACCAACGGGAGCCGCTACGGCCTGGCGTTGGGCATCGTTGAGGGAGTTCAGCAGAAGGGAGAGATCATCGCGCATCGGGGCATTCTAGGGTGCGCCGCAGGCCCGGGCAAACCGAGCTTTGCATTAGCCGATGAAAGTCCTGCCGATGACGACCGGTCGGTCACCGGCTACAGGCGTTGGCCCGCCTCGCTTGGGGGCTTTTGCGGGTGTCGGGAGGCTGAAAAGTTTCGGTGAAATTATGATCTGGGGCAGTTTGGCAAGTGGTTCGGCTTGTGTATGCTCCGTCCACGTTTCCGGGCGCATGCTCACACTTATAAGAACAAGAACGTTGCCTATGACCCTCAGCTTCGACCTGTCGGGCCCCTCCGTGGAGCCTCGGGTGATCCGCAAGCTTTACGCCACCCAGATGGCGGTCGAGCGCACGCGCCTTCTTTATCAGGGTTCGCTGTTGCCAACCCTGTTCATGTTGATCAATGGTCTGGTCTGCGCCGGTCTGCTCTGGAGTCCGCAGCGTTACTTCGTGGTCAGCGTCTGGCTGGTGTGGCTGCTGTCGCTGGTGGCGTTGCGGGTGATTCAGGTCGCGGCCTTCGATTCGGCGATTCCCGATCGCCAGGCCCAGCCGATCTGGGGGCGGATGTTCCTGCTCGGCTCGACCATGACCGGCCTGACCCTGGCCGGTGCCGGCATCGCGTTGGTCCCCGCCGACAACTTCATGCAGCAAGCCTGGGTGTTCGGCCTGATCGGTGCCGCGACCCTGTCGGCCAGCGTGGCCTACGCCGTGAGCATTCCGGCCTTCCTTTCCTTTACCTTGCCGTGCCTGCTGCCGGCCATCGGCTACCTGTTCTGGGGCGGTGACGAACTGGCGCGCGGCTGGGGCTGGCTCGGGCTGATCCTGCTCGGCTCGCTGAGTGTGGTGGCGTGGCAGGTCAATCGGCTGATTGATCGCGGTTTGCTGCGGCGCTTCCAGAACCAGCATCTGATCGAACACCTGCAACAAGCGCAAACCCGCAGCGAACAGCTCAATCAGGAGCTGGCGAAGGAAATCGAACATCGGCGTTGCGCCGAGGGCAAGTTGCGTGAAGCCCAAGTTGAACTGGAGGACCGAGTCGCGCAGCGCAGCCGGGAACTGGACGTCGCCAACCAGGCCCTGAGCAAGAGCGAGGCGCGCCTGGCCCTGGCGTTGAAAGCCAGTGAGCTGGGGCTGTGGGACTGGAACCTGCAGACCGACGAAGTTCACCACACACAGATTCAGGAACTGTTTGGCATTGACCCGGAATACGTCACCGGGCTGCTCAGGCATCTGCGGCCACGCCTGCACCCGGAAGATGTGCCACCGCTCAAACGAGCACTGATTGAGCACTTGAAGGGGCGCACCGAGGATTATCAGATCGAATACCGCGTGCGCCACGGCGACGGCCACTGGGTCTGGATCGAAGACCGTGGGCGAGCGGTGGAGCGCGACGAGAACGGGCGGGTCATCCGCATGGTCGGCACCCGCCGCGACATCAGCGTCAGCAAAAGCCTGGAAGCCCAGCAACAACTGGCGGCGACGGTGTTCGAGGCCGCCAGCGAAGGCATCGTGATCCTCGACCCGAATTATTCGCTGATCGCCATCAACCAGGCCTTCAGCCGGGTCACCGGGTATGACATCGACGACATGCTCGGGCGCAACGTCGTCGAACTGCCGTGCAGCCGCGACGCCCGTCGACACTACGTCGCGATCCGCCACGCGCTGGAGCAGCACGGCAGTTGGCAGGGCGAATTGGTGGAAACCCGCAAGAACGGCGAGCTGTATCCGCAATGGCTGCAATTGAATGCCGTGCGCGACAGTCGGGGAAATGTGAGCCATATCGTCGGCTTCTTCGCCGATCTGTCGGCGCGCCGTGAATCCGAAGAGCGCATGCGCTACCTGACCCACTACGACGAACTCACGGGTCTGGCCAACCGCTCGCTGTTCCGCGAACGCCTGCACGAAGCCCATCAGCGCGTGCGGCAGGGCGGGCGCCGGAGTCTGGCGCTGCTGCATATCAATCTGGATCGCTTCAAGCTGCTCAACGACAGCCTCGGTCATGAGATCGCCGACCAGTTGCTGCAAAAGATGTCGCGGCGGCTGGTCAATGCTCTGCCGGAAGCCGACACCATCGCCCGGCTGTCCGGCGATGAGTTCGCGGTACTGTTCGACGCCTACGGCAACCTGTCGAGCCTGGCGCGGGTCGCCACGCGACTGTCGAGCAAGCTGCGCCTGCCGTTGACCGTGGAAGGGCATGAGCTGGTAGTCAGCGCCTCGATGGGCATCAGCATGCTGCCGGACAACGCCCGGGAGATTTCCGCGCTGGTCAGCCAGTCGAATATGGCCATGCAACATGCCAAGCACCTGGGCGGCAACAACTTCCAGTTCTACACCGACAGTCTGCAGGCCAGCACGCTGGAGCGCCTGCAACTGGAAAACCAGCTGCGCAAAGCCATTGAGGAAAAGCAGCTCAACGTCTTCTATCAACCGAAACTGTGCCTGGCGACCGGGCGTCTCGACGCGGCGGAAGCGCTGGTGCGCTGGGATCACCCGACCATGGGCCGGGTACCGCCGGGGGATTTCATCGGTCTGGCCGAAGAAACAGGGCTGATCGGGCCGATCGGCGAATTCGTCCTGCGTCAGGCCTGCTGGCAGGCGTGTGAATGGCAGCGTCAGGGGCTGGCGCCGATCCGGGTTTCGGTGAACCTGTCGGTGCATCAACTGCGCCAGGGCAAACTGGTCAGTCTGGTGCGTCAGGTGCTGGAGGAAACCGGCCTGGCACCGCACTACCTCGAACTGGAACTGACCGAAAGCCAGCTGCTCGACAGCGTCGAACACATCATCGCCACGTTCCAGCAGTTGCGGGATCTGGGGGTGAAACTGGCGATCGACGATTTCGGCACCGGCTATTCATCGCTGAGCTATCTGAAGCGGATTCCGGTGGACTACGTGAAGATCGATCAGGCCTTTATTCGCGGGTTGGGCGAGGGCAGCGAGGACGCGGCGATCACCCGGGCGATCATTGCGATGGCTCACGGGCTGTCACTGAAAGTTGTCGCCGAAGGTGTCGAGCGATCCGAGCAGCTGGCGTTTCTGAAAGCTGAAGGTTGCGACGAGGTGCAGGGCTATCTGATCAGCCGTCCGGTGGAGGCGGTCGGCCTTGCCGCGTTGCTGCGTGAACAGGAAAAACCGTTGTAAAGGGCTACATGCAGCGCATGTCGCCTGATCCGGGGGGATCGAGTTACGCATTGAGCAGGCAAAAAGCCGATTCATGTAGTATAACTACAAACTTGCTACATCCCCGGCATCTGGCCAAAGCACATCTTTCCATAACAAGAGTCCAGCCCCTTGAATCTGCTGCAACACATCGCCCAGTCACGTCACCTGTTACGCAAGTCGGAGCTCAAGGTCGCCGACCACGTGCTGCTTGACCCTGCGGCAGTGATGCACAGTTCCATGGCCGACCTGGCTCACAGCGTCGGCATCAGCGAGCCGACCATCGTGCGCTTCTGCCGGGCCATCGGTTGTTCCGGTTTTCAGGATCTGAAACTCAAGCTCGCGCAAAGCCTCGCGGCCGGCGCCAGCTTCGGTCAGTTCGCGATCCATGAAGACGACTCCGTCGCCGACTACAGCCTGAAGATTTTCGACACCACGTTGCACACGCTGATGGAGGTTCGCGAGAAGCTCGATCCTCTGGAGCTGCAACGCGCGGTGACGCTGATGTCCCAGGCCCAGCGCGTCGAGTTCTACGGTTTCGGTGCGTCGGGCGCGGTGGCGGCGGATGCGCAGCACAAGTTCTTCCGTCTGCTGCTGACCGCCGCGGCGTATTCCGACCCGCATATGCAGGCGATGTCGGCGGTGACGCTGAAGCCGACAGACGTGGCGATCTGCATTTCCCAGTCCGGCCGTTCCAAAGACTTGCTGATCACCGCCAACCTCGTTCGCGAGAGCGGTGCGTCGCTGATCACCTTGTGCCCGAGCCAGACACCGCTGGCCGAGCTGTCGACCGTCAACCTGGCGATCGACGTTCACGAAGACACCGAAATCTACACGCCGCTGACCTCGCGTATCGCTCACCTGGTGGTGATCGACGTACTGGCGATGGGCGTGGCCATGGCGCGCGGGCCGAGCCTGGTCAACCACCTCAAGAGCGTCAAGCGCAGCCTGCGCAGCTTGCGGCTGTCGCCAAAATCGGTGAAAGCGCTGGATGACTGATTGTCGTGGGGTGATGGCAATCTTCATCTGCCTGTAACCCCGACGCAGCCAAATCGTCATCCACCGCGCCTATCGTGAAACTCCCGTAAACGCCTTGGGAGACTCGAAATGGCTCAGCCTTACGAAGAACGCAACAGCGCCGCGAAAACCCGTCGTCAGCAGGAAGACCAGCGCCGCATGGAGTTTCGCCGCGCCATCGAAGATCGCTTCGAACTTCGCCAGCTTCAGGCCGAAATCGGCGATTTTCCCGAGGATATCAATCACTGGCAGGCAGCGCCGGCAGCTTCCCGTCGAAGCGCTCAACCAGCGCGCTGATCTGCACCCGTTCGCTGCGGATAAACGCCAGGAAGGCGTGCGCCACCGGTGACAGCCGCTTGGCTTTGGCTTGCACCAGGCACCAGCTGCGAAACAGCGGCAATTCTTCGACCGGCAGCTCGACCAGGCCGCCGGTCGCCAGCTCCAGGTTCAGGGCGTGGCGCGTCAACAGCGCCAGGCCCAGACCCGCTACCACGCATTCACGCTGGGCTTCGGCCGACGCCACTTCCTGGGTCTGGGTGAAGTGCACGCGCTTCTCCTTGAAATACTCCTCGCAGGCCAGTCGCGTGCCCGAGCCGGGTTCGCGGATCAGCAGGGTGTACGGCTCAAGGTCCTGCAAGCGCAGTGGGCCCATGTGCGCCAGCGGATGATCCGGCCGCGCCACGGCAACGATCGGGTTGTTGAGGAACGGCAGGAATTCCAGGCCCATGTCCTGGGGCACCATCGACATGATCACCAGATCGTCGCGGTTGTCGGAGAGCCGGCGGATCACCTGGCCACGGTTGACCACCGTCAGTTGCAGATTTACTTCCGGATGCTGACGCTTGAACGCCGCGAACAGGTGCGGCACGAAGTATTTGGCGCTGGATTCCACCGCCAGCTTCAACTGGCCCTGCAGCGAGCCCTGCATGTCCGAGAGCTGCATGTCGAGGTTTTCCAACCGGCCGAAGATGTCCCGGCTGGCGCGCTGAAGTGCTTCGGCCGCTTCGGTCATGTAGAGTTTTTTGCCCACGTAATCGAATAATGGCTGGCCGATCAGCTCTTCGAGCTGACGAATCTGTAGGCTGACGGCCGGTTGTGTGAGCGACATTTCCTCGGCGGCACGGCTGTAGGAGCGCAAATCGCACACTTCGTTGAAGATCTGCAATTGACGCAATGTCATACGCATCAGGGACTTACGCATTTTCTACTGACTCTGGCCATTGGCTGATGCACTGACTATAAGTCTTTCCTTATGCCTGACCCAATTTTTATTCATTTTTGTTAATCCCTTGTCAGCGCTAGTGTGGAGCCGAGACCAGATTGAAACATTTGGTCACGTGCCGACCTGGGTCTAGCAGGTCGTGGTGCCACCGGCTCAAGGGAACCTCCAAGTGATAACAAAGATCCTGATCGCCAACCGTGGTGAGATTGCCGTACGAATCGTGCGTGCCTGCGCCGAGATGGGCATCCGTTCGGTCGCGATCTATTCCGACGCCGACCGGCATGCCTTGCATGTGAAGCGTGCGGACGAGGCCCACAGCATTGGTGCCGAGCCGCTGGCCGGTTACCTGAACCCGCGCAAGCTGGTGAACCTGGCCGTGGAAACCGGCTGCGATGCGCTGCACCCCGGCTACGGTTTCCTCTCGGAAAACGCCGAGCTGGCAGACATCTGCGCCGAACGCGGAATCAAATTCATCGGCCCGTCGGCGGAAGTCATCCGCCGCATGGGCGACAAGACCGAAGCGCGCCGCAGCATGATCAAGGCCGGCGTACCGGTCACGCCGGGCACCGAAGGCAACGTTTCGGGCATCGAGGAAGCATTGAGCGAGGGCGACCGCATCGGTTACCCGGTGATGCTCAAGGCCACTTCCGGTGGTGGCGGTCGCGGTATCCGTCGCTGCAACAGCCGCGAAGAACTCGAACAGAATTTCCCCCGGGTCATTTCCGAAGCCACCAAGGCCTTCGGTTCGGCGGAAGTGTTCCTGGAAAAATGCATCGTCAATCCGAAACACATCGAAGCGCAGATCCTCGGCGACAGCTTCGGCAACG
Organism: Pseudomonas sp. R45(2017); assembly: GCF_002112305.1. Taxonomy (NCBI): domain Bacteria; kingdom Pseudomonadati; phylum Pseudomonadota; class Gammaproteobacteria; order Pseudomonadales; family Pseudomonadaceae; genus Pseudomonas; species Pseudomonas sp. R45(2017). The sequence continues at coordinate 79,362 of NZ_NEHH01000011.1, read as the reverse complement.
TCGTGCATCTGTTCGAACGTGACTGCTCGATCCAGCGCCGCAACCAGAAGCTGATCGAAATCGCCCCGAGCCCGCAACTGACCCCGGAACAGCGCGCCTACATCGGCGACCTGTCGGTGCGTGCAGCCAAGGCCGTAGGCTACGAGAACGCCGGCACCGTGGAGTTCCTGCTCGCCGAGGGCGAGGTGTACTTCATGGAGATGAACACTCGGGTGCAGGTGGAACACACCATCACCGAAGAAATCACCGGGATCGACATCGTCCGCGAACAGATCCGCATCGCCTCCGGCCTGCCGCTGTCGGTGAAGCAGGAGGACATCCAGCACCGCGGTTTTGCCCTGCAATTCCGGATCAACGCCGAAGACCCGAAAAACAACTTCCTGCCGAGCTTCGGCAAGATCACGCGCTACTACGCCCCCGGCGGCCCTGGCGTGCGTACCGACACGGCGATCTACACCGGCTACACCATCCCGCCGTTCTACGACTCGATGTGCCTGAAATTAGTGGTGTGGGCGCTGACTTGGGAAGAGGCGATGGACCGTGGCCTGCGCGCCCTCGACGACATGCGTCTGCAAGGCGTGAAGACCACCGCCGCGTATTACCAGGAAATCCTGCGCAACCCGGAATTCCGTAGCGGCCAGTTCAATACCAGCTTCGTTGAAAGCCACCCTGAACTGACCAACTACTCGATCAAGCGCAAACCCGAAGAGCTGGCCCTGGCCATCGCCGCCGCCATCGCCGCCCACGCAGGCCTGTGAGGAATAGAACAATGACTAAAAAGATTTTCGTAACCGACACCATCCTGCGCGACGCTCACCAATCGCTGCTCGCCACCCGCATGCGCACCGAAGACATGCTGCCGATCTGCGACAAGCTCGACAAAGTCGGCTACTGGTCGCTGGAATGCTGGGGCGGCGCGACCTTCGACGCTTGCGTGCGTTTCCTGAAAGAAGACCCGTGGGAGCGTCTGCGCCAACTGCGCGCTGCGTTGCCCAACACCCGCCTGCAAATGCTCCTGCGCGGCCAGAACCTGCTGGGCTACCGCCACTACAGCGATGACGTGGTCAAAGCGTTCGTCGCCAAGGCCGCAGTCAACGGCATCGACGTGTTCCGCATCTTCGACGCGATGAACGACGTGCGTAACCTGCGCGTGGCGATCGAAGCGGTGAAGGCTGCCGGCAAACACGCCCAGGGCACCATCGCCTACACCACCAGCCCGGTGCATACCATCGACGCGTTCGTCGCCCAGGCCAAGCAAATGGAAGCCATGGGTTGCGACTCGGTGGCGATCAAGGACATGGCCGGTCTGCTGACCCCATACGCGACCGGTGAGCTGGTGCGTGCACTGAAAGCCGAGCAGTCGCTGCCAGTGTTTATCCACTCCCACGACACCGCCGGCCTGGCAGCCATGTGCCAGCTCAAGGCAATTGAAAACGGTGCCGACCACATCGACACCGCCATCTCCAGCTTCGCTTCGGGCACCAGCCACCCTGGCACCGAATCGATGGTCGCTGCACTCAAAGGCACCGAGTTCGATACCGGTCTGAACCTGGAGCTGTTGCAGGAAATCGGCCTGTACTTCTACGCCGTGCGCAAGAAGTACCACCAGTTTGAAAGCGAATTCACCGCCGTCGATACCCGTGTTCAAGTGAACCAGGTGCCGGGCGGGATGATTTCCAACCTGGCCAACCAGCTGAAAGAGCAGGGCGCTCTGAACCGCATGGGCGAAGTGCTGGCGGAGATCCCGCGTGTGCGCGAAGACCTCGGTTTCCCGCCGCTGGTGACCCCGACTTCGCAGATCGTCGGCACCCAGGCGTTCTTCAACGTGCTGGCCGGCGAGCGCTACAAGACCATTACCAACGAGGTGAAGCTCTACCTGCAAGGCGGCTACGGCAAGGCGCCGGGCACCGTGAACGAGAAGCTGCGTCGCCAGGCCATCGGCAGCGAAGAGGTGATCGACGTACGTCCGGCCGATCTGCTCAAGCCGGAAATGACCAAGCTGCGTGCCGATATCGGCGCACTGGCCAAGTCCGAAGAAGACGTGCTGACCTTCGCCATGTTCCCGGACATCGGTCGCAAGTTCCTCGAAGAGCGTGCCGCCGGCACCCTCACTCCGGAAGTGCTGCTGCCGATCCCGGAAGCGGGCAAGGTGGCTTCGGCCGGCGGCGAAGGCGTACCGACCGAGTTCGTCATCGACGTCCACGGCGAAACCTACCGTGTGGACATCACCGGTGTCGGCGTCAAGGCTGAGGGCAAGCGTCACTTCTACCTGTCCATCGACGGCATGCCGGAAGAAGTGGTGTTCGAGCCGCTCAACGAATTCGTTGGCGGCGGCAGCAGCAAGCGCAAGCAGGCTTCGGCCCCGGGCCACGTCAGCACCACCATGCCGGGCAACATCGTCGATGTGCTGGTCAAGGAAGGCGACACCGTCAAGGCGGGCCAGGCTGTGCTGATCACCGAAGCGATGAAAATGGAGACCGAAGTCCAGGCCGCGATTGCCGGCAAGGTCACCGCCATTCATGTCGCCAAGGGCGACCGGGTGAACCCGGGCGAAATCCTGATCGAGATCGAAGGCTGAGATAACGGCCTCGATACAACGCTTTAAACCTCGGGGGGGCATGTGCTCCCCTTTTTTTTGCTTTCAAAGTGCTGCCGCACCGTGCGGCAGCAACCCGTCCGGACTTAGAACGCCATTCGCCATTGCCCCGATACGCCGTGGTTTCGGCTGTCGCTACCGATCTCACCCGACAAGCCAACACCGAGTGTGTGGCTGGACGAGACGGCCAGATCAAGCCCGGTGTCGAGCGTCAGGCTGTTGCGATCCAGCTCCGCGCCGTAAACGGTGTAGTCATGGCCGCCGGTGACCAGACGTTGCCGGGTGCTGGTGTAGGTCTCGCCATAAACGTGTTTCCACCCCGCGCTGAGTCGTGGCGTGAGGCGCATGCCGTTATCCAGCGTGCTGACTTTCGCCATGCGCAGGCCGACGGTGGTGTTGAAGTTGCCTTGGGATTGAGCGTGAACCTTGAGCGCCGCCGCTCCGCCCTTCTCGGTGTAGCCGTCGCGCTGGTAGCGTTGGTAACCGAGGCTGGCAAATGGCTCGATGCTGACGTTGGCCCGACCCAGGTTGTATCCCGACTCGATGAACACTTGCTGGGTGCTGGCCTGGTAGTTGCCTTTCAGTCGGTCATGCAAGCGGCCGAACGCGACTTCGCGGCGGGTACTGCCTTCATGGTTGCTCCAGGCTGCGCCGAGCCGAAGTGACAGCGGGCCGGTCTGACGCAAGGCGTAAGCGCCGAGGTGCCAACTGTCGAGGTCTCCGTCCAGTTCCTTGCTGTCCATGCGCGTATCGGAGGTGCCGCCCATCAAACCCAGTCGCCATTCTTCGTCGAGGCGCCAGTCCGCACCGAGCAGCAGGCCTTTGGTGGAATGCTGCATGGGCTCCACATCGCGATCCAGTTTCCCGCTGTGGCCGAGGGCCTGCAGCCAGACCCTGCCGCTCTCGGCATTTCCGGCCGCGTGGCGCGGTGCGTTTGGCTGGTTTTCATGCAGGTTATCGAGCTGGTGCATGGCCGACAGCAGGCTGGCGCTGACCGGTGTGACGCTGCTCAAGGTGGCCTTGGCGAGGTTGGCGTTGCTGCCGCCGGCCAGTTGATCGTAGGCGAGGGCGGCCGTAGTTTCGTCGGCAGCGAGCAGGGCTTCGATGGCTGCGTTTCCCGGAGGTAGAGGGGAATCCGTTGACGGCGGCTGGTCTACCACTTGGGTTTGTTGAGATGCGGACGTTTCGGCCAGAACCGATTCCGGTAAGGGCGCTGGTTTTTCCAGGCTTTCTTTGAGTGCGCTGCCGCTTTGCGTCGTGGCGACCTTCTCGGAGGGAATGTCATCGGGTGCAGGAAGGGGTGCCGCTGGAATCTCAGTGCTGACCGGAAATGTTTCTGGCGTCGGAGCGATACTTTCTGCAAGCAGTGGCTCTGGAGCGAGACTGGGCGGAGCAGGTTTTTCTTTCTTCTTGCGCGCAGGCTTGGGTTTCACTTCGTCCATGACGGGCGCATCGGGCTCCGACTGCTCCGCCAGAGAAAATTCCACGCAACCGACTGCCAGCGCAACCGCCAGCACAAGATGTTGAAGCTTGTATTTGCATTGAATGGGCATTCAGTTCGTCTCATGTGAAATGAGGCCAAACTGTAAAAGTCGATGCCGGTCCACCGATGCCGGGCAATTCCGAGTCGGATGCAGGTGATGGCGTCTGCTTTTGTAGCCCGGGCGCTGGCAGGTAATGAACCCGCCATGATTACCCGATCGACCAGACGCCTTTACCTACAACTCCCGCTGAAATCCGGATTGGCGAAATCTCAAAAACTCATCTGCCACTGTCCGATCAACCCGTGATTACGGCTGTTGCTACCAATCTCGCCGCTGTATCCCAGCCCCAGCGTATGCCGCGCGGAAATGCCAAGATCCAGCCCTGCTTCGAGTACGAGGCTGTCGCGATCCAGCGAGCTGCCATCGACGCTGAACGCCGTGCCACCGACCACAAATGCCTGACGGGTCGAGCTGCTGACATCGCCGTAGGTGTGCTTCCAGCCGGCGGCCATCCGCGGGGTCAGGCTCATGCCATTGTCCAGCGAGCTGAGGTGCGCCAAGCGCAGGCCGAAGGTGCTGCTGAAGTTGTCCTGGGTCTGACTGTCGACCTGCAAGGCCGCGGCGCCACCCTTTTCCTGATAGCGGTCGCGGTGATAGCGCTGGTAGCCGAGGCTGGCGAACGGTTCGGCGCTGAGTCGGCCGCTGCCCATGGCGTAGCCGAGTTCGGCGAACGCTTGCTGGCTGTCGGCGTCGTAATCACCCTTGGGGCGATCGCTGAAACCATTGAACGCGATGGTGCGTTTGCTTTCGCCCTGATGACCGCTGTACGCCGCGCCCAAGCGCAAGGCGATCGGACCGTTTTGATGCAGCGCATAAACGCCGGCGTGCCAGCTCTCGACATTGCCGTCGAAGCCGGTGGCGTCCAGGTCAGTCTTCGAATAGCCGCCGAGCACGCCCAGACGCCATTGTGGATTCAGTGACCAGTCGGCACCGAGCACGCTGCCCTTGGTGCGTTGTTCCAGACCGCTGCTGCCGTGTTCGCCATCTAGCTTGCCGTAGCCGCCAATGGCCTGCAGCCAGAGCCGGCCCCGGGCGTTCGGATCGTTCAGGTTTCGTGCTTCGGACGGTACGCCGTTGGCGGCGAGGATCGGCGTATCACGCTGATCGAGGCCGACCATCAAGCCTGGGCTGCCGCCCATTTGCTGCATCGCCGAGAGCATGCTGCTGCCGACCTGGCTGCTGGCGCCGAGAGTGGCGCTGGTCAGGTTGGCGTTGCTGGTGCCGGCCAGTTGCTCGATGGCCGCGCCTGCACTGTTTTGAGTGGTGTTGAGCAAGGCGTTGTACAGCGCGTTGTTCTTGCCGATCGAGGCCAGGCTGTTGGCGGCGTTGCTGCCGTTGCCGGTGGCGGCGAATTCATTGAACGCCACGTCATTGCGGGTGTAAGTCAGGTCGACCTGCGTTGGCGTGTAAGCGAGGGTCGGCGTGAGGAACGCGTAGTCGCTGGTGACCGCGCCGAACGTGCCGTTGACCCGCGCTGCCTGCAGCACTGTGTAATGGCTCTGCCACGGATAAGTGCCGCTGCCGGGATTGACCGCCAGCGTTGCGCCGTTGAGGTTGGCCGTGCCGCCGACCTGGACCGGCGCGCTGCTGCCATCGGCATTGACGCCATAGGCGAGGGTGGATGCGCTGCCCATGTTCAAGTCGTGCACGATGGCCGCGGTGCCGAGGCGGGTGTCGGTGCGCAACGTGCCATTGACGTTGAGGTTGCCTACCGAACCGCCACCCGCATACACACCACCGGCGTCCACGGTCAGGTTGCCGGCGATACCGCCCTGGTTGATCAGCGTGGCGCCGTTGCGCACGGCACCACCGTCGCTGAAGTCGCCGCTGCCGGTGAGCGTCCAGGCACCTTGTTTGACTTCCAGCCATTCAAAGTTGCGGCTCGCACCGAAGCTGCCGCCCGCCGCGTCGTCCATTACCACGCGGTCATAACCGCTGCCGCCATCGACCACGCCGACAAAGCGGCTGCCGTTGCGCAGGGTCAGGCTGTCATTGCCGCCGCCCAGATCCAGCGCCAGCCCGTTACTGCCGCTGACGGTGCCACCGTTGATCACGTTGTCGGCGAACTCACCGACGAATTTCACCCCGAAACCGTCGAGGCCCTGGATGGTGCCGAAGTTCTCCAGCGTGGTGGCCGCCAGCCCAGAACCACCGCTGCCGTCGTCCACCAGAATTGCGCTGTTGGCGCCGCTGATCAGCGCATCCATGGCGTTGAGGATATAGCCGCCGCCCAGCGCAATGCCTTCACTGCCATTGGCGAAGCCACCCTTGTCCACACCGCCGGCGCCGGCGCCCTGGATGGTGCCGTAGTTTTCAATGTGGGCGATCTTGTCGATGTCCACGCCGTCGCCGTCGCCATTGGCTTGTAAACCGGAATAGGCGCCAGTGATGGTGCCGTGGTTGATCACCGTGCCGTCGCCATCGGAACCGAAACCGGAGCCGTTGCGCCCGGTGATTTGCCCGTAGTTGACCAGCGTCGCTCCCAGGTCGGTGGTGATGCCATGGCGCCCGCCCGAAATCACGCCGTAGTTGGTCACGCTGACACCGGTCGCGGTGTCGATATCGATGCCGTCGAACTTCTGGTCGGCGTTGTGCGAGTCACCGGTGGAGATCTCGCCGTAGTTGCTGATGGTCGCGTTGGCGCCGGTTTTCATGCCGTCGCTGGCGTCGCCACGAATCAGCCCGCCCGCGCGGTTGATGATCGTGGTTTTGACCCCGTCGCTGCGCAACGCATCCAGATCCAGGCCTTGGCCTGTGGTCGAGCGAATGGTGCCGCTGTTGTCGATCAGCAGGCTGGCGCTGACGAAGTTGCTGTCGATGCGAATCGCGTCGTTGGAGCCGAGAATCTGCCCGCCGCTGCGGTTATAGATGGCGTAGTTTCGCGCCTGGGTCAGGTCGCCGCTGCTGTCGATGGCACGGCCACCGGTAGAAATGATCTTGCCGGCGTTGTCGATGATCACGCCGACACCGCTGGTGCCGTCCTTGAGGCTTACCGCCTTGCCGCTGTTGGTGATGCTGCCCGGCGCCGAAATTGTCAGCGTGTCGCTGCCACCCAATGTCTGCGATGCAGTCGTGGCGGTGTCGATTTGCACGGTCTTGCCGTGGGCGGCGCTGGCGGCGATCAGCAGGGCAATGGCAAACGACAGGCGCTGGGGCGGGAAGGGCATGGGGCGGACGTCCTTTTTGTTATAAGCGGGGCGTCCTGTATAGCGGAGGGTTTTTACAGAATGATGTACGGACTATGTGCATTCTTTTGCAGTTCAGGCCTCAGATTTGGACGTTCATCTGCAATTCATTGCAGATCCGACGGTGGCGAAGAGTCGAAATCGCAGCCTTGGACATCGCTTGAACGAGATGCCACAGGCTGCGCTCTTTTACGTTCACTGGTTCAACCGCGGCACTCAACCAACCCCTTCACCTGCCCATCCGCCGCCTGATTCTCATCGCTCAACCAGCGTTCGAACCCCGCCGCAATCGCCGGCCATTCCGAGTCCAGAATCGAGTACCACGCGGTGTCGCGGTTCTGGCCCTTGACCACCATGTGCTGGCGAAACACACCTTCGAAGCTGAAGCCCAACCGCTCGGCCGCGTATTTGGAGCGGGCGTTGCCGTTGTTGCATTTCCATTCGAGGCGGCGGTAACCGAGGGCGAAGGATTCTTTGGCCAGCAGGTAGACCGCCTCGGTGCTTTTCGGCGAGCGCTGCATCGGGGCGCCGAAGGTGACGTGGCCGATTTCGATGCGGCCCTGGGCCGGGACGACCGACATCAGGCTGAGGATGCCTTGCACCTGGCCGCTGGCGCGGTCGATGACGCTGAAGAAATACGGATCGCTGTGGGCGGCGTGGTTGTTCAGCCAGTCATTGAAAGCACTGCGCTCCGGAAACGGGCCGTAGGGCAAATAGTCCCAGAGTTTCGGGTCGGCGCCGGGGCCTTGCAGGGCATTGAACAGGTCGTCGCCGTGGCGTGCCGGGTCGAGTTTTTCCAGGCGGATGAAGCGGCCTTCGATCAGGGTGGTGGAGGGCGGCGGCACGCCTTTCCAGTCAGCGAGAGAAATCGTCATGCACGTGGCTCCTTAAATGGCTTTGCGAAACTGGATGAAACCCGGGCGTTCGGCGATGCGCTCGTAGAGCTGGATCGCCGTGGCGTTGGTTTCGTGGGTCAGCCAGTGCACCTTGCAGCAACCGTCGGCCTTGGCCGTGGCGTACACGTGTTCGATCAGCAGGCGACCGACGCCGGTGCCACGGGTTTGCGGCTCCACCAGCAGGTCTTGCAGGTAGCAGGAGTTTTCGATGCTCCAGTTCGAACGATGGTAGATGAAATGCACCATGCCCACCGCTTTGCCGTCAGCCCAGGCGAGGGCGGCATGGGTCGGTTCGTTCGGGTCGAGAAAACGCTGCCAGGTGCTCTGGCTGACGGCGTCCGGCAATTCAGTGTTGTAGAAGCGCAGGTAGGCCTGCCACAGCGGCAGCCAGGCCGCGTGATCGACGGCGCTGACCGGACGGATGTCGATCTGACTCATGGTGATTTCCTTAACGCATCAAGTGAGCGAGGGTTTGATCGTTGATGTCGGAGCTGGCAGCCAGGCCTTCGCGCACGCCGGCGATGTCTTCGGCGCTGCGGTTCTGGCTGAGCTTGCGCTTGCCTTCGAGGCGATCGATCGGAATGGCGAACCCGACGATGGCCTTGAGCATGCCGTCGATGTAATCGGCCGGGGCATCGTCAACCGACCAGGGCTGGGCGCGGCCGGCCTCATGGCGGTTGGTGAGGGTGCTGACGATGTCCAGCAGGCGACCACCGTCGCTGAAGGTTTCGGCGTGACCGTAGGCGTGCACGGCAACGTAGTTCCAGGTCGGCACGACTTTGCCGTGCTCGGCCTTGCTCGGGTAAAAGCCCGGGCTGACGTAGGCATCGGCACCGGGGAAAATCAGCAGGGCCTCGGCGCCGTCGCGCAGGTCTTTCCACTGCGGATTGGCCTTGGCCAGATGCCCGTACAGCGTGCCGTTCGGACCTTGTTCGCGATGCAGCAACACCGGCACATGACTGGCTTGCAAGCCTTGTTCACCGTGGGTCACCAGGATGGCGAGGCGGGTGGCGAGGATCAGTTCGTGCAGTTGGGACAAGTCGTCGATGGCAAAGGCGCGGGGCGTGTACATGGAGATGATTTCCTTGGCGAATGGCTGCATCGTAGGCAGGCTATTGGTCTGTTGTAAGAGCCATTGATGACCAATTTCATAGGTCCATTGTCATGCCCGATTCGACCACGCTGTCACTGCCGTTCAACCCTGCCGGTATCGAGCTCGACCGCCGCAAAGGGCTGAGCCGTCAGCTCTATCAGGCCTTGCGCCTGCGGGTGCTCGACGGACGTCTGGCCAGCGGCACGCGCCTGCCGGCCAGCCGCGATCTGGCAGCGGCGCTGGGGATTTCCCGCAACAGCGTGGTGCGCGCCTACGATCAGCTGTATGCCGAAGGTTTCATTGAAGGCCGGGTCGGGGACGGCACTTATGTGGCGCAGTTACCGCAATCGGTGGCGCCCGCGAAAAAATTATCCACAAAAGTATCCACAGGGTTTTCAACAGGCTTACCCACAACCTTATCCACAATTTCGGTCAATTCCACTGGGGATTTATCCAGCAAAGTTATCCACAGTGGTGCATTGCAGCGGCTTGAGCAGAACCATTTACCGACGCCACCGAGCGGTCCGCCGCGAGCATTCCGGGTCGGTGTTCCGGCGTTTGATCTGTTTCCGTTCGACGTCTGGGCCAAGCTGAACGCGGCGTTCTGGCGCAAACCCGATTTGCAGCAACTGTGTTACGGCGACCCGGCGGGCGATGCGCGCCTGCGCGGTCTGATCGCCGCTTATTTGCGCAGTTCGCGCGGCCTGCAGTGCTCGGCTGAGCAAATTGTGATCACCAGTGGCGCGCAACAGGGCATCAGCCTTTGTGCACAGTTGCTGGTGGAGCCGGGCGCCGGGGTGGGCATCGAGAATCCCGGCTATCGCGCAGCGGGTCATGCGTTCGCCTTGGCCGGCGGTCGATTGCACGGTATTGCCGTGGACGAAGAGGGCATCGACTGCGCGGCACTGGCGGCCGCCGAAGATTGCCGGGTGGCTTATGTCACGCCGTCTCATCAATACCCGACCGGTGTGGTGATGAGCCTGGCGCGACGTCTGGAACTGCTGGCCTGGGCCGAGCGCACCGGCGGCTGGATCGTCGAGGACGACTACGACGGCGAATATCGCTACACCGGCGCGCCACTGGCTCCGCTGGCTGCGCTCGATCGCCAGGGTCGCGTGTTGTACGTCGGCACTTTCGGCAAGGTCGCGTTCCCGGCGCTGCGCCTGGGGTATCTGGTGTTGCCGCCGGGGCTGGTGGAAGCCTTTGCCCAGCGACGCGCGGTGGATGTCCGGCATTCCGAAGTGAGCACTCAAGCGGTGATGGCCGAATTCATGGCGGCCGGGCATTTCCAGCGGCACATCCGGCGGATGCGTCGGGCAGCCCTCAGTCGGCGTAACGCCCTCATCAACGGTTGGCCGCAAGGATTGGCGGGCGTGGGTGAGCTGCCGGCGGTGTCAGCGGGACTGCATCTCACCGTGGCGGTCGACAGCGTGGCCCGCGAACAACAGCTGATCGAGCAGGCCGCCAGCGTGGAAGTGGAAGTCCACGGCCTGAGCAAGTATTGGCTGCCGGACTCGACGACCCTGATCGATCAGCGCGCCGGTCTGGTGCTGGGTTTTGCGGCGGTGCCGGAGCCGGCGATCGAGTCGGCTCTGGCCCGTCTGCGTGAAGTCTGGCGCCCTTAAGCGTCTTTCGGTTGAGCCTGCGGCTGCGATTTCAGGAACAGATCGCGTACCTGCGGATCGACGATGCGCCGTAGTGCATTGTCGACGGCATCGAAGGTGCTGAGTGACTGCCGCGTTTTGTCATCGAGCGTCTGCAGATAGGCATCGGCCGGTTTCAGGTGGGCGGTGGTGTACAGCTCATCTGCATCCCCGAGCTGGTCGTAGTGGAAGTGCGCCACCCACAGCGGCTTGTCAGCGTTGTTCCTGTCGAGAATCCGATACTCCTGAAAGTAGTCCCCGCGATAACGGGTACGAATGCGCCCGCGAGGGTCTTTGCTGACCTTGACCTGCCCGTTGTCGTGCATCCAGTGGAAATAGGTTTCCCGAGGTTTGCGGTGTTTAAGCATGGTCGCATAGACCGCTATGCCTTCGGCCTGTGTGCGGATGGCACCCGCGCGCAGGTTCGGGATGAGGGAGGTGACGGGCCACGGATCCTTCCTGGCGTTTTTTCTTCGGGTGATAGCGCTTTCGACGTCATTGGCCGCTTGCTTGAGCCGCTCGACTTGCTGTTCGAACATGTCGCGGATGTCGGCGGGAATGCGCCCTGGTCGCTTGGCATCCTCGCGGGTCTTCCTGTTGAATCGGTCGATGTCCGCTTCAAGCTGGATGGCCGATGAAAGAAGGTCCTCGTCATCCTTGGGCATCTTCGGGTCAGGTCGTCGAGTGGACAGTTTGACGAACGGGACCTCTGCGCTGGAGTCGCCCTCCGGGGCAGTGGAAGCCTGCTCGTCCACCTCTGGGCGGGGGCGGCTCTTGGAGACCTTCACTTTGGACTGCGATGTGGAGGGCTGCGGTCTGGACTTGACGGGTGCCGGTCGTTCCTCAGGTTCAGGCAGTTCCGTGGTCAGTCGATTGCGAGCCAGCAGGTGGAACTCGCCGATCAGCTCGCGAACCCTGTCGAGTCTGTCCTGGACGAACTGGCCGGGATGGTCGGCAGGCAGCTGTTCGACGCGTTCACCGAGGCTGGCGAAGAGGTCGTTCCATTGCGACAGGCGTTCGAGACGCGCTGGCTGTCCGTCTGCGGTCACCGCTGTTTTGCTCAACAGGATCAGCTCATGGCTGGCGTCGGCGGCAGCAGCCGTAATGATCCCGATGGCAATACGGGCGGCATTCATGGCGGCCCCCGGTTGATCCACGACACAGCGTTCATAGGACATGCCGATTTCATTGGCCTTGAGATCGAGCGGGCTGAAGTCTGGCAGCAGCAATTCCAGTCGTGTGGCCACTTCTCTGGCCTTGGCCGAGTGGCTGTTCAAGACGTGCAGCGAACGATCCAGGGTCTGCAGGGTGGCAATCATTTCGTCGCTCATCGCGGTGGCGACGGTGGCTATTTCGATCTGCTTGTTTCGCGGTATCGCTGTCTGGTTGATTGCGCTGTCAACGAATATTTGCGTGGTCTTGGCATAAGTCCGCATCTTCACTCGCAGCCACGAGCCAAAACAGCGGTGCTGACCCAGAGTAAGGCTCATCAGTCTGGCCTGGTGTACCGAGCCGCCGCCCCCTGCCTCGCGCCAGATCTCGAGTTGGTCCAGGGCCTTGGTGTAGTCATTGCCCAGCTTCGTGGCGCGGTCCAGATAAATGGATGCGGAGTGCTCGAATCCGGCTTCGCTGATATCCCGTGGAAGGGCGACCAGTGCTCGCAGCAGCAGTGTTTTCGCTTCGGTTTCGCCTGCTTCAAATTGTTCCAGCTCAGTCCACGCTGCATCCATGATCTGTTTTTTGGATCGACGGAATGCCTCGATCCGGCTTCTCGGCATGCCGCCGCGCAAGCGCAGTTTCGGGTCCCAGTGCCATTGTCCGGCCGTCTCGTCGTATTTCAGGGCCATGCCGATACGCTGTGGGTCGGCCGGGTCAACGATGTGAACCGGCTCGCCTGGCCGGGCGATCACTTCAAACCAGCGCATGCCGACCTGGACGCACGTCTTGCCGTCGAGGGTGTAGAGGTGAGTGACCGACGAGGCTCGTTTGCCGCTCAAGTCAGGTGCGGCGATGCTGAAACGGTCGAGCATCGCGATGAAGCGTGCGCTGGTGCCAGGTCGCAACAGCGTCCCCTGTTCGAGTTGAGTGAAATGATCGGCAGGGACTTCGCCGGTGACAACCAGCGGATCGAGGACGACGGATGGCGCGACCGCTGGCGCAGGTTGCGGCGTTCTCGCGGACGCCACGCTCTCCGGCGTCCCTTGCTCGAACTCGTACGATTTACTCCGGCGCGGCGACCAGGAGCGGTTGCGTCGTACCACGGCGTGCTGAGTCATGATGATGCCGAGGGTGAGCAGAACATCGGCGGTGGATTGCCAGGCCACCAGATTGTCGTCGCGTTCATGGGCATCAATCGCCTGCTGGATCTGCGTGATGGTCTGCCAGACCCAGACAGCGGTGCCGGCTGCGCCGCTCATGAAATTTGCGGCGACGCTGAAAATGGCCCAGCCGCTGTCCGCCAGAAGTGCCCAGCGACGCTCACGGTTGGACTGTGACTGACGGTTCGCAAGCTCGACCAGTGCCTGACTGTTCGCCGCGTACAGCGCAGCGAGGATGTCGCCGTCGAGCGGCGCATTTTCCAGTTCGATCGGGCCGGTCAGGTCCAGATGCATGAACGGTTCCGTGGCCAGTTGAGTGACGATCCACGGCGAGGGCAGACCCACCGGGAAGGCGTATTGCGAGTACTCGAAACTCAGGGCCGCGCTGCCCATCCAGGCGAGTACCGAATTGCGCAGTTCGCCCGCCTGATACAGCGCATACATCAGGTTCTGCAACGAAGCGAACTGCATCAATGGGGTGTCCAGCAGCGGTCGGTACAAAAGACAGGGACCGTGTGCGTGATCTCGCGGACAAATGATGAACATGTTGGCGACCACATCCGAGCGCCGGCTCAAGCGGCGGCGCGGGACGAACGCCAGAGGCCGGATGGTCACCGGATGTTCGGCCGCCGGCAGTTTGCGGTTGATGGCATCCATCAACTGGCAGACATAGGTATAGCCACGCTCATCGATTGCACCCTGGCGTCTGAGTTTGCACTCCAGCGCGAGCATCGGCAGAAGCGTCGGCAGCTGGCGCAGATAGCGAGTCCGGTGCGCGGTCGAACGGATCGGGTCATCGATCAGCGCGCGTTTGATCAGTTGCGGATAGTGACCACCGATGTCGACCTTTTCCGCGACGGCGGTCAGAAAATCCACCGTCAACCAGCCAGGTACGGCTCGGCCATCGTCGAAGGCGATCGTGGCCTGGTAGGGCGTGGCGTTTTGCAGGGCAAATTCACCCAGGGTTTCGTGTACCTGATCAAATGGATTGGGCAGCGTGAAGCCGCCGGTTTCGAGGCTGTTCGTCACCGTGATTCGCAGCTGTTCCAGAGGCAGGTCGGCGGCGCCTTCAGCGCTTTCGTCGGCAATGATCGCTTCACGCATCCGGCGTTCGGCGTAGGGTTTGATCAGGGGAATGTCGTCTTCCCTGAACGCGCCATTCCCGGCTTCGTTGCGCAACGTGCCGAGCTCGGCAACGTAGCGACTGTAGTCCTGCAGGTCATGCGCCGACCCATCGAGCAACCAGTCGGGAATGGCCTCTTCCAGCTGGTCGAGCCGAGCCCGCTCAAGTGGGCTGAATCGACTGCGGCGCTGGCGGCCGGAACCGGCGTGGGCACTGATCGACCGGCTGGCGGGATCCAGTGCCTCGATCGCGCCGAGCTGGTTGCTGATCTGCGCCTGGGCGACGGCATCGAAGATGTTTCCTTCGGGCTCGATCAGGCGCCATTTCAAGGAGCGATCGGACAGCCGGGGATCGAGTCGCTGCGGCAATGTTTCTCCCAGCGCGGTCAGCGAGTCGAATGATTCATAGCCATCGGCAACGGTGTACATCAGGATCCGGTTTCGTTTTTTGACGGTGGCGGTCAGCACGAGAGCGCCGGCGACAAGCAGGTGTGTGCTGTCCTCACCGTCGACCAGTTCGATGTCCATCAGGCAGGCTTTCAGTCCGACGAAATCGTTGGCTGCGGTCGAGCGCTCACTCCGGTCCGGATGCTGCGCGACAAATCGTGCGAATGCGCATTCGTCGGCGTCCCAGCCGCTGGCCGACTGCACATTTGCCGCCGAGCACAACTGATCGGACAGCTCTTGCCAGCGTGGCTGGCCATTGGCGGACTCGTTCCAGTAATCGAGCTGACGCTGCTGATATTCGAGGAACAGAAAAGGTGCGAGGTCGTTCACCAGCGCAGTGATGTCGTCCATGCTCACCGGCAGAAGAGTGGGAGGAACTGCGTTGGGTGTTCGGGTCAGGAAGTGCTCGCCTTCGATGTAATCGGCTGTGGTCTTGTGCAGGCAGTGCTGGATGAAGGCATGGGTCAGCGACTCGAAGGCGAAGACCCTGGCGGTGTTCTCTGAGGTGTCGGCCTCGCGCAGAGGTGTCGCGAGCATGCAGTGATCCGGATCGATGTGTTGGTCGGGATAGCTTTTGTTCAGTCCTTCGCGCAACAACGTCGAGGCGACTTGATGCAGCGAGTAGCCCTGGCCGGTCAGTTCGACCAGCCGGCTCTGTTTCAGCAAAGGAGGGGAAACGTCTGGGGCGGCGGCAGGTTCAGTCATGTTCATGTCCACGGGGAAAAATCGGACACTAAAATCCTGGCCGCGCTGCGATGCGGTACATAGATCTTGCAGGCAAAAAAAGACCCGCGGCTGCGGGTCTGGTCGGGTTGCAGCGCTTCAGGTGCCGGACTTGATCTTGGTCCAGGCCCGGGTGCGCGCCCGTTCCGCATCACGCGGCAACGGTTGCAGGGTGTAGAGCGTGTTCATCGCCGCATCGGTCGGGTACAGATTCGGGTTGTTGCGAATCGCCGGGTCGACAAGTTCGGTGGCGTCCTTGTTCGGGTTCGGATAACCGACAAAATCGCTGACCGGCGCAATCACCTGCGGTTGCAGCAGGTAGTTGATGAAGGTGTAGGCATCCTGCGGATTCTTCGCACCTTTCGGGATGGCAAGCATGTCGAACCAGATCGGCGCGCCTTCTTTCGGCAGACGCATGTCCACCACCACGCCATTTTTCGCTTCCTTGGCGCGGTTGGCCGCTTGCGAGAAGCTGCCCGAATAGCCGACGGCAACGCAGATGTCGCCGTTGGCGATGTCGGCCATGTACTTGGACGAATGGAAGTAGGTCACGTACGGACGAATCTTCATCAGCAGCGCTTCAGCCTTGGCGTAGTCCGCCGGGTTCTTGCTGTTGGGATCCAGACCGAGGTGTTGCAGGGCCAGCGGCAGAATCTCCGATGGCGAGTCGAGCAGGGCCACGCCGCACTGCTTGAGCTTGCTGATGTTCTCTTCCTTGAAGATCAGGTCCCAGCTGTCCAACGGCGCGTTGTTACCCAGCGCGGCCTTGACCTTGGCCGGGTTGAAGCCGATCAGGATGGTGCCGTACATGTACGGCACGGCGAACTGGTTGCCCGGATCGTTGGCTTCGATCAGCTTCATCAGTTTCGGGTCGAGGTGGTTCCAGTTCGGCAACTGGCTGCGATCCAGCGGCTGGAACACCCCGGCCTCGATCTGCTTGGCGAGGAACACGTTGGACGGCACTACCACGTCATAGCCGGAGTTGCCGGTCAGCAGCTTGGCCTCCAGCGCTTCGTTGGTGTCGAAGATGTCGTAGACCAGTTTGGTCTGGCTGTTCTGCGCCTTGAAATCTTCCAGTGCCTTGGGAGTGATGTAGTCGAACCAGTTGTAGACGCGCAGGGTACGTTCTTCCGCATGAGCGCCGCCGCTGCTCAGCAGCGCCGCGCACAACGCCGGCGCGATGAAGTGCTTGAGTCTGCTCATTGTTCGAAACCTTCAAGCACGTTCACCGCGTTGATGCCGATTTCTTCCACCGCGTAGCCACCTTCCATGACGAACAGGGTCGGTTTGCCGAGGGCCGCGATGCGTTTGCCCATCGCCAGGTAATCCGGACTGTCGAGCTTGAACTGCGAGATCGGATCGTCCTTGAAGGTGTCCACACCCAGCGACACGACGATGATGTCGGCGCCGTAGTTGTCGATCTCCTGGCAGGCCTGATCCAGTGCCGCACTCCAGACGTCCCAGCCGGAACCGGCCGGCAGTGGATAGTTGAAGTTGAAGCCTTCACCGGCGCCTTCGCCGCGTTCGTCTTCGTAGCCGAGGAAGAACGGGAATTCCGCTTCCGGATGGCCGTGGATCGAAGTGAACAGCACGTCGCTGCGCTCGTAGAAAATCGATTGGGTGCCGTTGCCGTGGTGGTAGTCGACGTCGAGGATAGCGACCTTCTTGTGGCCCTGATCGAGGAACGCTTGAGCGGCGATGGCGGCGTTGTTGAGGTAGCAATAACCGCCCATCAAATCACCGGCAGCGTGGTGTCCCGGTGGACGGCACAGGGCGAAGGCACCACGGGCGCCACGCTGGATTTCCGCTTGTGCGGTCAGTGCCACTTGCGCCGCGCTGTACGCCGCTTGCCAGGTGCCGGCGGTGATCGGTGCGCCGCCGTCGAAGCTGTAATAGCCGAGCTGGCCGTGCAGGCTGGTCGGTTTGACCTGACGCAAGGTGCGCGCCGGCCAGGTGTAGGGCAGCAAGTCACCGTCGGTGTTGAATTCGGTCCAGCGCGCCCAGGCGCCTTTGAAGAAGTCGAGGTAGTCGCGGCTGTGAATGCGCTCGATCGGCCCGAGGCCGAAATCCTTCGGCGCCTCGACCGGGCCGAGGTTTTGATTTTTTACCCGTTGCAGCACGTGGTCGGCGCGTGACGGCATCTCGAAGCAAGGCTTGAGTTGCCCGTCGATCAATTCGCAGCGGCCATGGTGCAGGTGGTGATCGTCAGAGTAGATCGTCAGCATTTGTTGTTCTCCGCAGGGGCTGATTCGGTTGGCTCCAGTGTTGCGGCGCGGGGCGAATCGGAGAACGGCCAGAGAGGCCAAAAGGGGATCGATATGGCCAAAAATACTGACCTGATATCGCCCCTCGACGGTTTAACCGTGTGGTCGGAACTGACTCGGCGCCACACCGCTCCAGCGCACGAAGGCATGGCGGAAGCTCGCAGTCTCGCTGAAACCGAGGGTTTCGGCGATGCGGTAGATCGGCAATTGATCCTCGCAAAGCATCTGCTTGGCTCGCTCGAAACGCAGTTCGTCGAGCAGCTCCTGATAGCTGCAACCCATGTCTTTCAGATGCCGGCGCAGCGTGCGTGGCGAGCAGTTCATCTGCTGCGCCAGACCTTCCAGCCCCGGTGCGGCATTGAGTTGTGCGCTGAGCAACTGGCGGATCCGCCCCAGCCACGCCTGGCGGCCGGTGAACTCGGTGTTCTGTTTGCGGCAGCGTTCGGCCATGGCCTGGTGGGTGATGATGTCGGCCAGCGGCAGCGGCTGGTCGAGCCAGCGCCGGTCGAAGGCGAAGGCGTTGTCCTTGGCGCCGAAGTGCAGGGGCGCCTTGAAGTGTTCGGAATAGCTGTCGCGATAGTCTGGCGCGCTGTGTTCGAAGCGGGCAGCCAGCAATGGCAACGGATGGCCGAGCAGGTCGTCGCAGATGACTTTCAGCGACACCAGACAGAACTCCGCGTTGAACACCGCCATCGCCGGGCTCTCGCGATAATCGGCGGCGACAAACCAGACGCGCTCGCCGTCATCTTCCAGGCTCAGCTCGAAAAGTGTTCCCAGCAGCGCCGGATAACGGATCGCCAGGCGCAAAGCGTCACCGAAGGTGGCACAGGTCAGCAGCGCGTAACCGAGGATGCCGTAGCAGGAAACATGCATGCGCCGGCCCAGCTCCAGACCGATGTCGTGTTTGAGCGCGACCGCGTTGGCGCAGACCTGCATCTCCTGATTGGTGGTGATGCGGGTGTCGGCCCGGCTCAGATCCGCCGCGCTGATGCCGCTGCCGGCCAGTAACGCTTCGCTGGACAGGCCTTGATCCCTGAAGGTGTTGAGCACCAGTGAGACAGCGTTGAGGGTGGTGAGGTGGGAGTGGAGCATCGGGGACTTCCAGCCTTGGGGTGCTGGAAACGGCAGCAAGTTGCATGCCGGGCTGTGGGAGCAGAGGTGCTCCCACAGCTTGTTGCGATCAGATGAGCTCGCCGCACAGATCGAGTTCGACCAGTCGCCGCACTTCAGCTGTCTCAAGACCCGCACCAAGCAATCCGTTCAACTTGCCGAACGCTGCTTCGCGGGTCATGCCGCCACCGGACAGCACGCCAACGCCACGCAAGCGGCTGCCCGCTTCGTAGACATCCAGCTCAACACCGCCTTCATGGCACTGCGTGACCGCAACCACCACGACACCGTTGTCCCGCGCCCGGCCAAGGCTGGCGAGGAATTGCGGGTTGTCGCTTGGCCCGGTGCCGCTGCCGTAGCACTCCAGCACCAGACCCTGAATGCCGCTGTCGAGCAGGCCGTCGATGATCTCGGCGCCGATTCCCGGGAACAACGGCAACACGGCAACCTTGACCAGTTGCTTGGGCTGGTTGTAGTTCAGCGCGGCCGGCAAGGAAGTGGCTTTCACGCCGCCGCCCTGACGCTCCAGGCGTTTGAACGGATGACGGCCGAAGCTGCGCACTTTCGCGCAACGGGTCGGCGCCAGCAGTTCGCCGTGGAAATACAGATGCACGCCCGGCGCCAGGCCGTGGCCGAGGGCGACCAGTGCGCCGCTGAGGTTTTCCCAGGCGTCGCTGTCGGTGACGCCGGCCGGCAGCATCGAACCGGTGAAGCACACGCGGGCATGCAGGCCGAGCAACTGGAAGCTCATGGCGGCGGCGCTGTAGGCCAGGGTGTCGGTGCCGTGCAGGATCAGCACGCTGTCGCAACCTTGCACATCGACGGCATCGACGACGGCTTCACGCAGTTGCTGCCAGTAGGCCGGGGTCATATTGGCGCTGTCGATCAGCGGCGACATCTCGCGAAAGCGCCACTGCGGCACCACCAGCTCTGGCTGGCTGTGCAGGTAATCGCGCATCCGCGCTTCGAAACCGGAAGCCGGGGCCAGGCCATTAACGCTGGCCTGCATGCCGATGGTGCCACCGGTGTACAGCACCATGACGTGCTGGGCGGCAGGGTAGGTCGAGGAATTCATGGGGAGTTCTCCTGAACGAGGACAGCATGCGGTCGAGCATGACGCCGACCGCCGCCTGTGTCACGCCGGGCGCAAGACCTGCGCCCGGTTTTTTACCCGATCAGCGTTGCGCTGCAGGGATGCCTTGCGGCTGAGCGTCGGCTTGGGTGTCGGCCGACGGATTGGCAGGCCAGGCCTTCAGGTCCAGATCCAGGTCGCTGAACTTGCTGGAGTCGAACACCGGCTGGTCGACGCCGGCGCGACGCTGCGCATCGTAGTCGCGCATCACGCGCATGCCGACCTTGAACAGCATGGCCAAGGCCACCAGGTTGACGAAGGCCAGGCAGGTCATGGTGATGTCGGCGAAGGCGAACACGGTCGACAGATCCTGCATCGAACCCCAGACCACCAGCGCCAGCACCAGGCCGCGGAACGTCATCAGCGCAGCGCGGTTGCGGGTGAGGAACTGCAGGCTGTTTTCGCCCAGGTAGTAGTTGTAGAGGATGCACGTGAAGACGAACAGCGACAGCGCGACGCTGACGAACATGCGGCCCCAGTCACCCACCACGGCGGCCAGCGAGTTCTGGGTCAGGACGATGCCGTCACCCTCGAAGCCCGGGGTGTAGAAGCCCGACAGCAGGATCAGCAGCGCGGTGCAGGTGCAGATCACGAAGGTGTCGAGGAACACGCTGAACGCTTGAACCACGCCTTGAGCGCCCGGGTGCTTCACGGCGGCCACGGCGGCGACGTTCGGCGCACTGCCCAGGCCCGCTTCGTTGGCGAACACGCCACGTTTCACGCCCATCACGATGGCGCTGCCGAGCAGGCCGCCGAAGGCCGGGTCGAGACCGAAGGCGCTCTTGAAGATGGTTTCCAGCATGGCTGGCACGTGTTCGATCTGGGTGCCGATCACGTACAGGGTCACGCCGATGTAGGCCAGGGTCTTGATCGGTACCAGCAGGTCGGACACCGAAGCGATGCGCTTGATGCCACCGATGAAGGTAATGGCCAGCAGCACCGCCAGGACGATACCGGTGTGTTGCGGATCAAAGGCAAAGGCGTTTTGCAGCGAGTGGGTCACGGTGTAGGACTGCAGGCCGATGAAGGCGAATCCGTAAGTGACCAGCAGCAGAATCGAGAACACCACCGCCATGCCTTTGAGTTTCAGGCCGTGCTGGATGTAGTAAGCCGGACCGCCACGGTACAGGCCATCGCCATCGGCGCGCTTGTAGACCTGGGCCAGCGTACATTCGAAGAAGCTGCTGGACATGCCGACCAGAGCGGTCACCCACATCCAGAACACCGCACCCGGACCACCGAGAGTCACGGCGATGCCGACACCGGCGATGTTGCCTGCACCGACGCGGCCGGCGAGGCTGAGCATCAGGGCCTGGAACGAGCTGAGTTGCCCGGCGCTGCCTTTGAGGCTGTCGCGGAACACCGCGAACATGTGGAAGAAGTGGCGCAATTGAACGAAACGCGAGCGAATCGTGAAGTAGCTACCGAGCCCGACAATGAGCACGATCAGTACTTTCCCTGAGAGGAAGTCGTTGATGACTTCGAGCATGGATTTTTCCTCGCTGTTTATTGTGTAAGCAAATGCTGGATGGTCGGAAACATCGCGTTACACCGGTGTGCGTGCGGCACAACGGGCGAGGCGAGGGTTTCGTCCCGGATCCATATCGCGGGTTTGTTATTAGTTCGGGTTTCGCATGGGTTATGGCCTCGTTACCGACGACCGCTCACGCGAAGAGGGGCGGCACTATACCGATCAGTGCGGCGCCCGTCTGCACGGTTGTGGTGCAAGCGACGAAACGAAGCTTTGAAACACCCGACGTTACCGGCGTCGGGCTTGTCTGGGAGCCGGTTTGCAGCCAGCTTCCATACATACGGTTCTCAGGTTCAAACAGTTAAAAAAAAGGGCTCGGGGAATGCTCCCCAAGCCCTCAAAAGGTGAGAGGTGTCTAGTCCCTCGACCTGGTGAGCGGTGCTACAAGTAACGCGTCGGATCAGGCCTTCAGAGGCACCAGACGCGGAGCAATCATGTTTTCCGGGCGCAGGATGTCGGCGAGCATGGCTTCGTCGAGCAGACCTTCTTCGCGCACCAGTTCCAGCACGCCGCGGCCGCTTTCAAGGGCGATACGGGCGATGCGGGTGGCGTTTTTGTAGCCGATGTACGGGTTCAGTGCGGTGACCAGACCGATCGAGTGTTCGACCAGTTCACGGCAGCGCGCTTCGTTGGCGGTGATGCCGACGATGCAGTGCTCGCGCAGCATGTCCATGGCGCGTTGCAGCAGGCGGATCGAGTCGAGGATCTTGAAGGCGATCAGCGGCTCCATCACGTTCAGTTGCAGTTGGCCGCCTTCGGCTGCCATGGTCAGCGCCAGATCGTTACCGATGACCTGGAATGCCACCTGATTCACGGCTTCCGGGATCACCGGGTTGACCTTGCCTGGC
Organism: Pseudomonas sp. R45(2017); assembly: GCF_002112305.1. Classification (NCBI taxonomy): domain Bacteria; kingdom Pseudomonadati; phylum Pseudomonadota; class Gammaproteobacteria; order Pseudomonadales; family Pseudomonadaceae; genus Pseudomonas; species Pseudomonas sp. R45(2017). Next base: position 56,910 of record NZ_NEHH01000011.1, on the reverse strand, counting down.
ATGATCGAGCTGCCTGGCTGACGCGCCGGCAGGTTGATTTCGTTGATGCCGGTACGCGGTCCGCTGGACAGCAGGCGCAGGTCGTTGCAGATCTTCGACAGCTTGACCGCGGTGCGCTTGAGCATGCCGGAGAACAGCACGAAGGCGCCCATGTCGGAGGTGGCTTCGATCAGGTCGGCGGCTGGAACCAGCGGTTGACCGCTGATCAGCGCCAGACGCTGTACGGCCAGGGCCTGGTAGCGCGGGTCGGCGTTGATGCCGGTGCCGATCGCGGTGCCGCCCAGGTTCACTTCGGTCAGCAGTTCCGGGGCCAGCGTCTTCAGACGGGCCAAGTCTTCGCCCATGGTGGTGGCGAAAGCACGGAATTCCTGACCCAGGGTCATCGGTACGGCGTCTTGCAGCTGGGTACGACCCATCTTCAGGACGTGGTTGAATTCTTCACCCTTGGCCGCGAACGCCTGAATCAGGCTGTCGAGGCTGGCCAGCAGCGCGTCGTGACCCAGCAGCAGACCCAGACGGATCGCGGTCGGGTAGGCGTCGTTGGTCGACTGCGCCATGTTCACGTCGTCGTTCGGGTGCAGGTACTGGTACTCGCCTTTCTGGTGACCCATCGCTTCAAGAGCAATGTTGGCGATCACTTCGTTGGCGTTCATGTTGGTGGAGGTACCGGCGCCACCTTGAATCATGTCGACCACGAACTCTTCGTGGAAATCGCCGCGGATCAGACGGGCACAGGCTTCGCTGATGGCAGCGTGCTTGGCTTCGCTCAGGTGACCCAGCTCGCGGTTGGCGTCAGCGGCAGCCTGTTTGACCATCGCCAGACCGACAACCAACTTCGGGTAGTGCGAAATCGGAACGCCCGAGAGGCGGAAGTTATTCACCGCTCGCAGGGTCTGGATGCCGTAATACGCTTGAGCAGGGACTTCGAGGGTGCCAAGCAGGTCGTTTTCTGTGCGGAATGATGCAGCGGAGGACATGATAGAAATCATCTCGATATGGACCCGGTCTGTGCCGGAACGCTGCGAATGCTAGGCTTGTGGGAATTTTTGGGCCAATGCTGTTAAACACTGCCCTATGCACATTCGGCATAATGCCCGTGTGACGCCGCGTGCGCGGCAGACGTGTGACCTGTTTTGGTGCGTGTCCGGGAGGACGTGATGAATCTGGAAAGCAAATGGCTCGAGGACTTCAGTGCTCTGGCTGCCACCCGCAGCTTCTCGCAGGCGGCCGAACGGCGCTTCGTGACCCAGCCGGCTTTCAGTCGGCGGATCCGCAGCCTGGAAGCGGCGCTGGGCCTGACGCTGGTCAACCGCTCGCGCACGCCAATCGAGCTGACGGCGGCGGGGCAACTGTTCCTGGTGACCGCGCGCACCGTGGTCGAACAGCTCGGTGAAGTGCTGCGCCATCTTCATCATCTGGAAGGCGGGCAGGGCGAAGTGATCCAGGTCGCGGCGGCGCACTCGCTGGCGCTGGGTTTCTTTCCGCGCTGGATCGCGCAATTGCGCAACGAAGGCCTGAACATCGCTACCCGGCTGGTGGCGACCAACGTTGGCGACGCGGTGCACGCGCTGCGTGAAGGTGGCTGCGATCTGATGCTGGCGTTCTACGACCCGGACGCGGCGATGCAGATGGACCCGGAGATCTTCCCGTCGCTGCACCTGGGCCAGACCGAAATGCTTCCGGTATGTGCGGCGGATGCCAATGGCAAGCCGCTGTTCGATCTGGAAGGCGAGGGCAGTGTGCCGTTACTGGCGTACAGCGCCGGGGCGTTTCTCGGACGCTCCGTGAACGGCTTGCTGCGTCAGCGTCAGCTGCGCTTCACCACGATCTATGAAACCGCCATGGCCGACAGCCTGAAAAGCATGGCGCTGGAAGGCCTCGGCATTGCCTGGGTACCGCAGCTGAGCGTGCGGGCCGAGCTGGCGCGGGGCGAACTGGTGGTCTGCGGCGGCGCGCAGTGGCATGTGCCGCTGGAGATTCGTCTGTACAGATGCGCGCTGGTGCGCAAGGCCAATGTGCGGTTGTTGTGGCGCAAGTTGGAGGGCGGCGCGGCGAGTGGCAATAGCTGAGTGATGGAAGCAGAGGCGAACTTTGTTTTCGCCTCTGCCGAGTCTCCAGGCGAACGGTCAGCCTTTGCTGGCCAAATGGTTTTGTATGTTTTCCCGGTTTTTCTGGCTGAAACTGTAACAAATGGATCTGAGTGGATGGGGTTGTGGGGTCATGTACGTTTCACACCACCAGCCGTTGTATTGAATTTCCGAATCTTCATGTCGGGCGCCCAGCAAGTGACCGACTTCATGACCCACAGTGATCCGGCTGCCGAGAGAAGAGATTGCAAAGTTTCCGGTATTGAGTGGAGGCCATAGCAGTGCAGCCCCCCCAGTCCTCTCATTCAGGTTTTCTTTAGTCAGCAGAACGACCTGATCCAGCGGGCCAGTCTCGAAGCCTTCGGCCTTGGCCAGCTCCAGGTATTGGCGGCCCAGTATTTCCCAACTTTTCAAGGTCCGTAGCGGGTCATCACCTTTGTAGTTGAACTGGCTGTAGGGGGCGCCCCTGCCAAAGACAACATTGAATTTTCGATCGATAAAGCTTTCCAGCTCTTTTACAAAAGGCTGGAAGTGCTCGGCGTAAATACTCGTGGTTGTCGTCGCCGGAATATCGTCGTGAACGACGGCGAAGATATTGATGTCTCGTTTCTTGTTAACAATGGTCATCTGTAATTCCTTTTTAAGTTCGGCATGCCTTGCCTCAGTCCCAGTCTTCCTCGGGACGCAGGGTCGATTGCACTGGGCCTGTTACAACTTTTGTGCTCAGGTACTTACGAATGTTTTCTCGATTTTTATCACTGAAACGGTCGGCGTTGCTTCGCAGTGGAGAGAACTCATCACTCGACATGACCGTTTCGCTCCACCATCCGTTGTAGAGAATTTCGGCGTCTTCATGTGTTGCACCGAACATGTGCCCTACTTCGTGAGCGGCCGTGCTGACTTTTTCTGTCGAGGCGATACCCACGTAACCCGGGAGTTCGGCAATTCCCCGTGTACGGCTGTTTATAGAGTTGCGCGTCAGTAACAGGAACTTGATCAAGCGCAGGTCAAGATTAGTGTTTCGATACTTGTCGACCTTGGTTTTCCAAGCGCTCAGTGAGGCACGTTCGTTCAAGTTTTGATACGGATGACTGCTCAGGCCCCTTGCTTCTGATGGTTCGATCAGTCGAATCAGCATTTTGCGGCCGGTAATGCTCTCGATCTCCGCTGCAAGCCAGGAGAAGTGCCTTTTGTATAGATCTTCCTTAGTGTAATCCGACAGGTCTTCGTGGATGAAAACTTGTAGTGCTATTGGTTCCTTTAGCATGTTTAAATCCTTTTAATGTTTGAGTTATTGCGGGTTTTAGCAATGCGCCCAGCTTGCGATGTATTGCAAGAGGTATAACGGTAGTGGGTATTTCTGGTTGATATTGATATTGCCGGTTGTGGTGATTGGTTGCGTCAGTAAGTTGTGGGTGATTGTTTATATACCATGCGCGATGAGTTATGACGCTCAGGAGTGTTTTGAATTTTATTACATGGATGCCGCAGTGAGTTAAGTGCGTTCCCGATATAACTTGATCGCTATGTATTTCGTTTGAACGGCAGAGGCGCTGTTCTTGATTTTCGAGTCAGTAAAATGAGTGGTTCGGTGCAGATGACAGATGGTCGCCACGGGGGCTGTTTATTGCTTTCTTTGCGGTATACTGCGCGGCCTTCGGCCGGTTCGTCCGGCCATTTTTCCTACAACAAGCCACGCATCCTGCGTGGCTTGTTGTTTTTGACGCGCCTGCGGGCGCCCAGAGAGAAGAGGCGCGACGATGAGTGCACTGGTTGGCGTGATCATGGGCTCCAAGTCCGATTGGTCCACCCTTAGCCACACCGCCGATATGCTGGAAAAGCTCGGCATCCCTTACGAGGTCAAGGTGGTTTCCGCCCACCGCACCCCGGATCTGCTGTTCCAGTACGCCGAAGAGGCTGAAGGCCGCGGCATCGAGGTGATCATCGCCGGTGCCGGTGGCGCAGCCCACCTGCCAGGCATGTGTGCGGCCAAGACCCACCTGCCGGTGCTGGGTGTTCCGGTCCAGTCGGCGATGCTCTCGGGCGTCGATTCGCTGCTGTCGATCGTGCAGATGCCGGCCGGTATTCCGGTTGCCACCCTGGCCATCGGCAAGGCCGGTGCGATCAACGCAGCCCTGCTGTCGGCGAGCATCCTGGGCGCCAAGCATCCACAATTCCACGCGGTACTGAAAACCTTCCGTGCCGAGCAGACAGACAGCGTCCTGGACAATCCAGACCCACGTATTGCCTGAGGTTGTTGAGATGAAGATCGGTGTAATCGGTGGCGGCCAGTTGGGTCGCATGTTGGCCCTGGCGGGCACCCCGCTGGGCATGAACTTCGCTTTCCTCGACCCTGCGCCGGACGCTTGCGCCGCCGCGTTGGGCGAACACCTGCGGGCCGATTACGGCGATCAGGATCACCTGCGCCAGTTGGCCGATGAAGTCGATCTGGTGACCTTCGAGTTCGAAAGCGTCCCGGCGGAAACCGTGGCGTTCCTTTCGCAATTCGTGCCGGTCTACCCGAGTGCCGAAGCCCTGCGCATCGCTCGCGACCGCTGGTTCGAAAAGAGCATGTTCAAGGACCTGGGGATTCCGACCCCGGCGTTCGCCGACATCCAGTCGCAAGCCGACCTGGACGCCGCCGTCGCTTCGATCGGCCTGCCTGCTGTGCTGAAAACCCGCACCCTGGGTTACGACGGCAAGGGTCAGAAAGTCCTGCGCAAGCCGGAAGACGTGGTCGGTACGTTCGCCGAGCTGGGCAGCGTGCCTTGCCTGCTGGAAGGCTTCGTGCCATTCACCGGCGAAGTGTCGCTGATCGCCGTGCGCGCCCGCGATGGCGAGACGAAGTTCTATCCACTGGTGCACAACACCCATGACAGCGGCATTCTCAAGCTGTCGGTTGCCAGTTCCGATCACCCGCTGCAGGCCCTGGCTGAAGACTACTCCAGCCGCGTCCTCAAGCAGCTGAACTACGTCGGCGTGATGGCGTTCGAGTTCTTTGAAGTCGACGGTGGCCTCAAGGCCAACGAAATTGCCCCGCGCGTGCACAACTCCGGGCACTGGACCACCGAAGGCGCCGAGTGCAGCCAGTTCGAAAACCACCTGCGGGCCGTTGCCGGTCTGCCGCTGGGTTCGACCGCCAAGGTCGGCGAGAGCGCGATGCTCAACTTCATCGGCGTTGTTCCGCCGGTCGAGAAGGTTATCGCCATCGACGATTGCCACCTGCATCACTACGGCAAGGCCTTCAAGGCCGGGCGCAAGGTCGGTCACGCCAACCTGCGCTGCAAGGACAAGGCGACCCTCGAGCAGCAAATCCTCAAGGTCGAAGCGCTGATCGCCGAGTAACGACAGTTTCATCCGGCAGCGGCGGAACCATTGCGGGGCCGCCGTTCTCTGATGGCAGGATGCGAAAGTCTGGCTAGGCTTCATCGCATATCTACCATTCAGAGGGAAATGCCATGGGAATTATCGGAACCATCTTTATCGGCCTCATCGTCGGCTTGCTGGCGCGGTTCCTGAAACCGGGCGATGACAGCATGGGCTGGATCATGACCATCCTGCTCGGTATCGGCGGTTCGCTGGCAGCCACTTACGGCGGCCAGGCCCTGGGCATCTATCAGGCGGGTCAGGGCGCCGGCTTCATCGGCGCGCTGGTTGGCGCGATCGTGCTGCTGGTGATCTACGGCCTGATCAAAAAGAACTGATTCAAAGCGACAAAGTCCTCTCCGCCAATCCGGCGGGGAGGGCTAAAATGCTCGGCGATTCAGCGTCCCCTCCCTTTTCGAGCATCCTTTACCGAGCACCTTCATGCGCCGTCTTCTGTTGACTCTCCTTTTGCTGGGCAGCGGTCTGGCCCACGCCGGCGAACTGCCGGAAACCGACTGGCTGGAACTGATGCCCAAGTCGGACCAGAAAGCCCTCGAGGCCATGCCTGAAATCGACCACAACTCCCCGGAAGCCACCGGCACCTTCACCCAGAAAGGCGGGATGAAGCAGGCCAAAGGTTTGCCGGCGGTGATGTATTCGACCAAGACCGTGGCGTCGATGAACGACAAGCACATCCGCATCGGCGGTTATCCGGTGCCGCTGGAATCCGACGCCAAGGGCCGCAGCACACTGTTCTTCCTCGTGCCGTACCCGGGCGCGTGCATCCACGTACCACCACCGCCACCGAATCAACTGGTGCTGGTGCGTTATCCAAAAGGCTTGAAGCTGGATGACATCTACACGCCGCTGTGGGTGACCGGCACGCTGAAGATCGAGAAGGTCAGCAATGACCTGGCCGATGCGGCGTACGCGCTGGAAGCGGACAAGGTGCGGGTGGTGCAGGAATCGGATCTGTAATTCAGAGCCGCAAAAAAAAACGCAGCCTCAGGGCTGCGTTTTTTGTTTTCAGAGCGGCTCGCTGCCAATACTGACACCCATTGTGTGACCGGCATCCGGCGCCAGAGTCATCACATCACTCATCACGTTCGCCGTCTCGATGCACAGCATGCGCTGCCAGCCGTCGTTATCCATGTCGCTGAGCGCGGCGGCGCGGTCGATCCACGGGTTCCAGATCACCGCCGTGCGTGAACCGGTAGCGGTCAGCACGATGCGCCGTTCCCAGGCCGGATCGACAATGCTCAGTTGCGGCGGAACGTCGAGGTAGATACGGTCGGTTTCCCCGGCAAAACGCAGGTCGCCTTGCTGGGTGTGGGTTTTCCAGTCATCCAGAGTCTCGATGTAATCGAGGCCATCCACACCTTCGACGCGAACGTTGCGCACATCGCTGACGGCGAAATAGCTGTGCAATGCCTGGCTGATGCTGACGCTGTCTGTACCACGGTTGTGGCTGGTCAGGCTGATGTGCAGTTGATCGTCGAGGCGCAGGGTCAGGGTCAGATCGACCTGATGCGGCCAGCCCGGAAAACCGCCTTCAGGGTAGGGCAGCTTGAACTCCACCTTCAGGCTTTCACCTTCGGTTTCAATACCGCCCAGCTCCCAATCCATCGTCCGGACAAACCCGTGGGCGGCGGCCGGTTCTTCGCTGACACGCATCACCTGCACGCTCTGCGGGTTGCGTTCGAACTTGCCGAACCACGGCCAGCACACCGGCACGCCGGCGCGGATGCTCTGGCCGGTCTTGAACATGGCCTTGTCGTTCAGCCAGATGATCGGCGGCTGGCCGTCCACCTGATAACTGAGGATGTGCGCGCCTTGCTGGGCCACCAGCACTTCGGCCTGACCGTGGCGGATGCGCCAGCAGTTCAGTTCATCCAGTTTCACGGCTTCAACGTTGGGCGTGTTCATGGGACAACTCTCGATCAGCAACTTGGACGACTATCGACCGTGAAACGGCCGCGAGGTTTAACGTGCGCGTGGCGGAACCGAACGGGTGCGGCCGCTGCCATCGATGGCAACGAACACGAACACCGCTTCGGTCACTTTACGCCACTCGCTGGACAGCGGATCGTCGCTCCATACCTCGACCATCATCTGGATCGAGCTGCGGCCGATTTCCAGGGTCTGGGTGTAAAAGGACAATTGCGCGCCGACAGCCACCGGCACCAGAAACGCCATGCGATCGATGGCGACGGTCGCAACACGGCCGCCGGCAACACGACTGGCCATGGCAGTGCCGGCCAGGTCCATCTGCGCCACCAGCCAGCCGCCGAAAATATCGCCGAAGCCGTTGGTTTCGCGGGGAAGCGCGGTGATTTGCAGGGCCAGGTCGCCTTGCGGGATCGGATCTTCTTGTTCGAGCTCTATCATGCCGGGGGTGCCTCTGACCCGTGACTCTTCGTTGGGTATTGCTGGTGGTAGCCGTCTTCGGGAAAAACGATTCAGCACCGAACATACTACGTTCGTCACGTTTTCCATCAGGCGCCTAAGGAGAAACTCTGCGAAACCGGCTAATCCCGAGCAAGGGTCGGGCCAACGACGTTTTCGCACAGCAACCCCTTACAAACCGGAGCAAGGTTGCGAGTATATCGGTCGGTAGACTCCGCGACGACCGTCCGGTTCTGATTTCGACCGGCAAATACGCGCCTCTATGTGCTTTTTCGAACAATTTGCTATGGTGCCGAACCTGCCCGAGCCACAGCCAGCGTTGTTGTGGCGGCAGATCCGACTATAAGAGAAGACCTTGCCATGACCACAGCGCCCTCGAGCCTCGCGCAGCCCGACCAACCCGCACGACCGTTGACCCGCAATGACTACAAGACTCTGTCGCTTTCGGCCCTGGGGGGCGCGCTGGAGTTCTACGATTTCATCATCTTCGTGTTCTTCGCCACCGTGGTCGGCAAATTGTTCTTCCCGGCCGACATGCCCGAGTGGCTGCGCCTGATGCAGACCTTCGGCATCTTCGCCGCCGGCTACCTCGCGCGGCCGCTGGGCGGGATCGTGATGGCGCACTTCGGCGATCTGCTGGGGCGCAAGAAGATGTTCACCCTGAGCATTTTCATGATGGCCGTGCCGACCCTGATCATGGGCCTGCTGCCGACCTACGCCCAGATCGGCCTGTGGGCGCCGATTCTGCTGCTGTTGATGCGCGTCATTCAGGGCGCGGCGATTGGCGGCGAAGTGCCGGGGGCGTGGGTCTTCGTTTCCGAACACGTACCCGGCAAGCACATCGGCTACGCCTGCGGCACCCTGACCAGCGGCCTGACGGCGGGCATCCTCCTCGGTTCGCTGGTCGCCACCGCGATCAACAGCATTTATACGCCAACGGAAGTTTCGGATTACGCCTGGCGAATCCCGTTCCTGCTGGGTGGCGTTTTCGGTCTGTTCTCGGTCTACCTGCGCCGCTGGCTGCACGAAACTCCGGTGTTCGCCGAACTGCAACAGCGCAAGGCGCTGGCCGAAGAGGTGCCGTTGCGCGCCGTGCTGCGTGACCATCGCGGTGCAATCGCGGTGTCGATGCTGCTGACCTGGCTGCTGTCCGCCGGTATCGTTGTGGTGATCCTGATGACGCCGACCGTGTTGCAAACGGTCTATCACTTCTCGCCGACCACCGCGCTGCAATCCAACAGCCTGGCGATCGTGTTCCTGAGCTTCGGCTGCATCATTTCCGGCGCGCTGGCCGATCGCTTCGGTGCCGGTCGGGTGTTCGTGTTCGGCTGCCTGGGTTTGCTGGCCAGTTCCTGGACCTTCTATCACAGCCTCGCCGATCATCCGAACTGGCTGTTCCCGCTGTATGCGCTGACCGGTTTTCTGGTCGGCACCATCGGCGCGGTGCCTTATGTCATGGTGAAAGCGTTCCCGCCGGTGGTGCGCTTCAGCGGTCTGTCCTTCTCTTATAACGTCGCTTACGCGATCTTCGGTGGCCTGACGCCGATGGTGGTCAGCCTGCTGCTGAAAGAAAGCGCGATGGGGCCTGCCTACTATGTGGCGGTGCTGTGCGGGATGGGGATCCTGGTCGGCGCGTGGTTGTGGAGCAAAGGTCGCTAAGCCACCTCACACTGATCGTTCCCACGCTCCCGCGTGGGAATGCATCCTGTGACGCTCCGCGTCACGTCTTGAAGCGGACGCGGAGCGTCCATGGCGGCGTTCCCACGCAGAGCGTGGGAACGATCTGTCACGACATGCTGGCCTTTCATCCAATTGTCATATTTCAGCCATAGAGTGTTCACACGGCCTGCTGATACTTGGCCCCGACTTAACACACCCTATCTGCTAGGAGTAAGGCATGAAACTGAAGCGTTTGATGGCGGCAATGACTTTTGTCGCTGCTGGCGTTGCGACTGCCAACGCGGTTGCCGCTGTTGACCCTGCTATCCCGAGCTACACCAAGACCACTGGTGTGTCGGGCAACCTGTCCAGCGTCGGTTCCGATACCCTGGCCAACCTCATGACCCTCTGGGCTGAGAACTACAAAAAAGAATACCCGAACGTAAACATCCAGATTCAGGCCGCTGGCTCCGCCACCGCGCCACCTGCGCTGACTGAAGGCACCTCCAACCTGGGCCCGATGAGCCGCAAGATGAAGGACACCGAACTGGCTGCCTTCGAACAGAAATACGGCTACAAGCCAACCGCTATCCCGGTTGCCGTGGACGCCCTGGCTGTTTTCGTTCACAAGGACAACCCGATCCAGCACCTGACCATGGAACAGGTTGACGCGATCTTCTCGTCCACCCGTCTGTGCGGCGCCAAGACCGACGTGAAAACCTGGGGTGACCTGGGCGTGACCGGCGACCTGGCCAACAAGCCGGTTCAACTGTTCGGTCGCAACTCGGTATCCGGCACCTACGGCTACTTCAAGGAAGAAGCCCTGTGCAAAGGCGACTACAAGCCTAACGTCAACGAACAACCAGGTTCGGCTTCGGTCGTGCAGTCGATCAGCTCCTCGCTGAACGGCATCGGTTACTCGGGCATCGGCTACAAGACCGCCAGCGTGAAAACCGTTGCTCTGTCGAAGAAAGGCAGCACTGACTTCGTCGAAGACACCGAAGAAAACGCCCTGAACGGCAAGTACCCGCTGTCGCGTTTCCTGTACGTGTACGTCAACAAGGCCCCGAACAAGCCTCTGGCCCCGCTGGAAGCCGAGTTCGTGAAACTGGTTCTGTCGAAACAGGGCCAGGAAGTGGTCGTGAAAGACGGCTACATCCCGCTGCCAGCCAAGGTTGCTGCAAAAGCACTGGCTGACCTGGGTCTGCAGGAAGGCGGCGCTGAAGTCGCAAAAAAGTAACAAACTGAGTCAGGGGGTGAACCCCGCCTGACTCCCGTGGGGGGCCCGGCCCGCAAGCGGCCTGGCTCCCACACTCCCCGAATTCTTCTATCCACCGCCAGTGCCCTGCTGGCGGCGGATTTGGTGCGTCACTGCATTGTCATCTTTCTGTCATACAGGATCGCTAGGGTGTGCGCATGAATGATCTGGCCAATTCCAAAATGACTACGAACCCTCCCAAGCGCATTGACTTCAATACGCCTGAGTTGCAACGCAAGCGCCGCATTCGCGCGCTCAAGGATCGCTTCACCCGCTGGTACGTCCTCGTCGGCGGTCTGGCGGTGCTGGCAGCCATCACCCTGATCTTCTTCTTCCTCGCCTACGTGGTCGCGCCGCTGTTCAAAGGTGCTGACCTGACTGCGAAAGATGCAATCACCCCGGCCTGGATGCAGGACGCCGGCAAGCCGCTGATGATTTCGCTCGAAGAGCAGAATCAGGTGGCCATGCGCGTTTCCGACAAGGGCCAGGCGCTGTTCTTCGACATCGACAGTGGCGCTGAATTGAAGCGCGTCGATCTGCCCCTGCCGGCAGGCGCCAGTGTGACCTCCATCGGCGAAGACCAGCCGGGCCATCCGCTGGTGGCCGTGGGCCTGTCCAACGGCCAGGCGCTGGTGTTCCGTCACACCTATAAAGTCAGCTACCCGGATGGCAAGAAGACCATCACTCCGGCCATCGAGTACCCGTACGGCGAGACACCGATCGCGTTGAACGAAAGCGGCGGTGCGCTGGAGCACGTCAGCCTCAACGCCAGCGACTCGACCCTGATGCTGGTCGGTTCCACCGGTTCGCAACTCAATGTGCTGTCGCTGACCAGCGAAGAAAACATGATGACCGGCGAAGTCACCAACGAGCAGAAGCGTATCGATCTGCCGCAGATGACTGAACCTGTGAAAAACATCTTCGTCGACCCGCGCCAGCAGTGGCTGTACGTGGTCAACGGGCGTGCGCAGGCCGACGTGTTCAGCCTGCGCGACAAGAGCCTCAACGGTCGCTACAAACTGCTGGAAAACGCTGACGCTGAAGTCACTGCGACCACGCAACTGGTCGGTGGTATCTCGCTGATCGTCGGTGACTCCAAGGGTGGCCTGGCCCAGTGGTTCATGGCCCGCGACACCGATGGCGAGCTGCGCCTGAAGCAGATCCGCACCTTCCAGATGGGCACCACGCCGATCGTTGAAATTTCTGCCGAAGAACGTCGCAAGGGCTTCCTGGCCCTGGATGCCAGCGGCAAGCTCGGCGTGTTCCACAGCACCGCGCACCGCACCTTGCTGGTCGATCAAGTCGTCGAAGGTCAGGGCCTGTTCGGTCTGTCGCCGCGCGCCAACCGTGTGATCGTCGAAGCCGGCGGCAAGCTGCAACCGTTGCTGCTCGACAACCCGCACCCGGAAGTCTCGTGGAGCGCGCTGTGGAGCAAGGTCTGGTACGAGAACTACGACGAGCCTAAATACGTCTGGCAATCGACTGCGGCCAACACCGATTTCGAACCGAAACTGAGCCTGTCGCCACTGACCTTCGGCACCCTGAAAGCCGCGTTCTACGCGATGCTGCTGGCTGCTCCGCTGGCCGTCGCCGCGGCGATCTACACCGCGTACTTCATGGCCCCGGGCATGCGCCGCAAGGTCAAACCGGTGATCGAGTTGATGGAAGCGATGCCGACGGTGATCCTCGGCTTCTTCGCCGGCCTGTTCCTCGCACCGTATGTGGAAGGGCATCTGCCGGGCATCTTCAGCCTGCTGATGCTGCTGCCGATTGGCATCCTGATCGCTGGTTTCACCTTCAGCCGCCTGCCTGAATCGATCCGCCTGAAAGTCCCGGACGGTTGGGAAAGTGCGCTGCTGATTCCGGTGATCCTGTTCGTGGGCTGGCTGTCGCTGTACATGAGCCCGTTTATGGAGAACTGGTTCTTCGGCGGTGACATGCGCATGTGGATCTCCCACGACCTGGGCATCACCTACGACCAGCGCAACGCTCTGGTGGTCGGTCTGGCCATGGGCTTTGCGGTGATCCCGAACATCTACTCGATCGCCGAAGACGCCGTGTTCAGCGTGCCGCGCGGCCTGACCCTGGGCTCGTTGGCCCTCGGTGCCACGCCGTGGCAGACCATGACGCGCGTGGTCATCCTGACCGCCAGCCCGGGCATCTTCTCGGCGCTGATGATCGGCATGGGCCGAGCGGTCGGCGAAACCATGATCGTGCTGATGGCCACCGGCAACACCCCGGTCATGGAAATGAACCTGTTCGAAGGCCTGCGCACCCTGGCCGCCAACGTCGCGGTGGAAATGCCGGAGTCGGAAGTCGGCGGCAGCCACTACCGCGTGCTGTTCCTTTCGGCGCTGGTGCTGCTGTTGTTCACCTTCGTCATGAACACCCTCGCGGAACTGATTCGTCAGCGTCTGCGCAAGAAATACTCGTCGCTTTAAGCAAAGGTAGAAGTCTGTGAAACAGAACTCCCTGAAAGGATGGTTCAAGAGCGGCGCCCCCGGCGTCTGGATCAGCGGCGGCGCGGTGTCCATCGCGGTCATCATGACCATTGGCCTGCTGGCGGTGATCGCCGTGCGCGGTCTGGGTCACTTCTGGCCGGCGGATCTGATCCACGCCAGCTATGACGTACCGGGCCAGGGCCAGCATCTGGTCGTGGGCGAGGTGGTGCAGAAAGAAGAAGTGCCGCGCGCCCGTCTGAAGAGCGCCGGCCTGCCGGTGCCGGACGAAGGTCCGGAATTCATGACTCGCGAGCTGATCAAGGTCGGCAACCGTGACCTGAACGGCAACGACTTCACCTGGATCGTCGGCGAGTGGCTGACCAACCAGACCACGCCGGTGGAACTGATGGCGCTGGAGCGTCGTGAGTGGGGCAACTTCTACGGCTACCTGGTCAACGTCAAACAGGACGGCAAGGTGATCGCCGAAGGCGAAGCCGCCTGGCCTGAACTGCAAGCGCGGATCGATCGCGTGAACAAACTTGCCGCCCAGCTCAAGACTCTGGAAAAAGTCGATATCGGTGCGATCAACGCCGGCCTCGAGCGCATCCGTCTGCACGGTCGCAAGCTGGAGCTGGAAGGCAAACTCGACGCCACCGCGCAAGCGGACATGGAGTCCGAGCGCGCCGAGCTGAACGCCCGCTATCAGGACATCGAAGCCCGTCTGGCCGATCTGCACGCGCAGTTCAACCGTGACGCCTTGACCGCTCGTGATGCGAACGGCAAGGAAATCGAAATCGGCCTGGGCAAAGTGGTTCACGCCTACCAGCCGAACGCGATGGGTACGTTCACCAAGATCGGTTTCTACTTCAGCAAGGTCTGGGAATTCCTATCCGACGACCCGCGTGAAGCGAACACCGAAGGCGGGATTTTCCCGGCGATCTTCGGCACCGTGATGATGACCCTGATCATGGCGATGATCGTGACCCCGTTCGGCGTGCTGGCGGCGGTGTACCTGCGTGAATACGCCAAGCAGAACACCCTGACCCGGGTGATCCGGATCGCGGTGAACAACCTGGCGGGTGTTCCGGCCATTGTTTACGGCGTATTTGGTCTGGGCTTCTTCGTCTACGTGCTGGGTGGTTCGCTCGACCGTCTGTTCTTCCCGGAAGCGCTGCCGGCACCGACCTTCGGTACGCCGGGTCTGCTCTGGGCTTCGTTGACTCTGGCGCTGCTGGCGGTGCCGGTGGTGATCGTGGCCACCGAAGAAGGTCTGGCGCGGATTCCTCGCACCGTGCGTGAGGGCTCGCTGGCTCTGGGCGCGACCAAGGCTGAAACCCTGTGGAAGATCGTTCTGCCGATGGCCAGCCCGGCCATGATGACCGGCATGATCCTCGCCGTGGCTCGCGCCGCCGGTGAAGTGGCGCCGCTGATGCTGGTGGGTGTGGTGAAACTGGCGCCGTCGCTGCCGGTGGACGGCAACTACCCGTACCTGCACCTGGATCAGAAGATCATGCACCTGGGCTTCCACATCTACGACGTCGGCTTCCAGAGCCCGAACGTCGAGGCCGCGCGGCCGCTGGTGTACGCCACGGCGCTGCTGCTGGTGCTGGTGATCGCCACCCTGAACCTGTCGGCGGTGTACATCCGTAACCACCTGCGCGAGAAGTACAAAGCTCTAGACAGCTAAAGCCATTAGCCACAAGCGGCAAGCTACAAGCTACAAGCCGCTTTTGCTCAAACTTGCAGCTTGCAGCTAGAAGCTTGCAGCTACGAACGGAGTGAGACCCATGCAGCACGAAACACATACCCACGGCATCAACATGTCTGCCCTGGGCCGCGACAAGCAGAGCCTGAACCTCGAGCAGGAAACCGTGGCCATCGAAGTGCCGGGCCTGAGCCTTTACTACGGCGAGAAACAGGCGCTGTTCGATGTCAGCATGAACATTCCGAAACAGCGTGTGACCGCCTTCATCGGCCCGTCCGGCTGCGGCAAGTCCACGCTGCTGCGCACCTTCAACCGCATGAACGACCTGGTGGACGGCTGCCGCGTCGAAGGCGCGATCAACCTGTATGGCAACAATATCTACCGCAAGGGCGAAGACGTGGCCGAGCTGCGTCGCCGGGTCGGCATGGTGTTCCAGAAGCCTAACCCGTTCCCGAAGACCATCTACGAGAACGTGGTCTACGGCCTGCGCATCCAGGGCATCAACAAGAAACGCATCCTCGACGAAGCCGTCGAGTGGGCACTGAAAGGCGCGGCACTTTGGGACGAAGTCAAAGACCGTCTGCATGACTCGGCCCTCGGACTGTCCGGCGGTCAGCAACAGCGTCTGGTGATCGCCCGGACCATCGCCGTGGAACCGGAAGTGCTGCTGCTCGACGAACCGTGCTCGGCCCTCGACCCGATCTCGACCCTGAAAGTCGAAGAGCTGATCTACGAACTCAAATCCAAGTTCACCATCGTCATCGTGACCCACAACATGCAGCAGGCGGCGCGGGTGTCCGACTACACGGCGTTCATGTACATGGGCAAACTGGTGGAATTCGGCGACACCGATACCCTGTTCACCAATCCGGCCAAGAAGCAGACCGAAGACTACATCACAGGGCGATACGGCTAGCCGTACAGCTGCAAGCGGCAAGCTTCAAGCGGCAAGTTAGAAGCGATGCGGCAGGGAACACCACATAACAGCTTGCAGCTCGTAGCTTGCAGCTCTTGGTTAAACGCTTTTTCGGAGCGAACGCATGATTTCCAAAGAAGGCCTCACTCATCACATTTCCGCGCAGTTCAACGCCGAACTGGAAGAAGTGCGCAGCCACCTGCTGGCCATGGGCGGGCTGGTCGAGAAGCAGGTCAACGACGCGGTCACCGCGCTGATCGAGGCCGACTCGGGCTTGGCCCAGCAAGTGCGCGAGATCGACGACCAGATCAACCAGATGGAACGCAACATCGACGAAGAATGCCTGCGCATTCTGGCCCGTCGTCAGCCGGCGGCCTCCGACCTGCGTCTGATCATCAGCATCTCCAAGTCGGTGATCGACCTTGAGCGCATCGGTGACGAAGCGACCAAGATCGCCCGTCGTGCGATCCAGTTGTGCGAAGAAGGCGAAGCGCCGCGCGGTTACGTCGAAGTGCGTCACATCGGCGACCAGGTGCGCAACATGGTGCGTGATGCGCTGGACGCGTTTGCCCGCTTCGACGCCGATCTGGCGTTGTCGGTGGCGCAGTACGACAAGATCATCGACCGCGAATACAAGACCGCCCTGCGCGAGCTGGCGACCTACATGATGGAAGACCCGCGCTCTATCTCGCGGGTCTTGAGCATTATCTGGGTGCTGCGTTCGCTGGAGCGGATCGGCGACCACGCGCGCAACATCTCGGAGCTTGTGATTTACCTGGTGCGCGGCACCGATGTGCGCCACATGGGCCTCAAGCGCATGAAGGAAGAAGTTGAAGGGACAAGTGGCGAAACCGCTAATGTTCCGGGCGATGCTGACGATAAGTAAGATTGCCTGAGAAAAGCGCCCGGCCCTTTGGCCGGGCGTTTTTGTTTCTGCTTTTCATGGGCAGAACCGAATTAAAAAGCAGCACCCGCGAACGAAAAGTCCCGGCGTGACTGAAGAGTTTTGGCAATGTGCCATCAGCCAGCGTTATGCTTGCCGGGATTTTAATAGGGGTGTTGGATGAGCAAGATCAGTGTGTTGGTCGTGGACGATGCATCGTTCATTCGTGACCTGGTGAAAAAGTGCCTGCGTAATTACTTCCCGGGGATCCGCACCGAGGACGCCATCAACGGCAAGAAGGCCCAGGCCATGCTGGCCAAGGAAGCGTTCGACCTGGTGCTGTGCGACTGGGAAATGCCGGAAATGTCCGGCCTCGAACTGCTGACCTGGTGCCGTGAGCAGGACAACCTCAAGACCATGCCATTCATCATGGTCACCAGCCGGGGCGACAAGGAAAACGTCGTGCAGGCGATCCAGGCCGGTGTTACCGGTTACGTCAGCAAGCCGTTCACCAACGAGCAACTGCTGACCAAGGTCAAGCAGGCCCTGAACAAGGTCGGCAAGCTCGACACTCTGATGAACAGCGCCCCGACCAAGATGAACTCGGCGTTCGGCAACGACTCTCTGAGCGCGTTGACCGGCGGCAAGGCTGCCGTGGTTGGTTCCGCACCGACGGCTGCGGCAGTGAATCCGTTTGCCAAGCCTGCCGCTGCGGCCCCGGCACCTGCCGCCGCGCCACAGCGTGGCCTGCTCAACAGCCCGCCTGTGAAAGCCCCGGCAGCCTCCAGCGCTCCGGCCGGCGGTCGCGGTCAGGGTCAACTGCGCCTGCCAAGCGGCACCCAGCAATGCGTGATCAAGGCCCTGAGCATCAAGGAAGCGCTGCTGGTGGTGAAACGCACCGACACCCTGCCGCAGATCCTCGATAGCGCCGTGCTCGATCTGGAGCAGGGCGACAACGCCGAAATCGCCCGCCTCAACGGCTACCTGCACGCCGTCGTCGCCCACGAGCCGAAACCCGACAGCGACTGGCTGCAACTGACCTTCCGCTTCGTCGACCAGGACGCGCAGAAGCTCGACTACATCTCCCGCCTGATTGCTCGTGGTACGGCGCAGAAGCACTTCGTTCCGGGCGCATAATCTTCGTCGCCTGACATTGATCGTTCCCACGCTCCGCGTGGGAATGCCTCAAGGGACGCTCCGCGTCCCCCCACGCAAAGCGTGGGGACGATCATTCACGCCATTTTGAAACATCTGTCGACTAGCCTGGTCTGCTTCACCTGCTAGGCTCATTCCCAGGCCTTACTCGACAGAATTTTTGCCCATGCCCCTGCGCCTGCTGTTTTTCTGTGGTCTGTTCATGGCCTCCACCTCGACTGTGGCCATGACGATCTACAAATCCACCGATGCCAACGGAGTGGTTTCGTACAGCGACCGTCCGAGCAAAGGCTCCCAGGTGTTCGTGTTTCAGGACCGGATGGTCGAGCGCCTTGAGCGCCAGGTCTATCTCGACATCAAGAAGCAGAAGGGCGCGGACGTGGTGTTCGTGCGCAACGACCTGTACGCGCCAGTCGAGGTTGCACTGGCGTTTACCGGGATGAGCAACGTGCGTGGCGCACCGGCGCAAACGATCCGCCGGGTACTGCCGGCGCGCAGCAATACGCGGCTGGCGTTGCTGACGGCGGTGTCCGGTGGCAAGCCGCTGGTGTACACGCCGATGTTCCAGTATTCCCTCGGTGACCCTGCTGGCGCGGCTCAGGGCTATCGCTATCCGTTTCCGTGGCGAGGCGGTCCGTTCCGTCTCAGCCAGGGCGCCAATGGCGATTACAGCCACTTCGGGCCGAAGAACAAATACGCGATGGACATCGCCATGCCGGTCGGTACGCCGATCATTGCGGCGCGCGCCGGAGTGGTGGTGAAGACCGAAAATTCCCAGAACGGGCGCGGCACCGATCCGTCCGGTAACTTCGTGCGGATCCTGCACGACGACGGCACGATGGGCGTGTACCTGCATCTCAAGCAAGGGTCGGTGAGTGTGCGCGAGGGGCAGCGGGTGACGGTGGGCAGTCCGCTGGCGCTGTCCGGCAACACCGGCAACAGCAGCGGCCCGCACCTGCACTTTGTGGTGCAGCGCAATACCGGAATGGGGCTGGTGTCGATTCCGTATCAGTTCAACCAGCCGCTGGGGGCGTTGCCCAACTTTGCGTTGGGCAAGCAGTAAACCCCGTCAGTCGAGCATCAGCACCTTGGCCAGAATGATCTTCGGACCTTTCATTTTCTTGATGATGATCCGCAGGCCTTCGACTTCCAGCACTTCTTCCTCTTCCGGCACCCGTTTCAGGGTTTCGTAGATCAGCCCGGCGAGGGTTTCGGCTTCGATGTGATCGAGGTCGATCCCCAGCAGGCGCTCGACCTTGAACAACGGCGTATCGCCGCGTACCAACAGTTTGCCCGGCTGGTAGGCGAGGATGCCGCGCTCGGCTTTGCGGTGTTCGTCCTGGATATCGCCGACCAGCACTTCAAGCACGTCTTCCATGGTCAGGTAGCCGATGATGTTGCCGTCGGCCTCTTCGACCACGGCGAAGTGCGAGCCGCCCTTGCGGAACTGCTCCAGCAGCTGCGACAGCGGCATGTGCCGCGACACGCGCTCCAGCGGGCGGGTCAGTTCGGCGAGGTTGAACGACTCGGGAATGTGATCCAGCGCCGCCAGTTCCAGCAGCAGATCCTTGATGTGCAGCAGGCCGACGAATTCCTTGCGCTCGCTGTCGTACACCGGATAACGGCTGAACTTGTGGCGACGGAACATCGCCAGGATCTCTTTCAGCGGGGCGTTGAACTCGAGGGTGATCAGGTCTTCCCGGGAGTTGGCCCAGTCGACCACTTCCAGCTCGCCCATTTCCACCGCCGAGGCCAGCACGCGCATGCCCTGGTCACTCGGGTCCTGACCACGGCTGGAGTGCAGGATCAGTTTCAGTTCTTCACGGCTGTAATGGTGCTCGTGATGCGGGCCGGGTTCGCCTTGTCCTGCGATGCGCAGGATGGTGTTGGCGCTGGCGTTGAGCAGGTAGATCGCCGGGTACATGGCCCAGTAGAACAGGTACAGCGGCACCGCCGTCCACAGCGACAGCAGCTCGGGTTTGCGGATCGCCCAGGATTTGGGTGCGAGCTCGCCGACCACGATGTGCAGGTAGGAGATGATGAAGAACGCGGTGAAGAACGAGATGCCTTTGACGACTTCGGCCGATTGCACGCCGACCGCGCTCAGCAGCGGCTCGAGAATATGCGCGAACGCCGGCTCGCCGACCCAGCCCAGGCCCAGGGAGGCGAGGGTGATACCGAGCTGGCACGCCGAGAGGTACGCATCGAGCTGACTGTGCACCGTGCGCAGGATGTGTCCGCGCCAGCCGTGCTGTTCAGCGATCGCTTCGACCCGGGTCGAGCGCAGTTTGACCATGGCGAACTCCGCCGCAACGAAGAAGCCGTTGAGCAAAACCAGGATCAGAGCGAAAAGAATCATGCCGAAATCGGCGAATATGGTTGCGAGGGACAAGCCAGGGGAAGGGTCCATGATGGAGTTTTGCGGGTTCCGTGTGATTCGAAAGAAAGAAAAATCCGCACCTGAAAGGCAGGCGCAAGTCAGCCAATGTAGCGGCTGACCTGGCGATTGCCTAGTCCGGCATTACTCAGCGGCGCTGATGACCCGTGCCTGAGCGACCTGCGCCGGGGCGAAATGGCAGGTGAAGGTGCTGCCATGACCGGGCACGCTGCTGATCTCCATCCGTGCGCGATGGCGCAGCAGTACGTGTTTGACGATGGCCAGACCCAGGCCCGTGCCGCCGGTGTTGGAGTTGCGGCTGGAGTCGACGCGGTAGAAACGTTCGGTCAGGCGCGGCAGGTGTTTGCTGTCGATGCCGATCCCGGAATCCTGCACGCTGAGGTGCGCGCCTTGATCGTCGCCCCACCAGCGGATGCGGATGTTGCCCTCGGCAGGGGTGTATTTGACGGCGTTGAACACCAGGTTGGAAAACGCACTGCGCAGTTCCGCCTCGCTGCCCTTGAGCAGAATGCTGGTGTCGGCTTCCAGGGTGATGCGCTGATTCTTTGAGCCGGACAACTGCTGCGCGTCGCTCTTGATCGACTGCA
Organism: Pseudomonas sp. R45(2017); assembly: GCF_002112305.1. Taxonomy (NCBI): domain Bacteria; kingdom Pseudomonadati; phylum Pseudomonadota; class Gammaproteobacteria; order Pseudomonadales; family Pseudomonadaceae; genus Pseudomonas; species Pseudomonas sp. R45(2017). Next base: position 36,049 of record NZ_NEHH01000011.1, on the reverse strand, counting down.
ACAGTGTGTCGATGTGCACCGGCTGGTTGTCCGACGGGTAATCGGTGGCTTCCAGCTTGGCCAGCAACAGCAAGTCGTTGAGCAGGGTCTGCATGCGTCCGCCCTGTTGCTGCATCTGCTGCAGGGCACGGCTCCAGCGCGGGTTCACTTCCTCGACGTTGTCGAGCAGGGTTTCCAGGTAGCCGCAGATCACCGTCAGCGGGGTGCGCAGCTCATGGGAGACGTTGGCAATGAAGTCTTTGCGCATCTGTTCCAGCTGATGGATGCGCGTGACGTCGCGCACCAGCATCAGGTGTTCGTTGTTGCCGTAGCGCGTGAGGTACAGCTGGATGCGCACGCGATCGTTGGTCGGCGAGGGGATTTCCAGCGGTTCGGCGTAGCTTTCCTGCTCAAAGTACTCCTTGAAGCGCGGATGGCGGACGAGGTTGGTCACCGGTTGGCCGCTGTCTTGCGGGGTCTTGAGGCCGAGAAGGGTTTCGGCTGCGCGGTTCCACCATTCCAGGTTGCCGTCGCTGTCGAGCATGATCACCGCGTCTTTCAGCGCGGCGGTGGACTCCTGAACGCGGTCGATCACCGCTTGCAGGCGTCCGCGTACCCGTTGGTCGCGGCGTTGCAGGTGGTAGATGCTGTCGAACACCTCGCCCCACAGGCCATAGCCGTCGGGCGGTGCTTCATCGGGTTGGTGCAGGCGCAGCCATTCGTGCAGACGCAGCAGTTGCTTGAGCGTCCAGGCCAGGTACAGGCCCAGTCCCGCCGCCAGACTCCAGCCGTAGTAGCCGGTGATCAGGCCGATCACCAGGCAGCCGGTGACCAGCAACAGCATGTGGCGAATCAGGGTGCCATGCCAGTTTTGGTTCACGGAAAATGCGGTCCTTGTCTACGGGGCTGGCGCTCGGCTCAGGCTTTGGTGGAGAACCGGTAGCCGGTGCCGCGCACGGTTTGTACCAGATTTTCGTAGGCGTCGCCGAGGGCCTTGCGCAGGCGCCGGATGTGCACGTCGACGGTGCGCTCTTCAACATAGACGTTGCCGCCCCAGACCTGGTCCAGCAACTGGCCACGGGTGTAGGCGCGTTCCTGGTGGGTCATGAAAAATTGCAGCAGACGGTATTCGGTCGGGCCCATCTCTGCCGGACGGCCATCGATGGTCACGCGGTGGCTGATCGGGTCAAGGAGCAGGCCGCCGACTTCGATCGGCGCTTCGCCATCAGTCGGGCCGGCGCGACGCAGCACGGCCTTGAGGCGCGCCACCAGCTCGCGTGGGGAAAACGGTTTGGTGATGTAGTCGTCGGCGCCGACTTCCAGACCCTGGATCTTGTTGTCCTCTTCGCCTTTGGCGGTGAGCATGATGATCGGGATGTCCCCGGTCAGCTCGTCACGCTTGAGGCGGCGGGCCAGCTCGATGCCGGAGGTGCCGGGCAGCATCCAGTCGAGCAGGATCAGGTCCGGTTTGCGGTCGACGATGATGGCGTGGGCCTGCTGCGAGTTCTCTGCCTCGAGGCAGTCATAGCCGGCCATTTCCAACGCAACGGCGATCATTTCGCGAATGGGCGCTTCGTCGTCGACGATCAGAATGCTCCTGCCAACCATGCCTTAATCCTCTTGTCATTTAACTGTCTTGCGCCGCATTAGATAACGGAATTATTGCAGTCGTGTGACAGTATTTTAGTCCGGCGGCGATTGTGCGAATCCTGAACTAAGCTCTAAGTCCGAATCCTGACAACCACAAGAGAAGGTTTCCATGACTCAAATGACTGCTTCCTTTAAGGCTTTGCTGATGGCTGCCGCCCTGACTCTGCCTGGACTGGCGATGGCGGCCGAGCCGGCCATGATGAAAGACGGAATGATGGTCGACCACAAGGGCATGACGCTTTACACGTTCGACAAGGACAGTGGCGGCAAGTCGATGTGCAACGGCGATTGCGCCAAGAACTGGCCGCCGTTGATGGCGCCGGCAGACGCCAAGGCTGAAGGTAAATGGACGGTCATCAAACGTGATGACGGTATGATGCAGTACGCCTACGACGGCAAACCGCTGTACACCTTCGTGAAAGATGCCAAGCCGGGCGATATGACCGGCGACAAGATGAAGGACGTGTGGCACGTGGTTCACGAGCACAAGTAAGTCACCGGCAGTGAAGCAGGATCGCGGCCCGCAGGCATAGCCTCGGGCCGCGATTCCTTGAGATCAGCGCAACGCGTAATCCAGCACGATCCCGACAAAAATCGCCAGCCCGGCCCAGTGGTTGTGCAAAAACGCCTTGAAGCAGCGCATCCGGTCCCGGTCGCGGGTGTACCAGAATTCCCAGGCATAGCACCCGGCCGCCACCAGCAGGCCGAGGTGGAACCAGATCCCCAGCTCGAATTTCGACCCCGCCAGCAGCAGACAGCCCAGCGACAGTACCTGCAAGGTCAGGATGATCACCCGGTCGGCATCGCCGAACAGGATCGCCGTGGATTTCACGCCGATCTTCAGGTCATCGTCGCGGTCGGTCATCGCGTAATAAGTGTCGTAACCCACAGTCCACAACAGGTTGGCGATCCACAGCAGCCAGGCCGTTGCCGGCAACTCACCGGTTTCGGCGGTGAACGCCATCGGCATCCCCCAAGAGAACGCCGCGCCCAATACCACTTGCGGATAGTAGGTGTAGCGCTTCATGAACGGATAGGTGAACGCCAGCGCCAGACCGCCGAGCGACAGCCAGATCGTCGCCGCGTTGGTGCACAGCACCAGCAGGAAACTCACGCCCATCAGCAGCGCGAAAAACACCAGCGCCTCTTTCGAGCTGATCTTGCCGGCAGCAATAGGTCGCTGCGCAGTGCGTTTGACGTGGCCGTCGACCTTGCGGTCGGCCCAGTCGTTGATCACGCAGCCGCCGGCACGGGTCAGCACCACGCCGAGGACGAAAATCACGATATTGGCCAGCGATGGCGAGCCTTTACCGGCAATCCACAGGGCCCAGAGCGTTGGCCACAGCAGCAGGTAAATGCCGATCGGCTTGTCCATCCGGGTCAGCTGGATGAAGTCCCAGGCGCGCGGGTTCAAGCGATTCAGGGATTTGAGCAGGCTTTGGTACATCAGCAGTTCTCCGGACGGGCGCGGACGGCTTCCCACATCGTAGGCAGGAAAATCTCCGCCACCAGTACGCTCAATGCGCCACGGTCGAAACGCGAACGCCGTCCCCACAGGCCGGCAGCCCGGGAACCTTCGGGCAACCAGTGTTCCGGGTAATGGCAGACTTCGATGGCGCGGCGCTGGAAGGCGTGATCGCAGAACAGCAGTTCGCCCAGCGAGCGGCTGCCCAGTTCATCCATGTGCAAGCCGTCGCCCTGCAAGGCACTGCGCGACGCCACGCTGCGGGCGAACACCCAGGCCTGGCCATGCCCGCGCAGATACACCTCGCGCACCCAGCCCTCGCTGCCTTCGGCCAGATCCAGCGCGGCGCATTCGTCGTCGCGCAGGGTCTGCCAGCCTTCGAACAGCGGCGTCACGCTGAAGCCGTCATCGGACAGGCGCGTCAGCCGGCGGGTCAGGGAGCCTTCGTCGAACAGCCAGTCGAGCGTGGATGTGTCGGGGAGGGGTGTCAGTTCGCTTTGCGGGCGCCACAGCGGAGCGTTTGTGTGTTGCACAATGAGTCATTATTGGCAGCAAATGAGGCGGCGAGCTTACCATGCTGCACCGCGAGTTTGATTGATCCGGGTCGCCGCTGCGCCGAACAGGCTTGCATCTGCCCGGCACGATCAGTACAAAACGCCCTGAGCCGGACGGCAGCGCTGCACCATCGACCGTCCGCGCCGGCTAAAGCCTGAACCCTGAGGAAGTACCTGAATGAAAAAGTGGCAATGTGTGGTCTGCGGCCTGATTTACAACGAAGCCGACGGCTGGCCGGATGACGGCATTGCGCCGGGCACCCTGTGGCAGGACGTGCCGGAAGACTGGCTGTGCCCGGACTGCGGCGTCGGCAAGATGGACTTCGAAATGATCGAAATCAACTGAGAAAACACTGAGGAGTAGGGCATGAGCGCACCTGTCGTAATCGTTGGCACCGGGCTGGCGGGTTACAACCTGGCCCGCGAGTTTCGCAAACTCGATGGCGAAACCCCGTTGCTGCTGATTACCGCCGATGACGGTCGCTCCTACTCCAAGCCGATGCTGTCCACCGGCTTCGGCAAGAACAAGGACGCCGACGGCCTGAGCATGGCCGAGCCGGGCGCCATGGCCGAGCAGTTGAAGGCCGAAATCCGCACCCACACCCGCATCAGCGGCATCGATGCGGGCCACAAGCGGTTGTGGATCGGCGAGGAAGCAGTCAGCTATCGCGACCTGATCCTCGCCTGGGGCGCCGAAACCGTACGCGTGCCGATCGAAGGCGATGGCGGGGATCTGGTGTTCCCGATCAACGATCTCGAAGACTATGCCCGCTTTCGCGCCGCAGCCGCCGGCAAGCGCCGGGTGTTGCTGCTCGGCGCCGGGCTGATCGGCTGCGAGTTCGCCAATGACCTGATTCTGGGCGGCTACGAGGTGCAACTGGTTGCACCGTGCGAACAGGTGATGCCGACCCTGCTGCATCCCGCGGCGGCGGCTGCGGTGCAGGCCGGGCTGGAAAGCCTCGGCGCACGTTTTCATCTCGGCCCGGTGCTGACCCGCCTGCAAAAAGTCGCGGATGGGCTGGAAGCGCACCTGTCCGACGGTCAGGTTGTCCCGTGCGATGTGGTGGTCTCGGCCATCGGCCTGCGCCCGCGGATCGATCTGGCGGCGGCCGCCGGCATCCAGACCAATCGCGGCGTGGTGGTCGACCGTCATCTGCAAACCTCTCACGCCAACATTTACGCCCTGGGCGACTGCGCCGAGGTCGACGGGCTGAATCTTCTGTACGTCATGCCCCTCATGAGTTGTGCGCGAGCGCTGGCACAGACCCTGGCCGGCAACCCGACCGTGGTGAACTACGGACCGATGCCGATCACCGTGAAAACTCCGGTCTGCCCGTTGGTGGTTTCCCCGCCGCCACGGGGCCGCGAGGGTGTCTGGACGGTCGAAGGGCAGGGCGCCGACGTCAAGGTGCTGTGCCACGACGCAGAAGGGCAACTGCTCGGTTACGCCCTGACCGGCGCGGCGGTGATGGAAAAACTCGCGCTGAACAAACAGCTTCCGGCCTTGCTGGCGTAAATACCGGTCGTTCTGTCGGAATCACCCCGCTTTTGCCCCCACAAAGGTCGCGGGGAGACTGGCGCCGCCCTTAACCGCGTGCCATCCTCACTCCCGTCTGCCGCAGAGTAGAGCCTGCGGCGCCTTGGGCGCTGTTCCAACGAGAACAGCACGGACATAACAACAAAAAACCGTCAAAGGGGCTTCACTAATGCGTAAACCAGAACTCGCCGCTGCAATCGCTGAAAAAGCGGATCTGACCAAAGAGCAGGCCAACCGCGTTCTCAACGCCGTTCTCGAAGAAATCACCGGCGCCCTGCACCGCAAGGACAGCGTCACGCTGGTGGGCTTCGGCACCTTCCTGCAACGCCACCGCGGTGCCCGTACCGGCAAAAACCCGCAGACCGGTGAACCGGTGAAGATCAAGGCCAGCAACACCGTTGCGTTCAAGCCAGGCAAATCGTTGAAAGACAGCGTCAATCCATAATCGCGGCGAACGCCCGGTCAGCCGGGCGCGCTGCATGAAAAATGGGCATACCGATTGCGGTCGGATGCCCATTTTTTGTGCCCGATGATTTCGTCCGGATCAGGCCGAGAAGAAGTACCGGGTGAGGTGAAAGAAGATCGGCGCGGCGAAACAGATCGAGTCCATCCGGTCGAGCATCCCGCCGTGGCCCTTGATCATCGTGCCCCAGTCCTTGGCGCTCAGGCTGCGTTTGATCGCCGACATGACCAGCCCGCCAAGGAAACCCATCACCACGATGACCAGCGACATCAGCAGCGACTGCCAGAAGCTGAACGGTGTCATCCAGAACATGCAGCCGCCGATCAGCGTGGCAGATAGTCCGCCGCCGACCAGCCCTTCGACGGTTTTCGACGGGCTCACCAGCGGTGCGACCTTGCGTTTGCCGAACAGCTTGCCGAACACGTACTGCAGCACATCGCTCATCTGCACCACGAATACCAGGTAGAACAGCAGCAGGGCGTTCTGACCCTGGAAACCCTTCAGGTCCAGCAACAGCAGCGCCGGCGCATGGCTGATGCAGTAGATGCAGATCATCACGCCCCACTGAATCTTCGCCGTGCGCTCCAGAAAGCCTTCGGTGTCCTGGCTCAACACGGCAATCGCCGGCAGCAGCAGGAATGCATACACCGGCACCAGCAGGGTGAACATCGAATACCAATGGGTGCCGATCAGCAGATATTGCAGCGGGATCAGGATGAAAAACGCCGAAAACAGCGCGTTATGGTCACCGCGTGCGGTCGGCGTGAGTGTTATGAACTCGCGCAGCGCAAACAGCGAAATGAAGCCGAACAGCACCACCGTCGCGTTGGGGCCGAGCAGCCAGGACACAAAGAAAATAATGACCATCCCCCACCAGGCATTCACGCGCTGGATGAGGTTTTCGATGGTCGCGATCGAGCTTTCGCTCTTCGCCCGCCGTGCCAGTACGCCGCCAATCAGCGAAGCCACCGCCAGCAACCCGGCGATTGCCGCGAAGAACCACAGGAACTTGGTTTCCAGACTCATTTCGACAACCTCACGATGGCGTCACGCGCCCGTTCCAGAAACGCCTGTTTCTCCTCGCCGGCGATTCGTTGCAGCGGGTCGCCGATGCGGATCGTACAGATGATCGGCAGCGGCACATGTTTGCCCTTGGGCATCGAGCGATGCAGGTTTTCCAGGTAGATCGGCACCAGATCGACGTCCGGAAAGGTTTCGGCAAGGCGGAAGATCCCGGACTTGAACTCCCCCGGCAGCGGCTGAGTGGAGCGCGTCCCTTCAGGAAAAATGATGATCGAATGACCGGCCCGCACCACATCGAAGATCGGCTCGAGCACGTTGGTACCCGGCGCAGGATTGCGCTCGATCAACACCGCATTCAGGCCTTTCTGCGAGATGTATGACAGAAAGCGGTTCTTGCCCCAGTAGTCGGCGGCCGCCACCGGTTTCACGTTCAACCGGGCTTCCGGCGGCAGTGCGGCGATGATCGCCAGGGTGTCCATGTGGCTGGTGTGGTTGGCGTAGTAGATGCGCTGGCGCGTGAGGTCCGGCGGGCTTTCCCAGCGGGCGGTCACGCCGATCAAGAAGCGCAGCACCGAAATCAGCGCATTACTGATCCACATGGGCCTTCCCCTTCAGTTGTCTGGCGATGGCCAGGGTGCGCGTCACGCAGGTCGCGACGGAGCCAAGGGCGATGATCACCAGCGCGATCAGCAAAGCGTAGTGGGTCGCGTAGTAAAGGGTTTCGAACACGTTCAACAGCAGCGCCACGGTCATCACCGCCATCCGGTGCTGCTTTGCCATCGGCCCCATGAAGCTCTGCGTGAGCCCTAGAGCGCCGCCGAACACACGAACATACGCTGTCAGCGCAGCGGCCAATGCTGCGAACCAGCCAAGATCGGACTGGCCGATGGCAAAACCCAAGCCGACGATCAGCAGGCTGTCCGCCACCCGATCCGGAAACTCGTTGTACAGGCTGCCAATGGCCGACTGCTTGCCGCCTTTGATCGCCACCATCCCGTCGAACAGATTGCACAGCAGCCGCAGTTGAATGCCGACGATACACAGGATCGAACCGGCCACGCCGTTATCGATGTACAGCGTCACCGCGCCGAACAGCGCGAAGAGCATGCTGATGACGGAGATCTGGTTGGGGGAAATGTCCCGCTTGACCAGTTCATCCGTGAAGCGTCTCGCCCAGCCCGCCGAGCGGGTCTTGATGGGCCGTCTGTTTTCATCCATTTGCCAATGTCCGTATCAGTGAGGAATTGCAGTGAGTTGTATTGTGGTCGCTGGCGGTAGACGGTGCCCGACAATCGAGTGGTCACCAGGAGTCGTAGGGGATGCCGTATTTTTCGATGTAGGCCTTGGATTCTTCATAGAGCTGCCTGTGTCTTCCGTTGGTCTTGCCACCGTAGGGACCTTTGGGATCGATCTTGCCCTGGACCCGCATGACTTCGGTCGACAAAAGACACTGGCCGCCCAGCCAGACCTTGGCGATGCCGCCTGGCGCGAGGCCGATGACCATCATATTTCGGTAATCCGTGATCCACTTGCCGTCTGCCCGACAGAAAACCCTCTCGCCCTTGAGCATGATCTGGCGAACTGAGTCCGGAATTTTTATGAAGGCTTTGTAAGTCTGTGGTTCGGCCATGGAATACCAGCGGACGAAGACCAGATAGGGCAGCGCGGCCCCCGTGACACGTCGACCTTTGCCTACCGGATGTTCCGGCCATCCTGGTGCCTGCCCACGGAAAGTGGCGGGTACGCCTTTACTGTACGGTCGCGGATAGGCAAATGCTGGAACTCCACCGGCTGTGTCCAGAAATACGCGTTTGTTGACGTCCACGACGTCGGCATTTTCGATCCAGGCCTCCATGTAGTCGGGTGTGAAAAACCTGAGCATCCAGCCGTCATAAGGCAGCAATCTTGTACCACCGGAAGTGCAGCCGCCCAGCAACACAATGAATATCAATGCAAAGCCAATTTTGAGCATGTACGAGTTCTCACGCATTAGGGTGCACCACACGAACAGACTGATCGGCGGGGCGGTTGATAAACAGGATGCTCAGCCCGGTTTCGTTGAGTCCCTTCGCAGCATTCCAGTTGGATGACAGATGAATGTAGCGTTGAGCGAGTAGCGCATGCTCGTTCAGGCTCAAATCGAGACTGCGGGATTCACCCAGCGCAAACATCATCAATTTTCGGGCGATACCCTTGAGCTCTCCCGGTAGCGCGTAACTCTGAGATTCTTGGTTAATCGTTTCGAACTCTACCCCGTGCCGGTTCGCCAGCTCCCGCATGATTCGCAGGTAAATCAGGGACAGGTCATTGCGCACAACTCGTTCGCTGTAGACCGCTGCGTAGACATTTTTTGATTTGCGCCGATCGCCCTTGACGTTGCTGGCCGTTTCCACCGCCCAGGTTTTGACTTGAAGCGTCAGCCCATAGAAATGCAGTTGGTCCTGAAGCCTGCCGAGTTCTTGCTCGGCCAACCGATAAGCGTTGGTCGACGACGAAGGGGTATTAAAGTCCACGTCGCGACTGCAGCGCGGCTTGCTCAGCAGTACCCGTTCGACAAGATTCGGTAAGTACCCGCCGCCCAAGTCGGAGTGGACGCCCGGCAACACAATGTCGGCGTTTCCGGCGCTGTTGAGCGAAAAGTTGTGGCGGCGTTCGTCCCGGGCAACCAGGTGCACAACTTTCTTTGCAATGTCCGGCGCCAGATACAGATTGACGCCGGGGTTGTTGGCGTCATGGACGCTGAAATCGCCGTCAGCCATGCTGCCTATGGCGGCAGCGGTGTCGAAGATGCCGATGAAGTTAATGCTGACATCGATGTTGGCCCGCCAGGAGAAGCTCTCAAGGAACAGTGACGAGTCCGCGGGAAGTAATTGCGCCAGCGGGCTTTGCTCGCCTTTCATCACTTCATTGGCGAAGTGTCTCGCAGCAGCGGCGCCGCGGCTGAAGCCGAAGATGTCGAACTGAACGGATTCCACCTTCAGGGTCGGGTTCGCCGACTCAAAAAGGCGAATCCCAGGAATGATGCTGGTCGGGCTTTGCTTGACTCTCGCCAGTACACCTTGTGCACCCGTGCCAGTCATTTGCGAAAAAACCGAGTCGTCCTTATCGGCACTCGTACCTATGCCCTCAAGATAGACCGGTATGTACGCGATGGTTTCCTCTTTCGCCAGTTGCCGCCCTTGGTCATCGCGATATAACTCATACAGCCTCGCCACATTGCTCGCATCATTCCCATAACTGTTATCCGGCACATTGCCCTGTCCGTCATACCCATGCATCTGGCAGAACTGTCGAATGTCCTCGGCTTCCTCCTCAAGATTCACATCCCGCGCATAGCAGCCCTTCACCTGTTCGCTGTTGAACAGATTGTTCCCCGTCCCATCGAAAAACACGCCGATCCGCAAGGTGATGCCAGCAGGTAACTCGTCTTCCAGTTCGACCTCTTCCTCCTCTTCTTCGAGTTCTCCTTCCTCCGCTGCTTGAGTGGAAGCAGTTGCTGGTCCTGCGGCCAAGGTACCCGCCATTGCGGCTTCTGGATGATCAGCGGCTCCGCTGGCGGACGTCTTTCCTCCCGCCACCATCTCGGTACTGCTGAAGATCCCGCCGCTGTCGATCACGATGTGGTGACCGCCCGCCTTCAGCGTGATGCTGGCGCCGGCATCCAGCACCACGCTGGCGCCGGCCTTGATCTGCACCTGCTGGCCCGCCTCGACGGTAATGATTTTCCCGGCCGTCGTCTGGCTGCTGCCCTGGATGCTTTCCCATCGATCGCGCCCGACCGCCAGCCGGCTGTCATGGAGAACCTGCCGCTCCATGTCGCGCTGGGCACGCAGGTAGACCAGTTCCAGTCCGGCGCGGTCTTCAATCGTCAATTCGCTGTAGCCGCCGGTGTCAGGCGAGCTGCGACTGCGCAGCACGGTTCGGGTCTTATGCTCGGGAAGCTTGTAGGGTGCAGGGGTGACCTTGTTGATCACGCAGCCGGTAATCAGCGGCTTGTCGGGATCACCTTCCACGAAAGTCACCACCACTTCCATTCCGATGCGGGGGAGGGTGATGGCACCGAAACCGTTGCCGGCCCAACTCGACGACACCCGCACCCAGCAACTGCTGCGCTCACTGTTTAATTCGGCTCGGTCCCAGTGGAATTCGACTTTTACGCGACCGAACTCATCGCAGTAGATCTCTTCGCCTTTGGGGCCGGTCACCCGGGCGGTCTGGCTGACCAGCGGTGGCCTGCGTGCGTGAAGCGGCGGACGGAAAACTACCTCGGCCGGAATGGCGTGGAAGGTGTTGCGATAGCCTTGGGCAAAACCGTCCGCCGATTGAGTTTCGCTGCTAACCGACTCTTCGAGCACTTGCGGCTGCCGCCCGGTGTGGCTGATCCCGAGCAGCAGCCACAGACTGTTGTATTTCTGGCGAGGGTGTTCGGTCAGTTCAAGCAGATGGCCGCAGCGCAAGGTAGGTTGGTTGCTTTGACCCTCTGCCATTTCATAGTCTGCGCGATGGCGCTCCAGGGCCTGACGGGCCAGTTGCTTGCCACGCTTTTCGTTGTCCAGCGGCAACGGGTATTGGTAGTCCTCAAGCGTCGGGGTGAATTCGGCGCTGAAGCGGCTTTCGATTAAAAGCGTCGGTCGCCTCAGGTCATAGTCGCGTCGCGTGACCCGGCTTGTCCGGGTGGCGGCGCGCAAGGAAAACCTGCTGACTACTGGATATTCCGGGACCATCCCGCTATCCCGGCGATAGGGTGTGGCGCGCAATGTCGGGAGGAACACCGCGTCATCGGTGAACACCAGCAAATGGCCTTGCGCGGAGTGCTGGTGATGCCAGGCGATTCCGTCCTCGGCACACACGCGCTGAATGAACTCGAAATCGCTTTCGTCGTATTGGGTGCAGTAATCCCGTGCTGCTAGGGGCTGGACATGGAAGGTGAACGCATCGGCGAGGATGCCGTGTCGCTTGAGTGTTTGCGTGATGATCTGCGGGACAGTCTGCCCCTGGTAAATCCTTTGATCGTGACTGAACTGCAAATAGTGGAGGCTCGGCACCAGTATCAGGCGATAGTGGGTCAGGCGTTTTCCCGACTCACCCGCCAACACATCGTCGATGCGTCCATGAATGCCTTCACCGTTCAGGCCGAACTGCAGGAAGGCAGGCTGACTGAGCAGGCCTTCCATATCGAAGTCGGGGTCTTCACTGACCAGTTCGACGTGGATGGCATAAAGGGTGCTGATGGTCTCGGTGCCTTCGAAGGCCAGCACCTTGAAGTCGTTGCGAACAGCAGGAATCTGCAGCGTAAAGCGCGCAGAACTGACAGCTCCAGACATACGCTTGTCCTTAAGCAGAGAGGGGAAGACGGCGTGATGTCGAAACCCTCCCTGGTCAGCGCACGCGAACATTGGCCGGCACGCTAACAAGGCGTTAAACAGATTTATGTAAGAAGGATCCCTTGTTTAAGTCGGAGCTTTCCGGGTTTTAAAACAACGTGGAAATTGTGGGAAATGGCTGTGAGAAACTGACGGCGAATGATTGGAATCCTGCGCAATAGTCTTATGCAGGCAAGGATCCAGGACTATTAAACATATAAATGCCATCAAATTGATGGCACTTTCAATGTTGTCTGTTGTCGTCAGTCATTTGTTAATAAATGGCGGCGTATTTTCGGAAGCGTCCTACTTCAAATTTTTTCGGGGTTTGTCATGCTTTCGCCGCTTACTTGTGGAACGAGCGTGCAGATGTTCTCGATGCCGCGCGCCGGCCGCTCTGGCCCAATGCTTTCGGAAGAGATAGGCTTAAAAGTGAAATATAAAGGGACATCAGGGAATCCCCTGTCACATATAGGGCGATCTCCTACAGCGCCCAATGAACAGTTCGTCTTGTTGTTTAATCGGATGCTTGCTAGTGGCCATCATAGTGATTACGATGCGCGCACTTGAAAGAGCAAACACTCAATTGGATGAGTCTTCCGACTGCTCTTCGATACTGTCCCGCGCCGCTGCAACTCCAATAGGCGCACGACCGTAATCCTAATAAAGGCCATGGATGTCCTACTCAAGCAAACTTTCCGCCCATTACCTCGAACTCGCTAAAGTCTCTGTTTCCAAAGAGAATTTTGCGGGCGAAGACGTTCGTTTCTCGAGCGAATTCGAGGCCCTGGAAAGCGAGCTGGCCAAAGCCTCGTCGATGCACGAAAGCGGGCAGATCGACTGGCTGAAAATTCGCGAAAACAGCGAAAACCTCCTGCGTACCCAATCCAAGGATTTGCGTGTCGGCGCCTGGCTGACCTGGTCGCTGTACCAGCGTGAATCCTTCCCCGGCCTGCTGGCCGGCCTCGGTTTTCTGCACCATTTGTCGGAAAACCACTGGGCCGAGATTCACCCGCTCAAACCCCGCACCCGGGCCGCCGCCATCGGCTGGCTGGTGCCGCGTCTTGAGCAGGTGATCACCGAGAACATCGCGATCAAGGAACAGCTGCCGATGTTCCGGCAGTTGTCCGAGCATCTGTCCGGTCTCGACGCCGCCTGCACCGAGCACCTGGGCGATGATGCGCCGCTGCTGCTGCCGCTTTCTCGCCGCCTGAAAACCATGATCCAGCGTGCCGCTGACAATCAGCCGGCACCCGGCGTGGTGGGTGCGGCGGTGGCGCAGGTCAAGCAGGCCGCCAGCCAGTTACTGGCTCCCGGTGCGCCGATTGACAACGAAAAAGAAGCCCACAAAGCCCTGCGCGCCCAGCAGGAAAGCGCCCGCCCGCTGTGCGCCTGGTGGCTCAAGCAGAAAGCCACCGACCTGCGTGCGCTGCGCCTCAACCGCACCTTGCTGTGGATGACCATCGACGCGGTGCCCGAGCGTAACGCCGAGCAGATCACCGTGCTGCGCGGGTTACCGGTCGACAAGCTCAAGCAGTATCAGGACCGCTTCGATCAGGGCAAATACGCCGACCTGCTGGTGGAACTGGAGGCGAGCCTGGCGAAGGCGCCGTTCTGGTTCGATGGCCAGAGGATGGTCTGGGAATGTCTCCAGAACCTCAACGCCGAGCTGGCCATGCGCGAAGTGGAAATCCACTTCGCGCTTTTGATTCAGCGCCTGCCCGGCATCATCGAGCTGCGTTTCCATGACGGCGCGCCGTTCGCCGATCCGTCCACTCGGGCGTGGATCGCCGGCAACGTCATGCCGCACCTGCAAAGCGCCAGCGCGCCGCGCAAGGTCGAAACCGAAAACGCCGAAACCCAGCCGGCCTGGGAAAAGGCCCTCGAAGAAGTCCAGCCGATCCTGCGCAAGGAAGGCCTCAAGCCCGCAGTGCAGATCCTCAAGCAGGGGCTGCAATCGGCGCACGGCGGGCGTGAACGCTTCTTCTGGCAGTTCGCCCTCGCGCGGCTGTGCTTCCTGGCCAAGAAATACGAACTCGCCAAGAACCAGCTCGAAACCCTCGATCAGACATTACAGGACTCAGGCCTGCACGCCTGGGAGCCCGATCTTGCATTGGAAGTGCTGCACCTGCTGCACAGTTGCTGCGAGTTGTTACCGCAGAACCATGCCGTACGTGAACGCAAGGAAGAGATTTATCGCAGGCTGTGCCACCTCGACCTCGAAGTGGTACTCGAATAGGCCCCAGGGCCACAACCGCAAGGAGAAAAGCCATGGCCAAAGAAGGCTCGGTAGCCCCCAAGGAACGCATCAACGTCACCTTCAAACCCGCCACCGGCGGTGCTCAGGAAGAGATTGAACTGCCGCTGAAGCTGCTGGCAATCGGTGACTACACCCACCGCAAGGACGATCGCAAGATCGAGGATCGCAAGCCGATCAGCATCGACAAGATGACCTTCGACGAAGTGCTGGCCAAGCAAGAGCTGGGTCTGACGCTGAGCGTGCCGAACCGTCTGCAGGAAGATGGCGAGGCCGACGAGCTGGCTGTGCAACTGCGCGTCAACTCCATGAAGGACTTCAACCCGGCCAGCCTGGTCGAGCAAGTGCCTGAGCTGAAAAAACTGATGGAACTGCGCGACGCGCTGGTGGCCCTCAAAGGCCCGCTGGGTAACGCACCTGCGTTCCGTAAAGCCATCGAAGGCGTGCTCGCCGACGATGAATCCCGCGGTCGCGTACTCGGTGAGCTGGGCCTGAACGCCGCAGCTCCGGACGCTTGAGACTCCAGCAGCCAAGGAAGCCAACACAATGAGCACTAGCGCAGCACAACAGAACGCCGCAGAAAACGGCGAGTACAGCATTCTCGACAGCATCATCGCCGAAACCCGCCTGACGCCGGACGACGAAGCCTACGACATCGCCAAACGCGGTGTGTCGGCGTTCATCGAAGAGCTGCTCAAGCCGCAGAACAACGGTGAGCCGGTCAAGAAAGCCATGGTTGACCGCATGATCGCCGAGATCGATGCCAAGCTCAGCCGTCAGATGGACGAAATCCTGCACCACCCGGACTTCCAGGCCCTGGAATCGTCGTGGCGTGGCCTGCAACTGCTGGTCGACCGCACCAACTTCCGCGAAAACATCAAGATCGAAATCCTCAACGTCTCCAAAGAAGACCTGCTGGACGATTTCGAAGACTCGCCGGAAGTCATGCAGTCCGGCCTGTACAAGCACATCTACACCGCTGAATACGGCCAGTTCGGTGGTCAGCCGGTTGGCGCGATCATTGCCAACTACTACATGTCCCCAAGCTCGCCGGACGTGAAGCTGATGCAGTACGTGTCCAGCGTAGCCTGCATGTCCCACGCACCGTTCATCGCCGCCGCCGGCCCGAAATTCTTCGGTCTGGAAAGCTTCACCGGTCTGCCGGACCTGAAGGATCTGAAAGATCACTTCGAAGGCCCGCAATTCGCCAAATGGCAGAGCTTCCGTACCTCGGAAGACTCCCGCTACGTTGGTCTGACCGTGCCGCGTTTCCTGCTGCGTAACCCGTACGACCCGGAAGAGAACCCAGTCAAATCGTTCGTGTACAAGGAAAACGTTGCCAACAGCCACGAGCACTACCTGTGGGGCAACACCGCTTACGCGTTCGGCACCAAGCTGACCGACAGCTTCGCCAAGTTCCGCTGGTGCCCGAACATCATCGGCCCACAGAGCGGCGGCGCGGTTGAAGACCTGCCTCTGCACCACTTCGAAAGCATGGGCGAAATCGAAACCAAGATTCCTACCGAAGTTCTGGTTTCCGACCGTCGTGAATACGAACTGGCCGAGGAAGGCTTCATCTCCCTGACCATGCGCAAAGGCTCCGACAACGCGGCGTTCTTCTCCGCCAGCTCGGTGCAGAAGCCGAAGTTCTTCGGCATCAGCGCAGAAGGCAAGGCTGCAGAGCTGAACTACAAGCTCGGCACCCAACTGCCGTACATGATGATCGTCAACCGCCTGGCTCACTACCTGAAAGTGCTGCAGCGCGAGCAACTCGGTTCGTGGAAAGAGCGTACCGACCTCGAGCTGGAACTGAACAAGTGGATCCGCCAGTACGTGGCCGACCAGGAAAACCCGAGCGCCGAAGTCCGTGGCCGTCGTCCGCTGCGCGCTGCGCAAGTGATCGTCAGCGACGTTGAAGGCGAGCCGGGCTGGTACCGCGTCAGCCTGAACGTGCGTCCGCACTTCAAGTACATGGGTGCCGATTTCACCCTGTCGCTGGTTGGCAAGCTGGACAAAGAGTAAGAGCGACTCATGGACGGATACGGCAGCCTTTTCGAGCGCCTCAACGGCGACGCGGAACTACGCAAGGG
Source organism: Pseudomonas sp. R45(2017) (assembly GCF_002112305.1). Classification (NCBI taxonomy): domain Bacteria; kingdom Pseudomonadati; phylum Pseudomonadota; class Gammaproteobacteria; order Pseudomonadales; family Pseudomonadaceae; genus Pseudomonas; species Pseudomonas sp. R45(2017). Next base: position 19,668 of record NZ_NEHH01000011.1, on the reverse strand, counting down.
CAAAAGCCTCGAGGCTTCGGCCATGGCGTCGGTGGCTGCCCATCTGGCCAAAATGCTCAGCACCCGGGCCGGCAGCGTGCAAACGCTGTCCGACTACGGGTTGCCCGATCTCAATGACATGCGCCTGAGCCTGCACGACTCCCTGAGTCAGGCCCGCCTGGCCATCGAAAGCTTCATCGAAGCCTACGAACCGCGCCTGAGCAACGTGCGTGTCATTTCCCTGCCGCGTGACCACGATCAGCTTCGCCTGGCCTTCAGCATCGAAGGCCTGCTGGAAGTCGAGGGTTTCAAGCGTCAGGTCAGTTTCGCCGCGCGCCTGGATGGCAGCGGTCAAGTGAAGGTCAACTAAGGAGAACCCCGATGTCTGGCAAACCTGCAGCACGCGTATCCGACCCCACCGCTTGCCCGCTCCCCGGCCACGGCACCAACCCGATTGCCGCCGGTTCCGGCGACGTGTTCTTCGACGGCCTCCCGGCCGCCCGCGAAGGCGATGCCTCCGCGTGTGGTGGTGCGATGGTCGGCGATCTGGCGACGACGGTTCTGATCAACGGCAAACCGGCCGCCACGGTCGGTTCGGTTGGATCTCATGGCAATAAAGTCACGGCTGGATCCGGGACGGTGATTATCGGCAATTCGCATTCGCCGGCGCCGTTTGTGCCGCCGTTGCCGGTGGAGATTCAGTGGCCGTTTAGTCAGAACTTTGTGGTTCGTAATCCTAGAACCGGCGCACCGGTTGCTGACCGGCCGTACACCTTGCGTACAGCCTCCGGTAAAGAGGTCAGGGGCGTTACTGATGCACAAGGTCGAACGAGGCCTATTGCTTCCCACCTCGCTGAAAGTGTCACGCTTATCGTCGAAGAACAGACTTCGCTCGTGATTGCTTAAGGGACTATCACATGCCGGCACCCACTCCTGTAACAGCTCAACTCACCCCTTCCTCTGACAAGAAGCCAGCGGAAGCGGCCGTCGATCATTTCCAGATCACAGATATTCCAGGTGTGATGAGAAAAATGGGCTGGAAGGAAAGCGCTCGAATCATGCAGCGTTGGTTCGACGGTGCGCCTTTCGTGATGTCCTCAAGTGAGAAGCGGGGACGTCTTGCCGTTGACAAGATCACCCAAGAAAAACTGTTTGATGATTTGGATTTTGAATGGCTTACCTCCTCCTCGCCCCACACAGGTGAAACCATCAAAGAGCTTATTGCGAAGGCCGCAAGCCCCAGTCAATACAATGAGCTTATTGGCCGTCAAAAGGGACTGACGCAATTAGCACCGGGGCTTTTGCAATTTATGACTTGCATGAGAACGCTTGGAGTTCTTGATGAGGCTAACCAGGACCTTGCTAGGGGTGCTCATGACTACAGTGCCCTGAGTGCAAGAATGCTGGAGTCTGCTACGCAATATAATTTTCGATCTATCGGGATTACCACTTCGGAAAAGAAGAATAACCCATTGGATGATGTGTACGGCACATTGGGTGGATTTGTTATTAAATTTGCAGTCACAAAATTCAGCACTACACCCAAGACGAAAAAAATGGCTGCTACATTAACGATTGAAGAAATTGGTTGTTATGTACGTGATACATATGAGTTTCTGAATGAAGATGGCAGCGACCAACTGCTTGGGTATTGGAATCACGACGGCGTTGTCAGGCCGAGCATTTTTGCATATTTAACTTCGCCAGAAACATATGAATCTGAGGGGAAGGTTTACTTCAAAGTGACCAACGATAGTTACAATAATTACCGCAGCAAGCTTGGCAAGGGTGGTGATTTGTTTGTGTACTCTACGGTCAAGAAAATTCCTGTATCCATTCATCATCGTTTTACCTCTGCAGATTTTGCAGAGTTTTCGCAACGATCAGCTAAGGCAATGCCATGAAAGCGTCCCTTAGAAAGTGCTTTTTACTTTTTTCGTTGTGCGTGCTTGTGCCAGTTTTGGTTCTTTTGGGCTTGAAGGTGCTTAGCTCAAAGGCCGCGGAGCCTCTTTTCATTGACTGGAATGACTCAGGAAGCTGCTATATCGCAACGTATTCACCGAATTACAATTTTTTGGGTGTAGTGGCTGGTCGTGCGTTTAAGTACTTTAGCAGCCCGTATTTTTATCGCGTTTATACAAAAAATAACGATCTACTAAAAACATCAGAATGGTATCTCTGGCGGGATGAGGGGAGTCCCGGCATTGCACCCGAGTTTCGCGGAGAGATGATTGTTTATCCAGGCTCTGAAGGCTGGGAAAGTTGGATAGTTTCAGAGTGTCGTTGATGCCTGATTTAAAGGCGGCCTCGCTACCTGAGAAAGTTGGAGAGCGTTATTCATGCACGCAATGAGTTTGCAGGGGTATCTGGCCAGTGTTGCTGACAGTGATCTGTTTGGCTGCCTGGCCTTGTTGAGCTTTGTATTGCTCCTGACTGCCTCACATCGGGCGGCTCGAAATTCACGCCTTCACCGCGCACTAACGCTCTCGGTTTTGGCTGCTGTTGTAGCTATCCATGGCCTTGGATCGTGGTACGGAAATCTGAGACCAGCATGAGCAACTACTACCGTATCGCCATGTGCCTGTTTGTCCATGCCTTCGGATGTGTGGCCTACGTGTTTTTGAATAATGCAGTAGTACATGCCTACAAGCATCTGAACGGCGGGTTCACCACGCGTGGGGTCACCATCGGTATTGCCAGCTACGCGATGTTTTACATTTTTCTCGGTGTCAATTTTATTGCTGCGCTGATTCCAAGCCTCGTTGCCAAACTGGTGATTCTGAGCCTTATGGTGGGCTTCATCCTGCTTTGGATGCTCCCCGACAACCCATTGAGAGCCTTGTTTTATGGCGTGGCTCAAGGTTGCGTCACCTTGCTGGCAATCCTCGCTTCTCAAGTCATCGAGTTGCGCTGGGTATCAAGAAACATCGCTGGACGCATCCAGCCGAACCAGCCTGAGAGTGCCATCCAATGATCAGGTCAGGCATCGAGCGTAATCCACAGGACAGTTATTCCATGAGTTCCACTACCAGGCAGGTAACCCGTGTCCTTTAACCACTACTACCAAAGCGAACTCACCGCACTGCGCCAACTGGGCCGCCGTTTCGCCGAGCGTAGTCCAGCGCTGGCGCCGTTCCTGGGGCAGGCCGGGCGGGATCCGGATGTGGAGCGGTTGCTGGAAGGCTTTGCGTTTCTGACCGGGCGGCTGCGCCAGAAGCTCGATGACGAGTTGCCGGAGCTCAGCCATTCCCTGATGCAGTTGTTGTGGCCGAACTACATGCGGCCGCTGCCGGCGTTCAGCATTCTGCAGTTCGACCCGCTCAAGCGTTCCGGGCCGGCGCTGAAGGTCGAGCGTGACACGCCGATCGAAAGCGTGCCGATCGAAGACGTGCGTTGCCGCTTCCGCACCTGCTACCCGACCGAAGTCATGGCGCTGGATCTGGCCGCGCTGAACTACTCGGTGAAGGGCGATGGTTCGCTGCTCAGCCTGCGCCTGGAGATGAGTGCCGATGGCCACCTCGGCGAGCTGGAGCTGAGCAAGCTGCGCCTGCACTTTGCCGGCGAGCGCTACATCAGCCAGATGCTCTACCTGAGCCTGCTGCGCAACCTCGACGGCATCGAACTGATCCCGCTCGACGGCGCCGGCAAGCCGATCGATGGCGTGAGCGGCAAGCCGATGGCGTTCAAGATCCCGGGTGACCGGGTCAAACCAGTGGGCTTTGCCGAAGAAGAAGCGTTGATCCCGTATCCGCTGAACACCTTCCGCGGCTATCGCTATCTGCAGGAATACTTTGCCTTCCAGGACAAGTTCCTGTTCGTCGATGTCCACGGTCTGGACATTCTCAAGGCACTGCCGGAAGACACCCTCAAGCAGATGCGTGGCCTGGAATTGCGCTTCGACATCCGCAAGAGCGGCATCATGCGCATGCGTCCGACCCTGGATAACGTGAAGCTGTTCTGCACGCCGATCGTCAACCTGTTCAAGCACGACGCACTGCCGATCCGCCTCGACGGCAAACAGGATGAATACCTGCTGCTGCCGGCTGAATACGATCTGGAAAACTGCGGCGTGTTCTCGGTGGAAACCGTGACCGGCTGGAAGCCCGGCGGCCTCGGCTATCAGGAATACGTGCCGTTCGAATCCTTCGAGCACGATCCGAGTTTCGACGTGCCCAACAGCCGTCCGCATTACAGCATCCGCCAGCGCTCGTCGCTGCTGCACGACGGCCTCGACACCTACCTGAGCTTCGGCATCCGCCACACCGAAGCCCATGAAACCCTGTCGATCGAGCTGGTCTGCACCAACCAGAACCTGCCGCGCAAACTCAAGCTCGGGCAGATCTGCATGGCCTGCGAAGAGACCCCGGAGTTCCTGAGTTTCCGCAACATCACCCCGGCCACTTCGAGTTTTGCGCCGCCGCTGAACCGTGACTTCCTGTGGAAGCTGATCAGCAACATGTCGCTTAACTATCTGTCGCTGGCCGACGTCAATGCACTGAAGGTGATTCTCGAAACCTACGACCTGCCGCGCTACTACGACCAGCACGCGGAGAAGGTCAGCAAACGCCTGCTCGGCGGTCTCAAGCACATCAAGCATCACCACGTGGACCGCTTGCACCGTGGTTTGCCGGTGCGCGGTCTGCGCACCGAACTGACCATCGACCCGGAAGGGTATATCGGCGAAGGCGACCTGTTCGTCTTCGCCTCGGTTCTCAACGAGTTTTTCGCGCTTTACGCCAGTCTCAATTCATTCCATGAGCTGCGGGTAAAAAGCACACAGGGAGAGGTGTACCAATGGACACCACGTATGGGCCTGCAGCCCCTGCTTTAAGCGGGCTGACGAAGGTAATACGCGAGTACTCGCTGTTTCAGGCCGTGCTGCTGGTGATCGACCGGCTGCGCGATGCGCACCCGTACCTGAGCGAAGACGATCTGTACGACCAGCTGGAATTCCAGGCCAACCCGAGCCTCGGATTTCCGCGCAGCGACGTCGATCGCGTGGAGTTTTTTGAAGAGCACGGGCAGATGCGCGCGCGCCTGCGGTTCAACCTGATCGGTCTGGTCGGTTCCGGCTCGCCGCTGCCGGCGTTCTATGGCGAGCAAGCCTTGGGCGACAGCGAAGACGGCAACCCGACGCGCAACTTCCTCGACCTGTTCCACCATCGCCTGCAACGGCTGATGCTGCCGATCTGGCGCAAATACCGTTACCGCGCGAGCTTCCAGAGCGGCGCGGTCGACCCGTTTTCCTCGCAGCTGTTCGCCCTGATCGGCCTCGGCGGCGACGAGATTCGCAAGGCCAAGGAACTGAACTGGAAACGCCTGCTGCCGTACCTCGGCCTGCTCAGCTTGCGGGCGCACTCGGCGGCGTTGATCGAAGCGGTGCTGCGTTACTACTTCAAGCACGAAGACCTGGTCATCGAGCAGTGCATCGAGCGCCGCGTGGAAATCCTCGAAGAACAGCGCAACCGCCTCGGCTTCGCCAACAGCGTACTGGGTGAAGACCTGGTGCTGGGCGAACGCGTGCGCGATCGCAGCGGCAAATTCCGCATTCACATCACCGAACTCGACTGGGAACGCTTCCACGAATTCCTGCCCATCGGTTTCGGTTACCAGCCGCTTTGCGCGCTGGTGCGGTTCACCTTGCGTGACCCGCTCGATTACGACATTCGCCTGGTGCTGCGCCCGGAAGAAATCCGCGAACTGCGCATTGGCGAGAAGAACGACTGTCGCCTGGGGTGGACCAGTTGGCTGGGCTGCGAGAAAGCAGACGGCGTGGTGACCCTGGGCAGCAAAATTCATTAAGGACGTGAGCCATGATCAACGTAGACCTGCAACAACTCATCCAGGCGCTGGACGCCGAAACCCGTCGCGATCTGGAGCGTTCGGCCGAGCGCTGCGTGGCCCGTGGCGGCAGCAAGATTCTGGTCGAAGACTTGCTGCTCGGCCTGCTGGAGCGCCCGAACGGTCTGCTCTCCCGCGCGCTGCAGGATGCCGATGTTGATGCCGGCGAGCTGAGCGCCGCCCTGCAATCGCGGGTCGAGCACAGCGCTTCGCGCAACCCGGTGTTCGCCCCGGAACTGGTGCAGTGGCTGCAGGACGCGCTGCTGGTGGCCAACCTTGAACTGGGCCAGACCTCGGTCGAAGACGCGGCGCTGATCCTCGCGCTGCTGCGCAACCCGATGCGCTACGCCGGCAGCCGCTACCAGCCGTTGCTGGCCAAACTGAACATCGATCGCCTGAAGGAATTTGCCCTGTCGCAACAGCCTCAGGCAGCGGCCAACGGTAAGCCGGCCGCCCCGGGCGAATCGCTGCTGGAGCGCTTCACCCACAACCTGACCCAACAGGCCCGCGACGGCAAACTCGACCCGGTGCTGTGCCGCGATGGCGCGATCCGCCAGATGGTCGACATCCTCGCCCGTCGCCGCAAGAACAACCCGATCGTGGTCGGTGAAGCCGGTGTCGGTAAAACCGCCATCGTCGAAGGCCTGGCCTCGCGCATCGCTGCCGGTGAAGTGCCGCAGGTGCTCAAGGGCGTCGAGCTGCTGTCGCTGGACATGGGCCTGTTGCAGGCCGGCGCCAGCGTCAAAGGTGAATTCGAACGTCGTCTGAAAGGCGTGATCGACGAGGTCAAAGCCTCGCCGAAGCCGATCATCCTGTTCATCGACGAAGCCCACACCCTGATCGGCGCGGGCGGCAATGCCGGCGGTTCCGACGCGGCCAACCTGCTGAAACCGGCACTGGCGCGCGGCGAACTGCGCACCATCGCCGCGACCACCTGGGCCGAGTACAAGAAATACTTCGAGAAAGACCCGGCGCTGGCCCGTCGTTTCCAGCCGGTTCAGCTGCACGAACCGACCGTGAGCGAAGCGGTGACCATCCTGCGTGGCCTGGCGCAGGTCTACGAAAAGAGCCACGGCATCTACCTGCGCGATGACGCGGTGGTTTCTGCAGCGGAACTGTCCGCCCGTTACCTCGCCGGACGCCAACTGCCGGACAAGGCTGTCGACGTGCTCGACACCGCCTGCGCCCGTGTTCGCATCAGCCTCGCTGCCGCCCCGGAAAGCCTGGAGCGCCTGCGTGGCGAACTGGCTGAAGGTGGCCGTCAGCGTCAGGCCCTGCGCCGCGATGCCGAAGCCGGTCTGCTGATCGACCACGAAGCGCTGGAGGCACTGGAAGCGCGTCTGGACGAAGCCGAAGCCGAAATGGTCGCACTGGAAACCCAGTGGACCGAGCAGAAACAACTGGCCGAGCGCCTGCTGGAACTGCGTCAGCAACTGGCCAAGGCCCGCGAAGCCGCTGCGGTCGAGCCGACAGTGACTGTTGAAGAAGACGCCGAAGGCACGGTGATCGAAACCGTTGCTGCCGAGGTTGAAGAAGGCCAAAGCGTCGAAGCGCTGGAAGCGCAACTCAACGAAACCCACAGCGCCCTGACCGCCGCTCAGGTCAAGGAGCGTCTGGTCAGCTTCGAAGTCTGCCCGCGTCTGGTAGCCGAAGTGATCAGCGCCTGGACCGGCGTGCCGCTGGCGCAACTGGCCCGCGAGCACAACGCCAAGGTCGCCAGCTTCGCCACCGACCTGCGCACCCGCATTCGGGGTCAGGAACAAGCCGTGCACGCCCTGGATCGCTCGATGCGCGCCACCGCTGCCGGCCTGAACAAGCCTGACGCACCGGTCGGCGTGTTCCTGCTGGTCGGCCCGAGCGGCGTCGGCAAGACCGAAACCGCACTGGCACTCGCCGACCTGCTGTACGGCGGCGACCGTTTCATCACCACCATCAACATGTCCGAGTTCCAGGAGAAACACACCGTTTCCCGCCTGATCGGTGCACCGCCAGGCTACGTCGGTTACGGCGAGGGCGGCATGCTCACCGAAGCCGTGCGCCAGAAGCCGTACTCGGTGGTGCTGCTCGATGAAGTCGAGAAGGCCGATCCGGACGTGCTCAATCTGTTCTACCAAATCTTCGACAAAGGCGTGGCCAACGACGGCGAAGGGCGCGAGATCGACTTCCGCAATACGTTGATCCTGATGACCTCGAACCTGGGCAGCGACAAGATCAGCGACCTCTGCGAAGACGGTGCGCGTCCGACCGCCGAAGTGCTGGAAGAAACCATTCGCCCGGTGCTCAGCAAACACTTCAAGCCAGCGCTGCTGGCGCGGATGAAAGTGGTGCCGTACTACCCGGTTGGCGGCCCGGTGCTGCGCGAGCTGATCGAGATCAAGCTCGGTCGTCTGGGCGAGCGTCTGAACCGTCGCCAGCTGGATTTCACCTGGTGCCAGAACCTCGTCGATCACCTGTCCGAGCGCTGCACCCAAAGCGAAAGCGGTGCGCGCCTGATCGACCATTTGCTCGACCAGCACGTGCTGCCGCTGGTGGCCGACCGTTTGCTCGACGCCATGGCCACCGGTGAAAGCCTGAAGCGCGTGCATGCGACGCTCGACGGCGAAGCCAGCGTGACCTGCGAGTTCGCCTGAGGTGAGTGTGATGTTCACTCAAGTGCCGCAGCCACTGCTCTATGCCGAAGCCTTGCTGGCGCAGTTCGCCAGCCTGTCGCGCGCGGCGGACGGTGCTGCGCTGCTGGGTGACTTCGTGCGCGGTCTGGCGGGGCTGAGCGGTTGCGAACTGACGCAGCTGTACTTGCTGGACGCCACGCACACGTCGCTGGGGATGAACGCCGAATGCCTCGACGGCGTGCTGCAACCGCGCAGCGCGGCGAGCCTGCCAGCGGATTACAACGGCGAGCAATTGTTGCAGTTCGCCCTGTGCCAGAACCGCGTGGTGAGCTTCGATGACCTGGGCGGCAGCCTGCACGAAACCAGCTTTCTGCCGGCATCGTCCACGCCGTGGCAGTCGCTGTTGTGCGTGCCGCTGGTCAATCAGCAGAAGGCTGTCGAAGGCCTGTTGCTGTGCGCCAGCCGTCGACATATCAACCTGCAAGGCTTCGCCGATTCTCTCGGCCAGCTCGGCTCGTTCGTGCTGGGTCAGCTGCATCTGCTGCAACGTCTGCGCCAGCCAGTGGATGCGGCCGCGCCGGTCGTGCGCAGCCTGCCGAGTGCCAGTGGCTATGGCCTGATCGGCAAGAGCGCGGCGATGCGTCAGACCTATTCGCTGATCAGCAAAGTCCTGCACAGCCCGTACACCGTGCTGTTGCGTGGCGAGACCGGCACCGGCAAGGAAGTGGTCGCGCGGGCGATCCACGATTGCGGCCCGCGCCGGTCCCAGGCGTTCATCGTGCAGAACTGCGCGGCGTTCCCGGAAAACTTGCTGGAGAGCGAGCTGTTCGGCTATCGCAAAGGCGCGTTCACCGGGGCTGATCGCGACCGCGCCGGGCTGTTCGATGCGGCTAATGGCGGCACCCTGTTGCTCGATGAAATCGGTGACATGCCGCTGTCGCTGCAAGCCAAATTGCTGCGCGTGTTGCAGGAAGGCGAGATCCGTCCGTTGGGCTCCAACGACACCCACAAGATCGACGTGCGCATCATCGCCGCGACGCACCGCGATCTGTCGGTGCTGGTCAGCGAAGGCAAATTCCGCGAAGACCTGTACTACCGTCTCGCGCAATTTCCGATCGAGTTGCCGGCCCTGCGTCAGCGCGAAGGCGACATCCTCGACCTGGCCAAACACTTCGCCGACAAGGCCTGCACCTTCCTGCAACGTGATCCGGTGCGCTGGTCGGACGCGGCGCTTGAACACCTGTCCGGCTACACCTTTCCCGGCAACGTGCGTGAACTCAAAGGCCTGGTCGAACGCGCAGTGTTGTTGTGCGAGGGCGGCGAGTTGCTGGCGGAGCATTTCTCGCTGCGCCTGGAATCGGCGCCGGTGCCGGAAGACCACTGCGGCCTCAATCTGCGCGAACGACTGGAAGCGGTCGAACGCAATCTGCTGCTCGATTGCCTGCGCAAGAACGACGGCAACCAGACGCTCGCCGCCCGTGAACTGGGCTTGCCGCGACGCACGCTGCTGTACCGGCTCGGCCGCTTGAACATCAATCTGGGAGATTTCGATGGGTAGGCAAAAGTCCGTCGGATTCACCTCGAACACCTATTTTAGCGCCGCCCGTGAGGGTCGGCGCTTTGTGCTTTGTCTACACCTGGAGACCCTCTGATGTCTGTTCGTCACTGGCACGCTGTCCTGCTGACCCTCGTCGTTCTATGCGGCCTCGGCGGTTGCAGCGGCAATTACAAATTCAACGATAACGATTACCGCCCGTTGGGTGATCCGCAGGCGGTCAATCGCGGCAAGTGACCGCAAGGAGCATCAAACATGGAATTGGTTTTCGAAATGCTGAACACCAAGCAGTTCGTGCCCACCGAGCTGTGCCAGCGGACCTTCAAACAGGCCGGTGGCGTGATCGGGCGGGGCGAGGACTGCGACTGGATCATCCCTGACCGCAAGCGTCACTTGTCCAATCACCACGCGATTGTCAGCTATCGCGAGGGCACGTTTTTCCTGACCGACACCAGCAGCAACGGTGTTCAGGACGGCGACAGCGGCGCACGCCTGCACAAGGGCGAACCGGTGCGCATCGAGCACGGCAGCACCTACGTGCTGGGCGACTTCGAGATTCGTGCGCGACTGGTGCGCGACCCGGCGACGTTCGACGGTGAAGTCGGCCAGCCACGCGCCGCCGGCACCATCATCCCGGACGACGCGTTCCTCGACCTCGACCCGCTGAAGTCGCTGGAGCAGCAAGAGCGCGTGTACTCGGAATTCGAGGAGATGCTCGCGCCGGTTACCGATCCTGAAGACTCCCGTCAGCGCGCCGACTACGCGCGCATCGACATGGAAAGCCTGATGGTGCCGGAGCTGATCGTCGAGCCCAAGCCTGAGCCTGCGCCGGCACCGAAAGCGGTCGAGCGTCAGAGCGAAACCTTCTGGGATAAATTCGGCGCGGCCCTCGGTGTCGATCTGAAAGGCCTGAGCCATGACGAGCGCGAAGCACTGGCGGTCAATGCCGCACGTCTGCTGCGCCAGAGCATCGGCGGTCTGCAACAGAGCCTGCGCACCCGTTCCGAGCTGAAGAACGAGCTGCGTCTGGCCCAGACCACCGTGCAAGGCACCAACAAGAATCCGCTGAAATTCGCCGTCGATCCGAGCGAAGCGCTGGACATCCTGTTGCAACCGCACAAGCCGGGCCATTTGCCGGCCGAGCAGGCGATCTCCCGGGCGTTCCGCGATTTGCAGGCGCATCAGGTGGCGCTGCTGACCGCCAGCCGCGCGGCGGTGCGCGGCACTCTGGAGCACTTCTCGCCGGAGCAGTTGACCCTGCGTTTCGAGCGTGACAACAAGCCGTTGCTCGCCACCGCCGGCGGCCGCTGGAGAGCGTTCAACCGCTACCACCATGCGCTGCGTCAGGACGACGACTGGAGCGAGCGCCTGCTGGCCCGCGACTTCGCCCAGGCCTACGAAGAACAGATCCGCCTGATCTCCACCCTCCACACCGACCACCAAGGATGATGCGCATGTCTCGCCGCTCGACCGCTTTTTTCAAGACGCTGACCGCGCTCACCCTGTTGGTGCTGCTCGCCGGTTGCTCGTCGCTGTCGCCGTATTCGAAAGTGACCAAGATCAACCTGAAGCTGACCGGCAGCGATCAGTTGAACCCGGACCTCAACGGTCGTCCGTCGCCGATCGTGGTGCGCCTGTTCGAACTCAAGCACCCGGTGACGTTCGAGAACGCCGATTTCTTCAGCCTCTACGAGCGCGCCAAGGAATCCCTCAACCCGGATCTGGTGGCCAGCGAAGAACTCGAACTGCGCCCGGGTGAAACCGTGGAGCTGAAACTCAGCGTGGAGGAGGGCAGCCGCTTCATCGGCATCCTCGCCGCATACCGCGACCTGCCGGAAACCAAATGGCGCCACACGTTCCCGATCACGCCGCTGGAAGTCACCGAAGCCGATCTGACCCTGGATCAGGCCGGTATCCGCAAGACCAACGAAGTGCTCGCCAAGGCGGATGACTGATCATGAATACCCATAAAGTCATCTGGCAGGAAGGCATGCTGCTGCGTCCGCAGCACTTCCAGCACAACGACCGCTACTACGATCACCAGATGAAGACCCGCACCCGGTTGCTGGGCGGCTACACCTGGGGGTTCCTGAATCTGGAGATCGACCTGCAGTTCCTCAACATGGGCAAACTGGTAATCAGTGAAGCCTCGGGGATCCTGCCGGACGGCAGCCTGTTCGAACTCGGCGGCAACACCGAACCGCTGGCGCTGGACGTGCCGCCGAACACCGGCAACACGCCGATCTACCTGGCGCTGCCATTGGTCACCGGTAACCACATCGAGGCCCGTCGCCCGGAGCAGTCCGACGTTCTTGCGCGGTACACCGCGTATGACGCCGAAGTCGCCGACTCCAACGCCGGCGATGATTCCGCCAGCCAGGTCAGCTGCGGCCGTCCGGATTTCAAGCTGTTGCTCGGCGAGCAGCAGAGCGACCAGGCCTACGTGAAGCTGAAAATCTGCGACGTGCTCGACACCACACCGGACGGCGTGATCAGCCTCGATCCGGATTTCGTGCCGACCTACATTCAGGCCCACGCCTCCAGCTACCTGCTGTCGTGCCTGAAAGAAGTGATCAGCATGCTCGGTCACCGGGGCGACACCATTGCCGAGCGCATTCGTTCGAACGGCAAGGTCGGCGGCGCGGAAATCGGCGACTTCATGATGCTGCAACTGATCAACCGCACCGAACTGCTGCTGCGCCACTACCTCGGCCTGGAGCAGGTTCACCCGGAAGAGTTGTACCGCACGCTGCTGACGATGCTCGGCGATCTGGCGACCTTCTCCAGCGACAGCAAACGCCCGCGTCTGGACAGCCGTTACTCCCACGCCGACCAGGGCGCGAGCTTCCGCAAACTGATGGAGTCGATCCGTCAGGTACTGTCGATGGTGCTGGAACAGCACGCCATCGAACTGATCCTGCAAGCGCGTCAGTACGGGATCATCGTGTCGCCGCTGCACGACCACAAACTGCTGGGCTCGGCGTCGTTCGTGCTGGCAGCCAGTGCCAACTGCGACTCCGAAGAACTGCGCAATCGCTTGCCTGCGCACCTCAAGGTCGGCCCGGTGGAGCGCATCCGCCAACTGGTCAACCTGCACCTGCCGGGGATCAAGGTCAAACCGTTGCCGGTGGCCCCGCGGCAGATCGCGTTCCACTCCAACAAAACCTATTTCATCCTCGAACTCAGTTCCGAAGACCTGGCACAACTCGAGCGCTCCGGCGGCTTCGCGTTCCATGTGTCCGGCGAATTCGCCGAGCTTGAACTGAAATTCTGGGCCATCAGGAACTGACCGACATGATCAAGGACATGGAACACAACCAGGACGACAAAACCGTCCTGCTCGACCGTCAGGGCCATGGCCCTGCGGCGAGTCCGCTGACCGACTTCGCCGCGCCACCGCGCTTCGAACAACTGGAAGAACGGATGATCTACGCCGCGCGCCTGCGCCCGGCGGAAGCCTTCAACATCAGCCTCAATTCGCTGGTGGCCGCGTCGTCCGAACTGCTGTCGGAAGTGGTGCGCCTCAAACACAGCGAAACCCGCGAAGACCTCTACGCGCTCAACGAGCGCCTGACCGCCGGGCTCAAGCTGTTCGAAGTGCGCGCCCTGCACAACGGCGCCGAAAGCAGCCAGGTGATGGCCGCCCGTTATGTGCTCTGCACCGTGGTCGACGAAGCCGTCGTGACCACGCCGTGGGGCAACGAAAGCGAGTGGTCGCAGATGAGCCTGCTCAGCAGCTTCCACAACGAAACCTTCGGTGGCGAGAAGTTCTTCCAGCTGCTCGATCGGCTGTCGAAAAACCCGGTCAAGCACCTGCCGATGCTGGAGCTGATGTACCTGTGCCTGTCCCTCGGTTTCGAGGGCAAGTACCGCGTGCAGGCGCGCGGCATGCTGGAACTCGAAGGCATCCGCGACGCCCTGTACCGCCAGATCCGTCAGTTGCGTGGCGACGTGCCGCGCGAATTGTCGCCGCAGTGGGAAGGCCTCAACGATCAGCGCCGCAATCTGGTGCGCATCGTGCCGGCGTGGATGGTGGTGCTGTTCACCTTCGTCTGTCTGGTGATGATGTATTCGGGCTTCGCCTGGGTCTTGGGCGAGCAGCGCGACACCGTTCTGCAACCTTATCAGCCGCTTGATCCGGCCGCGGCCTCGCCGCAGTCGCAGCCGTAAACAGGGACGTGTGATGAAAAAGTTTTTCAAGAAAGTCGGCGCCTTCCTGCGCCAGACCTGGGTCTGGACCCTGCTGCTGGTGCTGTTCGTGGCGCTGCTGGTGTGGTTCGTCGGCCCGCTGTTGGCAGTGGATGACTACAAGTTCTGGGAAAGCGCGACTTCGCGCCTGCTGACCATCAGCGTGCTGTTCCTGATCTGGGGCCTGACCATGGTCTTCGTCAGCTGGCGCGCCGGTATCCGCAAGAAAGCCGTCGAAGAAACCGAAGATGGCCAGGACCGTATCCGCCGCGAAGAGTTGATCGACGAAGAGCAGAAAGAGTTGAAGGAGCGTTTCAAGGACGCCCTGAAAACCCTGAAGACTTCGAGCCTGTACCGCGGCCGCAGCGAGCGCTGGCGCAATGACTTGCCGTGGTACTTGCTGATCGGCCCGCAGGCCAGCGGCAAGACCAGCCTGCTCGACTTCTCCGGGCTGGAATTCCCGATCAACAAGATCGACCGCAAGCTGACCCGCGACACCCACGGCACCCGTCATTGCGACTGGTACTTCGCCGATCACGGTGTACTGATCGACACCGCCGGCCGCTACCTGACCCAGCCGGATGCGGAAGTCGACGGCAGCGCCTGGACCACCTTGCTGGAACTGTTGCGCAAGCGTCGTCGCGGTCGTCCGCTGAACGGCGTGCTGGTGACCATTCCGGTGGAAACCCTGACCGGTGGCAGCGAACAGGACATCGAAACCCTGGCCCGCCAGGTGCGTGCGCGTCTGCAAGACGTCTATCAGAAGCTGCACGTCGATGTGCCGGTGTATCTGGTGCTGAGCAAGGCCGACAAGCTGCTGGGCTTCGACGAGTTCTTCGATCAACTGACCCGCGAAGAAAGCGATCAGGTGCTGGGCACCAGTTTCCGCAAGGATCAGGTCGGCACCGACGTGACGGTGCTGCGCAACGAGTTCGAAGAGCTGCTGCGTCGCCTCAACAGCCAGGTGATCATGCGCATGCACTCCGAGCGCGACACCCAGCGCCGTGGCCGCATCCTCGACTTCCCGCACCAGATGGGCCAGATCGGCGAGCGTCTGTGCCTGCTGGTCGACATGGCGTTCACCGGCAACCGCTACCAGCGTGCGACGCAACTGCGTGGTTTCTACCTGACCAGCGCACCGCACCTGACTCAGGAAATGGATTCGACCACGGCCGGCATCGGCGCGAGTCTGGGCATGAGCGCCGGCGTGCTGCCGACATTGCGCAGCGGTCGTTCGCGTTTCATCCATCACTTGCTCAGCCGGGTGATTTTCCCCGAGGCCGATCTGGCCGGTCTGGACAAGCGCGAGCGCAGCCGCATCCACTGGGGCCAGCGTGCGTTGTACGTCGGCGCACTGGGTGCGCTGGTCCTGTTCGGCATGCTCTGGGCCGGTGGTTTCTCGGCCAACTACGAGCGTCTGGAAAACCTGCGCAATCTGGCGCAGAACTGGACGCAGCAACGCACGGCACTGTCGCCGCGCGATGACGCCATGGGCACGCTGAAAACCCTCGACACCAGCTACGCTGCCACCCAGGTGTTTCCGAAAAAAGGCGACGCGGCGTACCACGAACGGATGGGTCTGTATCAGGGCCAGGACGTCAATCCGGTGGTCAAGGAGGCTTACGAGCACGAGCTCGAAAAGCAACTGCTGCCGCGCGTTGCAACGATGCTTGAAGGCCAGATCCGCGCCAACATGAAGGACCGCGAAAAGCTGATCAACAGCCTGCGCGCGTACCTGATGTTGAACATGAAGGATCGTCGTGACGCGGCATGGCTCAAGGACTGGATCGCGGCGGACTGGTCGCAGCGCTACACCGGCAACACCGCGGTGCAGAACGGTCTGAACACGCACCTCGAGCGTCTGTTGCAGCAGCCGTTTATCTATCCGCTCAACGAGCAACTGGTGGCCCAGGCGCGTCAGATCCTGCGCAGCGAGTCGCTGGCGACCGTGGTTTACCGCATGCTCCGCGAGCAGGCGCGCAACCTGCCGGATTACCGTTTCAGCCAGCACCTCGGGCCGCAGGGCTCGCTGTTCATTGGCACTGAATACGTGATTCCGGGCTTCTACACCCAGACAGGCTATCAGCAGTATTTCTCGGTCCAAGGCGCATCGCTGGTGACCGACATCCTGCGCGACAACTGGGTGCTGGGCGAAGGCGCGGGCATCAGCGACATGGACTTGCGTCGCCTGATGGTCGAGCTGGAGCAACTGTACTTCCGCGACTATGCCAACTACTGGAGCGAGGCCGTTGGCCAGGTGGCGCTGCCGCCGATCAGCGATGCCGGTGAAGGCGCAGAGCAACTGGCGGGCCTGACCTCGGCCAACTCGCCGGTGCTGGCGCTGCTGACCGAAGTGCGTGAGAACACCCGCTTTCCGGCAGCTCCTGAACCGGTGGATGAAGCAGGTGACGCTGCCGATGCGCTGGCGGGGCAGAAGGGCAAACTGGGCAAGGTCGGCAAACTCGCTTCGGCGTTGACGGACAAGGCTGCGGCCATGAACGTGGCGAAGAACCTGCCGGACACCGCCAAGAAGTCCCTGCAACGTCGCTTCGAACCGCTGCACAAGTTGCTCGACGACAACAACGGTCCGGCCGCTGACCTGACCCCGGCCTTCACCGCGCTCAACGACCTGCAACTGCAACTGGCGGGCCTCGCCCGTTCCAGCACGCCGGAGCAGGCCGCGTTCGAGCTGGCCAAGACCCGCATGAGCGGCCAGCGTGATGCGCTGACCAACCTGCGCAATGCGTCCGGTCGTCTGCCGCGTCCTCTGAGCGTGTGGTTCAACGTGCTGGCCGAAGACTCGTGGCGCCTGGTGCTCAACGATGCCTACCAGTACCTGAACGGCCGTTATCAGAACGAGCTGTACAGCGTGTATGGCAAGACCATCAACAAGCGTTACCCGTTCAGCGCCTCGAGCACCAGCGACGTGGCGATCAGCGATTTCCGCGAGTTCTTCCGCGCTCAAGGCACCATCGACCGCTTCTTCGACAGCTACATGCGTCCGTTCGTCAGCGGTGATCCGGGCAACTACCGGATGCGCAGCATCGACGGTCGCAGCCTGCCGGTGTCGAAGGTCTTCCTCGACCAGATGGCGGCGGCCCTGAACATTCGCCAGAGCTTCTTCTCGATCAACCCGGCCGAGCCGACCGTGCAGTTCAAGCTGGAGCCGTACACCCTCGATCCGGCGGTCAGCCGTTCCGAGTTCAAGTTCGGCGACAAGACCATGGAGTACCGCCACGGTCCGATCCTGCCCATGAGCTTCAAGTGGCCGACCGATGCTGAAGACGGTCGCACTAGTCTGGTGATGGACAAGATGGCCGGGCGCCCGATCGGCATCGAGAAGAACTCCGGCCCGTGGTCGCTGTTCCGTCTGTTCGACCTGATGCAGACGGAGTACCTGACCGGTCGCGACGTGCTGGTGCTGAAAGCCGACGTAGGTGGCCTGCGCGCCAACTACCTGCTGACCAGCCAGCGCACGCCGAACCCGTTCGACATGGGCGTGCTGCGTACCTTCCGTATGCCGGTGCAGCTCTGATGCTGGTGGCCAGTCCCTGGCGCAGCGCGGCGCGAACCGACCCGGGCAAGGTGCGGTCGCGCAACGAAGATGCCTTCCTCGACACCCCGCAGCATGGGCTGTGGGTAGTCGCGGACGGCATGGGCGGTCATCAGGGCGGCGACATCGCCAGCCAGTTGATCGTCGCCAGCCTGGCTGAACTGCCGCAGCACGAAGACTTCGACGAACGCCTCAAAGCCATCCGCCAGTGCCTGCACTGGCTGAACCGGCGCCTGGGGCAGGAGTTGACCGTCACCCCCGGGCGCCACGACAGCATCATGGGCAGCACCGTCGTGGCGCTGCTGGTGGAAGGCAATCGCGCGGCCTGCATCTGGGCCGGCGACAGCCGTTGCTACATGTGGCGCGGGCAGCGGTTGTATCAGCTGTCGAAGGATCATTCGCTGCAGCAGCAACTGATCGACGAGCAGCAGATGAGCGTCGAACAGGCAGCGGCGCACCCGGCAGCCCAGGCCTTGACCCGGGCGGTCGGCGCGGCGGAACAACTGACGCTGGATGTGCTGGAGCTCGAGGTCTATCCCGGCGATGTGTTCCTGCTGTGCAGCGATGGTTTGTATCAAGGCCTGAGCAGCGATGCCCTCGGCAACGCCCTCAGCCTGGCGGCGCCACATGTGGCGCTGGAACGTCTGTTCGACGGCGCCCTGCGGGGCGCCGCCCGCGACAACCTGACGGCCGTGGTGATCCGCCAATGACTGAAATCGAATCCTCAGTCGACGACTTGCTGATGAGCGAAGAGCAGGCCAACAACCTGACTTACTTCGCCTTCGCCAAGCAGCACAACGCCGAACCCGCGCTGGCGCCGACCAAGGCCAGCGTCGGCGCACTGCCGGATGTTCTGGCAGGCCGCTACCGCCTCGAGCGTCTGCTCGGGGCCGGTGGCATGGGTGCGGTTTACCGGGCCCGGGATCTGCTGCACGAACAGTTCGGCGATCCCGATCCTTACATTGCGCTGAAAATCCTCAGCGAAGAATTTGCCGAGTCGCCGGACGCCAGTGCCTTGCTTTACAGCGAGTTCGCCCTGACCCGACGCCTGCGCCACGACAACGTGCTGCGACCGCACACGTTCGAAGTCGACACCGATTGCCAGCGGGCCTTCATCACCATGGAACTCATGCGTGGCCTGACCCTGGACAAACTGCTCTGCGAGCGGCCGCTGGGCCTGCCGTGGAAAGAACTGCGCGACATCGCGCTGCCGCTGCTCGACGCGCTGGCCTACGCCCACCGTCGCGGGGTGCTGCACGGTGACATGAAACCGAGCAACGTCATGCTCAGCGAAGACGGCGTGCGCCTGTTTGACTTCGGTCTCGGGCAGGCCGAGGAGGGCATCCTGCCCGGCCTGCCGCACCTGAGCCGCGAGCGCTTCAACGCCTGGACTCCGGGCTACGCCGCCCCCGAACTGCTTGAGGGCCAACCGCTGTCGGCCAGCGCGGACGTGTACGGCGTGGCCTGCGTGATCTATGAACTGGCGGGCGGCAAACACCCGTTCCGCCGCTTGCCCTCGACCCAGGCCCGTGACGAACACCTGGATCGCGAACTGCAAGCCCCGGCAAATCTGCCGACACACTGCTGGCCCGCGCTGCGCACCGCGCTGGCCTTTGACGCGGCGGAGCGCAACATTTCTGCCGAACAATTGCGTGACGCCTTGGGCGCCACTTCGTCCTGGCTGCAGCGTTTGCGGCTGAGGGCGTAACGGATGACATTCGAACAGGGAGCACTTTATGTTCAACCCAGCTAACGAAACGCACTTCAGCCTGACTGTTGAAGATTACGTAGGCGACCTGCAAGTCCTGTCGTTCACCGGCACCGAAGGCATCAGCCAGCCGTTCCGTTTCGACCTGGAACTGGTCAGCGAAAACCCGGATCTGGACCTGGAAAAACTCCTGCACAAACAGGCCTTCCTCGCCCTCGATCCGCAGGGCTCGGGC